>NZ_BALU01000006.1 GCF_000615285.1 Lactobacillus kitasatonis DSM 16761 = JCM 1039 | reverse complement strand
TGCATCTAATGCAGGTCTGTTAATATTTTTAAATTACTTAAGCATGTAATTTCTAGTCATTGGTAAGTTCTTACCGGAAGGGCCCTTGGTAAGCAAGTATTGGATAACATCGATGTTGCCTGATTCAAATGAAGCAGCACAAGCATTTAAGTACATGTCCCACATACGAGTGAAACGTTCGCCCATCTTAGCTTCAACTTGGTCACGGACTGCATTAAAGTTCTTGTCCCAAATTTCAAGAGTTCTTTGGTAGTGACGACGAAGAGTTTCCATATCAGTAATTTGCAAACCACTGTCAACGATATCGCCAACAATTTCTTGCAAACCTGGAATGTAACCACCTGGGAAGATGTATTTGTTAATCCAGGCGTTAGTAGTACCACCTTGTTGACGAGTAATACCGTGGATCAAAGCAATACCATCTTTGTTTAAGTACTTGTAAACGTCTTGGAAGTATTTAGGTAAGTTCTCTGAACCTACGTGTTCAAACATACCAACTGAAGTTACGTAATCCCAGGTTTGATCACCAAGTTCACGGTAGTCTTCAAGTCTAACTTCAGCTACATCTTGCAAGTTTTCATCGTAGATACGCTTTTGTACTAATTTGTATTGTTCTTCACTCAATGTAACACCGGTAACCTTAAGACCATATTCCTTAGCAGCAGTGAGCATCAATGTACCCCAACCACAACCGATATCGAGTAAAGTCTTGCCTTTTTGTGGGTTTAATTTATTTAAAATGTGGTGAACTTTAGCAATTTGTGCTTGTTCAAGATCATTTTCGTTGCCATCTTCGAAGTAAGCACAAGAATAAGTCATAGTAGGATCAAGCCATAACTTGTAGAAGTCGTTACCAATGTCATAGTGACTTTGTACGTCTTCTTCACTTTGCTTTTCAGTGTGCTTTTGTTTTGGTAAGAATTTGCGGAACTTTGAAGAACGCATGAAACTGTCGGCACTTTCGTAAGCACCAAAAATTAATTTTGAATATCCCCATAGATTTCAATCTTTTTATCCATGTATCCTTCACCAAGTGCGAGTGAAGCATTTCTAGTAATGTCACTCATAGGAATTTTTTCGTTAAAGACGATTTCGATTTCAGGAGTACCATTACCATAGACTTCGCTTTTACCGTCCCAGTAGGTTACTTTAACGGGAAAAGGGAAGGACTTGCTAAGCATCATTTTGTAAAATGTTTTTTCTAACAATTATCTTTCCTCCAATAATTATCAAACCTAGTTATTTATTTTAACACTAAAAAATTTATGCAATAAAAAATACTCAGCTAATGATCATAGTTTAAAAATTTAACCATTAACTGAGCATTGATGTTATTTAGCTACATAGTGGAAATTGGGGTCTAGTTCATCATCCAGTTTATTCCAAGCATCTTCTAATTGCTTATAAATAATTTGTTCATTTTCGTGAGTTAACTTAGTCTTTTTATCAATCGTAATTGGATTGCCGAAGTTAACTTCCATTGGCTTTCTTTTCAATAAACCTTTAAAAGTTAATGGACCCTGGTAAACTACCGGAACCATTGGCTTTTTAGACATCTTGGAAATTACTAGAGCACCACCTTTTAATTCGGCTGAGTGTCTAGTTCCAGATGGGAAGATGATTAATGATAGATCACCTTTTCTTAATCCTTTAACTGGAATTTTTAAAGCAGATGGACCTGGATTTTTACGGTCAACTGGGAATGCATGGGCATGATTTAGGATAAAGCGCAAAACTGAATTTTTGAATAATTCAATTTTCGCCATGAACATGAATTCCATTGGACTGGCGCCAAGAGCGAATAAAAGTGGTTCCCACCAAGTGCGGTGAGGCGCAACTAGAATGTAATTTCCTTTTGGTAAACGATCTTTGTGATGAATATGCAAGTGTCCGTTTAACACCCAAACGATGAAACGAACGATGGGGCGAATAATTTTATAAAACATTTTGTCCTCCAATTAAGTTAAGTTATTATAAAAATAGATAGACGAGAAAGGCAAATATTTTTATGGTTGAGCTTAAAGATAATGAACGAATCGATTATATGTACAGTGATAATTTGCGAATTATCCAAGATAAAACGGCCTTTAGTTTTTCAATGGATACCTTATTATTAGCATATTGGGCTAAAGGATTAATTCGCGATAAGGATAAAGTAGCAGATTTATGTGCGGGTAACTGTGCCGCAACTATTTATATGGCTTATTTTAACCGAGCACATTATGATGCAATTGAAATTCAAGATGAAATTTATTCTCAAGCTGTGCGTTCGATTGAATTAAACGATATGGAGAATCGAATTTCAGTTTATAAGGATAATGTCTTAAATGCACCTAAATTTTTGCATAAAGATAGTTATGATGTAGTAACTGTAAACCCTCCTTATTTTAAAGCACCAAAGGGTCATGAGGTTAATCCAGATCGAAAAAAGGCAATCGCACGTCATGAATTACTAATCGATTTGGAACAAATTATTGCCGTAGCAAGTGGCCTTCTTAAAATGAAGGGAAAAATGTTTATGGTGCATCGACCTGAGAGATTAGGTGAAATATGCTACTACTGTATGAAATATGACTTGAGCGTGAAAATGGTTCAACCTTTTGTTTCTCATCGTGGCGAGAATACAAATTTAATTATTGTTGAAGCTGTTAAACATACTGGAACTGATGGCACTGAGTTGAGGGATGCAATTGAAGTTCATGGTCAAAATGGTGAGTTTCAACCGCTTATTCAAAGAATTGTGCGTGAGACCGATGAAGATCGAGCAAAGCACGATG
Source organism: Lactobacillus kitasatonis DSM 16761 = JCM 1039 (assembly GCF_000615285.1). GTDB lineage: Bacteria > Bacillota > Bacilli > Lactobacillales > Lactobacillaceae > Lactobacillus > Lactobacillus kitasatonis. The sequence goes on along the minus strand of NZ_BALU01000006.1, from coordinate 105,632 downwards.
CAAAAGGTAAATATTACTTTTATATATTGCTTTGTAATGATGGTAGTTTTTATGGCGGCTTTACGAACGATCTTGAGCACCGTTTAAAAATGCATAATGAAGGTAAGGGTGCTAAGTATACTAAAGCTAGACGACCAGTACGGATGATTTACCATGAACAATTTGATGATAAAAGATTGGCACTCAAGAGAGAGTATTGGTTTAAGCATCATTCACGCAGCTGGAAAGAAAAATTCTTGCGTGAACATAATATTAAGTTTTAGTCTTGTCAGATTGAATAAAATTTTGTAAAATAGTCGAGTATGCTGTTTAAGCATAAGTAGAAAACACATCAAGAGCGATCATCATCGTGGTGCCCTAGGTAGTGGTTAGATGATGAAATGAACGCTTGAGAGGATTTAAAACCATAGGAGGAATTTAAATATGGCAGACGTTGTTACAATGAAGCAATTGCTTGAAGCTGGTGTCCACTTCGGTCACCAAACTAGAAGATGGAACCCAAAGATGGCTCCTTACATTTTCACTCAAAGAAATGGTATCTACATCATTGACTTGCAAAAAACTATCAAGATGTTAGATGATGCTTACAACTTTATGAAGGCTGTTGCACAAGACGGCGGCGTATTCTTGTTTGTAGGTACTAAGAAGCAAGCTCAAGACTCAATTGCTGAAGAAGCAACTCGTGCAGGTCAATACTACGTAAACCAACGTTGGTTAGGTGGTACTTTGACTAACTGGACCACTATTCAAAGCCGTGTTAGAAGATTAAAGCAATTAAAGGAAATGTCACAAGACGGTACCTTCGATGTATTACCAAAGAAGGAAGTTGCTCTTTTAACTAAGGAAATGGAAAAGCTTGAAAGATTCTTAGGCGGTATCGAAGACATGCAAGAATCCCAGACGTATTGTTCGTAGTAGATCCTAAGAAGGAAAAGATCGCTGTTCACGAAGCTAACATTTTGGGTATCCCAGTTGTAGCTATGGTTGACACTAACACCGATCCAGATCCTATTGATGTTGTTATTCCTTCAAACGATGACGCTATCCGTGCTATCCGCTTAATCGCAGGTGCTATGGCAGACGCTATCGTTGAAGGCAAGCAAGGTCAAGATGACGAAACTGTTGAAGTAGATTTCAAAGAAAATGCTGATGGTTCAGACGAAATCGTTAGCGCTGAAGAAAACCCAGAAGACTAGTTTTTACTGTTAGTTCTGTAGGAGGACATATTAATGGCAATTACTGCAAAGCAAGTTAAGGAATTACGTGAACGTACCGGTGCCGGCGTTATGGACGCTAAGAAGGCATTGGTAGAAGTTGACGGTGACATGGACAAGGCCATTGAATACCTTCACGATAAGGGTATGGCTAAGGCTGCTAAGAAAGCAGACCGTGTTGCAGCTGAAGGTTTAACTGGTGTTTACGTTGCTGGTAACGTAGCAGCTATTACTGAAGTCAACTCAGAAACTGACTTCGTTTCTCAAAACGAAAAATTCGTTAACTTAGTAAAGGACGTAACTAAGACTATCGCTGAAGGTAAGCCTGCTAACGCCGAAGAAGCTAGCGAATTAAAAATGGAAGACGGCAAGACTTTATCACAAGCATTTGTTGACGCAACTGCTACTATTGGTGAAAAGATTGTTTTACGTCGTTTCGCATTGGAAAAGAAGAACGATGACCAAGAATTTGGTGCTTACCAACATAACGGTGGCCAAATCGGTGTTATCACTGTCTTAGAAGGTGCTGACGCTGCAACTGCTAAGCACTTAGCAATGCACATTGCTGCTATGAAGCCTAAAGTTATCTCACCAGATGAATTAGATGATGACTTCATCACTGAACAATTGGCATTGATGAACCACAAGATCGACCAAGATAACGAAAGTCGTGCGTTGGTACACAAGAAGCCATTACCACACCTTGTTTACGGTTCAGCAAAGCAATTGACTGATGACGTTTTAGCTAAGGCTAAGGAAGACATCAAGGCTGAACTTAAAGAAGAAGGTAAGCCAGAAAAGATCTGGGACAGAATTATTCCTGGTAAGATGCAACGCTTCATTGATGATAACACTCAAGTTGATAAGCAATTTGCAGTATTATCACAAGACTACATCATGGACGACAGCAAGACTGTTGGCGAATTCTTGAAGGACAAGGGCGCTAAGTTAGTTTCATTCACTCGTTACGAAGTTGGCGAAGGTATTGAAAAGAAGCAAGAAGACTTTGCTGCCGAAGTTCGTGAACAAATGAAGTAGTTTTTACTACTGTATGAAAGGAGGAGTACGTAAGTGCTCCTCTTTTTTTATAAAATTTTGTTGACTTTATTTAGTTGAAAGACATTAGATAGTTATATATGTTAAAATAATTTAAGCTATTAGAGGAGGGCATTATGAGTCAAGTTAAATATAATCGCATTATTTTAAAAATATCAGGTGAAGCCTTGGCTGGTGACAAAGGTACTGGAATTAATCCAACTGTTATTAGTCACTTGGCTAAAGAAATTAAATCTGTTCATGATTTAGGCGTAGAAATTGGTATTGTCTGTGGTGGCGGTAACATGTGGCGTGGTGAAACTGGTGCTAAGTTAGGAATGGAACGTGCACAAGCTGACTACATGGGGATGCTTGCTACTATTATGAATGGTTTGGCTTTGCAAGATGGTCTTGAAAAAGTTGGTGTTCCTACTAGAATGCAAACTTCTATTGAAATGAGACAAATTGCTGAACCTTACATTAGAAGAAGAGCATTGCGTCATCTTGAAAAAGGTCGTGTCGTAATCTTCGGTGGTGGTACTGGTAATCCATACTTCTCAACAGATACTACTGCTGCTTTGCGTGCTGCTGAAATTGGTGCTGATGTAATTTTGATGGCTAAAAATGGTGTTGACGGTGTTTACTCAGCCGACCCTAAGACCGATCCTTCAGCAACTAAGTTCACTGAATTAACTCAACTTGATTTGATTTCAAAGAACTTGAAGGTAATGGACAGAACTGCAAGTTCATTGTCAATGGATACCGAAATTCCATTAATCGTATTTAACGTTAACACTCAAGGCAACATTAAGAAGGTTGTTTTGGGTGAAAATATTGGTACTGTAATTAGAGGTAATAAATAATGAACAACGAAACTATTAAAAAAGCACAAGAAAATATGGATAAATCTATTAAGGTTTATCAAAAGAAGTTAGCTTCAATTCGTGCAGGTGTTGCCAACGCAGCTTTGCTTGATAACGTTCAAGTTGAATACTACGGTGCACCTACACCATTGACTCAAATGTCAAGCATTACTATTCCAGAACCACGTGTTTTATTGATTACTCCATACGACCAAAACAGTTTGGATGATATTGAACACGCACTTTTGGCTTCAAACCTTGGTTTAACTCCAGCAAACGATGGTAAGGTTATCAGATTGGTAATTCCACAACTTACTGGTGAAAGAAGAGAAGAAATTGCCAAGGAAGTTGGTAAGTACGCTGAAGAAGCAAAGATTGCCGTTAGAAATGTTCGTCGTGATGCCATGAACTCTTTGAAGAGAGAAGAAAAAGATGGCGACATTACCGAAGATGAACAACGCAATTTAGAAAAGCAAGTTCAAAAGGTTACTGATGATGCAGCCAAGAAGATTGATCAACTTGCTGATGAAAAGCGTAAGGAAATTACTCAAGGTTAAACATGAGTAAGAAAGATAATGAATTAAATCATCTTGCCATCATTATGGATGGTAATGGTAGATGGGCTAAAAAACGCCATAAGCCTCGCTTTGTTGGTCACCGTGAAGGTATGGATAATGTTGAACGCATTACTTTAGCTGCTGACAAGTTGGGTATTAAAGTATTAACTTTGTATGCTTTTTCTACCGAAAACTGGGCTAGACCTAAAGAAGAAGTAGCTTACTTGATGAATTTGCCTGTACGCTTTTTTGATAAATATATGCCGACTTTAATGGAAAATAATGTTAAGGTCAACATTATGGGATATCTAGATGAGCTTCCCGAAAAAACTTATCAAATTGTTCAACGAGCAATGGCAGAAACAGCCAATAATACTGGTTTAGTACTTAATTTTGCCTTTAATTATGGCTCAAGAAGAGAAATTACCTCTGCAATGCAAGAAATCGGTGGCTTAATTGAAGCTGGTGAACTAAAGAGCGAAGATATTACTGAAAAAATGATTTCCGATCATTTAATGACCGGTCATTTTGGTAAATACCAAGATCCTGATTTATTGATCAGAACTTCAGGCGAACAAAGAATTTCTAATTTCTTGCTTTGGCAGTTGGCTTATTCAGAATTGGCTTTTAGTGATAAAAATTGGCCCGATTTTGACGAAGATGATTTAAAACAATTTGTTAATGAATTTAAGCACCGTAACCGGCGCTTTGGTAAGGTAGACGAATCGGATAGTTAATTAATATGAAACAACGTGTAATTACGGCAGTTATTGCCTTAATCTTATTTATTCCAATCGTATTAGCAGGCGGTCTTTGGATGGACTGGCTGACTGTACTTTTTGCAGCAGTTGGTATTAGCGAAATCTTTTTAATGAAGAAACAACTTTTAGTATCATTTGATTTCGTATTAGCTCTACTTGCAACTTTGACCTGGACTGTTCCAGACTCATTTTTCAAAGTATTCCCATCAAATATAACTAAGTTGGGTGTATTTTATGGCATTGTCATGATTTTCTTGACTTGGACTGTTCTTTCCAAGAACAAGACAACTTTTGATGATGTTGGTGTTTATGTATTGGCATCACTTTATATCGGAATAGGCTTCCACTACATGGCCGCAATTAGAGCATATCCACAAAATGGTTTAGCTTTGTTAGGTTATGTATTTGTGGTTGTTTGGTCAACCGATATTGGTGCGTACATGATCGGTCGGAAGATTGGTAAGCATAAGTTATGGCCAGTAATCAGCCCTAACAAGACTTGGGAAGGTTCTATTGGAGCTGTAATTTGTGCATTGATTTTTAGTGCAATTTATTTAGCAATTTTGAGTCACTTCAACATTACATTTGGCGTCTCGGAATTATCAATGGTTGGTTTGGCATTCATCTTCTCAATCATTGGCCAAATGGGTGACTTGGTTGAATCAGCATACAAACGTTTCTACGGTGTAAAGGACTCTGGTAAGATCTTACCAGGTCACGGTGGTATCTTGGACCGTTTTGATAGTATGCTATTCGTATTACCTGTTGTTGCTGCTATTTTAGGTATTGTACATTAGGAGAATTTTATTGAGAGGTATACTAATCTTTTTAGTCGTCTTTGGCTTACTTGTCTTTGTCCATGAATTTGGACACTTCATTGTAGCTAAAAAGTCAGGTATTCTTGTTCGTGAATTTTCTATTGGTATGGGTCCAAAGCTCTTTCAAATTAGACGGAATCCTACGACGTATACTATTCGTTGGCTACCATTAGGTGGATATGTTCGTTTAGCAGGGTCTGATGATGAGAGCAAATTAGATCCAGGTATGACTGTGATTTTGCAGTTGAATGATAAGAATGAAGTAGTTCGAATTGATGCTTCTGAATCTGACATGCCCATTGAAGGAATTCCTGTACAGGTAACAAAGGCCGACCTGGTAGACAGCTTGATTATTGAAGGCTATGAAAATGGGGATGAAAATGATCCGGTTACTTATCATGTAAACCATGATGCTACAATCATTGAAAAAAATGGTACCGAATTAATCATTGCTCCTCGTGATACTCAATTCAATCAAGCCAACGTATGGCAAAAATTAGCAACCAACTTTGCTGGACCATTTATGAATATTTTGCTTGGTTTTGTAGTGTTCTTAATTTGGACATTTACTGTTCCTGGTCCGGCTACTACAACAATTGGATCTACTGAAGCTAATTCTCCCGCTAGAAGTGCTAAAATTGAGCCTGGCGATAAAATTGTTGCGATTAACGGTCAAAAAATCAGTAATTTTGATCAAGTATCCGCTAAGATTAATCAAAGCAATGGAAAAGAATTACGCTTTAAATTAGAAAAAAATGGCTCAACTAGAACAGTTGCAGTAAAACCTAAGGTTCGCACTGTTCAAAAGCAAAAAGTTTACCAAATAGGTATTGTTGCTAAGAGTGATGAAAGTGCCGGTGTTAAGTTGAAGAGAGGCTGGGATACAGCTGTTTCAACTACAGGTTTAATTTTTAATGCAGTTGGTAATTTGTTTAGACACTTTAGCTTGAATAAATTATCTGGTCCTGTTGGTATTTATTCTCAAACTTCACAAGTTTCTCAAATGGGCTTTACTTATGTATTAGCTTTCTTGGGTATGATCTCAATCAACTTGGGAATCGTAAACTTAATTCCAATTCCAGGATTAGACGGTGGTAAACTTTTATTGAACTTAATTGAATTAGTTCGTGGAAAGCCAATTTCAGAAGAACATGAGGCTATTGTCGAGTTAATTGGCTTTGGCCTGTTGTTAGTTTTGATCATTGCAGTTACAGGTAACGATATTTATCGCTATTTCATTAAATAATTAGTTAGTTTTGTTTTTACTTTAGGAGATTATAAAAAATAATGCGTCAATCAAAATTTTTTATGCCAACTTTAAAGGAAGCACCATCTGATGCTGTGGCAGAAAGTCATAAATTGATGATTAGAGGTGGCTATATTCGTCAAGTTACTGCTGGTGTTTATGCTTACCTTCCATTAGGTTACCGTGTTTTACGTAAGGCTGAATCAATCATTGAACAAGAAATGGATAAGATCAATGTTCCAGAAATGATCATGCCTCACTTGCTTCCAGCAACTTTATGGCAAGAATCTGGTCGTTACAAGAAATATGGTCCAGAAATGTTTAAACTTAAGGACCGTCACGGTCGTGAAAGTTTGTTAGGACCTACTCATGAAGAAACATTCACAGAAATCATTGCTAAGAATTTGAAGAGTTACAAGCAAATGCCAATGGCTCTTTACCAAATTCAAACTAAGTTTCGTGATGAAAACCGTCCTCGTTTTGGTCTTCTTCGTGGTCGTGAATTTGTAATGCTTGATGGTTACAGTTTTGCTGCTACTCGTGATCAATTGGACGAACAATTTAACGATCAAGAAAATGCCTACAAGCGTATTTTCAAACGTGCAGGTGTTTCAGTTCACCCAGTAATTGCTGACTCAGGTACAATGGGTGGTAAGAATTCTACTGAATTTCAAGCTCCAGCTGCAATTGGTGAAGATACCATTGCTACTAACGAAAAAGGCACTTATGCTGCTAACCTTGAAATGGCTAAGAGTATTGACACATTTAAACAAGATCCTGAAGATCCAAAGGAATTAGCTAAGGTTGCAACTCCAGATTGCGATACTATTGAAAAATTAGCTAAATTCTTAGATGTTCCTGCAACTAGAATCGTAAAGAGTATTCTTTACATTGCTGATGGGCAAAAAGTTTTAGTTTTAATTCGTGGCGATAAGCAAATTAACGAAGTAAAATTAGGTCACGTTCTTGATGCTGATGAAGTTCATGAAGCTGATACCAAGGATTTGAAAGAAATCACTGGTAGTGAAAAGGGCGGTGTAGGTCCTGTAAATGCAGATTGGGCAGATAAGATTATTGCTGATGAAACTGTTAAGGACCTTTACAACGTTGTTGTTGGTGCTGGTGAAACTGACTACCAATACAAGAACGCTAACTTAGATCGTGACTTTAAGGTAGATGAATTTGCTGACCTTAGAGTTGCTAATGAAGGCGAACCAGACCCAGTTGATCACTTACCACTTAAATTCACTACTTCAATCGAAGTGGGTCACATCTTTAAGTTGGGTACTTACTACACTAAGACTATGGGTGCAGATTTCTTGGATCAAAATGGTAAGTCTAAGCCAGTTATCATGGGTTCATACGGTATCGGTGTAACTAGAATGCTTTCTGCAGCAGTTGAACAACACTTAACTGAACGCGGTGTTGCATGGCCAAAGGAAATCGCTCCATTTGAAATTCATATTGTTCAAATGAAGATGAACAAGGATGATCAGACTGAATTAGCTGAAAAACTTGAAAAGAAATTCAGTGAAAAGTATGATGTTTTATATGACGACCGTAAGGAACGTGCCGGTGTTAAGTTTGCTGATGCTGACTTAGTTGGTGCTCCAATTAGAATTACGGTTGGTAAGAAGGCTGCTGATGGCATCGTTGAAGTTAAGAGACCAACTGATGCTAAGGCAACCGAAATGTCAATTGATGAATTAGATAAGTTTGTAAATCAAGAGTTAGGATAATTTTTGTGGCAAATAAAAACGATCTTTTCTTAAAATTGCTCAAACAGGTTCACTTTCCTGATAGTTTTGAAGATAATTATCTTCTTCAAAAGGGAAAGATTGAAAACGTGGATGTTTACGCTAAAGAACATAGGTGGGATATCCACGTTTTTTTTGATACTCCATTACAGTACGATACCTATGTGGCATTAAGAAAAGCTATAGAAGAAAGTTTTTCTTCGTTTGTAAATGTAAGATTTTTTGTAAATACCGGTGATGGCTCAGATAAATATTTACCAAACTATTGGCATTATGCAGTTGAAAATTCTAATGTATTGCAACCAATGGCTCGTGAATTTTTAGCAGGTCAAAAGCCAGAAAAAGTTGATGGTCGCTGGGTTATCCCAGTTGACAACAATATTATTGACGGAATAATTGAGCAAAAGGCTTTAGACGAGTTGGCTTTAGAAATGCGTAAGTACGGCTTCTTTAACCTGAAATTTATTACTCAGGTTGATCAATCCAGTATGGAAAGCAACTTGCAAAGTCTGGAAGAACGCCATGAAGAACATGAAAAGGATATGCAAAAGCAATTTGAGCAGACTCCTGAAAAGCCAAAGCCTCAGCCACGCCAATACCCAACTAAGCGTACTAGTTATGGAAAACGCAAATTGGATGAAAATGCTTCAATTACTCAAATTAAAGATGTCGAAGACGGTACCCGTAATGTTGTTATTGAAGGTAACATCTTTAACATTGAAAGTCGTGAATTAAAGTCAGGAGCGGTAATTTTTACCGGTGAAATCACTGACTATAGTGATTCAATTGCTTTCAAGAAATTTGTATCTGATAAAGATCAAATTGAACAAATGTCAGCTATTAAGCCAGGCACTTGGGCAAAGATGCAAGGTACAGCTGCAGATGATCAGTACCAACACGATGTAGTGTTCAATATTAGTAGTTTTGAAACTGTTGAACATGTGGGTCGTACTGAAAAGTATGAGGGTGAACAAAAGCGTGTTGAACTTCACTTGCATACCAATATGAGTCAGCTTGATGCTACTAATACGCCAACTGATTTCATTAAAACTGCCAAGAAGTTTGGTCAAAAAGCAATTGCGATTACAGATCATGGTGATGTTCAGTCCTTCCCAGAAGCATATAGCACTGGTAAAGCTACTGACATGAAGATTCTTTATGGTGTTGAAGCTAACATGATTGATGATCATGCTTTACTTGTCTTGAATCCAGCTCCAATGACTTATGAAGATCGTGAATTTGTAATCTTCGACGTTGAAACTACAGGACTTTCGTCCGTTTACGACACGATTATTGAAATTGGTGCCGTAAAAATGAAGAATGGTGAAGTGCTCGAAAGATTTGATAAATTTATCAATCCGCATCATCCACTGAGTGAACAAACCATTAATTTGACCTCTATTACAGATGAAATGGTTAGTGCAGCCGATGATGAAGACGTCGTAATTAAACAGTTCCAAGACTTTTACGGTGACCGTCCTCTTTGTGGACACAATGTTCAGTTCGATGTTGGTTTTGTTAACGCTGCTTTAAGAAGAGCAGGACTCAGTGAAATTACTCAGCCTGTTGTTGATACTCTTGAAGTATCTCGTTTATTGCACCCAGAACAAAATCGACACACTTTGGATTCATTAGCTAAGAAGTACAATGTTTCTTTGGAACACCACCACAGAGCTAATCAGGATGCGGAAGCAACTGGCTATTTGATGTACAAGTTACTTGATGCTTTTAAGAAAAAGTACAACGAAGATAACTTGAACAACTTAAATGGCTATGCGGCTCATGGTGAAGTTTATAAGCGTGCTCGTCCTTCTCATATGACGGTGCTAGCTAAAGACCAGAAAGGTTTAAAGAATCTGTATAAATTAGTTTCAATCGCAAGTACGAAAGACTTTTACCGTATTCCTAGAACGCCTAAGTCTGATTTGGCAGATTTGCACGAAGGACTTTTGTACGGTTCAGGCTGTTGGCAAGGTGACGTCTTTGTTGCTATGATGCAAAAAGGTTACGATGAAGCACGTGAAAAGGCCAAGTTCTATGACTTCTTGGAAGTTCAACCACCAGCAACATACTCACAATTAATTGCTGATGGGTTGATCAAAGATGAAAATCAGCTTGAAGAAATTATCAACAATATCTATAAACTAGGTAAAGAATTAAATAAACCTGTTGTAGCAACTGGTGATTCGCACTACGTTGAACCACATGATGCAATTTATCGTACAATTCTGATTTCTGCTCAACGTTCTAACCCTAATAGAAACAAGCCACAACCAGATTTGCACTTCTATTCTACGCAAGAAATGCTTGATGCCTTTAGTTTCTTAGGTGAAGATGTAGCTAAAGAAATCGTCATTGATAATACTAATAAGATTGCGGATGAAATTTCTGAAATTCAGCCTATTAAAGATGGTTTGTATCCACCTCACATTGCTCACGCTGATGAAGAAATGAAGAAATTGACTTACGACAAGGCTTATGAATTATACGGTAATCCTTTGCCTAAGATCGTTAAGGACCGTATCGATTTGGAACTTAACTCTATTATTTCTAATGGTTATGCGGTTATTTACTTAATTTCTCAACGTCTTGTAGCTAAGTCAAACAAAGATGGGTATTTGGTAGGTTCCCGTGGTTCAGTAGGATCTAGTTTGGTAGCTACAATGTCAGGTATTACTGAAGTTAACCCGCTGGCACCACACTATCGCTGTCCTAAGTGTAAGTATTCTCAATTCTTTGAAAATGGGGAATATGGTTCAGGGTTTGACTTGCCTGATAAGAATTGTCCAAAATGTGGTACTCCGTTAGTAAAAGATGGTCAGGATATTCCATTTGCTACTTTCTTGGGTTTCCACGGTGATAAGGTTCCTGATATCGATTTGAACTTCTCCGGTGACTACCAACCAGTAGCACATAACTTCATTCGAGTTATGTTTGGCCCCGATAATTCATATCGTGCCGGAACTATTGCCACGGTTGCTGATAAGACGGCTTATGGTTATGCTAAGCACTTTGATGAAGAAAGAGATTTGAAACTGCGGAATGCTGAACTTGATCGTTTAGCTAGTGGTATTCGTGGGGTAAAGAGAACGACAGGTCAACACCCAGCCGGAATTGTTGTAGTTCCAGATGACATGGATATTTATGACTTTACGCCAGTTTCTTATCCAGCTGATGATGTGAATGCTGCTTGGTTAATTACACACTATGACTTCCACTCAATTCACGATAACATTTTGAAGTTCGATATTCTGGGACACGATGACCCAACCATGATTCGTCACTTGCAGGATTTGTCAGGAATTGATCCATTGACTATTCCACCAGATGATCCAGGTGTTATGTCATTGTTCTCAGGTACAAAAGCTTTGGGAGTAACCCCTGAACAAATTGGTTCTCAAACTGGTACTTTGGGTGTACCGGAATTTGGTACTCGTTTTGTTAGAGGGATGCTTGAAGAAACTAAACCAACTACTTTTGCCGAATTATTGCAGATTTCTGGTTTGTCACACGGTACTGACGTATGGCTAGGTAATGCTGAAGATTTGGTTAATAACGGTACTTGCAAGTTAAAGGACGTTATTGGTTGTCGTGACAACATTATGATGGACTTGATTCACTGGGGCGTAAAACCAGAAGTTGCCTTCTCAACTATGGAATCAGTTCGTCACGGTCGCGGAATTAGCGATGAAAATATGGCCGTACTTAAGAAAAACAAGAAGATTCCAGATTGGTATATTCCTTCTTGTTTGAAGATCAAGTACATGTTCCCTAAGGCACACGCCACCGCCTACATTTTGATGGCTTTGAGAATTGCTTGGTTTAAAGTGTACTATCCAGAAATATACTACACTGCTTACTTCTCAGTTCGTGCCGACTTATTTGACTTGGTTGCAATGAGTCATGGTAAAAATACCGTTAAGGCAGCAATGAAAGAAATTCAAGATAAGGGTATGGATGCTTCAGCAAAGGACAAGAGTTTGTTAACTGTTTTGGAAATTGCTAATGAATGTCTTGAACGTGGCATCAAGATCAAGATGGTTGATATTGATCAATCTGAAGCTACTGATTTTAAGATCTTGGATAAACATACTATCTTGGCTCCATTCAATGCTGTACCTGGTTTAGGAGATAACGCAGCTAAGCAGATTGTGGCTGCTCGTGCTGAAAAGAAATTCCTGTCTAAGGAAGATTTGGCTAAGCGTGGTAAAGTTTCTCAAACAATCATGAACTATTTTGAAGATAATGGTGTCTTGGAAGGGATGCCTGACGAAAATCAATTATCTCTTTTCTAGATATCTGATTTTACATTGTTTAGTAAAACATGGTATACTATTAGAGAAGTTCGAATAGGTAAATTCGAGTGAGCAGTAATGCTCACTCTTTTTATTACGGAGGAAAATTTTTGTCTAAAGTTATAGATCTTGTTCGTCCAGTTGTTGAACCAATTATTGATGAACATGGTGACATGTTGGTTGATATGGAATACGTTAAAGAGAAGGGACAAAATTATTTACGTATCTATGTAGATCGTGAGCCAAATGGAATTGATATTGATGAAATCGCATCTTTGAGTGAACTTGTTTCTGAAAAGCTCGATACTCTCAATCCAGATCCATTCCCTGATCCATATGTTTTGGAATTATCATCTCCAGGTGCAGAACGTCCTATTAAGACTGAAGCAGATTGGAAAAAGGCTTTGAATGATTATATTCATATTGGTCTCTATCAAAAAATTGAGGACAAAAAAGTGTATGAAGGTACGCTTAAGTCCTATAATGATGAAGAGATTGTATTGGAAGTAAAAGATAAGACAAGACGAAAAACATTAACTGTTCCCCGTAAGTTAATTGCAAATATTCGTTTTGCAATTGAATTTTAGAAAGGCTGATTAAAAACTTATGTCTAAAGAAATGCTAGAAGCGTTTGCCACCTTAGAAAAGACTAAGGGCATTAAGCAAGATGTTATTGTTGATGCAATTAAAGCCGCTTTGGTAGCTGCATACAAGAAGAATTATAACCAAGCACAAAACGTTGAAGTTGATTTTGACGAAAGAAAAGGCAACTTTAAAGTTATGGCTGTTAAGACAGTTGTTGACGAAGTTCAAGATGATCGTTTGGAAGTCAGCTTAAAAGATGCTTTAGCTATCAACCGTGCTTATGAAGTTGGCGATGAAATTCGTTTTGAAGTAACTCCTAAGAACTTTGGTCGTATTGCTGCTCAAACTGCCAAGCAAGTTATTATGCAACGTTTGCGTGAAGCAGAAAGAAATCATATTATTGATGAATATTCTCAATATGAAGATGAGCTTGTTACAGGTACTGTAGAACGCCGTGATAATCGCTTTGTTTATGTTAAAATTGGCAATGTTGAAGCTGTAATGCCACATCACGATCAAATGCCTAATGAAATTTACAACCCACAAGATCAAATTCGTGTATTGGTAACTCATGTAGGTTCAGATTCTAAGGGTGCCCAAATTACTGTATCTAGAACTGCTCCAGATATGGTAAAGCGTTTATTTGAACAAGAAGTTCCAGAAATTTATGATGGAACTGTTGAAATTGTTTCAATTGCTCGTGAAGCTGGCGACCGTACCAAAATGGCTGTTAAGTCAAATGATCCTAACATTGATCCAGTCGGAACTTGTGTAGGTCAAAAGGGTGCTCGTGTTCAAAACGTTGTTAATGAACTTGGCGGCGAAAACATCGATATCGTTAAGTACGAAGAAGACCCATCAGACTTTATCGCTAATGCATTGAACCCAGCAGAAGTAATTGCTGTTCAATTTGGTGATGATGAAGATGAAAAGAGTGCTTTGGTAATTGTGCCAGATTACCAATTATCACTTGCTATTGGTAAGAAGGGTCAAAACGTACGTCTTGCAGCTCGTTTGACTGGCTACAAGATTGATATCCGTCCAGAATCCGAAGTAGAATTTGTTGACGAAAAGTCATCAGATTCTAATAGTGAAGATGCAGCAGCAACTAATGAAGAAACTACTTCAAGTGATGACACTGAAGCTGTAGATGCAAACGATGCAGAAAATGCAGAAGATAATACTGAAGAATAGGTGATCTTTTGAAAAAAAGAAAAATCCCAATGCGGAAGGATTTATTAACCGATACAATGCAACCTAAGAAAGAATTAGTACGCATTGTGATCGATAAAGAAAAGAATGTTTCTGTTGATCCTACTGGTAAAAAGGCAGGACGAGGAGCATATGTTTCACTTGATCCATCTAAGATTGAAGAAGCCAAGGAAAAGCACGTTTTGGATCGTAGCTTAGGTGCAAAGGTTCCAGACAGCTTTTACGATGAACTTTACTCTTATGTTGATCATCAGAAAGCAAGAAAAGAATTATTTGGTGATAAATAAGATTGCAAAATAGACAAAAAGCAATTAATTTGTTAGGTTTAGCAGAGCGTGCCGGAAAATTAACAACAGGTACCGAAACTGTAATAAACGAGACAAATAAAGGAAAAATAAAGCTGATCCTGCTTGCAAGTGATGTTCAAGCAAACACTGCAGAGAAAGTGGATCGCGTTGCCAGAAAAAATAATATTCCTATGATAAACTCATTTTCGGCTAGTGAAATGTCAAGAGCAATTGGCAAAAAGCGAAAAGTTTTAGGATTAACTGATGCTGGTTTTGCTAGGGCATTAGTTAAAAGAATAAATGAAGGAGTGTGATTGGATGGCAAAGAAAAGAATTTATGAAGTCGCAAAAGAAGTAGGCGTTGATAATAAAGTTGTAGTCCAAAAAGCAAAGGATTTATGCTTTGATGTGAAAAATCACATGTCATCAATTGATGATGCACAGGCTGCAAAATTAAAGAGTAGTTTCCAAAACTCCGCTCCCGCCAAGAAGAATAATAAGATTAAGATCTCTGTTTCTTCTATTCGCAAGAATGAAAAGAAGCAAGAAGATAATAATTCTTCTAAGAAGCCAAGAAGACGTAATAATAAACGTCGTCAAAATAATGATCGTAATCGTGATAATCGAAACGAACGCGGCAATAATAGAGCTAGTTCAGGTAAGCCAAAGGCCGCAGCTTTGCTTCAACAATTTAAGCAAAAGCAACGTGCCGAAGAAGGCCAACTTAACAAGGAAGCTCAAAAGGCTAAGAAAGAATATCACGAACAGTTGAAACATCCAAAACAAGAACAACCAGTGAAAAATAATAAGAAAACTAATAACGATAACAACAAGAAGAAGTCAGCACCAGTTGAAAAGAAAGTAATTGGTCCTAAGATTTTAAAGCCATCCCCAGCTCGTTTGAAGCAAAATCAACCATCAGCTAATGAAAGAGTAGCTGCTAAGGTTACTATGCCAGAAGCTCCTAAGGATGATAGACGTGGCAATGGTCATGGTAGAAATACAGGTAAGCCAGGCCGTAAGGGTAAGAACCAATTCTTCAACGGTCACAGTGAACATTCAGATCGTTCAGAAAGAAAACGTCGTAAGAACAAGAAGAAGCAACAAGAACAAACGCCAAAGAAGCAACCTACTAAGCGTAAGGAACGTCCATTACCAGAAGTATTGGTTTACGAAGAAGGTATGAACGCCCAAGACCTTGGTAAATTGCTTCACCGTGAACCAGCAGAAATCGTTAAGAAGTTATTCATGCTTGGTGTTATGACTAACCAAAACCAATCATTGGATAAGGACACGATTGAATTATTGGCTGCTGAATACGGTATTGATGCTAAGCAAAAGGTTCATGAAGATATCTCAGATATTGACACTCTTTACAACAAGAGAATGGAAGAATCAAAGAAGTCTAAGAACCAAGTTAAGCGTCCACCAGTAGTTACTATCATGGGTCACGTTGACCACGGTAAGACTACTTTGCTTGACCGCTTACGTCATACTCACGTTTCGGCTCACGAAGCTGGTGGTATCACTCAGAAGATCGGTGCTTACCAAGTTAGATTAGACAACCGTTTGATTACTTTCTTGGATACTCCAGGACACGCCGCATTCTCTAACATGCGTGCTCGTGGTGCCGAAATCACTGATATCGTTGTTTTGGTTGTAGCTGCAGATGATGGTGTAATGCCACAGACTGTCGAAGCTATTGACCACGCTAAGAGTGCTAATGTTCCAATTATTGTTGCAATTAACAAGATGGATAAGCCAGGTGCCAACCCACAACACGTAACCGAAGAATTAATGAAGTATAACTTAATTCCTGAAGATTACGGTGGTGACACAATTTTCGTTAACATTTCAGCTAAGACTGGTCAAAACGTTGATGACTTGCTTCAAATGATTTTGCTTCAAGCTGATGTGATGGAACTTAAGGCAAATCCTACTGAAATGGCTATCGGTACTGTAATTGAAGCTCGTTTGTCACGTGGTCGTGGTCCTGTAGCCGACGTTTTGATCCAACAAGGTACACTTAATATTGGTGATCCAATTGTTGTGGGTGATACTTTCGGTCGTGTACGTACAATGACCAACGATCGTGGTCGTCAAGTTAAGAAGGCAACCCCATCAGAACCTGTTGAAATTACTGGTTTGAACGATGTTCCTGAATCAGCTGATAAGTTGGTTGAATTTAAGGATGAAAAGACTGCAAGAAGCGTTGGTGAAGCTAGAGCACAACAATCATTGCAAAAGTCTCGTGAAAAGGTACAACACGTTACCCTTGATAACCTCTTTGATACTATGAAGAAGGAAAACATGAAAGAGGTTGACATTGTCTTGAAGGCTGATGTTCAAGGCTCAGTAGAAGCTTTGCAACAATCACTTGAAAAGATCGAAGTTGAAGGCGTACGTGTTAACATTATTCACTCAGGCGTTGGTGCAATTAATGAATCAGATGTTACTTTAGCTGGTGCATCTAATGCATTTATTATTGGTTTCAACGTTCGTCCAACTGCAACTGCTAAGAGTCAAGCAGAAACTGACTCTGTTGATATTCGTCTGTACAGTGTCATCTACAAGGCTATCGATGATGTTACTGCTGCCATGAAGGGTATGCTTGAACCAACTTACGAAGAAAAGGTTATTGGTAACTTAACAGTTCGTGAAACTTGGAAGGTTTCTAAGGTTGGTACAATTGCTGGTTCCTTCGTTGATAAGGGTGTAGTTAAGAACGATTCTAAGATTAGAGTTATTCGTGACGGTATCGTTAAATACGATGGTGAAATTGCATCACTTAAGAGATTTAAGGACGACGTTAAGGAAGTTAAGCAAGGTACCGACTGTGGTTTGACCATTAAGGACTACAACGATATCAAGGTTGGCGACGAATTCGAAGTTTACGAAATGCAACAAGTTGAACCTAAGTAATTATTTTAGGAGGCAAGCATGAAGCATAGAATTGGTCGTGTTGAAGGAGAAATCCTTCGCGAATTAACCAAAATTTTGCAAAAGAAAATTCGTGATCCTCGTTTAAGCGAAGTTACAATCACTGCGGTTGAATGTACGAATGATCTTTCATATGCAACTGTTTACTACAGTTTATTAACTGAAGATGCTGAAAAAGAAAAGGAAGTAGAAGAAGGCTTAGAAAAGGCAAAGGGCATGATGCGTCATTTGCTTGGTCAAACTTTGACTGTATATAAAGTTCCTGAACTTATTTTCAAACGTGATAATTCAGTAAAATATGGTAGTAAAATTGACCGTTTAATTGCAGAAGTTAAAAAGCAAGATGCTGAACGGGCAAGTAAGTAAAAAAGGCGCCGTTAAGGCGCTTTTTTTGTTAGCTAGATAGGATATAAATATGTTAAATGGAATTTTAGTGATTGATAAAGACAAGGATATGACAAGCGCAGATGTTGTTTACCATTTGCGTCGTGCGTTGCATATTAGAAAAATTGGTCATGCTGGTACATTGGATCCTGAAGTAACTGGAGTTTTACCGATCGCAATTGGACAAGCTACTAAGTTAATTGAACTTATGCATACACGTCCTAAAAAATATGAGGGTAAGGGTTTATTTGGCTACGCAACTGATTCGTATGATGCAACAGGTACGGTTTTAAAAGAGGAAAAACTAGATCACCCATTTACTGCTGAAGAAATTCAAGCAGGGATGGATTCATTTAAAGGAGAAATTGAGCAAGTTCCTCCAATTTACTCAGCTGTTAAAGTAAATGGTAAGCACTTATATGAATATGCCAGAGAAGGAATTGCTGTTGAGCGTCCTAAGCGAACAGTTGATATCTATGATTATCGTTTAGTAGATGAACCTGTGTTTGATGAAGATAAGGGACAAGAAAGCTTCGGATTTGAAATTGAATGCAGCAAAGGTACCTATGTTAGATCACTTGTTAATGATTTGGGAGAAAAATTAGGCAAACCAGCTGTTATGACTGAATTAAGACGAACTGCTAGTTCTGGCTTTGATATCACTCAAGCAGTAAAATTAAGTGAGATTGAAGCAAATCCTGAAAAGGCTAGTGAATTGATTCAACCAATCGATGCATTTTTCACTAATTATGAAACTATTGATCTGTCAGATGATCAATGGAAAAAAGTTCAAAATGGTGCCTGGATTAAGTTAGAAACAGATGCCAAAAAGGTAGCTTTAAGGTACAATAAAAAAGTTAGGGCAATTTATGAGAATAAGGGGAGACTCTATTGCCCAGATCTAATGTTGCTTCAAAATGAATAATTGAAATGAAGGAATTAGTTGTGAAAATCGTCCATTTAACTTATCCAGTTAAAGAAAATATTCTATCTTCAAAAGTAGTACTTGCTCTCGGCTTTTTTGATGGAGTTCACTTGGGACATCAAAAATTGATCAAGCGAGCAAAAGAAGTTGCGGATCAAAAGAAATTACCTCTGGTGGTTATGACATTTGATCGACACCCTAAAGAAATTTATGAGAACAAAAAGAATTTTAAATATCTTGAAACGCTTGAAGAAAAAGCAGATAAAATGGCTGAATTAGGTGTCGATTATCTAGCTGTGATGCCATTTACCAAAGAATTTAGTCAAATCGAGGCACAAGACTTTGTTGATAATGTAATTGTTAAATTGAATGCGGACACTGTCGTAGCCGGTTTTGACTATACATATGGTCCCAAAGAAATTGCAAATATGGATCGTTTGCCAGATTATGCGAAGAGACGCTTTGATATTGTAGTAATGCCTAAGCAAATTTTTGCCGGTAAAAAGATTGGCTCCACCGAGATCCGCCAAGCCATTAAAGATGGCAAGATGGAACTTGCTTACAAATTAATGGGACATCATTATGTGATGAGTGGCATAGTAGGCCATGGCAAACGTAATGGGCATAAGCTAGGTTTCCCGACGGCTAATTTAATCTGGGCAGATCACAAGGTGATCCCTAAAATTGGCGTTTATGCAACTAAAACTGAGATAGATGGCAAATGGTATGATTCAATGACTAGCGTTGGTTATAACGTGACAATTGGTCAAGAAAAGAAGATTTATATTGAGTCAAACTTATTTGATTTTGACGAAGATGTATACGATAAGCCAATGAAGATTAAGTGGTACAAGTATACTCGCGGAGAAATTAAATTTGCCAACTTGGATGAATTGAAGAAGCAACTTGAAAAGGATCAAGAAGAGATCAAAGCCTATTTTGCTGAATAAAAAGTTGAAAAGCAATATTTTTCATGATATCCTTTTTGTATCAATTGAAATTCAAATTTAGAAAGAGGGATCGCCGTTGCGTCTTTAATCTTGCAAAATGAAGCATAGTTTAACAGTTACTCTTTATTTGAAGAGGGTTACTATGCACTTTTGTCAAGATTAGACATAAATGGTATATCCTTCTTTTTTTCATATCTAAATGTTAAGAAGGGAGTCTACTCTTGAAAAAGTGTGGACTCTCTTTTTGCGTGAGGTGATTTCATGAGCAATATTAAGATTTCAAACCTTTCTTTTAGATACGAAGATGCCAGTGACAATATTTTTAATGACTTAAATTTGAACTTGGATAGCAGCTGGAAATTGGGTCTAGTTGGTAGAAATGGTAGAGGTAAGACTACATTATTGAACTTACTGAGAGGAAAATTACAGGGAACTGGTAAAATTGAAAGTAAACTTGTCTTTTCTTACTTTCCAATTACTGAAAAAAATCCTGAAAATATTACTCTCTATGAATTGCAGGACCAAGCAAATTTTGAACAGTGGGAACTTGAGCGAGAGCTAAATTTAATGGACACGGATCCTAATTTGTTGTGGCAGCCGTTTAATACATTAAGTGGTGGCGAGCAAACAAAGGTATTACTTGCCTTGTCATTTACCGATAGGGATGCATTTCCGCTTATTGATGAACCTACTAATCATTTGGATGAAGCTAGTCGTTTGCAAGTAGCAGAATATTTGAGAAAGCATGATAAAGGCTATATTGTGGTAAGTCATGATCGTGATTTTCTGAATCAAATTACTGATCATATTTTAGCGATTGAAAATACTGAAATTCATTTGTATCAAGGAAATTATGCTAGTTATGAGGATACAAAGGAGAAAAGGGATCAATTTAATCGTGATAAAAATGAAAAATTAAAAGGTGAAATTAAGAGTTTAAACAATAAGTATGTTCGTTTTAATAATTGGTCTGATAGTGTAGAAGCACAAAAGTATCAGGGTAGAAAAACGCAGTATGTTCTTAATAGACGTACAAGATTAAACAAGGGTGCAATTGGTCATGCTGCAGCAAAAATGATGAAGAAGGCTATCAATACTCAGCATCGAATGGATAAACGAATCGAAGAGAAAAAAGGTTTAATGGTCAATATTGAAGATGTGCCTGATTTAACAATGAATTTTCAGCCAAACTATCATCAGACTTTACTTGAAACTCAGCACTTGTCTTTGAAGGTTCAAGATAAACAGCTTTTTGAAGATCTAAATATGATCGTTAAAAATAAAGGTATCGTTTCTCTAGAAGGCAAAAACGGAAGTGGTAAATCGACCTTTTTAAAATTGCTGTTAAGCAAAACCAATGAGGTTTCATATCAAGGTAAGTTTGTTTTAATAAATGGCTTAAAAATATCATATTTGCCACAAGACTTCACTGAATATACTGGGACTCTAAAAGAATTTGCCGAAAAGCAAAAGATTTCCTATGAAGAATTACTTAACAATTTAAAGAAAATGGGATTTCCACGAGAAAGTTTTACTACCAAAATTGAAGAGATGAGCATGGGTCAGCAAAAGCGCGTTGCCTTGGCCAAATCTTTAGTAGAGCCAGCTGATTTATATTTATGGGATGAACCGGCAAATTACTTAGATGTTTTCAATCAAGATCAATTAATTAAATTGCTTAAAGACAAGCAACCAGCAGTGCTTTTGGTCGAACACGATCAGTACTTCATAGAGCATGTAGCCAAGCACAGAATAAAGCTAGAAAAAAGTTCAAAATAAATTAGCACTCGGGTTGAATTATTGCTAAATTTTAGTATAATAGAATTTGTTAGCACCTAAGAGATGTAAGTGCTAAAAGTGAGGGCGATATTTATGTTGACCGAGCGTCAAGAACTTATATTAAAAACAATAATCACGGACTTTACGCAGACACGTGAGCCTGTAGGTTCAAAGACAGTGATGAAACAATTGCCAATTAAGATATCAAGTGCAACCATTCGTAATGAAATGGCAGTGCTAGAAGATCAAGGCTTGATTGAAAAGACCCACTCTTCTAGTGGTCGAATTCCTTCAAGCGAAGGTTATCGGTATTATTTGGACAATTTGGTTGAACCACTGCAGTTGCCAGAGTCCGTTTATAATACAATCGGAAGTCAATTGGATCGACCTTTCCATCAAGTGAATGAGATTGTGCAAGAAGCAGCACGTATCTTATCAGATTTAACTGATTATACTGCTTTTGCTGAAGGACCTGAGAGTGCGGATGTTAAGATCACGGGTTTCAGAATTGTGCCATTGTCAGCAAGACAAGTAATGGCCATTCTAGTGACGAGTGATGGCAATGTTCAGAATCAGGTTTATGCTTTGCCACATAATATTCATGGCGAAGAAATTGAAAAAGCAGTACGAATGATCAACGATCAATTAGTTGGTAAGAGCTTAAGTGAAGTTAATATTTCATTCTTAAGTGAGCTTGCTAAGAGTGAGCTTGGTAGCGATCATGTTACCGAGCTTCTAGATTTGGTTGAAGATGTTTTAAAAGATGCTGCAAGCGAGCAGATGTATGTTGATGGACAAATTAATTTGTTGAATAACACATCTGAACATAATGTAAAAGATATCAGATCTCTTTATGAATTAATCGATCATGATAATCTATTTTCTAACTTGCTCGATGGGAAAGCTGATCCGAAGACCGAGAAATATCCAGTAAAAGTAAAGTTAGGATCAGAAATGCCTAACGATTTGTTAAAGAATTATAGTTTGCTGACCGCTGAATATAGCGTCGGCACCCATGGTAAAGGAACAATTGCTTTACTTGGGCCAACAAATATGCCGTATTCACAAATGATCGGACTTCTTGAATACTTTAGAAATGAATTAGCCAAGAAGTTGCTCGACTATTACGGTAAATTTCAATAGAGGAGGTTAGCCGTGAGTAAAGAAGAGTTTCCTAGTGAAAAAGATTTAGATAAAAAAGAAAAAGATTCTGTGTCTAAAAAAGCTGTGAAGAAAGAAACGGCTAAGGACGAAGAATCTAAAAAAGAAGATAACAAAGATCAAAAATTAGCTAAAGAAATAGCTGATTTACAAGCCAAAAACAAAGATCTTGAAGATAAGTATTTGCGTAGTGAAGCAGAAATTCAAAATATGCAAAACCGCTACTCAAAGGAAAGAGCGCAACTTATCAAATACGAATCTCAAAGCTTAGCTAAAGACGTTTTGCCTGCAATGGACAATTTGGAAAGAGCTTTAAGCGTTAAAGCTGATGATGATGTTTCTAAGCAATTGAAGAAAGGTGTTCAAATGACCCTTGATTCACTTACTAAGGCTATGAAAGATCATGGTATTGTTGAGATTGAAGCTGAAGGCGTTAAATTTGATCCGACATTACATCAAGCTGTTCAAACAGTAGCAGCTGAGAATGATGATCAAAAAGATCACGTTGTTCAGGTTTTACAAAAAGGATATCAATATAAAGATCGAACGCTAAGACCAGCTATGGTTGTAGTTGCTCAATAAGAGAGGAAGTTTATACATGTCAAAAGTTATTGGTATTGACCTTGGGACTACTAACTCAGCAGTTGCAGTTCTTGAAGGTAAAGAACCAAAGATCATTACTAACCCAGAAGGCAATCGTACTACTCCATCAGTAGTTGCTTTCAAAGACGGTGAAATTCAAGTAGGTGAAGTTGCTAAGCGTCAAGCTATTACTAACCCTAATACTATTGTTTCAATCAAGCGTCACATGGGTGAAGCTGATTACAAGGTTAAGGTTGGCGACAAGAGCTACACTCCACAAGAAATTTCAGCATTTATTTTGCAATACATCAAGAAGTTCTCAGAAGACTACTTAGGTGAAGAAGTTAAGGATGCAGTTATTACTGTTCCTGCTTACTTCAATGACGCACAACGTCAAGCTACTAAGGATGCCGGTAAGATTGCTGGTTTGAATGTTCAAAGAATCATCAACGAACCAACTGCTTCAGCTTTAGCCTTTGGTTTGAACAAAGACCAAGATGAAAAGGTTTTGGTTTACGACCTTGGTGGTGGTACTTTCGATGTTTCCGTACTTCAATTAGGTGACGGTGTCTTCCAAGTATTGTCAACTAACGGTGATACTCATCTTGGTGGTGATGACTTTGACCACCGTATTATGGATTGGTTGATCAAGAACTTCAAGGATGAAAATGGTGTTGACTTGTCTAAAGACAAGATGGCAATGCAACGTTTAAAGGATGCCGCAGAAAAGGCTAAAAAAGACTTGTCAGGTGTATCAAGCACTCACATCTCACTTCCATTCATTTCTGCCGGCGAATCTGGTCCACTTCACCTTGAAGCTGACTTAACTCGTGCTAAGTTCGATGAATTGACTAGCGACTTAGTTGAAAAGACTAAGATCCCATTTGACAATGCATTAAAGGATGCAGGTCTTACTGTTAACGACATCGACAAGGTTATCTTAAACGGTGGTTCAACTCGTATTCCAGCTGTTCAAAAGGCAGTTAAGGAATGGGCTGGCAAGGAACCTGACCACTCAATTAACCCTGACGAAGCTGTTGCCTTAGGTGCAGCTATCCAAGGTGGTGTTATTTCAGGTGATGTTAAGGACATCGTTTTGCTTGATGTTACTCCATTGTCACTTGGTATTGAAACCATGGGTGGTGTCTTCACTAAGTTAATCGACAGAAACACTACTATTCCTACTTCAAAGAGTCAAATCTTCTCAACTGCTGCAGATAACCAACCAGCAGTAGATGTTCACGTATTACAAGGTGAACGTCCAATGGCCGCAGACGACAAGACTCTTGGCCGCTTCGAATTAACTGATATTCCACCTGCACCACGTGGTGTTCCTCAAATTCAAGTTACTTTTGATATCGACAAGAACGGTATCGTAAACGTATCTGCTAAGGATATGGGTACTGGTAAGGAACAAAAGATCACTATCAAGAGTTCATCCGGTTTGTCAGACGAAGAAATCAAGCGTATGCAAAAAGACGCCGAAGAACACGCCGAAGAAGACAAGAAACGTAAGGAAGAAGCAGACTTACGTAACGAAGTTGATCAATTAGTCTTCACTACTGACAAGACTTTGAAGGAAACTAAGGATAAGCTTTCTGATGCAGATCGTAAGCCAGTTGAAGATGCCCTTAATGACTTGAAGAAGGCTCAAAAGGACAACAACTTGGACGAAATGAAAGAAAAGAAAGATGCCTTATCCAAGGCTGCTCAAGACTTAGCTGTTAAACTTTACCAACAAAATGGTGGAGCTCAAGGTGCAGCAGGTCAAGCTGGCCCACAAGCAGGTCCTCAAGGCCCACAAGGTGGCAACCCAAACAATGGTAATAACGGTGGTGCCCAAGATGGTGAATTCCACAAAGTAGATCCAAACAAGTAATGGGTTTATAATTAAACAAAAGGAGAAGAGAACTACCCATTGAGTAGTTCTTTTCTTTTGAGAATCATAAGGAGTTCAAATAGATGGCACAAGAAGATTATTATAAAGTGCTTGGCGTAGATCGTGACGCCAGTGACCAGGAAATTAATAAGGCATATCGTAAACTAGCAAAAAAATACCACCCAGATTTGAACCATGAACCCGGAGCAGAAGAAAAGTATAAGCAAGTAAATGAAGCTTATGAAGTTTTGCATGATAAGCAAAAGCGTGCACAATATGATCAATTTGGTTCTGCCGGTGTAAATGGCCAAGGTGGCTTCGGTGGCGGAGCCGGTCAAGGCTTTGGTGGTGCAGGTTTTGATACTTCAGGCTTTGGCGATTTTGGCGACATTTTTGGTGATATCTTTGGTCAAGGCCGTCGACAAAGAGTTGATCCTACGGCACCACAACGTGGTCAGGACCTCGACTATACGTTAACGATTGACTTTATGGATGCCATTAAGGGAAAAAAGACCCAAGTTAGCTACACTCGTGAAGAAACTTGTGAGATCTGTGGTGGTAACGGTTGTCAAAAGGGCACACACCCAATCACCTGTGATAAATGTCATGGTACAGGTTATATGACGATTACCCAACAATCAGTATTTGGTATGGTTCGTCAACAAACTACCTGTGATAAGTGTCATGGTCGTGGTGTAATTATTGAACACCCATGTGAAACTTGCCACGGTAAGGGTATTATTGAACGTAAGAATACTATTGAAGTTGATATTCCAGCAGGTATTGATAATGGTCAACAATTGCGTTACCAAGGCCAAGGTGATGCTGGTATTAACGGTGGACCATACGGTGACTTGTACATCGTTTACCGTGTAAAACCATCTAAGATCTTTGAACGTCGTGGTCAAAACATTTATACTCACGTTCCAATTTCATTTGCACAAGCTACATTGGGCGATGATATTGATGTTAAGACTGTTCATGGTGATGAAAAGTTGACTATTCCAGCAGGTACGCAACCTAATAAGAAATTTACCTTACGTGGTAAAGGTGTGCCTTATCTTCGTGGTAACGGTAACGGTGATCAAATCATTACTGTTGATGTCGTTATTCCAAAGCATATTAATGAAAAACAAAGAAAAGATTTGACCGACTTTGTTCAAGATGGTGGCGGTCATATCACTCCAAAAGAAAAAGGCTTTTTTGAAAGACTTAAAGATAAATTGAATGGAGAATAGAAATAGCGGGCTGTAAAAATGCAGCTCGCTATTTCTTTTATATGCGCCGTAACCTTTGCTATAATTAATAAGACAGAAATAAAAGGGTGCATTTATTTATGGATTTAAACAAATTAAAAGACTATCAAAAACATATTCGAAATTTTGTAATCGTAGCTCACATTGATCATGGTAAGTCTACTATTGCTGATAGAATTCTTGAATTGACTGATACAGTAAGTCAACGTCAATTGAAGAATCAAATGTTAGATGATATGCCACTTGAACGTCAACGTGGTATTACTATTAAAATGAACTCGGTTGAAGTTAAGTATCATGCTGAAGATGGCGAAGACTACATCTTCCACTTGATCGATACACCGGGACACGTAGACTTCTCTTATGAAGTATCACGTTCTTTAGCTGCTTGTGAAGGAGCTTTGATGGTAGTTGATGCTTCGCAAGGTGTCCAAGCTCAG
This sequence comes from Lactobacillus kitasatonis DSM 16761 = JCM 1039, assembly GCF_000615285.1. Lineage (GTDB taxonomy): Bacteria > Bacillota > Bacilli > Lactobacillales > Lactobacillaceae > Lactobacillus > Lactobacillus kitasatonis. The sequence continues at coordinate 78,706 of NZ_BALU01000006.1, read as the reverse complement.
ACTTTGGCTAACACTTACTTGGCTATTGATGATGATTTGGCTATTTTACCTGTAATCAATAAGATCGATTTACCATCTGCTGATATTCCTAAGACTAAGGAAGAAATTGAAGAAATGCTTGGTCTTGATGCTTCTGAAGCTGCAGAAGTATCTGGTAAAACTGGTCAAGGCATTAAGGATATGCTGGAAAAAGTAGTTAAAGATATTCCAGCTCCATCTGGTGATATTACTGCTCCACTTAAGGCTTTGATTTTTGATTCTAAGTACGATGATTATCGTGGTGTCGTAATGTCAGTCAAAATTGAAGATGGTACAGTTAAGCCTGGCGACAAGATTCAAATTATGAATACCGGTAAGGAATATGAAGTTACTGAAGTAGGTGTTTCAAGTCCACATCCAATTAAGAAAGATATCTTAATTGCTGGGGATGTAGGTTACATTACTGCCAACATTAAGTCTGTTCGTGAAACTCGTGTTGGTGATACTATCACCCAAGCAGATAATCCTACTGCCGAACCACTTCCAGGTTACCGTCAAATTCCACCAATGGTTTACTCTGGTATGTATCCAGTTGATAACCGTGATTATGAAGACTTAAAGGAAGCTTTGCAAAAGTTGCAATTAAACGATGCAGCTTTAGAATTTGAACCTGAAACTTCTACTGCTTTGGGCTTCGGGTTCCGTTGTGGTTTCTTAGGACTTTTACATATGGATGTTGTGCAAGAACGACTAGAACAAGAATTTGATCTTGATTTAATTATGACTGCACCATCCGTTGACTATCACGCAATTATGAATGGTGGTTCAACTAAGGTAATTGATAACCCATCAGATTTACCAGATGCTGGTGAATACAAGGAAGTTCAAGAACCTTATGTTAAGGCTGAAATTATGGTACCAAATGACTTTGTCGGCCCTGTAATGGAACTTTGTCAAAGAAAACGTGGCGAATTTGTCACTATGGATTATCTTGATAAATATCGTGTTAATGTCATTTACAACATGCCATTAGCTGAAATTATCTTTGACTTCTTTGATGACTTAAAGTCTTCAACCAAGGGTTATGCTTCACTTGACTATGAAATTACTGGCTATCGTGCAACTGACTTAGTTAAGATTGATGTTTTGCTTAACAAGGAACCAATCGATGCCCTTAGCTTTATTGCTCACAGAAGTGAAGCTCAAGATCGTGCTCGTCAAATGACCTCAATGCTTAAGAAGTTAATTCCACGTCAGAACTTCGAAGTTGATATTCAAGGTGCGATCGGTGCCAAGATTATTTCACGTGCTACGATTAAACCATACCGTAAGGATGTTACTTGGAAGATCCACACCGGTGACCCTGACCGTCGTGCTAAATTGCTTGAAAAGCAGAAGCGTGGTAAGAAGAGAATGAAGGCTGTAGGTAAGGTAGAAGTACCTCAAGATGCCTTCATGGCCGTTCTTAAGATGAATGACGATGATATCAAAGGCAAGTAATAATTCTATATTTCTTAGAGCGACGTGTGTTGACGTCGCTCTTTCTTTGCATTCAGGGCAAATTTACAGAAAATCTACAGAATACTTGCTTTAAAAGTTCAAATTGTTGATTGAACTCTTAATATCTTTCTTTTGTTTCTTGGTTACGTGAGTGTAAATTTCCATAGCCGTCTTTGAAGTTTTGTGACCTAAAACATATTGAACGTCTTTAGGGGTAATACCATCTTTACCATCGTAAAGAAGAGTGGCTAAGGTGTGACGTAGGCCGTGTGGTGTAATTCTGCGTAGGGGCTTTTTAAGATCATTAGGGTGATCTTTATTCCACGCTTCACACCTTTTCCTATCAAACTTGTATAAGTATTTGATCCATATATCAGTTTGTTGAGACCAATTAAAACTACCATCATGAGTAGGAAACAACCATTCAAAATTATTTCCTTTGCTGTCACAATATTCTTTGTATTCTTTTAAGATGGTATACAGATTATCCGACATAGGTACAACATGATGAACGCCGTTTTTAACGTCGTCAATTATTTTGTGGCCGTCCTTATCTTTTGAAACGGTTCTTTCAATTGAAACACCTTTATGAGTAAAATCTATATCAGACCACTTCAAAGCAAGTGCTTCACCACGTCTACAGCCTAAAGATGCAACCGTGAGAAAATAAGTATATTTCATAGGGCTATAGTCTTTAGCAACTTCAAGAAAGTGTTTAAGCTCATCTAACTCATAAAAGTTATGAGATGTGTCTCTTTTTTTCTTTGCTGACTTTTTAGGCATTAAAACCCAATCAAAAGGATCTTTGTCACACCATTTTCTAAAAATAGCGTATTTGATTATTCTATGTAATTGGTTAGCTATTGACCGGTAGGTCGTATATTTTGAAGCTAGATCATTTACATAGCGCTGAACATGATCTGCAGAAATATTATCAATATAAGCATTGCCAAACTCCGGCTCTGTTTGTGTTCTCCAAGTGTCTTTTAGACGGTGAAGAGTAGAACCACGAACGTCAAGCGCTAAGTTCTCAATCCAAACATTGTAAACGTCGGTTACAGTTCTTTTTTGCTGTTTAATCTTATCTTTTTCGGCAATTGCACCAGCGCCTTTTGCTTTTAGCTGCTTTCTAATTTCTTCGGCTTCTTTACGTGAAGAAATTTTGCTAATAGTTCTTTGAACACGTTTACCAGTTTCAGGATTAATACCAAGATATAGTTTCAACCTAAAGTATTTTTCACCGTTTTTAAGCTTATATTCGGTTATTTCTTTATCCTTCTTACGTGCCATGATTTTCACCTCCTTTCATAAAACTAATGTTCTTTTACAGTGTTTAATAAAAGCTCGTTTGCCGTGTAGGTAAGCAAGCTTTTTTTAATATTTATAATTGATCCCTTTTTTAATCTTTTTCAGTTTCAGGCTTCCATTTTTCAATTAATGGTCTGATTTTGGTTCTCCAGTCCTTTTTAGTAACGAAATAATTGTTGTTCAATACGTTTAAAGAACATAGTTTGCGGAACTGCTTCCAAGTAAATTTATAGCTGAAGTGTTCATCTTTAAATTGACCATCTAGTAATCCTTTATCAATCCATTTGTATTTTTCATATCGGTCTTTCCAGATATTTTTGCTTTCAGGAATGATCCAAAACTTTTTATTGACTTTGAAGTATCCATTGGCATAACCAGGTTTTGTAATTACCCAATCATAGGAAGCAACATGCTGAATTTTCATAGTTGTACCAGCTTTTAAAAGCTTTTTTCTAATCATGTAGTTTTTATATCTAGGCGTTGTGCTTGAATCTCATAAATATATCTAGGTCTTGTCAAAACAATAGTTCTCGGCTTTTTAGCCCACCAGTACCAGCTCTTAGCAGAGACATTGTTGCTATTAACGGCTAAGAAACCACATAAAATTAAAACAAATGTAGCAAAAAGTAATATAGGCTTATTTGTTTTCTTATTCATTTTGAATTACTTCCTTGAAATTTATCTATATTGATTAGATTGCCATTTCTTAATGCGTTTAGCGTGTACTCAATTTCTTCAGGCGGATATTGAGCTAACTCCTTAGTGCTTTTTAAGTAACTAAATTCTAACCAATCGTTATAATTTTGGTATTTTTCAATTGCTAGTAGAGTGTCTCTGATACAATCAGAATTTAATCTCATGATGTCTCTCTATTTCTCATTATTTTCATCTGCCAGCTTTTGAACTAACTGGATTAATTTATCATTTTGATCTTGAAGCTGATCTAATTGTTTAATTAAGAGCCAGTTTTGCTCAATAATTCCTTGTTGAGCTTGTAATAAGTTAAATAATTGATCTTTTTCATCGTTAGCAAACGTTCCAAAAAAACTAGTTCCCCATAATTGATCTCTAATTCTCGCAACTTGTTTCAGGTTATTTTTATTTAAGCCACTTAGTCCATGGCTGCTCATCCAAGCATCAAGTTTTGCTTGTTTTTTAGCTTGCTTTGCTTTTAACTTTGCTGCTTTTTTGGCAGCTCTTTCTTCTGGTGTTCCAAAAAGTCCCATTTTTCTTCTCCTTATTACTTATCAAAAGCATATTTTGCTAATTGCTCTCTGACTTCCCAGTAGTCCTTAGTACCTAAACAGTCTGCTAAGTTAACATAATTAGCATTCATAGTGTCATAACCAAGGCTTGCATATTCCTTAATCTTCTCACTAATCATGAAGCTATTAGCTTTGTGTTCAGAACTACCACGGGCACGGGTATCAGTTTTATAATCACCAATCACATCATCATCATTTTTAGCATGACCAATCTCATGAAGAATTACTTTTTCAGTTTCTTCATCTGACAAATTTTCCTTGACGACAAGAAGGTTAGGGTAGCCATCAGGTGTGCGTACAATGTAGCCTTTACCATGTGTAGGCCCATATCTAATCACTAAATCATATTTCTTTAGTAAGTGTTTTAAATGGCTTTCCATAAAATCACCTTACTTTTTATCGCGCTGACTAAAAAGTGCTTCTAAGTACTGCTTAATTAATGCTCTATCGTGATCATCCATTGTTTTACCATTATATGAATGGGCATTATCAAGCATAGCTTCAAGATCTGTATTAGAGACTGAAGGTAAGTTTGGATTATCCGTTACACCTGTTAAATAATCAATAGTAGTATTAAGCTTATTTGCTAATTGCTTCATTGTTTTTATATCTGGCTCTCTTTTACCTTGTTCATAGTTAGAATAGGTTTGATAGGGGAGTTGAAATTCTGCCACAGCTCTTTTCCTAGTCCAGCCCATTGCTTTTCTAGCAGCAGTTAAACGTTCACTAAAGACACTCATATTGGCCTCCTTATTTTTATCCTATTTGAGTTAATTGTAGTTTCTATTATTCAATTTGAAAATAAATTTATTCAAAATGGATAAAAAAGTGTTGACTTGCGTCCAAAACGGGGTATTATATTATTTGTAAGTTAAATATCCGAAACGGATAATAAGGAGGGCGAGTCAATGTCAGTAGTTAAAGAAAATGCAAATGAGATTCTAAAGGATTATTTAGATGATCACGGTATCAAGCAAAGCTTTGTTGCTCATAAAATGGGTATTAGTAATCCCACTTTTAATAGTAGAGTCCAAGGAAGACTAAAGTTTGATGCTGACTTTGCTATTGCTGTTTCAAAAGCGTTAGGCATTAAACCGGATATTTTTTTAAAATAAAATTATCCAAAACGGATAAAAGGAGAAGAATATGAATAGTTTAATCAACATTCAAGTCAAGAATGGCAATCAACTTGTTTCAGCAAGAGACCTTTATAAGGGACTTGAATTAAAAATTAGATTCAGCCTTTGGGTAAAGAAAAATTTCAGTAGTTTTGAAGAAGGCCAAGATTTTACCAGCGTATCTGTAGATACGGAGGTCCAAAACAATGGTGGCTTTCAAGTTCGAGAACTTCAAGATTATCTATTAACAATCGACATGGCAAAAGAACTGTGCATGATGTCCAAAACTGAAAAAGGCAAAGAAGTTCGTCAATACTTCATTAGAGTTGAAAAACGATTCAATGAAATTAAGGCAATGAGCATTCCTAAACCTGATTCATACATGATTGAAGATCCTATCAAGAGAGCTGAAAGATGGATTGAAGAGGCTAAGGAAAGACAAGAGCTAGAACACAAAAATGAGAAGCTACAAGACAAGATTGATAAAGATGCTGACGATGTCGTTTTTGCTAGAGCTATCAGATATAGCCACCATGCAATTCCAATTCGTGAGCTAGCAGATATTTTGACACAGAACGGCTTCACAATCGGACAGAATCAACTCTACAAGCTTTTAAGAGATGAAAAGTACTTATCAAAACAAAAAGATTTTTGGAACTTACCAATGAGTTCAAAAGTTAAGGCCGGCTATTTCAGAGTGATTCATAAAGTAACCAGAGACGGCCGTCCGTACCGTAAAACTTTGGTAACTCCTGAAGGCCAAAAGCACTTAATCAACAAGGCTTTAAAAGGTAAGTTTGATGACAATTATCAAAAAGTAATTGTTTCAACCTTGGGAATTTAGGAGGTAACCAAGATGAACACATTGTTCAATTTATCAGCCCTTAAAGCTTTTATAAGACAAATCGTAAAGGAAGTAGTTAAGGAAGAGCTTTCAAGGCGTGGAGGTAATACCTGGGTACCTAAGATGTTCAATCGTAAAAGTGCTGCAAAGTATCTAGGCGTTAGCGGATCTTACATAGATAAATTAGTAAAAACTGGTGAACTAACACCTAGCTTTCCTGGTGAAGGAAAAACAAAATTTTACTTGCGTGAAGATTTAGACGCTTATGCAGAACACGGTAAAGATTATTTGAAGAAGGTGATTTTATGAATAAATACGGAAAAACAAAGCTAGATCATTTCTTAAGCTACTTTGCAATGGCCTTTGAAAAGATCCTAGAGTTTCTATCAATTCTGTTTTTGCCACTGTTGATAGTTCAACAAACTGTAATTTACGGTGGCAACCACCCGGCTAGAGTTTTGCCAGTGTTAGGTGCATTGATGATTGTAATTATTTTAGTAGGCGCTCACGTTCTTACTAAAAAGAAAAACTAAGGAGAAAAGATGAAACTATGGAACAAATTTTTAAACATTTTATTTCTCGTAGACAAGCCCATTACCTTAGCAACGTCCAACAAAATTGCCTTGCTAATAGTAATTGTTTGCATGTTGCTAGTGGGAGCTTTGCAGAACTTCCAAGCAACGTCAAAAGTATTTTAGGTATCAAAAAAGTCCTTAACTAAGGCAATAGTTAAGGACTTGCGAAAACTCACATAATAAAAAAATCAATCTAAGGAGATTATATCACAATGCTTTACTCACAAGAACAGATTAATGAAATTAACCGTCAAAATGAGATAAAAAAGCTTGAAATATTAGCTGAAAATGATCCCGACACATTAGTTGTTTATCTTCCGGACAATCAAGAAGCCCTAATTGGCAAGTATGCGGACGATTTCACCAACGGCTATAAATCTGCAGCTCAATTTCTTAAAGGACGTTTAAATCATTACAACGGAGATTTAAACAAGTTAGCAGATGAAATGGACTACAACGATGTTTCACCTGATCATTTTGATTTTATTTTAGATCTTAACAATTATGAAGATCTTTTAGAACTAGTAAAGGATTCATACGATTGTGAAACCTTAACCAGTTATTTAGATATTGATGATGGAGGTATCTACTAATGAATGATGCTGAAAAATGGCTAAATCAAATTATTGCAGATATTCCTTACATCAAAGAAGAAATGTACCAGGACGCTAAAACGTTTGATACATATGGTAAGGCTAAGAAGTATTTAAGAGACTTCAAGGGCGATTTTAACGGCAATTACAACGCAACCCCTGAAGAGCAAGTTCAATCAGCATTTAACACGATGATTGAAGACGTGATTCAGAAATTAAATCAAGATGCAGATAAGGTGAAAATTAATCATGACTGAAGAAAAGAAACAACAAACTAGCGAAGACGTAAAAAAGAGCATTTATTCAACTCTTTCAAAGATTGATGTTAGTCACTTAATTGAAAAGAAAATGGGGCTTAACTATTTAAGCTGGGCTAAAGCTTGGGGACTAGTTAAGAGTATCTACCCTGATGCTGACAAAGAAATTACAGAATACCCGGAATACTTACCAACTAATAACGGCTGGGTAGCAACCGGCCGAACAGTTGACTATAGATTGACTATAGCTGGGTGTGAAGTTGAAGCAAGTGTGATTATTGAAGGCCAAAAATTCAGCTCACAACTTTATGTAATGGATAATCACAACAAAACAGTTATGAAACCTAATTACAGTCAAATTAATAAAACTCAAATGAGAGCGCTAGTTAAGGCGTTAGCATTTGCCGGACTAGGATTGAATGTTTACGCCGGTGAAGATTTACCAAGTGAAAAAGATGAGACACCTACAAAAATTTCAAAAGCGCAGCTATTGAAGAAAAAAATAGCAAATGCGCAGCGCTTTGAAGTTCAGTACGGTGGCGGTAAAGAAAAATTAGTTGATGTTGTTAGCTGGGAAAAATCAGGCGACAAACAAGCTCACATGTTTATTGAAACTTGGACTAAACGTGATCCAAAGAACTTAGCAGCTTATGAATTTATTGAAACTAATGGACTATACACCGTTAAAGAAGAAAAGAAAGAGGCTTAATCATGGAAGATTTTAAAGGCGTTAAAGCATTCTTGATGGTGCCAGTAGGAATAGCTCGTGATAAAGATCTATTAATCAAACCTAAATCAATCATTTTAATGGGCGAAATACTTTCAATGCTGAATGTAACTGGTGAGTTCTTTATGAGTAATTCAGAGCTTGCAAAACGTTTGAACGTCACACCACGTTCAGTAAAAGACTATTTAATTCTGCTAGAAAAGAAGGGACTTATCAAGCGTATCAACGTTTACGCCGATAAAGATAAAAAGATCATAGTTGGCAGAAAAATTACAGCCGGTGACACCCTAGGGAAATACATTTCCCTAGGGTGGGGAAACACACTTCCCGAGGGTGGGGAAACTGATTTCACCAGGGTAGGGAAGCACATTTCCCCTAAATATAACAAGATAATAGATCAATCTAATAGAACATCTAATACATCATCATCATCTAAATCTTCTTCTTCAAATGATGAAATTAAAGATCCATTTGCCGGTGCAGGTGAAGTAGATGATGACGAAGAAGTTATTACTGGATTGATAAAAATGTTTAGTAATGAAGCTCACGTTTCTATACCTAATTATCAATACAACCATATAAAAAATAGTTTGCTTGCAATGGATCAAAGCGACGCTATTGATCTTATGTACACAGTGGTAAACAAGGTAAACCGAGGAGAAGTGCAGAACCCTATAGGCTATCTAATAACTTCAATTACAAGCGTAAAAGGTGGCGATTAGATGGCAACAGCAACTAAACCACCTATTGAAAGCTTGCTACCGTATCTTAGAGAGCAAATACCAGGGTGCGGTATTAGTGATAGCGAATTGAATGAACTACGCCGTATTTATCCTGAAGTTTCTTATAAAGACATTAATCGTGTTTATCACGAAGCTATCAATAAAAAGGCAATGCAACCAATTAGTTATATGGTGAGACGACTTCAAGTGTTAAAGCCGACTAATGATCCTTTTAAATTGAACCCACAAGCAAGATATAACGGAAAAATAAGAGTTGAAATAGGCACCGACTGGGACGCTAAAAATGCTGAAATACAAGCCAAAAGAGACGCACAACGTCAAGCCTACGATCATGTACATGGACAAGGCGCTTATGATGCTAGACTAAAAGCTTCAACAGCAGACTTAGCAGAAAAGTTCAGACATCTTGATAATTACTTAGATTATAAGTGAGGCATTGAAAATGAATGAAGAGAAACCTATTACAAAGTCATTTTTGGAACAGAAGATTCATGAAAAAGCAGTTGAGCATTGGGAAGATGATGTACGAAGAGCATTTAGTTCATTTAGAAATCCGCTCTTTGACAAACTGATTATCGCTGGAGATTTAAGAAAAAAATTGGATACAGGCGATCATGCAACTCTTCAAAGCGAATTATCTGGTGACTATAGCTACAACGAGCAAGAAACTTTCTTACGTTGCCTTTGCTCTAATTATGATGAGACAAAGAAAAGAACTATCAAAGAGTACGAACAACGCAATACAGACATGATTTTGAACAGTCTGTCTTCACTTGGTGATTACTTATACGACCATAGAAGGTATTAAAAATGACAACAAGCAGGCAATAAATTAAGGAGAAAAATAATGATTTACGGTACTAAAGACTATGAAGATGAAGCTAAGTACAAACACGACTTTAATATTGACCAAGTAGCAAAGGAACTTGAAAAAAGAATAAAGAAGTTCAGTGATATTGCCTATGATGGCTATTCAATTAATCGTATGACGTTAACCATTAGATTTTACGTAAAGACCGGTGATGGCCGAGAATACGTTGAATATGATCCATGTACGCTTGCATATCACGTGCAAAACGATTTATGGATTTCAGAATTTGACCAACAAAGCATTTATGAATTACTTGTTTTGTTTGCTCAAATTAGAGAAGTACAAACTATGAAGTCAATGGGATTTAGCCAAGAACAAATTGAAAGAATGCTGAACGGGGGCAATCATGAAGCATAAATATGATATTGATATGTACTTAGTAGCTATGGACTTGATGGCAGAAATGAAGCTGCTAACTGGCTTAGATCCAAACTTACATGATCAAATGAAGGCACTTGAAGACGAAAACAACCTATATTTTGGCTATGAGAACTTACAAGGGAGTAAGGAATAATGGACGCAATAAGTAAAAAGAGACCGCAACCAAAAGCGGAGCTTATGAAGCTGGTAAATGATCAGATTGAGCTTAAAAGCGCTAAATACAATGCTACGGTCTTTATTGAAATTGTTAAAGAACGTGTATGTGACTGGATCATTGAACATGGAGTGAGGCCAGTTAAGCAAGACAAAATACTTGTTTCAAATGTTACCTTTGATCCTACTGGAAAAATGTGTGCAATAGCTGAATACCATGTTAGCCCCTGGAATAAAGGAATTGATTTTTACACTTATTTTAATTGGGACAAAAATCAATTTTTAACTCACGTTTTTGATTGTTATGCACCTGGATCAGCATTAACAATCAATTGGGACGGCCTAACTCATTTAGCATTTGACGAGTACGGACGTAGTTATGAAGTTACTAGACAAGAAAAACAAGTAATTAATAGCTATAAGCGATTAAAGAAAAAACAACCGGAAGACTTAATATTCAAGTGCCAAAAATGCAGAAATAAGTTTGCGGCTAATGACTTAGATATTTGGATTGATGGTGGTCTTAAGTGCCCGGTATGTGGTGCAAAGTCTACTGATATTCAGTATATAGGCAAGGCGATTGAAAATGGATAGCCGTGAACATAGCGTTGAAATACGTGAGTTTAAAGAATATGGCCTAGATAAAACGGCAATTAAATTTAACTCACTGAAGCTACTAGATGATTATTTAGGCTGGCCTCATTCCTACAGCGGCGGAATAATCAGAAAAAGTCGTCACGATTTGATAAGAAACAAGTTTATCCTTCACGATTTAAGTGAGCCACATAAATGGTATATCGTTTGGAAGTTTGAGGGAAAGATTGTAGCAACCGACAAGGACATTGAAAATTTTTACACCGGACATAGATATAACAGAAAAGTTCCTGGTATTGTTGCACACGTACCAAAAATGTCACGTAAAGAGCTTAATCAGGCTTTAGAGCGTAAAAAAAGACGTTCAGCATTACTTATAGCTATTGATGAAAAATACGGCGGTATAGAGAATGCTGAAGGTACGTGGGAGCTAAAAGAACTTAGAGACATGATAGGAGCAACCGAATATGGAAGAAAAAAAGGTAATTAAAGAAATAAAAACACCAATTAAATATCTTGTAAAGAAATTGAATAAGATTGATTCATCACTTACAGTTAAGCCCTTAACTGATAATCCTGATTATATTGTCTTTAATGGAAAAATAAGCGAGCAGGAGGAAGTTTTGTATTATTTCAATCAAAGGCAATATAGTTCCTATGGATTAATGCGATTTATTGAAGATCACAATACTGATGATTTTATTGAAATAAATAAAGCTATTAACGTTTGGCTAAATTCAAAAGAAAAGAATGGCTCAACAATGCCGTTTGAAGATGATATTTCAAACGATTCTCAAAAGAAAACAAAAGAACAACTAATCTATGATTTTGTTGATGAAACAATGAAGCATGGATTTAAAGTAAATCAAGAAGTAGCAAATCACAAAACTCTCAAAATTGATATGGCTTTTGAAAATGAATTTAACACTGTTTTCAGAATTAACATTGAAGATGTGAAAAATACAGATATAAGACCATTTGGGATTTTAGTAAATCTGGTAAATAATAAGCAACTATCAAAATTAAGTTGGCTATTTGACAGAGCAAGCAAGTTAGTTAGTGACTTAAGGAGCATGTAGCATGAAAATTAAAGTATTTGTTCAAAAAGTCGATGTTATTGAGGATTGTGTAAATGACTGGCTCTCACAACACTCCAACATAAAAATTTTGCATCAATTCTTAAGGAATAACTGGGTGCAGCATGTCGATGCTCATCAGCAAGTTGTAACCAATGTAATCACTATGATTATTGAATATGAGGAGAAAAATGATAACTGATTGGATATTTAAGTTCGCTGTATGGCTTAGACAAGCGTTTTGCCATCATGAATATAAAGAGGTTTTTGATTATCATCTTGAAATTACTTTTTATCAGTGCCAAAAATGCGGAAGAAAAATAATCGATGAGCCACCCAAGCCATTGATTAAGCAGGAGAAAGAAGACGACGATGGAAAATAAATTATTGTTTTTTGCTGTATGTTTCGTAGTGTCAATTATCTTTTTAGCGTTAATAATAGCAATTTATATGTTTAGTCAATGTGGAGATAAGTTTTGAGTTTTGATTTAGCAGCATTAGCAAAAATAGTTTGGATATTTGTTTGCACTTTAATAGGTCTATGGGGTGCTGGCGATATTCTGCACGACAAGAAAATAGAAAAGTCATTCGCTAGTAGATTTTTTGAAGCATTAGCAATAGTACTCATTTGGGTATTGATGGGACTTGTAACCACGTATTTTGCTAAATTTATTTTGATTTTTATTGGAGTATTTATAGTAATTTTGTTGATTAAGATGATTTGAAAGCAGGTAAGATGACAGAATTTTCTATTAAAGGGCAAAGATTGAGACCGGGATTAACTATTACAGAAGGCTGGTACACATTTGTCATAACTAATGAGGGCAATATAAAGCGTATTAGCAGTGGTAACCATGCTGAACTTAAGTTATGTGGACGTGAGTTTAATGATTTTCTTGTTAGCTATCATAAATACAATGCACCGGAACACATTCGTAAGCTTAGCAGCGCAATAAACAAAAAAGAGTAGGAGTTATACAAGTGATTAAGTACAATATAAATGAAACAGTTTCAAACGTGAAAGACTTTTTTCAGCATGATTTTTGGCACTACATGAATCAAGGTGGTATTCATGTAAATCAATTATCAAGCCCTCAAATGAGTTCAACTGGACCTAGTCATAGTAATGTTAACGGCGTTGAAAAAAGCCTTATAGCTGATTTGAGCGAAGCAGAACAAGCAACCTACAGAGCTGAAACAATTGCAATTGCACTTAATAACTGTTCAGATCTTGATAACTCCAAACATCAAACTATTTTACGTAGTGCTTACATTAATGAATTAACCGATTATCAAATCGAAATTAAATTAAGCTTCAGTGACTATCAATTAAGACGTGAAAAGAAAAAAGCTTGCGTTGAGTTTGCTGAAAGATTGGAATTTTGGTGTAAACGCCGTAATATCAACGATTTACCCCTTTTGATGTCTTATTAAAATAACAATTTCAACGGTAAATCAACGAGTTTCAACGAAAAATCAACGTAAATCAACGATATTTCAACGAGATTCAACAAAAAATCAACGTAATTCAACGACAAACCAACGAGACAAAGCCTTATATTGATAGTGTCGAAAATTTAGGAAGACGAGCAACTAAACTTTCGACAACCAATTTTAATTTTGTGTGGTGCAAGGTTTATTCATTATTAATACCTCCTTTCTTTAGATGATTAACTAGATACGAAGCAATGAAAACGGTAAATCTTCCGCAAAAGTACACGTACGACACGGCGTGGTGCCGGTGCAAGTCCGACCATTGCTCATAGGCTAGTAGCAATACTAGCCAAGAAGTATGTTGTAAAGCCTGATTGCAGGTACATACAAACACCATGATACAAGTAGGAACAGCGGAGACAAAAGCCCTTTATATGCTGTCCTTCATTTACACATTTAACAAACAGCGTTGTACCGTCTGGCGACGCAACTTTGGAGCGTTAAGAAGTTGCTGGTGTGTCCGATCCCACCAGGTGCAATAGTCTGCGATGACGGTAGCATTTGCTACAAGAGCGGACATAATAAAGAACCTAGCCGGATTTGATAGGTTTCTTTATTGAGCTATGTTAATTGTTTGCCGTGCCCGTTAATCCACGTTCACGGCATTCTGGGCTAAGTAGTCGGATACCTTATGCAATAGCCGAAACATAAGCGAGGTTCGATCCCTTGTTAGCCCTTTGATCCTAAAAAGGATCATCAGAATTATGTGTTAAACGGCTAAGGTGTTCAATCTGGGACATGTCAAAGAGCATGGACGAGTTCAACTCTCGTAACACCTATTAGGAGGATTAAACGATGAAAGCTTTATCTGTTAGAGGTAATTATGTTTTAGATATGATTACCGGTAAAAAGAAAATTGAATATCGAACCTGGCATACAAAATACCGTGGTGACTTGCTAATGTGTTCAACCACTAAAAAAATAGCCGGAGCTGTTCCGGGCTATGCTCTTTGTATTGTTCATTTAGATGATGTGCGGTATTGTGAAGAAGATGACTTCTATCACTGGATTATTAGCAACGTGAGAGTAATTAAGCCAATACACGTAAAAGGACAGCTAAAATTATTTAACGTCCCAAACAAGCTAATTAAAGTCATTAGCAAAGAACAATTTGAAGATGAAATCAAACCGTTGATCTATCAACCAAAATTTAGAAGGAAGAAGCGCTAAGGCGCTTTTTTATTTTGCCTATGTATAAAACTAAAAAGTACGGCGTTGTTAGCTGCAGAATGGAAAACAAAATCCTAGCAGATTTAGAACGAGACTTTGAAAGAAAGAAGCGTAAGAAGAATGAGTTTACTGGACGCAATCAAAACTCAAAGCATGATAACCGATAGCGTGCTAGTCTCATTCAGCATGGGTAAAGATTCAATAGTTACTATGGATCTTTGCATGAAATACTTTAAACACGTTCAACCGTTCTTCATGTATTTAGTACCTGGATTAAAGTTTCAGGAAGAAGCGTTAGAAAAGTACGAACACCGCTGGGGAGTTGAAATTCTTGAAGTGCCACATTTTGAAAATTCCGACTTTTATAGATTCGGTTCGTTTCGTGATCCTGATTACACCGTACCACGAGTAAAGATTAGAGCTATTTACGAGGCTTTACGTCAAGAAACCGATATTTATTGGATAGCTGGTGGTGAAAAGATCAACGATTCAATCGTACGGCGTGCAATGCTGAAACATTCCGGCTCTATTGATGAACAACGTGGGCGCTTTTATCCGGTCATGTATTGGACTGACAAAGAAATTAAACAATACATGCGTCAAAATCATTTATTTTATCCAAAGTTCAACCAAGAATTAGGATTTAGCTTTCATAGTTTAGCTGGTAAGGAATTATCAGCAATTAAACGTATTTATCCTGAAGATTATCAAAGAATATTGAAATTTTTCCCTGAAGCAGAAGCAGGGGTAGTACAGTACGAAGCTTACAAAGAAAAGGGTGACTAAACATGGCTACTTATGGTGAGATACGTACAACAACTTATGAACGCTGGCTAACACGACAACACAATAAGTTTGACGCATGGTTTAATAGAACTCGTTCTACCAATGATCATGCTGATTCAAGTAGTAGCTTAAAGCCACCATTTGAGTATATTGTTGACCGTGTTAAAAGAGAACACCCCGGTAAGTTTAAAAATAATCTTGAAGCTAGAGTTTATGCAAGAAAACACGACCCGGTAGGGCGAAGATACGAGAGACTAAGAAAACAGGGTGTAGAACCGGCTAGAATGTATTCAATATTGCATCTTGGCCCACATAGTAGAGCAAGTACAGGAAGGAATGGTCACTAATCATGGTACGGCTACTAAATAATGCTCAAATTAGAGCAATTAGGGCTGGCGTGACTGATAAGGACTTAAAACGATCATTTGAAAGAAGTTCTTATGGTAGAAGATCTACTAAAACTCCCAAGCCAAAGCAAAATGCAAATATTCAACGTATTTATGCAAAAGGCCGAAGTTTATTTGCCAATGGTAAGTTAACTGGCCCACGAAGAATAACCGGTATGAGAATAAATGGTAAACCGGCCGTAGCTGTACCACGACGAGACGGAAAATTTAACGTTGTTGGTGCTTATGCACAAAGCAGTCGAGGTAAAAGCATGGGTCTGGCTATTTTTAGCGAATCAGGATCAATACGTAGACTACCTAATATGCGTGGTAAAGCTTATTCAATTATTGGAAACAGTAGAGCAGCATTCAGAAAAGGTTCTACTGGTAGTAGAGGTGGATAATCATGAAATACGTTAAATACGGTCACGGTAAGTGGACTAAGGCTACAATGCTTATTCTTAGCGGTGATGGAATATTTTTTTATGACTTTAGTCACAAGAAAAAAGTAGGAATTAATTCAGATGGTGAGTATATAGATGAAAGAATTACAGCATTTTAAGTTTGGAACAGTGAAAAGAAGTCAAATTAAATTTGCTGACTATAATCCTCGTATCATTGATGAAAGCAACCAAAAGAAATTAATCAAGGCTATCAAAGAAAATGGACTGATAGAGCCGTTAGTTTGGAATAAACGAACCGGGACATTAGTTGGCGGTCATCAAAGATTAACTGCAGCGGATAAGATTTACCGCAAAAAAGATTATGACGTTCCGGTGGCGATAATTGATTGTGATCTGAAAACAGAGAAAAAGTTAAACGTTCAATTGAATAACCCTTCAATGCAAGGTGACTGGGACTTAAACGAGTTAGCCGATTTAGCAAAAGACGTTAGTTTTGAAGATATGGGATTCAATAAAGCAGATATTGATTTCTTATACGATGGTGACGTTGATTTTGATGGCCAATTCATTGAAGACGACAAGCCAAGTAAAAAAGAAACTCCATACGATGATGAAGTAGAAGACGAAAAAGACAAGATGGCTGGGCTTGCTGAATTTAACAAGAAAAAAGCTGACTTCAGACACAAAGACCAGGACGATACGATTATTAATTTTTATACAAAAGTTGTGTTTCCTGATAACCAAACTAAAGAAGAGTTTTACAAGAAAGCCAATATTCCAGCTAATGAAGAGTTCATTACATTTGATCAATTGAAACGATATTTTGAAAAGTAGGTGATTAGATGGCTAGAAGAATAGAGCCACATATGTTGAATTTACGGCCGGGCAATAGTGTTAGACGTGCTAGATCCGGTTGGCTTGGCAATGAAGTTGTAAGACCTTTGATGTATGTAGGTAAAGACAAAAGAGTTCATAGCAATCCTAATAATCATCTATTTCTTAGTAGAAACTCACAATTTAAAGAACGAACGACTTATATGAGAAATGCTAAAACGTCAAATAGATTGCACATTGAACGTGATAATGGTGGCAGTTTTCATGCAGTATTTGATAAACGTGGCACTAGAGGATTTTCGGGACGTAAGTTTTTTGTAAAAAGAGCTTCAACCGGACACAATGGCGGATAACAAAGAGGTGATCAAATGGCTAGACGACGGCAATTTATGACTGGTGAAAATACTATTGTTTCAGGTAGTATGAACACTTTTAGTAGAAATAGATCAGGATCTACAGCTACAGTCGGATTACATAGAAATACACATAGATCAGGTACTAATAGTTTAAGTTTATCCAGGGGCGAGTTGCGTCGTGGAAAATTACAGTTTAGTTCCGTTAGAGGTCAACGTGGTATTGCTGCACTTCAAAGAGTAAGAAGAGCCAATCGAGGTCACTATACATTAGCAGGATTAAGAGGACGTGATGCAATCGCTATTCGTGATCCTAAGTTTCTGAAACCGTCAACCGGTCATAGTGGTGGATAGAAAGAAGTGATTTTATGGCGAGACAATTAGATTTATTCAGTGCTAGTCGTACTACTAGTTACAGAAATAGTCACAGAGTTGTACCACGCAGATTGCAAACAACCGGACAAGGTACACGTAGAGTTACTAGAATGGCAAATCGTGTTACTGGCGGTCAATCATTAAGAGCCAACGGTGGTCAATTAATGCGTTCATTGAAATACGCTAGACGACATGCTACAGCTACTAGATATACTTTGTTGCGTTTTAGAAATGCAAAGATGAAACGTGGGTCTTTCGGTTCGAGTGGCGGATAAAAAGGAGTGATTAGATGGCTCATGCTGAATATAAGAAATGGCTAGAGCCTGATAATCTAACTAAATTAAGAAGTTGGGCTCGTGATGGCCTCACAAATGAACAGATTGCCAAGAAAATAGGCGTTAAACGTCAAACATTTCAAAGATGGGTAAAGACATATAGTGACATAAGTGACGCCCTAAAAAAAGGCAAAGAAGTTGTTGACGCTGAAATTGAAGAAAATTTAATTTCAACGATGAAAAAGCATACTTTGAAGACAACTACTTATGCAATGGTCAAAAAAGATGAA
This sequence comes from Lactobacillus kitasatonis DSM 16761 = JCM 1039, assembly GCF_000615285.1. Lineage (GTDB taxonomy): Bacteria > Bacillota > Bacilli > Lactobacillales > Lactobacillaceae > Lactobacillus > Lactobacillus kitasatonis. The sequence goes on along the minus strand of NZ_BALU01000006.1, from coordinate 60,355 downwards.
ATGGTTCTGAAAGCTGAAAGAACTAAGTTCATGAATATGTACAAACTTGACCACCCGGAGGCAACTAAGAATGAAATATTGATTGCTACCGCTGAAAATGTGGACGTTTACGAACGTATAGCACAACGTCAAGTAGTTACTGAAGTTGATCCTAATGTATCATCTATGATCTTTTGGCTTAAAAATAGAGAGCCCGACAAGTACCGTGATCAAACGTTTAAGAAGCTTAACGAAGCACAAGCACGTAAAGCTATTGCTGAAGCTAATATCAGTGAAAAGCAACTCAAAGCACTTGAGGAAGCTGACAATCCAGATAATGCGACCGTTGTTGTTGATGATATTTCTAAGTTGAAAGAGTTGAGAGACAAAAATGCAGACAGTTCAACTAAGCAAGGAGATTAACCCTCATTTCTATGATATGTGGACTACTGACAAGCCTTACATAGTATGCAAAGGCGGACGTGGTAGTTTTAAGTCATCTGTTATCAGTCTCAAACTTGTAACAACGATGATGAAATACATTCAGCAAGGTAAGACCGTGAATGTTATCTGTATTCGTGAGAACCAACAATATTTAAGAGATTCTGTTTACAATCAGATTCTTTGGGCTATTGACTTGCTACATGTTTCAGATCAATTTCAAACTCGTGTAAGTCCTATGATTATTAGACACAAAGTAACAGGATCAACGTTTTATTTTTACGGTGCTAATGATCCAATGAAATTGAAGTCTAATATTGTTGGAAATGTTATTGCAGTTTGGTTTGAAGAGTTCAGTAACTTAAAAGGCCCTGATGTTTTTGATCAATCTGTACCAACTTTTATACGTCAAAAGCCTTCATTTGCTAAACAAGTTAAGATTTATATTTCATATAACCCACCTAGAAACCCTTATGCGTGGGTGAATGAGTGGGTAACACAACGTGAAGTAGATGATGATTATTTCATTGATCATTCAACTTATTTAGATGATGAGTTAGGCTTCACTACAAAGCAGCAACTAAAACTGATAGAGCAATACAAGAAAAACGATCCTGATTACTACCGTTGGCTCTATCTTGGTGAAGCTGTTGGGCTTGGCACCAACGTTTACAACATAGACTTATTCAAAGTTGTTGACCGTATTCCAGACGATGAATATTTGACTGATATTTTCTATGGACTAGATACCGGTTTTATGGTGTCAGCTACGGCGTGTGTGGCGTTAGGTTTTACAAACAAGTACAACGCCTATGTTTTAGATACGTTTTACTATGATCCAACTAAGTACGCTAGAAAGCTAAGCGCACAAGAGCAAGCAGAACGTATTCATGATTTTATTGATAGCATGACTAACAAGTATGGCTTATACCCTACTAACATGACTATTGATAGTGCGGACGGTGGTATTTATACCCAATATTGGCAAATGTACAGCGTCCAGTGGTCTAAGGTGCGTAAATTAGGTGAACCTGAAATGATTGACCGTGTACAGGACTTGTTGGCACAAGGGCGATTGTTTGCACTAAAGACACCGGGCAATGAAACAATGCTAGATGAACACAAGAAGTATCAGTGGGATCCAGCAACCGTCAACAGTGACAAGCCTAGAGTTATCAAGGAATACGACCACAGTTGCGATGCTCTAAAATACCTATGTCTCGATAACGAACAAATATTAGGATTAAGTGCATAATATCAACGATCATAGGCTATTTAAATGTAGTATAATTATAGTGAGGCGATTAAAAATGAACGAAGTCCACTATAGTAAAGACTATCAATATGCTTTTATAGATGGTTATAAATTTAGGCGAGATGATAAATCTGGATATTATTTATCTACTAAAAATATTGGTGCTGGTCGCAAAAGACTGCATAGATATGTGTGGGAAAAACACAATGGCCCAATTCCAAAAGGATATGAAATTAACCATATTGACGAAAATAAATTTAATAATGAAATATCTAATTTTGAATGTATTACAGCTCATGAACACAGAATGTTTCATTTAGAGCATGATTATGACAAAATGCTCCCTAAATGGCGTAAGAGTTTGAATGAACATGCTAGAGACGCTGCTGCAAAATGGCATAAGAGCGAAGCTGGGCGAGAAGCTCTCAACAAGATTAGACCGAAGCATATGAAGAAAAAGTATGTTAGAAAATGTAAAGTGTGTGGTGAAAGTTTCCGAACAGCTAAGAAATCTAGCAAATTTTGTTCAGAAAAATGTAGGACCAGGTATAGAAATATTCACAAAAAAGATACTGTGATTAAGAAATGCAAGTTCTGTGGCAATAGCTTTCAAACTAATAAATATAGACCCAATAAATATGATTCTGAATTGTGTCGTCAGAAGGAATCTCTAAAAAAACATATGATAAAAACAATTGGCATTCAGAAATTGCCATCAGGAAATTATATTGGTTCTTTTAGTTTTCAAAGTAAGAAATACCATACAAAGGTGTTTTCTGATAAAGAAGAAGCTATTAATAGCCGTCTGGAAATGATGCAAGCAATATTGGATAAATAAGTCACGAAAGTGGCTTTTTATTTTACTAGTAAGGCGGTGATTGAATGAGCTTTATGCGAAAGTTAAAGCGTCTTATGTACAAAGGAGGTGCGAAGTTAGGTTTGGTACAACAAAAAAGTTTAAGCAGTATTACTGATGATCCTAGAATTAAGGTTCCGGCCGAAGAATACGACCGTATCAGAAAAGCAAAACGCTATTATCAAGATAATTTGCCTAAAGTAGAATATTGGACTACAGCAGGTAAGCAAAAAAGAGACCTTAACTCTTTGAACGTGCTTAAAAGTGCTAGTCAAGCGTTAGCGTCTCTTATGTTTAATGAACGTTGCAGCATTAAGGTAAACGATTCAAAGCTACAGAACTTACTAGATGGAATTTTCAAAGATAATAACTATTACTTAGATCAAGAAACTCACCTAGAAACGTGGATTGCGTTAGGAAGTGGCGCTATTCGGCCTTACGTTGAAAATGATAAGATCAAATTATCGTGGGCTAATGCTACTGAAGTATATCCGCTTGACGCAAACACAACCAAAGTTGATCAAATTGCTATTTCTCGTAAGTTACAAAAAGTCGAAAATAACACGGCCGTTTATTACACGTTGATAGAGTTCCACCAGTGGGGCAACTTAACAACAGACGAAAAAGGCCGTCAATATAGACCGTACACAATCACTAATGAACTATATAGGTCAAATGATCCAAACGTTGTCGGTGAGAATGTACCACTTGACTATATTGATGAATACGCTGGGCTTTCACCAAGTACGACATTCAACTATTTGGAAAAGCCTCTGTTTGCGTTTTATCGTAATGCAGGCGCTAATAACAAAAATCTTGTTAGTCCTTTGGGTATTGGCTTGTGTGATAACTGGTTCTCAACTGTTGATGACATCAACATGGTGCATGATGGCTTTGAATGGGAAGTTAAGACAGGCTATAGACGTGTATCTATTCCTAGAAGTTGGGTACGTCGTCAACAAAACATGAATGGTCATACAATTCCTGAAGATCAACAGTACTTTTGGGATCCTAATGATGCTGTTTTTGTTCCAGTGAATGCAAAAAACGATGACACAACAACGGCGTTTAGAGATTTGAGTATCAATATCAGAAATGAACAGTACGAAGGAGCTATGGATTTCTTCTTACGTGAACTAGAAAACGATTTGAAGTTAAGTCCTGGTACGTTCACTGTTACACCTTCAGGAGTTCAGACGGCAACCGAAGTGGTAACTAACAATTCTAAGACGTATCAAACACGTTCCAGTTACCTAACAATGCTAGAAAAGACAATTGATCAGCTTGTTTATGCTATTGCTGAATTATTGCAAAATGGTGACTTATGGTCAGATGGTAAAGCACGTTGGAATGGTGACTTAGACAACTTAGTTATTACTCCAGACTTTGCGGACGGTGTATTTGTTGACCGTGAAGCTCAACGCTCTGCAGATTTGCAAGCTGTTCAAGCTTCTGTAATGCCTAAAATACAGTTCATCATGAGAAATTATGACTTAGATGAAAATGAAGCACAGAAATGGCTACAGCAAATTCAAGACGAACAAAGCCCAACGCCACCAGATCAAGAAATGAGTATGTTTCCAGGTGAAGGCGGTGTAAACCGTGAACAAGAAGATAACTCAAGCTCAAATGATGCAGAAAGCGGATCAAATAGCTGATTATTACGCTTATAACGAGCAAGAAATGTTTTACATTCTTATTGATGCGTTTAAGCAAACACGGCCGGAACTGATGAATGCTGAAAAAGATCCAACCAAAATAATGGAGTGGCGTTTAAAAGCGTTGTCTCAAATTGGTGGGCTAACTGATAAAGTAATTAAGCTCATTAGCAAAAATTCCGGCTATTCAGAACAGGCTATATACGATTTAATCGAAAAAGACGGGCTAACTGTTACAAAGCAATTTAATAGACACTTAGCTAAAACGCTAAAAAAGCCCGTTAGAGGTATTTCTGCTAATTCAAGTGTAATTATACGAAGTTATGCTGAACAAACGATGAGAGACGTAAATAATTACGTCAATCAAACGTTATTAACTAGGAACTACGGTAAAAATTCCGCTGCTAGGACTTATCAAGAAATAGTCAACAAAACTGTTCTTGATGTGACACTAGGACGCAAAACACCGCAAAAAGCATTGTTTGACAATATTTATCAGTGGCGTGACAAGGGTATGAGTAGTTCATTGATTGATAAAGCAGGACATAAATGGAGTTTAGAGGGCTACACACGTATGGTGTTACAGTCCACAACGTCCAGAACTTACAACGATTTGCGTATTCAGTCGATGAAAGACTACGACACTGTTCTATGCACAATGAGTTCACACCCAGCAGCTAGACCGGCGTGCGCTCCGATACAAGGTAAAGTAGTTTGTATTGTGCCACACAGTGATCCACGTTGTGACAATGATTATCCAAACATTTATGATCATGGTTACGGCACACCAGCAGGCACTCAAGGAATAAATTGTTCCCACATTCTTAATCCTTATATCAAAGGAGTGTCTCATAACTATGCTGAACAGTTTGACCCAAAACAAGCGGTCGAAAACATGAAGATTCAGCAGAAACAAAGATATTTAGAACGTGGTGTACGTAAGAATAAGCGTAAATTGCAACTAGCCAAGCGTTTAAACGATTCTGACGGTATTTCTAAGTATTCCGCTAGTGTTAGAGGGTATCAGGGTAAATTGCGTCAAATCGTAAAAGAACACGACTTCCTAGCAAGACAATATTCAAGAGAGAAGATAGCAAAATGAAAATTAAACCACCAACACAAGATGAAATTAGATTAGACGACTTGAAAAATGAAAAGGCTGAAGTTGATACTAAGCTGCTTAATTTAGATAATTTCTTATTTGAACACCGTGGCGGTCTTGAATATGAAGAAAAGCGCTTATTACGAGTGCAAAGAACAATTATGTATTCTTATTCAACCGTACTTGGTGAACGTATTACAGCTTTGAAGGAAACAATTAGAAAATACTACGAAAATTAATAAACCGTGTTCCCTAGCATGAACACGTTAATCAAAAAGGCTTATTTTTTATGCTCTGAACGAGGTCGTCCCTCGTAAATTACACGTTAGGAGAAAACAAATGGAAAGAGAATTTCTTGAAAAACAAGGCCTTAATGCTGACCAAATTTCAGCGATCATGGCTCAATATGGCAAAGATGTTAACGGTATTAAAGACGGCTACGAAAGCAAGTTATCTAGCTTAAATAGCAATGTCGAAACGTTAAAAGGTCAAGTAACTGATAGAGATAAGCAAATTAAAGACTTAAGTTCTGCAGCTAAAGACAATGAAGAACTCAAAGCTAAGTTTGCTAACGCCCAAAAAGAAATTGCTGAAAGTGACAAGAAATACAAAGCCCAACTTTTAGATCAAAAGAAGGACTTCGCTATTCAGCAAGCATTGACTAAAGCCGGTGCTTATAACAATAAAGCTGTTATGGCTATCTTAGACGCTGATCAAATCAGTGTAGACGATAAAGGCAATATCTTACACGTTGAAGACGCTGTAGCGCAAGCACAAAAGGACTTCCCTCAAGGATTCAAACCCCAAGAAAAGGAAGAAACAAAGCCAGCTCCGAAAATTGTTACAACCGGCAATGCTACTTCCGAAACTGTTGAAAAGAAACCATCTGAAATGACTTTGCAAGAACAAAACGACTTGTACCGCAAAGACCCACAAAGATGGTCTCAATTATTTGATAAATAGAGGAGTTTTTAAATGGCTGAAACACATTTAAAAGATATGATCATTCCTGAAGTCTTCAACCGTTACGTACGTAACAACTCAATGAAGACTAACAACTTAATTAGTTCAGGTATTATTCAAAATGATGACTGGCTAGGCGGTCAATTAGGTCAACCTGGTACCAAGATCACCATTCCATATATCAATGACTTGGACGGTAAAGCTGACAATTGGACTGATACTCAAGATATTGGCGTAGAAAACTTAACTTCAGGATCACAATTGGGTATGAAGTTCTATCAAACTAAGGCCTTTGGTCAAACTGATATTTCTACCTTGCTTTCAGGCGCACCTATTCAAGATCAAATTGCTTCACGTTTCTCAAACTTTTGGAATACCAATGATCAATACATGTTATTTGCTGTTTTGAAGGGTATGTTCCAAGTTGATGAAATTGCTAACTCAAAGGTATTGGATTTAACTGCACAATCACCAACTGATTCAGAATTTTCAGCAAAGGGCTTTATTGCTGCACTTTCATTAATGGGTGATCAACCTGAAAACATTCTTTCATCAATTGCCGTTAACTCAACTACTTACGCAATGATGAAGTCTCAAAACTTAATTGACACTATTCAACCATCAAACGGCGGTACTGCTATCAATGTTTACAACGGTAAGCAAGTTGTAGTTGATGATGATATTCCAACTGATACTTCAGGCAAGGACGCAACTTCAGTAGCTTACTTGTTTGGTACCGGTGCTATTCGCTACTCAACTCAAATGTACGGTACTGAAGTTGTTACCGAACCATTGAAGCAAGGTGGTCGTGAATCAGTTGTACAAAAGCGTATTGGTTGTATTCACCCACTTGGTATGTCAATTGCTCCAGACTTTGCACCAGCTACTCCAAACTTCCCAACTCCAGACGACTTTGCAAAGAAGGAAGCTTGGACTATGCCTAAGGACGTTGATGTAAAGCATGTTCACTTAGTTCAATACAAGTTCAAGCTTGATCCATTCTTTGTTTTGAAGCAAAAGTCACAAAACGCCGTAGCTGCAGCTAAGACCGCTGGCACTGGCACACCTGGTACTGGCAAGTAATAGAGGTGTTCTAAATGCTACTTTCGTTCGCTGAATATCATGAAATGGGTGGCACGACACCTACTGACAAGTACGAAAAACTAGAGCAAGACGCTGAAGATTTAATCAATCCGATCACAAATGATTATTATGTTCTCCATTCAATTGACGACGATGAGGATAAATACCGTGTTCAATGCTTTAAAAAGGCGTTAGAACTGCAGATTAACTTTAGCTTTGAAATTGGAGCGTCAACTCCTTACGAAATGTCAAATCAAGACGTAAAAAGCGTATCAGTTGACGGCACTACCGTAACAAAAGGTACTACACCAACTAATTTTGTTACTAATGGTGTTTACAATTTAGCCCGTGATTATTTATACAGGGGCGGTTTCTTGTTTAGAGGTATTCCACATGCTTAGACCACCTAAAACGATGTTTCAAGACACTATCACTCTTAAAAAGCTTGTTACTGATCCTGATGATCCATACGGCGAAAAAGAAGTAGCAGAAGAAATAGAAATACAAAATTGTCGGTTTACGTTGCGGACTGTCTACAGTGGCACAAACAACGACCGACAAGTTGTATCTAATGCAAGTATCGTTTTGATGTCTACTTATACAACGCCGTTTATTGACTTTGATGACAGTTACCAGGGCGCAAAGATCGTTTTTAATGGTCGTGAGTACACGATTACAACAATTAATCGTGATATAGAGCCTTTTAGTCGCAAAGTCTATCAATACAAGCTAGGAGTGATCTAGTTGGGTGTTCATGTAAAAATCGACCTTGCAAAACTCAAAGAAAAAACTAGCTCTGCAGCATTTCTGAAAGCTAGGAGAATAGTTGCTAATGAATCGTTAGCAGCTATGGATAAGTACGTTCCGTATTTAGAGGGTAATTTGAGTAAACAAGTTTATATTGCTATTGACGGCTCAAAACTCGTTTACACAATGCCGTACGCTAAAGCCCAGTTCTATGGCCTTGTTGGCCCGAAACCGGGCTATCCGGTAAAGCATTGGACTACAGCAACACATAAGCTTGCAACAAAGCGCTGGGACTTGGCTATGAAGGGCAACAAGGAAGATATGGAAAAAATCATGGATAGTTATGTAAAGGCTATGAAGTGGACTAATGATAATTAACGACTTGCAAGAAACAATAAGACAAAGCCTTAACGAGCAGATACAGAATGGACTTTTTGAAGGTGATCTTTTTCCTGACCCCAAAAAGCCTATTTTTATTAGATATATGGATAAAGATGACACATTATGTTTTGTGCCTAATCCGGGTTCTCACGTTGTAGAACAAGACTACAGCGGTGTTCAGTATAAGCAATATAATTATGCTTTTACTATCAGAACAACAAACGGAGCGATGGCTAAGACACGTCTCTTTAAAATTAGTCAATATCTGCAAACGTTAAGCGATTTAAAAAGTATAAGCGGTGCGCATTGGCGCTTTGATCATATCGAGGTACCAAGTGAACCGGCCGAAATATTACAAGATTTAAAAGGAGCAGTTACGTACTCAATGGACGTAGCTGTTTTTATTTACACAAATAAAGGAGTTCTTTAAACATGGCAGAAGAAAATAAAGCTGCACAAACTAAATTTCTACCTGGTACTGATACTGAAAAGGGTGGTTTCCCAGAAAACTTTGTCAACAAGGTATTTATTGACATTGATCCAAAAATGAGCGATGCCGGTGACGTTGATTTAAACGACGTTACAACCGGTAAATGGGCTTGGGTGGCTTCAGGTATCAACAACAACACACCAAGTGCTAACGAAACTTCAACAAATGACGCTTACTACGACGGTGGCGGTTTTACTGAAACTGATGTTACTGGTAAACAAGTTCAATTAGCTATTTCAGGCTTTCGCAAGGTTGGTGACCCAGCTCAAGATTATGTTGACGGTTTGTTCTTAAAGTTTGGTACCGCTCTTAAGACCCGTGTTATTTGGGTAAAGAACAACTTACCAGTTATTTCAGAATGTACTATTTCTAATATTGTGCCTACTGGTGGTGCTGCTAATGCAAAGCAAACTTTCTCATTCAACATTGACTTCAACGGTCGTCCAAAGATTTTTGCTGGTCAATTAACTTTGAATCAAACCGCACAAGCCAAGGTTTATGCTGCAACTGTTGATACTTCAAAGACACCAACAGATGACCAACCAATTTTGCCAGCTATTATCAATGAAGAAACATCTTCAACTACTCCAAAGGTTGACGACAAGGGCACTGGAATCCATGCTTAACAATTATTTCTAGGAGGTCTATTAAATGAGCGTAATTTCTTTAGATAATTTCAAGAAGTTTAATAACGAAAAGGAATTGAAGTTCCTGGTATTGAAACTACTTGGAAGGTAACTTTTGACGACAAGTATAGAACTGAAGCAGCATTTGTCGCTTCAAAAATCGAAAAAATGTACAAAGAACAACAATCAAGCGACTTGGAAGACAAGTTATTGGCTATGACTGATAGCGCACGAAAAAAGGCACTTGAAAAGCAATTAGGCGATTACAAGGACGCATGTATTGAAGGAATTAATACTTTATTGCATGACGGAAAAGCCGGCCAACAATTGTATGACCACTTCGGCCACTCAACCGAAGTTTTGGCACAAATTATCGAAGCTATTAACGAAGCTGCAGATAAGACTTTAACTTTGGATAATGACCGTCAAGCTCTTTCAAAGTACGACGCAGAAAACTAGTGATTTATTATGCTAAGTTTAACGAAGAGCCCAACCACCGAAATGGCTTGGCACGGCAAAGTTTATAAAGTTAACTTGGCGTTTGACCATGTTTTGCTATTCCTTGAAATGCAAGAAGATACCAGTCTTGATGAATTTCAGAAGTTTCAGCAAACATTTAAGTTGTTTTTTGGTGAAAATGAAAGTTTGCCAAACGATCCTGACTTTTATGAAAAAGCTATGGAGCAAATATCTAAGGAAATCACGGATAGTCCTTATGGAACAACAGTAAAAAACGATGATGGAGGCGTAGAGACCACTAAGCAGTTCGATTACAAGCGAGATGCTGGTGCGATCTACGCTTCTTTTTTTGATCAGTACGGAATTGACCTGAACAAAGAACGGGGCAAAATGCACTGGTCTATTTTTAAGGCTTTGTTTGACGGTTTAGGGCCTAAAACATACTTTCAACGTATTTTGTCTATCAGGCAAGAAGACGCTTCAAAGATCAAAGACCCAACCGCTAAAAATGAACTTGTTCAAGCTCAAAACTACTACGCTGTTGACGGTGCAAAGACTGAAGAGCAATTGGAACAAGAAAGCCTTAACAGTGATTCACTTAGTCGATTGTTTGACAGCTTATTGGAGCAAGCAAAGAAAGGAGGTAACTAATTGGCTGACGGTACAATCACAATTGATGTTGATATTCAGAAAAATAAGGTTAAATCAGACGTTCAAGCAATCAATGAAGAAGTCAACAAAATTGGCAATAAAGCCGGTAACAAGCTAGATGAAAATTTAGATAAAAACCTAAATAAGGCCAAATCTAAGGCTAGCCAAACTGGTAAAGAAATTGATAGAAACTTAGGTAAAGACCATAAAACCAAAATAACGGTTGAAGATTCTGAAGCTAAGCACAAAGCTAATGAATTAAAGTCTGATTTGAATAAATTGCCTAAGGATCACAAAGTTAAGATTAATGCTGAAACTGGTGAGACTACTGAAAAAGTTGATTCAGTTAAGCATAAAATTAATCAACTTCCTGAAAAACATAATACTGAAATAAACGCCACGGATCACACCGAGGGCGTTTTTGCTAGGATCAAAAGTCACTTTGATAAGGTCAACGATGAAGGCAAAGAAACACACTCAATCTTTAAGAGTGTATTCAGTGCAAATATAGTTTCTGACGCTGTAAAAGGCGGATTTAGCTATATTCGTGGCGCATTGGGTGGAATGATTGGCGAAGCCAAGCAATATGCACTAGAACAACAAACTATGAACGCTACTTGGCTAACGCTTACTAATAGCGCAAGCAAGGGACGGGCTATGGTAAATCAAATTAATTCAATGGCGGCCGCTGCTCAAAACAGTACCCACATGGTTGACCAACTTTCTCAAAAGTTTTATGCAATTAATAACAGTGCGGAACAAACAGGAAAGTTAACTAAGGCTGTTTTGACATTGCAAGATGCGTTCGGTCAATCTGATGCAGCAGTTGAAAACTTTGGTACTCAATTTGCTCAAATGATGGCTAACGGTAAAGTTTCAGCTCAAGACATGATGTCTATTGTTAACACATTTCCTAAGTTGAAACCTATGTTGCTGGACTATGAACGACAAATACATCACGACAAGAATATGACTATGTCTGAAATGTCTGATCTTATGAGTAAAGGTAAGATTAAGTCTCAAGATATGATCAATGTTGTTCTTGAAGCTGGTAAGAAGTTTAAAAAAGCAACTGGTAACTTTACCGCTACTATTCCTGGTATGAAGCGTACTATTGACGCTCAAATGCCTAGATTATTGCAGTCATTTGAAAAACCATTTGTCAAAATGCAGAGCCCTATTTATGGTGCTGTTTCTAAGTGGGTATCAAGTAAGAAGACTGAAAATGAGTTCAGCAAGTTAGGTAAAACAGTATCTAACGGTATGAGCAGTGTTATTAAGGCGTTTAATCCTGGCAAGTCGGTCAATGTTACCAAAACTCTTGATAATGCTATCAACGGTATCGATAAAGGCTTGCAAGGTGTGTTTGGCTGGATAAGCGGACATGCTAAAGATCTTAAAACAATTGCTTCAAGTATTGCGTCCATTGGCGGTCAAATTGCTAAGGCCGTGTGGAAAGACTTCGCAAGTATTATCACTACGATAGGTAACATGTTTGGCTTAACCGCTAAAAACGGTAAAAGTTCAGCAAGTGCTATTCATGTTATTGCGGAATTTTTAAATCATTTAGCTAAAAACAAGCTGGCAATTCAAGCAATTTCTAAGGCTATAGTAGCTATGGCTGTTGTTAAAGGCCTTGACAAAGTCGGTGGCGGTTTATTTGCTATCGGTGAAAAAGGCTATGGTGCTTATAAGAAGCTAAAAGCACTTAAGGGTGGTCTTAAGGGCCTTAAACTTGCAGAAGAAGCAAGCAAAGGGGAAAAAGCTTGGTACAAGTTTGGTAAGAGACTATCTTCTTTACCTGAAATAGCCAAAAAAGCTGCTCGTGGTATTAAAAAGACTATGAACTTCAGCATGGGCAAGCGTCTAGCCGTTGGTGCTGTTTCAGGTGCAGCAGTAGCAGCTCCTGAAATTGTAAACGCCGTAAAGGATAGACACTCTGCAGATAAACGAAGTCAAGATATTGGCGGTGCCGTTGGTGCATTAGCTGGCGGTACGCTTACATCAATGATTCCGGTTGTTGGGCCTATGCTGGCACCAATTGGGGCTGTTATTGGTAAATATGCTGGACGTTGGGGCGGTCAAGCCGTCAACAACTTTACTAAGGGCTGGCAACGTAACAAGCCACCTAAACATTTTTGGAGTTTGGAGAACTTAGGCTATTCCGCTCACAATATGTGGAATGGCTTTACCAAAGGCGTAACCAACACAATTAAGTGGTTTAAGAAAAACTGGAAAGAAGTCGGCCTTTACTTTATTAGTCCGTTAGCTGGTGCTATCAACTCACTGTATAAACATAATCCTAAGTTTAGAAAGTGGGTCAAGGGCCTAGTTAAAGGCTTCAAAGAAGCATGGCACGGTGTAGGCAAGTGGTTCGGCAATATCGGTAAAGATATTAAAAAATCATGGCGTGGAATGACTAAATTCTTTAGCAAGTTAGGTTCTAACATGGCTAAAGGTTTAAAGAAGTCATGGCACTCAATGACTAAGTTCTTTAGTTCCATTGCTAAAGGCGTACGCAATGCCTGGCACAATATGACGGCTTGGTTCGGTCGATTAGGCCGGAATGCCGCTAACGGCTTGAAACGTGCATGGCGCAACATTGCCAAGTGGTTTAGTTCTATTTACCGTGGTGTGACAAGAGCATGGCACGGTTTAACTAGTTGGTTTACTAATTTAGGCTCTAATGCTGTTAAGGGATTCAAATCAGCATGGCACGGCCTTGTAAGCTGGTTCAAAGGTATCATTGACGGTATTAAGAATGCTTGGGACAACTTCTGGGACAAAATTTCAGGTCCTATCAAGTTTTTAGGCAAAGTATTCAGCGGTAAAGCGTCAATTGGTGGTATTCACTTTGCAAACGGTACTGATTGGCGTAAACGTCGTGATTTAACACCAGCTATCCTTAACGATGGTACAGATAGCCCGGCTACTCATAACCGTGAATCAATTATTCATGGTGACGGTAGCTGGGAACTGTTACCGGATATACCATTCTTACGGCGTTTCTTACTTCCTGGCGATGATGTTGTTAACGCAAAAGATACGGCAAACATGTTTAGCCGTGCTTATCATTTTGCAAACGGTACAGTTGGCCTTAACAAGTTAACTATTGATTTAGCTAAGCCTGATAAGGACAACTTAAACAAGATTTTAAGTACAGTAGTTAAGCAGTACAATCTTGATACTACTGAAGCTACTAAACGCCACCAGCGTGAACGAGATAAGGACGCAAAGGAACGAAAGCGGAACGCAACCGCAAAAAGTGGGAACGCTAAGGAACGCAAAGACAACTTCAAGTGGAATATTGATAACAAACGTCAAAAGGGCGACATTTTAATTGATAAGGGTCTTTTGACTGGTGCTCGTAAAGAGACTGGTAAACAAACTTGGATCAATGAAAAGCTCTTCAAACGTTTGATGTCATACACCAAGGCTAGACCTATCAAAGTAAGTAAGCATAGCCGTATTAGATACCGTGCTATTCCTGCTAAACGTGATGGTAAAGATTACCTTGTTGATAGTCATTGGTTGACTGGTGGCAAATCAAACACCGGTAAACTTGAAAAGATTACACGTGAAGGCTTCTTAAAGTTATTACAGTTCACTAAGAAAGAACGTAAATACAAACTTCCTAAAAAGAAGCGTAAGAAGACTGAACGCAAGAAGACAAGAAAACGACGTTCAAGTTCAAGAGAACGTGAAAGCAGATCATATTCAACTAGACGGTCAAGTTCACGTCGTAGTTACTCATCTGGTTCATATTCTATTGGCTCTGCAAGTTCTCGCATTAGTGCTAGTGTATCTGGTCTTAAAGAAGTTAGAGCGCTCTCGAAAGCTGTTAAGGCTATCAAGGGCAAAAAGGTAAAAATTTCAGCAAAGGCTAGTGGCACTAAGTCCGTTAAAGGTTTAGCAAAAGCTGTTAAGGCTATTAAGAGCAAAAAGCGCACTGTAGTTGTTAAGGCTAAGGGCACTAAGGCTCTTAAGTCGCTTTATAGAGCAACTAAGCGCATCAAAGGCTCAACTCATAAAGTAAGAGTTAAGACCTATGGTGAATCTGCTCTTAAATCACTAAGAAAGAATATTAGCGAAGTAGGCAAGACGGCCGAAAACCTAACTAAGACACTTAGGGGCAAAGGCAATTTTGCCAAAGAAATTGACAAGCTAGTTAAATCTAGTGATAAAGCTTTCAAGTCACTGCATTCAAATGCTACTAAGTCATTTAAATCAATGTGGTCACAACTTGAAAAGAACACTAGAAGTAGCGAACGATCAATTACTAACCAAACTAATGGATTTGCGGATAAGTTCAGAAAGCAATTCAGAAGTATTCAAAATGGTATTGAAAAATCATTCGGTCACTTCTGGAACTCAATGAAGTCTGAAGCTCGTAAAGGCCTTAATGGTGTTATTGGTGTATTAAATCAAGCAATTGGCAAGATTGATAATGTTGTTGGTCAATTCGGTGGCTCTAAGAGCGCTGTTCATAAGGTACAAGGGCTTGCAACCGGTACTGGTGCATTAGGTGGCGGTGTTCGTCGTCCTATTGTTTCACCTACCTGGGCTATTCTTAACGACGGTAACGATAGCCCCGAAACTGGCAACCGTGAAGCCGTTTGGAACAGATACACCGGCAATGTTGATGTAATTCAAGGTAGATTCACACCACGGTACATGAGGCCGGGTGAAGAAGTCTTCAATGCTACTGAAACTAAGGCACTTGGCTTAACTGTTCCTCACTTTGCAACTGGTACTGGTGCATTAAAAGAGCTTTACCATATCGCAAAGCACAACTGGGAAAAGCCAAAGCAAACAGGACAAGCTCTATTTAGCTCAATCAATGGCTTAAAGGGTGCTATTAATGCAATTGCTCAAGGTGCTAATGCTAAGGGCGAAAAAGCTGGCGTTAACTGGTGGTCTCAATTATGGAAGATGGTTGAAGACAAGGTTGACGACGATGATCTAGGCCCTGCAAGTGGTTTATTAAAAGCCGTTGAAAAATTAGGTAGAGGTACTACTTATAGTCAAGCTAGACGTTATGGCCCTGATTCATTCGACTGTTCAGGGCTAGTTTCTAAGGCTATGAACGAGTATTACCACAAAAATTGGGGTGCTTTAACCGTTGCTGGTTTGTGGCCTCATGCTCATAGAATTAGCAAAGAAGAAGCTAGACCCGGCGATCCTATTTTCTGGTTGCCTAACTATCATGTTGGTGTTTATGCCGGACACGGTATGTATTATTCAGCATTTAGTCCTAATGCACACCCTCAAGTTGGTATGCACTCAATTGCTGAATCAGTTCCAGGAGTAAGACCAACCTATGCTAGATTTAACGGAACTAACACCGAAGGCAATAAATCAGATAAAGACGTATCTGTTAAGGCTAACGGTAAGCTTCAGAAACAAATCAAAGGTCAAGTTGGTAAAGGATTTTGGCGTACAATTCAACGCATTGCGGATAAGTACGGTGAAAGCAATATTCCTGGTACAGCTACACCGGAACAAGCTAGACGAGTAATTGAAAGGGCTATGGATATTGCTGGTGTTTCTGGTTCTAACTGGCTTCACGGACTTGAAACAATTGCAGCGCATGAATCTAGTTTTAGAAACGTTGTTAACACTTGGGACAGCAATGCAAGGGCCGGAACACCTTCGGCCGGTTGGTTCCAAATGATCCAGTCAACTTTCGAGGCTAACCATAAACCTGGCTATAACAAGTGGCGTAATCCATTAGACCAAGCGATTTCAGCAATTAGGTATATCAAAAACAAATACGGCGGTATTAACAATGTACCTGGTATTGTTTCATTAGCTCACGGTGGCCCTTATAAAGCTACGCACGTGGTGGTATTGTTACTAATCCTCAAGTTGCTCTTGTTGGTGAAGGCAACGGCCCTGAAAGCATTATTCCGTGGGATCCAGCGCAACGTGATAGAGCATTAGATATTATGCTTTCAACCTTGACGCAATTTAAGGCTCAAGACGGTAAAACTCAACAGTTCCAACAACAAGGCCAACAAGTCGTGGACTTGTCTCAAACCAATGCTGAAATTCAAGTAATCAATGAGAAATTTGATCAGGCTTTGGCAGCACTAGGAATACTTACATCACAAAATGACGTGATCCAGGTAAATAACTATCTTGATAAGAACAAGATTGGTGAAGCTATGTTTAGCGTTATGAAGCGCTTAAACATGAGATCAACAAGAAATACGAGGTACAACATCAGTGGACATTAGAACTTATGACATTGTATTTCACAACCGAAGCTCAACGAGTTTCGGCTTGAAGGTGCTGTTTCCTTTTAACCCGTTGTCTCCAACACCTAACAAACAAATGCAGACAATACCCGGAAAATCAGGTGACTGGGCTGACAATAATCACACCTATGGGAGTGTAGAAACTCAAATTAATGCGGTTATTCATATGCCTAGACGCTACAACGATTGGGAACAGTTAAAAGGAGATATTGAAGATTGGTTATATGGTGATGAAGATTGGTTACGATTTAAAAGCGATTCAGATTATTTGTATCGTGCTCAAATTGTTACTGCTCCAGTATTTACACCTGTTAACTTTGAAAGAATTAACGCAACATTAACATTTCACTTTCAGCCATTTAAATATGATGCTGATTCAATTCATTGGGTGCCACTACCTAAAAGCGGTGTGGTAATCAATCCAGAGCCTGAAGTTGTGCGTCCTGACTGGCACATTAACGGAACGGGCTCTTTTTTGTTGAAAGTTAATGACATGCCGTATGAATTTAATGATATTGACGGTGACATTTATTTGGTTGGTGAAGAGGGTAACGCTTATTCATCTGATCCAACTAAGAGTTACTTAACTGATAATCTGCTAAATAGTCATTTGCGACTAGCTAATAATTCCACTCCTGAACTTCTTAGTGCTGGTAATGGTAATAATACAGTCACAATTGAAGCTATGAATGCAGATTCAAAACTAAATACTGCGGAATTTATACCAAGATGGAGGCGACTAGTTTAATGGCTGATACAACTGCGACGGTTGATGATACTGGTTACGATACCGGCCTAGATCGTGATGCGTCTGATTATCAAGACGTGCTGGACGCTCCAATTTTGTTAGATAACGCCGTAGATGATGATAGGACACAAGGAGTTTGTGTCCTTTTTGATTACAAAGAATGTAAGGTTACTTGGAATAGCAATCAAGTGCCTACATTGCAATTGATCTATCCAAGTTCCGGTAAGTTTGTTAGCAAATTACAAGCGGAAAAAGTGATTTTAGGTGATATTAACAGAATCCTAACTCACCAAAAATTTAGGATCACTGACGTGGTTAACACTGATCAGGACGTAACTGTTAATGCTACTCACATTTTGGGTGAGTACTTAGCTAAAAATCCTATCAAGGGCGAGAATATTACCGCTGCTAATGTTTCGGCTTCATATTTGTTAGGTCAAATCTTAGGCCACTTGGCTAAAGAAGTACCGGAAATTAACTATGATAGTGATGTTTCTAAAGTCGTTAACGTTAATATTGATACTTCAAGCACTGACGCTTTAAATGCTATTTTGGATCCAGACCAGCAAGGTGATAAGCCTGCTAACTCGGTATTAGCTCAATTTGGCGGTGATTTTTATTTTGATAACACAACTATCTATCATCGTGAAAATGCCGGCAGAGACACTAATATTACTGTTAAATACGGTAGTAATTTAAATTCTTACTCACAAGAAAAAAATATTGCCGATATGTATGTGGGTATTTATCCTTTTGCTAACTATGATCCAGGCCCAGCGCTTGCAACCGCTGATAACGTTGATTGGGCCGGAATAGCAAGTCAAGATACCACCAGTGTTGCTTCTGTTACTTATAGTGCAGCCGGTGGTGTTGATATTTACAGCGCACCAGTTAAAGGCGGTACTATAGTGGGTAGACTTAGCAACGGTGACCAAATTAGCTTGGGCAAACCTATTTCAGATGGTCAAATGGTAGCAAGTTCTACTAAGCCTGGTGCTCAATTGCAAGTTAACACGATTAACGGTGATCAATGGTACCCGGTGCTTAGCCCTATCATTGGTTGGATTGATGGCACATTCATCAACTTTGATAAAACTGGTGACTATGTAGTTAACAACGTTGTTGGCCACATTCATACTGCTATTTCATCATCAGGTGCTTTGATCAGATACCCAGTGAAAGGTACTGGTACAGTTTCTTACACTCAAGGTAATAAAAAAATTCATATTTATTACTCACCTGATCAAGGCCCAGGTCACTATCGACTTAAAGATAAGAATGGTAAGGAAAAAACCTTAAAGAATGGTCAAAAACTTAAATATACTCACGTTGAAAAAGATGAGAATGGCCACCTATGGTACAGAATAGGCCCTCACCAGTGGGTATATGGTGATCACTTCACTACTAACAAAGATGGTGACGTTCAAGTTTATGATTCTCAAGGCTATGGTCTAATTAAAAAAGATGCTAAAAAGTATTACATCAATACTAAGACCGGTAAGGTAACACAACCGCATGAACATTTAAGTATGACTGCTGCAAGAAAACAGCATAAAAAGAAATACAAATATGTTTATCGTGGTAAGGGTAAACATCGCAAACCATACCGTATTCCAAACCCAGATTATCAAGTTGGTAAGCCTTTAAAGCAAAAGCATAAGTATTACAACTTGAATTATGGTCAAGTTAGAGTTGGTGGTGTTCTTTACTACAAATTAAGTAATGGATCATACGTTAAAGCTTCAGATATTGACACTAAGGCTTCTAAAACTCGTAAACCTGATTCACCTGAAAAAATTATCAATCGTTCTACCCAAAATAATGGGAAGATTGAAATGTATTCAACACCATCTAAAGGATCGGCCGAAAACTGGTCTGTTCCTGCTGGTCAAGCGTTTGATATTACTAAGAGTGCTCAAGGTGCGGATGGTAAAACCTGGTATCAAATTACCTATGCCGGTCACACTGGTTGGATTCCTGCAGAATACACCAGTTCAAGCGCTGCTGAAGATTTAGAGCCTGAAGCACCTGATGACAGTCACAATTCATATGATGACAGTGATGATTCAGCAATTCCTACTATTGCAGATCAAACTGTTCATGTTGAATTAACTGATGATTTAGACGGCGTAGTTAATGGTGTTCTTTATCCTCAAGATATGACTATTCCACCTGAAAATACTCACATCATGAAGCTTGATATGAGTAATTATATTAAGCACAATGATCAGGATTTATCAGGTTTACAAGATGATGGTACTTATAAGGCAACCGCTGACGATATTCAGCAACTTTACTCTGCAGCACTCGGAGCATTGAAAGAATACGATATTGGGACAATTCCAATTAGTATGACTGTTTCTTACTCCGATTTAGATGGTACTAAGGCGGATTTACTAGCACTTAACATGTATGATCGTGTTAATGTTGATTTCTCTAAGTTTGACAAAATAGAACAAGGAAAAATAACTGGTACCGTTTGGTTGATGCGTGGCGAGGATAGTTGTTATGAATCAGTAACAATAGGTGATCCACCTAAGACTTGGCAACACTTGTTACTTGAACAAGCTGACAAACAAGCCGAATCACGTGTATCACGTTCAACCGGTCATATGACCGGGCTTTTATCAAGATTTGATCATATTCTTCAAGAAGAGGGCTCTAATCGTATTGCCGGTGAAAGAAAATTGATGGACGATTTAGGTTTGATCCAACACCAAGTGGATCAAAACGGCCACGATATTGCTACTCAATTGGTTAAAACTAAAGACTTTGAAAATCGAATGAAAGAAATTCAAAGTTTTGCCAATGATATAAAAGATTGGGTAACTAATGGAGGTTCTGGTGTTATTCAAGCCGTACCTAACTGGCAAGAACCTACAATGCTGACAGCTTCAACCGGTAACGGCGGTAAGATGGCGTTTTCTGGTAACGGTTTAGTCTTTTATGATGCTAATGGTAATCAAGAACCACGTGCCGGTATGGATTCCGAGGGGCGTATATATGCAGATGCTATTAAAGCCGGAACTATTGAAGCCGTTAATATTAAAAGTTGTCTTGTTGAAAGTGCACTTACCATTGGTACTAGTGGCGGATCAATGAACGTTTACATAGGTACCAACAATCCTAGATCAATCTTAAATCCGTGGAAAGGCGGTAATGTTATCTGGGCTATGTCTGATAATTACCAATCTATGATGAGTTCCGGTCAATTTGCTACGACTGACGGTAACAATTACACACGTGTTCACCCCTCCGCTATAACCGTTGGCGATGACATGAACGAAGTCCTAACGCAAAGAAACTTTGCGGCTCATGCTTACAGACGTATTAAATCGTGGGTAAGGCTTTGGATAGCTGACTGGATAACCATAAACAACAAACGTCATACTATTTGGAAAGGTATAGATAAAGGCGCAGACATGGGTAAGTTACGTAATTTAGCTGGTCAAGGAAAAGCAGATTACTCCTATGAGCCTGGGAATGATGACGATTATGGTACTGATTCTTATTCTGGCGATGGCGATGGTGAAGACTTAGGATACTTCACAACACCTGAAGATATGCAAAACTTTGCAAACCAAGTCAACTCACAAATTTCTGACATGAATAATCAATTGAGTAATATTGCCCAAAACTCCGGTGGTAGTTACGATCCTGGATCAGGAACTATTACAATCAATCCAAACTATACCGACTCAACAAGCGGAATGCTCAATTTCCACGAAGCATATAATTTGGGATTGGCAAACAATGCTAACGGTAACTACCCTGAGTCTTTGGGAACTACCAAATGGGGCAACGATGGTAATGTTTATGTACTTAAAGTTTATTCAGCAACTGGTAGAGCTCACTGGTATAGACAAGGATGGAGTTAATTATGGAAAATAATCAAAATACTGAAGTTGAGTACACTTTAGCTGGCAACATGGGCAATACGATTGGTCAATTATCTCTGCAAATTGCTAATTTGCAAGTTACTATTCGTCATCAAAATGATGAAATTACTAACTACAAAGCTCAAAATGCTGAATTGAAGCACCAGCTTGAAAAATTGAGAGGACGTGATGCACAACATGACAAACGATCAATTAGTATTACAGGTCAACAAGATAAACATTAGCCCTGATAAAACTTACGTTAAGTACAATCAAAATGAACGTGGAAAAGTTCTTGATGTAACTGTAATTGATAATGACGGTATCAATGCTTATGATTTAACCAACAAAAAAATTAGATTCGTTGATGATAAGGAAAATAACAAATTAATTGTCGACGATGAAGCGGACAATCCTAACAGATTTACTAGAACGAACGACTCTCAAGGCAAATTTTCCTATACTTTAAATGATCTAGCTTATCAAAGATCAGGTATAGCAAGATTCGAAATTTATACCGACGCTGATCATATTGACGCTACTTCAAACTTTGAAATTCAGATTGAAAATATGACTTCAACAGTTGTAGCTAATGAATCATATATTTCTAGTCTTGAAGGACTTGTAGCACACCATCGTAGTACGATTGATACGACTGAAACGGAAACTAATCAATTAATTGATAGCTTAAACAAACAGATTGCACAGGCTATTTCTGATGGCAATAAGAGCGTCGCAGATGAAGTCTCTTCGATTAAAGAGATTATTCAGCAGATGCAAACTGAATATAAGTCTAAATCTGATGCACTTGCTAAGCTCACTAGCGATTGGCAAACTCAAACGCAAACAATTCAAAATAGCGCAGATGATCAATTAAAGCAGATCAATGAGAATGCTAATTCTGAAATTGATAAATTAAAGCAAGATGCAGATGATCAGTTAAAGACTAATCAAGAGAATGCAATAGCTGCACTTACTAAGATCAATCAAGATGCTGCCGATCAATTAAAATCTAATCAAACTGCTAATGATGCTGAGATTAATAGCGTTAAACAGCAATTATCTGATGAATTAGCAAAAGTTGAGACTGATAAGGCTACTGCTATTAAAGGTGTTACTGATGCTCGTGATAAGACTATTCAAGACGCTACTGATAAGCTGACAGCTAAGCTACAAAGCGTGCAAGCTGATTATGATTCCTGGAAGACTTCCACAGTGAGTGACTTCCAAGCAAAACTTGATAAGTTAACTCAGCAATTAAATACTGATGAAACTGATCAAGCAAGCCTGAGACAAGCAATTGATTCTGCCAAGGAAACAGTAAGCAAGCTTCATGATGTTGATTTTACAGTTTATGCTCATAAATCAGATTTGGAAAACTACTACACCAAGACTGAAACGGATGCTAAATTGGCTGAAGCTGGCAAGGTCAAGACTGTCAACGGCATTCAACCGGATAGTGTAGGTAATATTGCCATTCCAGCTCCTGATTTATCAGGGTTAGAAACAAAAGCCGATGCTAAAACTGCTAACGATACATTAGATAAGAAGATTAGTGACAATACAGTTGCCATTAGGAAGAATAGTGATGCTATTGCTACTAAGGCTAATGCATCAGATGTTTATACCAAAGCAGAACTTGATCCTAAACTGGCTGATGCTGGCAAGGTCAAGACAGTTAATAATGTTCAACCTGATAGTTCAGGTAACATTACTATTCCAGCTCCTGATTTATCAGGGTTAGAAACAAAAGCCGATGCTAAAAAAGCCTTAGATGCTAAGGCTGATAAAACAGATTTAGATAGCAAAGCCGATAAGACTGATGTAAATAACTTGCAAAATAAGGTTACCAGCCAAGAAATAGAAATTGCAGATCTTAAGAAGTCCGGTACAAAACTCGTTGGAGTAACTCAAGCACAATATGATCAACTGGTTAAGGACGGCAAAGTACAACAAAATGTTATCTACGCGCTATCAAATAGCTAGGAGGTGGTGTAATGCTAACTGTTAACGGTAAAAATGTCGATTATGTAATGATTAACAATAGTTGCTTTAAGTATAAGCTCGATTGGTTGGATAAAAATCAAACGGGTGCAGCAAAACAAAACGCAATTTATCGTGGTAAGAAATTAGGTGTTCTTACAGATGATATGAGTTTAAACATCAAGTCTGGTAATTTTGATGATTTTTGTATCGGTGATTATTTCACTATTGGTCAAAATCAATACACAATTGCAGGAATCAATTACAAAATTGATGATGATAACCCAACTTTAAATAATCACTTGGTACTTTTAACGAGTGCAGACAGTCAAAAGTATCAAATGAACCCAACGGCTACTACTGAAGGCGGTTTTGTAGGTAGTGACTTCTTTAAAAACTCGTTGCCTACAATCGTTGATCGGCTAGAAAAAGACTTTGGGGACCATCTTTTAAGCTTCAATGAAAAGCTAACTGACAAGGTTGAAGACGGTGTGCCCACTCACATGAGCGATTATACAGTTAAAGCATGTATGTGTAGTTCAAAGATGATATCTGGTAGTGCGCACGGTAGCACTGATAGCGGTAAAATTTATAACTCTGGTAATGATAATCAGTTACCAATTTATAAATTAAGACCAAATTTAGCTACTGGTAATGCCAACTGGTATTGGTTGAGAGATGTAACTAATGCTACTGATTTTGCGCTAATTAATACCTCGGGCAAAATTGTTTGGGACGATCTCCCTAACCATACCAGTTGGTACAGTGCGTACTATAAAAATCAAATGAGAGCATATTTTTTAATTAATTAGGAAGAAAGTTTTTTTAATAAGAAAGGAAAATAAAATGACAGAAACAGAAAACACTCAATCAACTGAAACAAAGTCTGATCAAGTTACAGACTTGAAGCCAAAATGGTTAATTGAATATGAAAAACTACAAAAGATTGTGGCACAAGACCCTACTCTTCAAATTGTTTTTAAATCTGATCGTGATGACAATTGTGTACCACAGCTTTCAACTAAAAAGATGACTACTGATAATTATCCGTTAGTAGTTGAAGCTCCAATTGGATTTTGGGCACCACAACGTGATTGGGGCAAAGGCAAGTGGATTGAAACTGCAAATATTCAACAAGGAAAAGAAATTGAAGATTTAAAGAAACAAGTATCTGAATTATCAAAGACCACTGAAACGGTGCAAACTCAACAAAAGAATCAAAATGTTGAATCTGCTCAAAGCTCTCAATTGATGATGATGGTTACTAAACAATTAGGAATCATGAACACTAAGATTGATAACTTAGCTGATAAAATCGCCCCTGCTAAGCCTACCAAAACAACTACACCATCAACAGAAGGAGGTGCACAATAATGTTTAGCATTTACAAGTTTATGTACGATAACGGTATGTGTGATAAAAGTTATCTTTGGTCTTGCGTGCCGGATGCTGGATTGTCAAAAGTGGAATACGATCAAATCGTAGGTGATAGCAATGAAAGAGAAGCTCAACCAACTGCGTAAAATCAACCACCCACAACATGCTATTTTGGCCGTTGCTATGATTGGTATTGGCTTAATTCTCGTATGTAATGACTATTATTTCTTTTGGCCTCCGTTTGCCGTTGGATTTTTAAACGATGACTTAACAGGAGGCATTTTTATTGCGGTAGGAGTTTGGCTATTTAGCTGGGCAATTAGTAATAAAAACAAGATAGCTACTAATCGCAACTTACTAGTTATTACAGCCGGTTTATTAGCGTTTGAATCAGTGTCAGAGTTTATTCATGGCTCTATTTCAGGACAACCGCACATGATTATGGCCGGCTTCTTGGAAATAATTGTATTATTGTTTGATTTTTTGATTATTTCAAAAAGTAAAAAGCATAATTATTAAAGTGAGGTGGTGCTTTATTAATGATTTAGTTAAGGCACTGCCTTATTTAGCTAGTATTTCGGCCTTCTTAATTGCTATCTGGAAGTGGGTATTTGACGCTTTGAAAGAAGAAAGAGACCACTATCAGGAAAAATGCGAGAAACAAGAAGGCGTAATAGATGATTTAAAGCAAAAGAATTTGGATTTGCAGCAGAAGATTGATGAACAAAAGTTTTTAATTGATCAGTATGTTAAGCGAATGCCAAAAAATGAAGATGGAGGCAAAGATGTCAGTTAGTGATTACATTCAATTAGGATTTTTATTATCTTGGATTTTTTGTTTAGTTGGTTTGAGTATTTTGGCGCACATTCACTTTAAGAACCAAAAAGCTGAAAAGTATCGTTTAGCTGCTCTTAATGCAATGAAAAAGTGGGTAGCTTATTATGATAAACAAGACCTTGATAATCCTCAAAAAGCTAATGGTGCTCTTAATGATGCTGTAGTGGAACTTAATCATAAAGGCTATAACATTTCAGATCAGCAAATTAAGGATTTGGAAGCTTTGAGAGAATTAGTATTATCTAATTTGCGTCTTAAACAAGCACAAGCAGGTTTAAATGATGATGAGGATATTCACACGGAAGTTGCTCAAAACGTCCCAGCCGGTGAAGTTTTAAAGCCAACCGAGCCTGTTAATGGCGGAGTAGTTAAAACTGATCAGACTTTAATTGCGGGTGAACAAAATGGCAACTAGAGAATATTTAGTTGATGTAGCAATTTACCAGGGAAAATCAGTTGCTAGATTTGCTAATACTGGTGCTAAAGGTGTGATTGTCAAAGGAACAGAAGGAACTTGGTATCGTAACCCGATTGCGGTAGACCAAGTTAAATCAGCTCATCACAATCATCTTTACGTCCATATGTACCACTTTGCTAACTTTGGTAATTCTGTTGCTAGAGCAAAACAAGAAGCAAAATTCGCTCTTGCTGAAGCTAAGCATTTGAATATTTCTAAGAAGAGATACATTTGCCTAGATTGGGAAGCAAGCTCTACCAACACTGTTATTAATGGTTGGTCATCAAACACGAGAGCTATTTTGGCTTTCATGAATATAATTGAAGAAGCTGGCTATAAGTGCTTGCTTTATTCCGGTGCAAGCCTTATGCGTAATAATATTCAAACGAGTGCCGTAATTAATAAATTTGGTGCTTGTTTGTGGGTAGCATCATACGCTACTTCGGGTAGAATTGATGAACCTAACTTCAATTACTTTCCATCAATGAACGGCGTAGCATTGTGGCAATTTACTGATAATTGGCACGGCCTTAATGTAGACGGTAATATATCATTAATCGACTTACATGCAGAAAAAAAGGCTCAACATCAAGCGGTTAAGCCTAAACCTGCAGAAAAAACTGCAGCAAAAATTCCTAAAAAGGTATTTATTCCAGTGATTAACAATAATCCAAAATACATGGTAAGATTGTTAGACAGTGCCGGTCATTATCAGGCACAATACATTCCTACTAATTCTAATTGGAAAGTGTGGGAAACAAAAACAATTAAAAAAATGAAATGCTACAGAATTGGTACCGACAAACAGTGGGTACCGGCTAAATTCTGCAAAGGATAAAAAGAAGGAAGTGAAAAACTCCTCTCTAAATCTGTCAAGAAAGCCACCTGGGAGGAAAACTCCTGGGTGGCTTTTTTGTTGTTTTTTAGTCGAAAATATACTGTTGAGAGCGCAATTCTACGGCGCTTAAAAATATTTTAGGTGGTTAATTGTATTTAAATGTTAACTTTCAAAAACAAAAAAATAGTTCAAAGTTGGCGCTTTGAACTACTAACATAAAATATAAGTTATTCGAATTTTTGGCACATTTATTTTAACATAAAAAAGCATTATTTCTGATTAGGAAACAATGCTTTGAATTTTTTATGTTAAACTAGTTTAATAGTAAAGAAAAATCGTTCATAGCATAAAGCTACAAACGATTTAACGTTTTAGGTTGATAATAGCATTTAGCAGAAAATCTACAGAATACTTAGCTAAACTAATGTAACTTAATGTGACTTTTCAAAATAAAAAATGCTATAAATCAATCATTATGAGGTAGTGTAATTGGTATTTATATTGATATCAAAGGCAAGTAATCATGGCTAAGAATAAACAAAAAAGTTCTGTTAGTTCAATTGTAATCAGAGTTTTAGCCGTCATTTTATTGATCGTTGGTGTAGTTTTGATTTTCAATAAACCAATTGGCAATCAAATGATTAGCCACAATCAACGAACTGCTCTAACTGGTTTAACTAGAAAAAAAGTTGAGCAAAATCAAAAGAAAAAGGGCATGTATGACTTTAAGAAAGTCAAATCAATTGGCATAGGTCAAGCCACGAGGTCGCAAATAAGTAAGACTTCAGGTGCGATTGGTGCTTTGGCAATTCCTGATGTGAATATGCATTTACCTATTATGTTGGGGATGTCCGATGATGCGATGTCGACTGGTGGCGGAACGATGCGTGCTGATCAAGTGATGGGTAAAGGAAATTATCCTCTTGCTGGTCACTATATGACCGCTAAAGGCATACTATTTTCACCACTAGAAGATGTTAAAAAGGGTGAACTGATTTATTTAACTAACTTAAAGAAGGTTTACGTTTATCGAATTTATATGAAGAAGATAGTTGATCCTTCAGCAGTTTGGTTAGTAAATAATACCCCACAAAATATCGTTACTTTGATTACCTGTGCCGATGGGGGTAAAAATCGCTGGGCAATCCGCGGCAATTTGATTAAAACCGAAAAAGCCACAGACAATAATTTGAAGGTCTTTAATTTGAAATAATTGTCTGACTTTGATCAGTTTGGTATTTGCGTTAAAATTATTAATAGATTTGCAAGAAAGACACTCGCTTGTGAGTGCCTTTTAGTTTTGATGAGGGTGTTTTACGGTAATGAAATGGCAACAGAGAACGGCTGAAGATTTAGATTCCAGTTTGGTAGAAAAATATCAACTAAGTCCAATTGCGGCAAAACTTTTTGCTTTACGTGGTATTGATACTGATGAAAAACTTGATTTTTGGTTTAATGCGACTGAAGAAAACTTAGCTGATCCTGCATTGATGCATGATATGGAAAAAGCCATTGATCGAATCAATCAGGCAATCGATGATGGTGAAAAAATTACGATTTATGGCGACTATGATGCTGATGGGATTACTGCCACAACGATTATGACAGAAACATTGAGCATTTTAGGTGCGGATGTGCATTACTTCATTCCTGATCGTTTTAAGGACGGCTATGGTCCTAATATTGACCGTTATCACGATATTGTGGCAGATGGTACCAAACTAATCATTACTGTAGATAATGGTGTTACAGGCGTTGATGAAGTTAAATATGCTAAAGAACATGGTGTAGATACAATCGTGACTGACCACCACACTTTCCAAGAACAAAAGCCTGATGCTTATGTGATTGTTCACTGTAATTATCCTGGTCAAAAATATCCTTTTGATGATTATTGCGGCGCAGGTGTAGCTTATACAATCTGCCGCGGATTAATGCAAGATACGATGCCTGAGTTACTTGATTTAGCTATGATTGGTACAATTGGCGACATGGTTAAAGTAACCGGAGAAGGCCATATTATCGTTAAAAGAGGTTTAGAGGTACTTAATCAAACTGAACGCCCAGGGTTGCGTGCTCTTATTAAAAATGCTGGTTTAACTATGGGGTCAATCAATGAAACTGACGTAGGTTTTAATATTGCTCCTCGTTTAAACGCAGTAGGTCGTTTGGCTAATGCTAATCTTGCAGTTGAATTGTTGCTAAGTGATGATGATATTGAAGCGCAAAAAATTGCTGATCAAATTGAAGATTTGAATAATAAGCGTAAGGAATTAACAACGCAGGTTTACGACAAATGCATGGCATTAATTCGTGAAAATAGTTGGCAAAAGCAAAATACACTGGTTTTATACGATCCAGATTTTCATGAAGGCGTCTTGGGTTTAGTGGCTAATAAAATCGTCGAAAAGACGCATAAGCCTACGATTGTTTTGACGAAAAATCATGCTGGCGAAATTAAGGGATCAGGTAGATCAATTACCGGCTTTAATTTATTCGATGCGCTTAATCCGCTAAAGGAAGAATTATTTACTAAATTTGGTGGACACGATTTTGCTTGTGGTTTATCAATGACAGAAGACAAAATTAGTGCTTTAAGAGAAAAGCTTGAGAGTGGTTTTCATGTTGAAGGTGGACTTGAAACTAAGGAATATGACATGGAATTGCCTTTGCAAGGTTTATCGCCACAGGCCTTAGCGCAAATTAATCAAGTAGGTCCTTTTGGAACTGGGGATGCACAACCAATTTTTAGTGTCTCCAACCCAACAATTACGCAATTCTTTAAGATCGGTAAAGAAAAGAATCACGTTAAGTTTAATGTTGCCAAAAAGGGAGGAAGTTTAGCCGTTATCGGTTTTAATAAAGACTTTTTAAATAATAATTTGTTGCCGTTTATTGCCAAAGTCTTTGTCCAATTGTCACTCAATACTTATCGTAATAAGGTATCGCTCCAAGGTATCATTGAAGGAATTGAATTTGCTTCTCCTAAGTTAGCTGTTCCTACCACTGTTATTGACTTACGTCAGGAAAAGCTGGTCATGGGTTTTGCTGATCGCTATTTGCTTTTTGATAAAAAGAACATTCCAATTGTTAGAAATAGACTGCAAGTCAGTGATGATAAGATTAGCTTAGTAAAAGATTATGATAAATCTGGTGAAACGGTTGCTTTACTTGATGTGCCTCATAATCAAATTGAGTTGAATACAGCGCTAGAAAAGAATTACCAACAAATCTATTTACGCTTTTTACTTGATCAATTACCAGTAGAGCAAATTCCTGCTAAAAGTTATTTTGGTAAAGTTTTGAAATATATCTATAGGCATCCGACATTGAGTCCAGACGATTATCGAACTGTAGCACCATATCTGGGTTTGGATTATGATAGCGTGTTGTTCATTTTACGCGTCTTCTTTGAATTAGGTTTTGTTAAGCTAGAAGATGGTAAATTAATAGGTAAACAAAATCCTAAGAAACAGCCTTTGACAGCATCCAAGTATTTGCGAGCAACTGAGTCTCAGATTAAGTTTGTTGATCAATTAAGAACGATGCCAACTCAGCAAATCATTACATATGTTAATAATTTTATGAATAATTAGATAAATATCAAGATTTTGATGCTTTTACTCTGAAAATCTGTTAAAATATACAAGTTAAAAGTGTTTGAATACAAACGCAAAGATTTTTGGAGGTTTTTCTTCTTATGGCAATTGATTTTAGTAAGTATATTGCAAGCGTTAAGGACTTCCCTAATAAGGGAATTGTGTTCCGCGACATTACACCAGTCTTGCAAGATGGCGATTTATACCGTGCTGCTACACATGAATTAGCAGAATACGCAAAGAGCAAAAATGCAGATGTAATCGTTGGACCAGAAGCACGTGGCTTTATCGTTGGCTGTCCTGTAGCAAATGAATTGGGTATTGGCTTTGTTCCAGCAAGAAAGCCTCACAAGTTGCCTAGAGAAGTTGAACGTGCTTCATACGACTTGGAATATGGTTCAAACAGCTTGGAAATGCACAAGGATGCAATTAAGCCAGGCCAAAGAGTAGTTGTATGTGACGACTTAATGGCTACTGCTGGTACTTTAAGAGCTTCTAAGGAATTAATTGAAAACCTTGGTGGTAAACTTGTAGGTGCAGCATTCTATATTGAGTTACCTGACTTAAAGGGTAGAGAAAAGTTGCCAGACGTTGATATTTACTCATTGGTACAATATCACGGTGCTTAAAAAGTAAATAAATTGAAAGACCTAATGTGTGAGCATTAGGTCTTTTTTATTTTATTTTGTTCTTGTAAAATTATGAGTTAAGTATGAAAATAAAAGCATATGAAAAGCAATACTTCGATCAACTGGGCATGGTGATGGATAAAGCTAGAATGCAAGAACTTAAGAGTGAAAATTTAGAGCAAGTTTTTGTGGCGTTTAGGGATACACCGTATTTGGATTATTTAATGTCTTGCAAAATTTTTCTAGCTTTTGAAGATGAAAAATTAGTAGGCTTTATTGGTTTTAAACCTGGAAAAATAGAATTTATTTATGTTGATCCTGATAAACAAGGTAGAGGGATAGCTACCATGTTAATGGAGAAAGCACTAAATGAGTTGAAACGTCCAATAAAACTTGAGGTATTTACTAATAATAAACAGGCAAAGTCTTTGTATAAAAAATTTGGCTTTAAAACTATTAAAACAGTAACTGAGAAGTGGTCAGATGAATATCCTGTTCTTTTTTCAGAAGACACGATGGAACTAGAATAAAGGGGATATAGATGAATTTTTGGATAAAAAGGACTATCAAAGCCATTGCAATTTGGGTGATCTTAATGATGATTTATTTCACCTTAGATTTGTGGTTTAACTTAAATATACCCATTATTTAAACTATCTTTGGTGTTGATCTAGTAACTAATAGTGAGACAGGCAGGTCAATAATAATGACGTCAATCTTTCCAAATTGGATCATTAGCTTACTATGTTTTGTCGCTTTATATGTAAGTGCAGGATTGTTTTTGAAAAGGACTAATAAATACAAGTAAAATAAATATCATTATGTGTTGCACTAGTAATTAAAGATAGTTATACTAATGAGTATAACGCTTAATAATAGCGTGAAATCAACAGAAATAAAATAATACCCCCGAAGGAAATTTCTTTCAGGGGTATTTATTTTGACTTATTTACTGGTTAACTTAAATTTAGTCCATGGTTTAATGAAATCGAGTAAGAACAATTCATCCTTAGCAATTCTACCAATTTTATTCTTTCTAGGTTCCTTATGTGGTTTTAGTACAATTTGCAACTCATTCTTGTAGATGCCAAAATTGTCATTACCAATTAAAACATCACCACGTTGAAATTCTTCACTATTATCGTGAAGTGGGTTAGGAATATTCTTATAAGTTACACGAGGCATGGTTGAACGAATTACGATTTCATTCATATCACCACGACGGAAATGCTGTGGCTTTTCAACGATCGTTTTTTCAATATCACTAATTTGCTTTACGTAGTCAACATGAAGCATTAATTGATAACGATTTACTTGCGATAAAGCCTTTAATTCTTCTTCACTAGCATAAGCATTACCGATAATTACATCATCAATTAAACCAGAGGCAAAAAGATGCATTGCTTGAACATCAATAGGCAAGTCACGATCTTGTTCAAGAGTTGGCAAACCATCCTCAACGTTCCATGGGCCAATTTTTCCTACTTGACTAGAAACAAACGCTGCAGTGTGAATACCAAATTTCTTGAATCGTTCACTACATTCGATAAAGAAATCGTAAGGAAGAGCGGTACCACGTTGAGGATAGAAGTTGTGGCAGCCATAGATGAAAGGTGTATTTGCCTGGTAAGAAATAATGTTATTTAAGTAGTCAACATTATTACTCATGTTTAATTCGATGATCAAGCCGTATGAATTGTAGGAGAGCATGGCTTCAGTTGCACCGTCAAATGCTTGGTCTAATCGAATTCCAGCCGCGCCAGCTTCTGCAAAGAATTTTAAGTCGGAGTAGTCGATACCAAGTTGATCAAATAATTGAGGAGAAACATCAAGGAAAGTTTGATAACCAAGTTTATTTCCATATTCAATGATTTTCTTATACTTAGCTTGAGTTTCTGCCGGGCTACCTTGTACTTCAAGCATACTCATAAAAATACGTGAGAAACCATATTTATGACCAAGTTCTAAGTATTTGGCATTATCTTCGAAGCTACTGTGATCTGGATAAATGGATAGACCTAAGGACCTCATTGTCATTTTAAATACCTATTTCCGTTAATATGTGTCTATACCAATTATAATTGATTACAGTAAAAAGGTCTAGCCCAATAATCTATGCAAAAGAAAAGGATGAATCATAAAGATCCATCCATAATGAAATGATTTCAGTAATTTTTGGGAATTTTATTCTTCATTAAACAAAGCAGTTGAAAGGTAACGGTCACCGCCATCCGGACTTACAGTTACAACAGTGTGGCCCTTGCCAAGCTTCTTAACTAATTCAATAGCACCATGAATGTTGGCACCAGCAGAGATGCCAGGTGAGAAGCCTTCGTTCTTAGCAACTTCACAAGCGGTGTCCATTGCTTCATCAGTTGAAACTTCAACAATGCCATCGTAAACGTTCTTGTCCAAGTTGTTTGGAATAAAGCCTGCAGCAATACCTTGAATACCGTGCTTACCAGTCTTACCTTCCTTTAATAAAGGAGCTTCACTAGGTTCCAATGCATAAACCTTAGTGTTAGGATCTTCCTTCTTCAAAGCACGACCAATACCTGAAAGAGTACCACCAGTACCAACACCGACAACGAAGGCGTCGACAGATTTGCCAATACCATTCATTGCGGCGATGATTTCTGGACCAGTAGTTGATTCATGAATATTAGGGTTCTCAGGGTTATCGAATTGCATTGGCATGTAGTAACCCTTTTCCTTAACTAATTCTTTAGCCTTGGCAATTAAACCTTTCATGCCTTCAGAGCCTGGTGTCAAAATAAGTTCAGCACCGTAGCCCTTCATTAACTTACGACGTTCTACACTCATAGTTTCTGGCATAACAATGATAATGTGGTAGCCCTTTGCTGCTGCAACCATTGCTAAACCGATACCGGTGTTACCTGAAGTTGGTTCGATAATAGTGCCGCCTGGCTTCAAGTTGCCATCACGTTCTGACTTTTCAACCATTGCTAAGGCAATACGGTCCTTGATTGAACCTGCTGGGTTTTCAAATTCAAGCTTTACGTAAACATCGACTGCATCTTCCAGAACAACGCGATTCAACTTCAATAATGGTGTGTTACCAATCAATTCTGTAACTGAATTATAAATTGTACTCTTTTTTTCCTCTTAATTTAAAACTAATTTGCTTTTTTCAACTTGTTTAAGCCAATTGTTAAAAAATGTCTTTTGTGTATCTTTCCACTGGAAGAGTGGAGAAGTCATTGAATAATTTTCTGGCTTTTTATAATGATGATCAGGATGTGCCGCAATTACTCTTCGGTATTCGTCCCTTAAGCCATTTCTACCATACTCGATATGAGAAAAGATAAAGTTTTGTTCAGGCTTTTCTTTTGATGAAACCATGAACAGGTGACCATTATCATCCACAGAGTTGATGACTAAGCGTGGATCTTGCATGATCCGTTCTTTATCCATTTCTGCATAGCGAGCATGTGGAGCGATAAATCCTTGGCTAAGCCCATTTAATAAGGGATGTGGTTCGATTATTAAATGAGGAAAGATGCCAAAAATCTTTTCTGCTAAAATTCTCTTCTTAATGCCATAAAAGTAGTTCATAGCAGCAATTGCACCCCAACAGAAGTACAATTGCTGCTTTCTTTGTCTGTCTAATTTTTGAAGTAAACATCTTTAAAGGCAAGATGATCGATTGGGGCACCCGTAATAATGAAGCCATCAAATTCATTGATTCGTGAAATATCTAGTGGCTCTGAAGTTGCGGCTACCTCAGCAGGAACAGGTCGATTTTGATAATGAGAGCGTGGATATAAAAACGTTAACTCTGCGTTGGGCAAAACTTTATAGAAACGTTTTTGTGTATCTATCTTATCATGCATCAAATTAAGTATGCCTATTTTTACCTTAACCAAGTTTTAACTTCCTTACTTATTAAAAGTTAAGTCAACTATACAACTTATAAAAAATAAGTAAAGCAAAAAGTAAAAGAAAAACTGACAAATTTTTGTCAGTTTCAAAATCGTTTTAAAAGATTGGTGAAAGTAATCTGGAGAAGTATTGTTTAAACTTTAACCAAGATGATTGTTTAGCAAAATAGTCATTAGTTAAAAGAGTACATTGCTCTAGATCTTTTTCAAAAATCTCTTTTAATTCTTTTGTTAAGGCTGGATTGTAGTTAAATGAATTAACTTCGAAGTTCAAAGTATAACTACGGAAATCTTGGTTGGCAGAACCAACAGAAGAAATATTTGAGCCACTAACCATAGTTTTTGCATGGATAAAGCCATCGTTGTACTTGTAAACTTTAACGCCGTGTGCAACTAAATATTTGGCATAATACTCGGTTGCGCGATAAACAAATGGGTGATCGGGCATGCATGGAATCATGATTCTTACATCAACGCCACTTTTTGCGGCAATAATTAGTGATTCTAAAATTGAGTCTTCTGGGATAAGATAAGGAGTTTGAATATAAACGTATTCTTTTGCTCCAGCAATTATTCCTTCATAGCCACGGCGAATACCATAACGTTGATTATCAGGTCCGGATGAAACAATCTGCATAGCTACGTTATCATCTTTATCAAAGTCTTTTCGATCAATGGTGAAGTCTCTAAGCTCGCTTAGTTCGAATTTAGGTAAATTAGTTCTTCTAGTTGAAGTGTTCCAATCCATTGCAAAACGAACTTCCATCAAGATAGGAGATTGGCCCACAACACGAAGGTGAGTATCACGCCAGTGACCAAATTTCTTAGATTGGTTAACGTATTGATCACCGATATTAAAACCACCAATGTAGCCGATCTTATGGTCAACAACTACTAATTTGCGGTGAAGGTGATAGTTCAAACGAGGAGTAGTAAACCAGTATTTTTT
This sequence comes from Lactobacillus kitasatonis DSM 16761 = JCM 1039, assembly GCF_000615285.1. Classification (GTDB taxonomy): domain Bacteria; phylum Bacillota; class Bacilli; order Lactobacillales; family Lactobacillaceae; genus Lactobacillus; species Lactobacillus kitasatonis. The sequence goes on along the minus strand of NZ_BALU01000006.1, from coordinate 24,206 downwards.
TGAAGTAGAAATAAATGGCTGGGCTTGACCACCCAATTCTCTTAAGTGATCAAAAAAGGCTGGCTTAGTACCGCGTGAACCTGAAGTATCATATACTACTCGAACTTTGGCACCATTTTTAGCTGCCTGTTCAAGAGCGGCTAAAACGCGATGTCCCAATTTATCTGCGTAGAAAGTATAAAATTCTAAACTGACAGACTCTTTAGCATTTTTGATGTCTTCAATCATTTGGTCAAAAAGTTCAGGTCCATCAATGTAAACCTTAACGTGGTTGGCAAAAGTTAAGATGGCATCGTCATTGTTTAAGTTCAGCTCGGTTAGCATTCTAGCTCGCGGTACACGTTCTTTTCTAGGCAAAAGATCATATTCTTCTAGCATTTTCTTTTGCTGATTTAAATAATGATTTCGTGTTTCTTTTTGTTCTTCTTGAATGGCAAAAATTTCATCTTGTGATAATTGGCGTCCAAAGAATAGGTAAAGAATAAAACCAATACCAGGTAGAATTGTCAAAACGAGCATCCAAGCCCAAGTTGAAACTACGCTTCGACGACTTCTGAAGACTGTCCATACGGCGAAGATGACGTTGATTATCCAGAGAACTTCTAACGTTCGCCTTATAATGTCCCATGTTAAAATCATTATTTTGTGCTCCCCCTTTGAATAGTTTCAATTAATAATTTTAGCAGATTTAATTCAAAAAATAGTTTAAATTTATTGATCTCTGATAAAATAAAAGTGAAAGCAAAAAACGGATTAAACGGGGGTAGAGAACGATGAGAAAGAGAATAGTTTATCTTGCTGGGTTGGCATTGATGGCACTAGGATTAGGTGCGGCAAGTAACGTGCAACCAGTTAATGCAACAATTGCTGATCCAATTCAAACAGGTAAGAAATTAAATTTAACTAGAAGTACATATGTTTACAACAAGCGCGGTGTTAGAGTGGGTCGTTTAAAGAAGGGTAACATGTGCAAGATCCACGTTATCAAAGTAATCAACGGCGACACTTACGTTAAGATTGGCAAGAACAGGTTCGTAAAACAAGAAGCATTTTTACCATATGTTAAGTCTGCTCGAGTAGAAAACATCATCAAGAAGACTTCATATATCTATGATGAAAATGGTGAAAAAATTCCAGGCAAGTTTGTCAAGCGTGGTACCAAAGTAGACTATTTAGGTCATAAGGAAATTAATGAAAAGCCATTTATTCAAATTGGTGATGGTGAATACGTTAAGGCATTTAATGTTTTAACTATTATGATTAATAACTAAATAATCAAGGCAAAACAAAAAGAAGTGATGATTATCATCACTTCTTTTTTATTCTGGTTAAATTATCTATTTTTCATTACCGGTTGGTAAACCAAATCAATTAATACCGCCGCAATTACTGCAACGACTACTGTGATTAATAAGTTTTGCCAGCTAATTTGTACCATTGCTAAACCGCAGAGAGCCAAGATAAAGGTTAAAACTACGTCTGCAATTTGAACGATACCAACTAATTTAGATGGGTAATCTTGCCAGAAGTACTTACGAGTTCTAGTAATTAATACAATGAGCATTGCACTTAATACTAAGTAAACGTAGACCATCGTTGAGATAGTACCATGACTCCAGCCATGAGTGTTTAAGTACCAGACAAAGATAAAGCCGATCACGGTCCAACCTGCGGCAAGTGAGAAGGCAATCTTAGCCAATTTTGCCATATTCCAGTTTTCTGGCTTGTAAGTGATATGGGTTCTATCAGTACCAATCATCATAGTAACCATGTTGTTCATGATAGTGTAGATAACCATCGCATTCAAAGCCATTGGAATGTAGTTGAAGAACAAGTAGCCGAATGTCAAAAGCATAGTTAATTCTGCAGTTCTAGCAAGCTTAGTCAATGACCAGGTAGTCATTCTTTGATATACACGGTGACCAGCGTCCAAAATTTTAACGATTGAGCTTAAACCATCATCTAAGAGAACCATCTTACCTGAACGCTTAGCAACGTCGGCAGCGTTTGAAACAGCGATACCAACTTCGGCTTGCTTCAAAGCAGGTGAGTCGTTAACACCGTCACCGGTCATACCAACGATGTAGCCCTTCTTTTGGAAGAACTTAACCATGTTTAACTTATCTTCTGGTAAAACATCAGCGATACCAGCTAAGTTATCGATGTTTGTATTATCGTTAAAGTCATGAATAGAAATAACTTCACCGGTTAAATCAACTTGTTCAGCTACGGCTGCAGCAGTTTTTTGGTTGTCCCCAGTTAACATGATAGGACGAACGCCACGCTTCTTTAATTCAGCTAAGGCAGCCTTAGAGTCTTTTCTAACTTTATCTTGTAAGATGAAGACACCGGCCAATTTATCGTCGATTAAAACAGCAACTGAACGACCAGCTTTGAAGTTAATATCCTTTACTTCTTCGTTGACATTTTTGTCGATTAATGACAACTGCTTAAATGAACCCAGTTTAATATTATGGCCATCAGCTTCAGCCATTGAGTAACCAGTGTCAGAAGTAAATGGAACAAACTTAGTGGCTTCAGCTGCAGGGATGCCATTTTCCTTCAAGTATTCATCAATAGCAGTGTCAATGATACCAGCATTACGCTTGTCAGTAGCTGCGCCAGCCAAAGCTAATACATCCTTGTCGGATAAGTTACCAAATTTGGTCCAACTAGCTACAGCAGTCTTGTTTTCGGTAATTGTTCCAGTTTTATCAAGTAACAGCAAGTTTAAGTTGGCGGCATCTTGGATACCAGTTAAGTCAGAAGTCAAAACGCCTTCTTTACTTAAACGAGTTGCTTCAAATGAGTTAGACAAAGCAAAAGTTGATGGCATTGCCACAGGAATTGAAGCAATGAACATCATGGCAAGGAATGGCAACATGTTAATAAAGGTATTGAAATTACCACCCTTGAAGAATGAAGCAATGATGATTACTAAAGTAAGAACACCATCTAATAAGCAAAGGTAGTAGATAATCTTAGTTAGCAATTGTTGCAAGTGACCAGGAGCAGCAGAATTGTTAATCAAGTTAATAGTCTTACCACTTCTTGAGTGTTTACCAGTCGCAGTAACAATTGCTAAGCCGTCACCTTCAACTACAGTAGTACCAGCATAGGCAGTGTCATCGACATTCTTTTTAACTGGCTTTGATTCACCAGTGATTGAACTTTCGTCGCAAGCTAAAGTACCAGAAACGATTTTGACATCAGCTGCTAGCACATCACCACGTTGCAATGAAATTAAATCGCCTTTGACCAATTGCTTAGAATCGATCTTGATCCATTTACCGTCTCTTTCAACAGCAACGGTTGGCGTTAATTTATGTGAGATGTTGTTTAAAACACGTCTAGATTGTTTCTTCTTTGAAGCACCATTAAAGGCCGCAAAGAGCAACATTAACAACACAAATAATGATTGAACCCACTTGCCTAAGATACATTCAAGAATTAATGCACCTTCTAGAATCCAAGCAGAAAGATTCCATAACTTAGACAAAAATTCCTTAAAGAAATTATATTCAGGCTCAGGTACTTCGTTTAAGCCATCTTCTTTAAGTCGTTTGTCTGCTTCGGCTTGAGTTAAGCCATGAAAATTTTCAGACATTTATTTAATTCCCTCCAAATCTACCTTATTAAATTAGCACATAAATTGCCCGGATTAAAATACTAAAATATAATATATGATATTAAAAAATTTAATATCTGAATTTACTGAAATAAAAGGGATAGATTATGAATCTTAAACAATTACATTATTTTTTAGTAGTAGCTGAAGAAAAGCAAATAACTTCTGCTGCTAAAAGATTGTACATTGCACAACCGCCACTTAGTTATCAATTAAAGCAACTAGAAAAAGAATTAGGTGCACAGCTTTTTAAAAGAACAGCCCACGGCATTGAATTAACAGATGCAGGACAAATCTTGCAAGGATATGCTAGTGAAATTTTATCACTGGCTCATAATGCAGAAAATCAGGTGCAAAAGACCATTTCTGGTGAATTAGGAACCATTGCAATTGGAATGGCCTCTTCATCAACTGGACTTATTCCAATGGATTCGTTTAAAGAATTAACACGTTTTTATCCAGAAATTAGTTTTGATATTTATGAGGCCAATACTTTTGGTATTCTTGATAAATTAGAAAAGAAAACAATCGATTTGGGAATAGTACGAACCCCATATAATCGTAATGGCCTAAATGCACGTAATTTAACTACCGAGAAGATGATGGCGGTAACTGTTGATTCAAAATTTAAAGATAAAAAAGAATTGCGAATTAAAGATTTGGCCAACCAACCTTTGATTATTTATCACCGTTTTGAAGGTATCTTTGATCAAACTTTTGCTCATCATGGAATTACACCTTTTTATGCAGTTAAATGTGATGATTCGCGAACGGCAATTACTTGGGCTAAAAGAAAGATGGGGTTAGCACTTGTACCAGAATCAATTGCTTCAACTTATGCTAAGGACAATATGATTCCAATCAAACATGCTAATTGGGTAACGCATTTACAGCTCGTGTGGCGTAAAGACAGACAAGTTACACCTTTGATGAAAAAAATTATCGACTCACTAAGCTAATAGGTTTGTAACTTATAGCCAATTGAGCCATAACAAGTGTAAGCGAATACATTGATTATGGTGAGAGGGTGGTTAAATGACTAGTCCAATTCATGTTTATTCAGAAATTGGTAAGTTGAAAACAGTTATGCTTCATCGACCTGGTAAAGAACTCGAAAATCTTTCACTGGAGATCTTGAATCGGATGCTAATTGACGACATCCCTTACTTGAAAATTGCACAAAAAGAGCACGATTATTTTGCTAAAACTTTGCAAAAGCAAGGCATTCATGTTGTTTATTTGGAAAATTTGCTGGCAGAGTCGTTAGAATCGTCAAAAACGAGAACTTCTTTTATTGATCAATTATTAGAAGAATCTGGCATTAAGAAAAATGATCCTTTGCATCAACTACTGATGGATTATTTACTTGCAATGAAACCAACAGAGATGGTGAAGCAAATAATTGCTGGTATTAAAAAGAGTGAGATCAAGAATGCGGAACCATCGTTAGCTGATTTAGCCGAAGATCCAGATTATTATTTGGATCCAATGCCTAATGTTTACTTTACTCGTGATCAACAAGCGGCAATTGGTAATGGTATGACGATTAACCGTATGACTTTTAGAGCAAGAAGGCGTGAATCCTTATTTATGAAAACGATCTTGAAACATCATCCGGACTTTGAGGATCAAGATATTCCTGTTTGGCGTGATCGTTATCACCATGGTCGAATCGAAGGCGGGGATGAATTAGTTTTAAACAAACATGTCCTAGCTATTGGAATTTAGCAAAGAACTTCCGCAGCTGCTATTACTGATTTAGCTCACGCTTTATTTGGTCACTCTAGTTTTGACACGATTTTAGCAATTAGAATTCCACACAATCATGCCATGATGCACCTAGATACTGTATTTACAATGATCAATTACGATCAGTTCACGGTGCATCCCTTCATTCTTTCTAAATCAGGTAAAATCGATATCTATGTGCTTCAGCCAGATAAAAATGGAGATGTGAAGATCAAAACAAAGAATGATTTAGTTGAAGTATTAAAAGAATATTTGCACTTATCTGAGATCGATTTAATCCCAACCGGTGGTGCCGATCCAATCGACGCTCCAAGATGTATGTCATGTCCATTAGTTCGTGAAGATTTATAAGAGGCCAAAAAATGAAATACTTACAAAATGTGTTTCAAGGTAGAAGCTTTTTAGATTGTAAGGATTATACTCCTGCAGAGATTGACTATTTAATTGATTTTGCACTTCACTTAAAGGAATTAAAGAAAGAGCATATTCCACATGAATATTTAAAAGGTAAGAATATTGCGCTTTTATTCAAAAAATCATCAACTAGAACTCGTTCAGCCTTTGTCGTTGCCTGCAATGATTTAGGTACTAACCCAGAATATATGGGTGCAGGTGAGATCCACTTAGGTAAAAAGGAGAGTATTAAAGACACTGCCAAAGTTTTAGGCAGTATGTTTGATGGTATTGAATACCGTGGTTTTGCTCAGAAAGATGTTGAAGATTTAGCTAAATATTCTGGTGTCCCAGTTTGGAATGGCTTAACTGATAAGTGGCACCCAACGCAAATGCTCGCTGACTTTATGACTATTAAAGAAAAGTTTGGTCATTTAAGGGGCATTACCTTGGCTTATGGTGGTGATGGTCGTGACAACGTTGCAGACAGCTTATTAGTTGCTGGTAGCATGTTAGGCGTTAACATTCATATTGTTACACCTAAGCCTTTGTTCACTCACCCAGACGTTCAGGCAATTGCTGTAGGTGGTGGCATTCCGGTTATTGTTGATCATGGTTGCTTGAAAGGTGTGGCTGAATAGATAAAGACTTTAGCGCTGTCAAAATGGCGGAAGATATTAATGCCGATGAGTTGGTTATTTTAACAACTGTTGATAATGCTTACTTGAATTATCGAAAAGAAGATCAACAAACTATTGTTAAAGTTACAGTTGATCAGTTAAAGCAATATCTAAATGAAGGTCATTTTGTCGAAGGAAGCATGAAGCCGAAAATCGAAGCTGCAATTGAATTTACGGAAAAGACAGGCAATTCTACAATTATCACCTCTTTAAAAAATGCTGCTAAATTAAACGACGGAGTAGGAACGATCGTTTATAATTAATTGCGGTGATAAAATGAATATTTTTAATGAGGGAAAAGAGCAGAATATAGCTCAGGTTCTTAAAGCTAAAGATAAACGTGTAGTTTTGCAGCAAAAGATTTTTGAAAAATATCCTGATCAGACATTGGTTGATGTTAATCTGAATATTCCAGGCCCAATTAAGAACAATCGCTACTTAGAAAAACTGTTTAATTATGGTATTAAAGAATTAGAAAATAGCTGGGATAAACTAGGTTATTCTTATAAATTGGTCGTATCTTTGGATGAAGATACGGGATGCGAGAATTTCTATATTTTAGATTTACCAATTAAAACAGTAAAGAAAACGACGATCGATTTTGAAGATCAAACAGAACTTGGTCGCTTATTTGATGCAGATGTTTTAGTCAAAGATAAAAACGCGGCTATTTCTCGAAGAGATTTAGGAAAGCAACCACGTAAATGTTTTATTTGCAATCGTCCAGCAAAAGAATGTGCTCGCTCCAGAAGACATTCTGTTGTAGAAATGCAAAATTATATTTCTAAGCTATATACAAAAAACGTAAAATAAATCAAATAATCACTCAACAGCAGATGAGTGATTATTTTTATTTGAGCTCACTTACTTTTAGTAATATACTATCAATATCTATGAAATAAGGTTTAAGTGAGAAGTGAAAAGATGAATAACAAAATTTACATGGATAATGCTGGTACCAGTCCAATGGCACCTGAGGTTATTAAGACTATGACTGATGCAATGACCAATGTATTCGGTAATGCTTCAGCAACCAACTACTATGGTCGCGAGGCCAAACGCGTCTTAGAAAACAGTCGTCACGTCATAGCTCAGTCAATCAATGCAGATGATAAGGAAATCATTTTTACTAGTGGTGGTACTGAGAGTGACAACACTGCCATTATTCAAACAGCCTTAGCTCGTCAAAATGAAGGTAAGCATATTATTTCTACTAAATTTGAACATGAAGCAGTCTTACGTCCACTTGCTCGTCTTGAAAAAATGGGCTTTGAGGTAACTTATTTGGACGTCGATGAAAACGGACAAATTAATTTGGATGATTTAAGAAATGCAATTCGTCCAGATACCATTTTGGTAACTATTATGATGGTTAACAACGAAGTAGGAAGCCTAGCTCCAATCAAAGAAATTGGTGAAATTGTAGCTCCAACCAATGCATGGTTCCATACTGATGCAGTTCAGGCTTATGGTGAAGTTCCAATTGATGTCAAAGATATGAAGATCGATCTTTTATCAACTTCAGCTCATAAATTAAATGGTCCTAAGCTAATTGGATTTCTGTATGAACGTGATGGAATTGATTTGCCACCATTTATGCTGGGTGGAGATCAAGAATTAAAGCGACGTCCAGGGACAGAAAATGTTCCAGCAATTGCGGGCTTTGCCAAAGCTGTTGAAATTCACTCTAATAAGGCAATTTTAGCAAATGAGGAACGCTACTTTAACTTTAAACATACTTTGGTCGGCGGACTTAAAAAGAATGGTATTGATATTGAAGTAAATGGTAATATCGAAGATCAAATGGCTCCTCAAGTAATTAGTATTTGGTTCAAGGGAATCCGCAACGATGTTTTGGTAACAAATTTGGACTTAGCTGGAGTAGTAGGAGCAGCAGGATCTGCATGTACTGCTGGATCGCTCGATCCTTCACATGTGTTAATAGCTATGTATGGCAAGGATAGTCCACGAGTATGGGAATCTTTAAGATTTAGCTTTAGCATTGAAAATACTATTGAAGAGGTAAGATCAGTAGTTGATACTTTAACTAAAATTATTAAGCGTTTAAATAAGTAAAAAGAAGATTGGCTATTAATTTGATAGTCAATCTTTTTGTTTGTGAAAAAATTGCTTTAATTTGAATAAAATGGATAAAAATGATTTAAAATAAATGATAGAAAGAATTATAGATATATATGTTTTATAGGGAAAATATGAAATTAAAAAAGAATCAAGAAAATTTAAAGCAAATAGCTTCATTAATTAAATATGCTTTTGGAAAAAATAATGATCTGCTTCATGATAATAATTTCATGTCTCGTTATGATCATAGTAATGGCTATGGTTTTTTTAATGATGATAAATTAACTAGCTACATTATGGTGAACAAGTTTAAGAGTGAAGTATTTGGTCACCATGTACCAATGGCTGGAATTGGTTATGTTGCTTCGTATCCAGAATATCGAGGTCAAGGCCATATTTCTAAATTGATGAAAGAGATTTTGAATGATTTACATGATGAAGGAATTCCTTTTACTAATTTAGCTCCATTTTCAGAGAGTTTTTATCGTCATTATGGCTTTAGTAACAGCATTTATCAAAAAGAATATCGTTTTTCTGGTGGTGCCTTGAGAACATTCAAACTACCACGTACGGGTCATGTTATTCGCGGAAAATGGGATGACTTGATGGTTCAAAACGGAGTAATTCAGCTCTATGAAAGACAACTTCATACGGATGATGAACGTAATACGGTAATTCGTGAAGCCTGGTGGTGGAACAGAATGGATACGTATTATCACAATCGTAATATAGCTGTTTATATCGATAGCAATGGTCGCCCAATCAGCTATTTGATTTATCGCATTCAAGGTGATGTTTTCTTAGCCGATGAATTATACTCAATTACTGCCAAAGGTTTAGTTGCTCTATTAGGATTTATGGGTTCTCATGCCGGTGCAATCAAGGAATTTCGCATGACTTTGCCAGAGCATTCATTAATTGGCGAACTCTTCCCAGAACAAAATCAATTAAAAATTAGTCTTCATCCATACATGATGAGTAGAATTGTTAATTTTGCCAAAATGATTACTTATATGAAGCCACTTCAAGAAGGAACATTCAACCTTGAAGTAATTAGTGATGATCATTGTCCATGGAATATTGGTGTCTGGCAAATGACCAATAAAGATGGCAAAGTTTCTTGCAAGCAAATCGAAGATGGTTTGGTTGATTTTTCTGGTCCAATTACTGCTTGGACGCAAGTTCTTTTAGGTAGAATAAGTATGAGGGATGCTGTTAAACTAGGGTTAATTACAGATTACCGAATTAAAAAGCTCGAATTTAAAAAAGGCGATGTATCTTTCTACGATTATTTCTAGTAAGAAGGTATTTAAAATGAGTAGACAAAAGAAAATCAACTTATTAAAGTTTTTAGGTATTATTGTCAGTGGTATTAATGTAGTGATCTCTTTAATGATTATGCTTAATAAATACCAAATTAGAAGAGATAAAAAGAAACTAGCAGACGAGGGTTGTGCACCTTTAGGTGAGGATTAGTATGAAGCAATTGAATATTGCATATTTTAACCAGTTAGGGCGCAAGGAATTAGATCAAGCTAAGGCTAAGTTTGAACAAAAAAATTCTGATGTTGAAGTTAAGTTAATTGGCACAGGGTATGATGATGCTTTTGAAAAGCTAGCAGATGGTGAAGCTGACTTAGTCATTGCAGATGAGCGTGACGAAAAGAAAGATTTTGAAAAAGAAAATCTGGCTCAAGTCGGTGTAATGGCTGTTTTGCCTAAAGGCAGCTATCAAAACGGAATTCAAATGGTCGATAAGCTAGATTTATCAGATATGACTTGCTTTATTGTAGCTAAGCCTGAAGAAGAAGTGGCTGAATTGCATTTGCTGAAGGATCTTTATCAAGTTAACAGTCCTTTTATTGCATCTAATTCAGTTGAAGAAGCTGCGCTACTTGTGGCATCTGGATCTGGCTACTTTTTAATTAATGAGATTGCTGCTAATTTAATTAAAAATGATTCATTGCAAAAACTTTTTTTAACTGATAATGGTAAGCCAATGCGTCAAACGATTGTGGCATTTTATGCTAATGCAGATCCAGCGGCTAAACAATTTAGCGATATTTTGCAAAAAGAATATTAATTTCAGCAAGTGGCATGGTTACCACTTGTTTTTGTATAGCCAAGTACTGTAAAATTAAGTATGAAAGCGGATGCAAACTATTCTGGAGATGATTTTTATGCTTAGAAAAAATATATTCCCTTTAACCTCAATGGTACTTGTTTTAGGTCTTACCAGATTGGCTACGCAAGTTGAACCTGTAAAAGCTTCAACTTATGGCAATGGCGCTGTAGTCACTGTACCTAAGAAGATGCAAGGAACATGGTATTCATATGATCGGGATGCACACGATGGTCAAAAGATTACTTTCGGTGCTCACACTGTAAATGGCAAGCTCATTTATACGCAAGATAAGAACGTGATCAGTGATTACTTTAACGGCAAAATCAAGAATCAAAAGAAGTTTGACCAAGTTACTAAGAATTGGATGTCAGGTAAGACAACCACAATGAAGAATGACACTTTCTATGAGATTGATCCATGGGTCACTTTCGAAAAATGGAGTCTTTATAGAGTAACGCCACAAACAATTAATGGTCAAAAACATAACATTTTGGTATACACAAGTAGATACGATGGCGGTAATTATTACAGAAGTAAGAAGCTTGCTAAGCAAATGAAGGACTACAAGTTCGAAAAAGTAAATTACACAATGTAATGATGATAAGTGTTCATATAAATTGAACACTTATTTTTTTGACTAAAATTTCTCTGTCATTTATCATATTTCATAAAAATACAAATAAGTGAGGAAAAGCAATGAGATTAAAAGAAGCACCTATTTTACGCCTATATAAATTAGAGACAGACTCTAAAGATCATCAAAGATATGTTCAAGCTGACATAGATAATATGCTCGCCTCAATTAAAAATGAACCAGGAACTTTGTTTATGCAAACTGGTCATGAGGATGAAGGTACGAATTATGTTTTTGAATGCTATAAGGATTTGGATCAATATAACATTCATGCAAATTCACCACAATTTAAGAATTTTACCAAAACAGCAAAAGAAATTTTGACTAATCGTGTGATGGTTGAATTGCAGCCAGAATTTATCGCTACAAGTAAGGAAAAATTGGCTGTCGCAGAACCAGAAGGCTATGTAGCTTATTTAACAGAAATCGGCGTTGGCTTTGATAAAGGTGATGAATTTGCTCATGGTGTACTTAAAGAAATGGAAGCAGCAATTAAGCAGGAAGCTGATATTCTAACAATGATTGCTGGTACAGTGGTTGATCAACCAAATGAATGGCTTTCACTAGAAATATATAAGAACGAGGGAGCTTACCAAAAGCATACTGAAACTACATACTTCAAAAATTATCTTAAAGAAACAAAATACTGTGTTGAAAGTAAAGGCCTGCACAAATTTACACCTGATGTAGTTGCCAGCCAAGGTGAAATTTTATATCATCCTTAAAATAATGCTAGGCAAAGGTATTTATATTTTGTAAAATATAGATAGAGTCAAGTCTAATGCCTAGCCAAAAATGAGTCACATTATGTGACTCATTTTTATTTTAGTCTTCAATTGTAGCGTAACTTGTTCCTCTAGCAAAATAAATGATTAAACCGATAATTAAACCGGCTAAGCTGAAAGTTAACCAACTGAAGCCTAGATTGAACATAGGTAAGTAACGTTCAGCATATGAAAGAATAGTTTGGATGATAGAGGTTGAACGTAATGCATCAGGTAAAGCGTTAATCATATCGAATAAAGCAGGAATCAAGGCTAAAGCATTATTTATCTTGTGAACAACTGGGTCGTTTTTAAATAATGGTGAAAGGATGCCTAAAATAACTAATGAAATTGCCAAAGGATAAAGAAGCATAAGAACTGGGGTAGACCAGCTAATGATCATGTCTAATCCCATGTTGGCAATGATGAATGAAAGAAGACAATTGATGGCTAAGAAAGTCTTGTAAGGAATCTTAGGAAAACGTTTATGGAAGTTTTGGGCAAAGGCAACAACTAATCCCATTGCTGTGGTGATACAAGTGATTGTGGTTAAAGCAGCAATTAATGCATCCCCAGCAGTACCTAAATAATGATGAGAAATTTGTGCTAAAGCAGTACCACCGTTTGAACTTAACTTGAAGTTGTGCAAACTGGTAGCACCAAGCCAAATTAAGCATATGTCCGCTTGTGCACAGATGCTCAGCGCAACATAATATTACGGCTTAAGAATTAAGATTTTACCGAGAAATGTTGAAGAACATAGAGACGTAACTCGTACAATTATTGTTACTGATCCAAATGGTAATAGATCAACCATTTTCTTGAAAGGAGAAACAGAATGTATCAAGTACAAATGCTGTTTGAAAAATTATTCGGGACTAGATCCGCAAATTAGGCACAGCGACTAAAGTAAAAAGAATTTTGGGGAGAGAAGAGAAAAATGAATTTAAAAAAGGTATTAATGTTAAATGCCGCTGCTTTATCGACTTTATTTTTGACGGCATGTGGACATAATGCTGCAGGACAAGGCGAGCAAGAACAAACACTCCATCTAATGGAAGGTGGAGAAATCATGTCATTAGATCATTCCAATGAAGCAAATATTCATCAATAGGATGTTTTAGAAAATACTATGGAAGGTTTATACCGGGCTAATCATAAAGGTGATCCAATTCCAGCTTTGGCTACTAGCGTAGTGAAGCCAACTAACCATGGTAAGCGTTATACGTATAATTTGAGAAAAAAGCAAAGTGGTCAAATGGAGATCCTGTAACTGCATAAGATTTTGTAGCTTCTTGGTATAGATCAGTTAGTCCTAACTCGCGTTCAGGTTATGCTTATATATTTACCGGTGTAAAGAATGCCACTGCAATCACTGCTGAGAAAATGCCTGTTGATAAATTGGGAGTCAAAGCATTAAATGATCACACTTTGCAGGTGGATTTGGAATATCCGATGCTATATTTTAATAGAATGATGATTATGCCAACGTTTTTCCCTCAAAGTAGAGCAGCTTTGAAGAAATTTGGTAATAAATATGGGACAGATTCGAGCAAAATGTACTATGATGGTCCATTTAAAGCAGACGGTTGGACCGGTAGTAATATGTCTTGGAGTTTGGATCGAAACAAGAAGTACTATGATCCTAAGTCAATTCATTTGAAACAGATCAAAATGCAGGTGGTTAAGGATGCTAACACTGCTCATCAATTGTTCCAACAGGGTAATTTAGAGGATGCACAGATTACGGGAACTACCGCTCAAGGGATGCAGAATGATAAGAACTTGAAACATTTACATCGAGCAGGAGTATATTATTTACAACTAACCATGCGTAAGAATCGCGTTTTCTCAAATGCAAAAATGCGCGAGGCATTAAATTTAGTATTAGATAAAAAACAACTTGCACGTAAAGTTTTAGCAGATGGTTCTACGCCAGCCGATACTTTTGTGGCACCAACGTTTGCTAAGGATCAAAGTACTGGTGTAGATTTTGCAAAAGAAATGAAGCCGGAAGAGACACACAATATAGCTAAAGCACAAAAATTACGGGATGAAGGACTAAAAGAAGAGGATAGAAAAAAGGCTGATTTAACTTATTACACCGATGATCAAACGATCAATAAGAATATTGCCCAGTTTGTGCAATCGCAAGTTGAAACTAAGTTAAAGCATACCAATGTTGAAATTCATGCGGTTTCTACTAAGAATGTTCAAGACAACGTTATGTGGGGGGAATTTTGATATGTATTTGATTTGTGGCTGGCCGATTACTCAGACCTAATGGGTGATATGGCTGCTTTACAATCAAATAATTATCAAAACCATGGTAGATATAATAGTACCGATTATGATAGATATGTAAAGGCTGCTAAGAGTAAAAGCGCAGAACAAACAGATCGTTATCGGGAAAATATGCGTAATGCACAAAATCAGTTGACTAAAGATACAGCTGTGGTGCCTCTTTACAATTTGGCTGAGAGTCATTTGGTAAGAAAGAATTTAAGAGGAGTATTATGGCACTCAGTTGGTGAAGTTGACTATACTAGAGCATATTTTGACTAAACGAAAAAACTCCGAGGTTCAATTAAGAATCTTGGAGTTTTTATTATGCATAATCATAATTATGTCAAGTTATTTATAAAAATTGATTTTTTAGTTATTTCTATTATTCTTATTTGTCTTTTTAACTTTAACTGGGGTGGGAGCTGTAATTAAAACAGAACTGATAGCCATGAGACCTAAAACTAACATAACAGATAGAATTACTTTAAACATTGCTCTCATTCCTTTCTAATATTTAATTAGAAATATACAGAATAAAGATTAATAATTGTTAGGTAAAAAGTAATATATTGCTAAAGAATTATCTGAAAAAGTTGACGATGATCAAGTTATAGTTTTGTTTCTTCCTCTAGACTAATCAACGAAATGAGGAGGAACATATATGGTCAAAGTTCAACGCTTTTTTATCAAATATAAGAAACAAGTCTTAATTACAATTAGTATCTTGCTAATCCTAGCTGAGGTTTTTAAGTGGGCGTTTAAATTAATACTGCCATATCAAATTTTGATGGCAATCGCCGGAGTGGTCGGTGTGATTCCAATAATTTTAACTGCCGTGTCATCCTTAAAAGTCAAGCTGATTTCAATTGATGTTTTGGTTTCCTTAGCAGTAATTGGAGCGTTTATTATTGGCGAATTCAATGAAGCTGCTATTGTTACTTGGCTCTTTATGCTAGGTGAAGTACTTGAAGATTTTACGCTTAAGAAAACAAGATCTGCTGTTTCAGATTTAGTTAGTATGGCCCCAAAAACGGCGTTAGTCTTGCAAGACGATGGAACTACTGAAGAAGAGGATGTTGATTTTATCGATCCAGGCGATCAAGTCGTAATTAAAACCGGGGATCAAGTGCCTGTAGATGGAAAGGTCGTTAATGGTAATGGCAATCTGGATGAAGCAAGTATAAATGGGGAATCCAGATTAGTAAATAAGAGCGTGGGAGATGCAGTTTATGCAGGAACCATGCTTGAAAACGGCAATTTAACGATTGAAACCACTGCGGCCGGTGAAGACACTACTTTTGGCAAAATTATTGAAGTAGTCGAAGAAGCAGAAGATTCCAAGTTGCATACAGAAAAACTAATTAATCGTTTCGCTAAGTATTACACGCCTTTTGTGTTAATTGTTGCTTTTGTCGTGGGATTGATCACTCGCAACTTTAGATTGGCGATTACTATCATGGTTTTAGGCTGTCCTGGTGCATTGGTAATCGGTGTTCCCGTTTCTACAGTTGCCGGAATAGGAAATGGTGCTAAGAACGGCATTATTTTTAAAGGCTCACAAGTCATGGATGAAATGCGTAAAGTCGATGAAATTGCTTTTGATAAAACGGGCACATTAACTGTAGGTCATCCTGAAATAAGTGCTGTGAAAGTCATAAATGGCGATAAAGATGAGATCGTTAAGTTAGCTGCTGCTATTGAAAAAAAGAGTAATCATCCATTAGCTAATACAATTGCCAAAATGGATCCTTTTACAATTGATGCAGACATTGAAACTGTTAAAGGCAAGGGTGTTATTGCTACATATGAGCAAGAAAAGTACTTTGTAGGTAATTTACAACTTGTTGAAGAAAATACCGAAAAGAATAATAAGCTGGCACAAATCGTAGATGATCTTAGCAATCAGGGTAATTCGATTGTTGTCTTTTCTAATTATGATCAAAGTCAATTGGTTGTATTTGGGATTAAAGATCAACTTCGTCCTCAAGCAAAAGCTGCTTTACTCAAATTAAAGAAACTCGGAATCAAGAAATTAGTCATGCTGTCCGGTGATAAACAACAAACAGCTGAAAAGATTGCTGCTGAGCTACCGATTGATGAAATTCATGGTGAACAAATGCCTAGTGACAAGGCTAATTTTATTAAAGCTGAACAGAAAGAGGGGCATCGAGTTGCTTCATCGGTGATGGAATTAACGATGGACCTGCGCTAGCCAATGCCAATGTGGCAATTGCTGTTGGTAATGGTACTGATGTTGCGGTTGATGTTTCAGATCTTGTCTTGGTCAAAAATGATTTGAAACAGATTGCATATTCATTTTCTTTATCTAAGAGGACGATTCTAAATATGAATGAAAATATTGCGATTGCGCTGTTAACCGTACTGATTTTATTTATCGGATTGTTTGTTGGTTATATCGAGATGGCTAGTGGGATGCTCGTTCATGAGTTAAGTATCTTAGTGGTCATTTTAAATGGAATGAGATTATTGAAAAATCGCTAAAACTTGATGACCATCAAGTTTTGAATTTGAAATAAGCTCTACCATAAATGCTGAGAAAGGAAGATCAAGTTATGAAAAAAGTAATGATGAAATTAGATGGCATGACTTGCCCATCTTGTTTAACAAAGATTAAAAAGGCCGTAGAGTCAACTCCTGGAACCGACGATATTAAGGTCCTATTTAACGCAGGAAAGCTAAAGTTCGTGATGGATCCAGCTCAAACTAATTCAAATGAAATTAAAAATGCCATTGAAGAAATGGGTTATGAAGTTAAGGGTGTTAAGGAAAAGGATATTTAAGAATGAACGCAGAAGAAAAGTACCAAGCAGAATTAAAACAAAGTGATATTGATCATCATACGCCTACTGCAGGAGCAATGACGGGCCATATTATTGCCAATTTAGTTATTCATTCATTAAAGATTAATCAAGCTAGTTTGTTTGCTAAAGGTTCAGCAAGCCCGTTTTTAGATGAATATGCTGAAAAATGGTTGAACTTTGAAAAGAATGAATTTGAGCGATTAAACCATTTGCTGGTAAACAATGGTGAGAGTATCCCTACAACCACTGATCAATTTAAAGAATTTACCATGTTAGAAGAAAATGGTGCAGATAAGTACAATGATGCAGATGATCAAGTATTCGCTTTAGTTAAGGATTTTGATACGCAAACTTTGTTTATTACTAAGGCAATTTTCTTAGCTGAGAAAGAAGATTGGCCAGAATTAGCTCAGAACTTAATCAGTTTTCTAGCTTGGATCAAAGAACAAATCCGTCTTACGCAGAACTTCTTAGGCCATGATTTGCATGAAGGACTATATAATGAAGAAGGCGATGACGACGATTTTTAGTTAAAAGGTGAGAAAATGGCAGATTTATGTGTTCGTTTAGTTCCTTTATTTAATATATTAAGTCAAGAAAATCAGATAGAAATAGAAGATCTTGTAAGAAAAAAGACTTATCAAAAAGGCGAATTGGTAGTGGATCCTAGCTCAGACGATAATTTGATCATCGTGGCTTATGGCGGTGCTAAACTTTATAACCTAGATGAAAATGGCCATGAAAATATCACACAGATTCTGCACACAGGAGATTATGCTGGTGAAGATTGGCTATTTGGTAAAAAGAATAGCAATACTTATGTAGAAGCAACAAAAAACAGTAAAATTTGTTTGCTAAATAGAAAAGACTTTTTGAATCTGTTAGAAGATCAATCTATGTTAAGTATCAAATTGCTTGAACAAAGTATGACTAAGATGCAGTCGATGCAAAGGCAAATAGATCTGTTGTCTTTGCCTAAAATTGAAGATCGCTTATCTGAGTATTTACAAGAATATGCGGTAAAAGTTGGTAAAAAGACGTTTAATTTGCCGTTAAAGATGAAGGATTTAGCATTATATTTAGGAACTACGCCGGAAACTTTGTCACGTAAGTTTGCCTTGCTGGAGAAACAAGGCGTGTTAACTAGAAAACTACGCAAAATTATTTTGAATTAACAAAAAAGCAGAGCAAAGCTCTGCTTTTTACATTGATAAAATTATGTTAAGTTCTACTTGCTGATGAAGTTTTCTGGGATGTACCCTGGTTGATCATTTGAATAGAAATATCTTTCTTACCAAGAGGGTAGAGAATGCTGGCACATAGAGTCAACTTGTCTTTCATATCTTCACCAACAGCCATCGTGATGGCATAGTCGTCAATCCATTGCATCTGATCAGGATTTAAACTGGTTTGAATTTCGTTACAAATGACATCGATCAATTGATCGCTTAAGGCATCTTTTTTAAAGATAACGGTCAAATCAGCAATACCATATGGCATGTGTTCGTAAGAAACATGGTGACGGTTGAAAATTTCCATTAGCTTTAATGTGAAGCCTGCTCCTTTATTAAGCATGTATTTTCTTAGATATAAGTCATCTTTTTAATTGGCTTGGGCTGATCTATAATGTGCGGATTAGCTGAGAAAATTGCGTCAACGTCGGTGAAGTTTTCATATAGAGCCGCATTAAGACCGCGAGCTAAGACTGCCCCTGTAATATCTGAACCACCACGAGAAAAAGTAGCGATATGGCCAGAAGGCGTAATGTCATAAAAACCAGAGAAGATAACTCGTTCATCGTCATTGAGTTTGACACGTTTTAAATTAACGTAAGTTTCAGGGTTAACTTCAGCATTATTCGGCGTACCAGTAACAATTAAGCCCGGCTGAAGAAAGCGAGTTTTAATACCTTGATGCTGCAAAATTTTAGCTATTAAAATAGCGTTTAAACGCTCACCGTGAACCTTAAGGTTAGCCATCCGATAATCGGCATTAGGATAATCTAATTGTGGCAAATCAAAATACTGGATAATTAATTCGTAGCGCTGTAAATTTTATTAACGATATCCTGATAATTATTGCTTCTCAAACTAGTGTAAGCATAGGTGATTGGTAAATCAGTACCTTAATATCATCAGTTCTTTTGCCAAGTGCGGATACTACGATAACTTTGCGCTGAGAATCGCTTTTAATAATGTTTAATGCCTTATCAACGCTATTTTCAGCAGCTAGAAAGGAGCCGCCAAATTTAACAACTTTAATATCTATTCCTCTAATAAATTACTTTAAATCTAAAATTGAACTGATAGCTGCTTCCATGTTGACTGGATCAATTACTTTTTCAACATGTGGTTCGTGGTCGAATAAGGTACGTACACCAATAGATAGTTGACCGCCTAATTCATCATGCAACTTCTTAATAGCAGCTACGCCAGTTTGAGGACAGATTCTACCTGTAATAGCCTCATAAACGGTTTCAGGGAACTTATAAGGACTAGCAGTAGACACAATCACCATTGGTGTTTGATCGTTTGTCTTGCTCTTATATTGCTGAGCAACGTATGAACCTACTGCAGTATGAGGATCAATTACGTAGCGATCATAATTGTAGACGCGGTGAATTTCTTCTTTTACTTCATCTTCAGTGGCAAAACCAGCCGCAAAAATGGTTTGTAATTTGTCTAAGACCTCTTTGTCGACTTGGTAATGACCTCTTTGCGTTAATTGATTCATTAGACTAGCAATTTTTTCATTATCTTCATCATATAAATCGAATAAAAGTCGTTCTAGATTGCTTGAAACTAAAATATCCATTGCTGGTGCGTTAGTTAAATGGAACTTACGACGTTTGTCGTATTCACCTTTGGCAAAGAAGTCAGTAAGAACGTTGTTTTCATTTGAAGCACAGATCAATTTGTTGATTGGCAAACCGAGTTTTTCTGCATAGTAACCAGCAAAAATGTCGCCGAAATTGCCTGTAGGTACGGTAAAGTTTACTTTGTCGCCCAAGTTGATTTCACGACGGCGAACCAATTGACCATAAGTGTAAAGGTAATAAGAAATTTGAGGAACAAGACGACCAATGTTCATTGAGTTAGCAGATGAGAATTGGAAACCGTTTTGGTTTAGTTTCTTTCTGAAGTTTTCATCGTTAAAAATCTTCTTTACTTCAGTTTGCGCATCGTCAAAGTTACCCTTGATCGCGATGGCTTCCAAATTGTCGCCGTGTTGACTGAGCATTTGTTTAAGTTGGACAGGGCTAACGCTGCCTTCAGGATAGAAGACGATGACGCGTGTACCTTTTTGGTTAGCAAAGCCGCGCATTGAAGCAGTTCCGGTGTCACCAGAAGTAGCAGTCAAGATAATGATGTCACGATCGATTTTCTCAATTTGTACTGCACGTGTCATTAGCTGTGGTAACATCTGCAAAGCAATATCTTTAAAAGCTAAAGTTGGACCGTGAAAGAGTTCCATGTAAAAATTATCGTTGTGTTTTTCAATTGGCACAATGCTGCGTTCGTCCCATTGTTCGCTATAAGCATTGATTACTGCAGATTTAATTTGATCCTTAGAAAAATCATCAAAAAATAAGCTAATGATCATTGCGGCAATTTGCTTATAAGATAACTTAGGTAAATCTTTTAGTTGAAAATTAGCTTTTGGAAAATTTACTGGTACATAAAGTCCACCATCTTGGGCCAACCCTTGGATGATTGCGGCTGGTGAAGTTAACGCATTGTCTTTTGCGCCTCGAGTACTACGATATTTCATAAAAATCTTCCTCTTCTTATTTAAGTGATAAATATATCTATTTAACATTGTAACTTGTTTTTCCCATGTGTTACAATCATAAAAATAAGAAATTCATTAAAAAAGAGGGACATAGGAAAATGGCAATCAAAATCGCATTACTTGGTTTAGGAGCCGTTGGTTCCGGTGTTTTAAAAATCATTAAAAATAATCAAAAAAAGATTAAACAAACAAGTGGAGAAGAGATTGTTATTAAAAAAGCCCTTGTTTGTAATCTTAAGAAGCACCAAAATATGGCTAAAGAAGTCGAATTGACGACTAACTTTGATGATATTTTGCATGATGCAGAAATTAAAATTGTAGTTGAATTAATGGGCGGTTTGCATCCCGCTAAGGAATGCATCTCTGATGCATTAAATGCAGGCAAGAATGTGGTTACTGCCAATAAGGACTTGATGGCTACTTTTGGTTCAGAACTTATTGCCTTGGCTGCTAAAAATAAGTGCGATTTGATGTACGATGCGAGTGTAGCAGACGGTATTCCTATTTTGCGTACTCTTAGCACATCTTATGCTAGTGACAAGATTTCAGATATTCATGGAATTATTAATGGTACGACCAACTATATCTTGTCCCAAATGGGAGAAAAAGGACTAAGCTACGATAAAGCTTTGAAGAATGCACAAAAGTTTGGTTTTGCGGAAGCTGATACAATTAATGATGTAACAGGAAAAGATGCGGCTTACAAGATTGTCATTTTAAGTAAGTTTGTCTTTGGGACCAAGATTAGTATTAATGATTTCACTATTGAAGGGATCACTCACTTGCAAAAGTTCGATATTGAACAGGCACAAGCAATGGGTTATGTGATTAAGCTGATCGGCATTGCAAGAACATTGCAGGTAAGCTCTCTGTGGAAGTAGCACTATGTCTTTTGCCAAATAATGCAATTATGGCACATATTAAAAATGAAATTAATGCTTTGCAAATTAAGAGTAAAAGTCATGGCACCGCTATTTTTACTGGACCTTGTGCTGGGAGCTTAGCTACCGCTAGCTCAGTAATGAGTGGCGTAATTGCGTAAACCAGCAATTTTGTAAAGCAGACTAACGGTCAACCATTCAGTAATTTCTCTAGAACGATGAAATTAACGAGTTCAGAAGAAGTTAAGTATCTATATTACTTATCTTTTGAAACTGAAGAAATTAGTCGTAGACAATTGCAGGACTTAGCAATTCAAGATAAGTATTTGAAGGTAAGTTACAAGATCTTATAACTATTGTGAGGGGGAGTTATAGATGATTATTAAGGTACCAGCTTCAACGGCAAATTTAGGGCCCGGTTTTGATTCCATTGGAATGGCTGTTTCACTTTATCTAGAAGTAGAAATCTTAAATGTTTCGGATCGTTGGCAAGTTGACCATGTAATGCCTAAGATTCCTCATGATGAGAATAATTTAATTGTAAAGACGGCTTTGACGGTTTATCCAGGAATGCAGCCGCTTCATTTGCGTGTAAAGAGCGATATTCCGCTTGCTCACGGTTTAGGTAGCAGCTCTAGTGCAGTTGCTGCAGGTATTGAATTAGCTGATCATTTTGGCAAATTAGGCTTGTCTGATGAAGAGAAAGCCCAGATTGGTGCTCAAATTGAAGGCCATCCTGATAACATTGTTTCTACGATTTTAGGTGGTCTGGTGGTAGGAACCGAAGTAGACAATCATTTTGATGCGGTAAAAGCTCCGCTTCCTCCATATAGCTTGGTAGCTTATGTGCCTGACTATAATTTGCCAACTAAAAAGGCACGTGGTGTTTTACCAAAAGAATTATCATTAAAAGAAGCAACTCATGGTTCAGCGATTGCTAATACGTTGGTTGCTAGTTTGTTTGCACAAAATTATGAAATGGCAGGAGAACTTATGGAAAAAGACGTTTTCCATGAGCCATATCGTGAAAAGTTAGTGCCTGAGCTTTTGAAGGTGAGAGAAGTGGCTCATCAAAAGCATGCTTTGACAACGTATCTTAGTGGTGCCGGTTCAACGATTATGACTTGGATTGAAGATGAGCATGTGAAAGGTTTCTTGTCAGGTTTAAATAAGCATGGCTTGAAAGCAAATACGCTTGTCTTACATCCTGATGAACATGGTGTTCAAATAATTGAATAAAAAGAAAAGTGACCTTGAATTTTTATTCAAAGTCACTTTTTGATTAAAGGATAATTTATTTATTTTTGTATACTGCAATTCTACGATATGCAAGTTCTAGGAAAATAAAGTTTAGTAAGGCAAAGAATGCTAAGTAATATTGAGATGTTGAAATAATGACTAATAAAATCCCAATTGCTTCTGTGATTAAACCGATTCGAATGGGTTTCCTATCGAATAAACGATAAGAGATAAGACCGGTAATTATTCGTCCTAGCATTAAACCACCGAAAATTAAAGAACCAAATGATGCAACAAGCTCCGAATTAACATTACTTTTGGTACCGGCAAAATAGCTGGATGTCCATAAAAAAGAAGTGGCTTCACCTGAACAGTAGGAGAAGAAGGCAATTAAAGTCAAAACTACGTCAGGTACTTTTAATGAAGAAATGATTCCGACTGATTCAGAGACTTCATTATCTTCATCAGCGTCTTTGTTTACTTTCCAAAGTGGCAGTGAAATGATACAGATGAACAAAATGAAACTTTGTAACATTGCAGTCCAGAGATAACCTGCATGCCAATTAGCTTTAAGTAAGGCAAATGCCATGATGTTTGGACTTATTACAGCTCCTAAACCATAGAAACAATGTAAAAAGTTCATAACTCGTAAAGAATAATGACCTGCTACATAAAAGTTTAAAGCTGCATCAATAGATCCGGCCCCTAAGCCATAAGGGATTGCCCAAACAAGCAAATACTAATATTGACTAACAGAGAGAAGCCTAATAGACCACATACTGTCAGGGCAATAGAAATAATGACAATCCATTTGACTGCTAGCTTTTTGATTAAATGTGGACTGAATAAAGATGAAATTACAGTCATTAAAAAATAGTCATTGAAATATAGCCTGCATAAGAGCTCGGTACATTTAAACTTGATTGCAAACCGGACCCAAGTAATTAATCAGGTAGTCCCAGATTAATAAAGGCTAAATAGATAACGGCTAATAATAAAGATCCCAATATTGTTTTCTTTCGCAAAAAGTATCTCAATATACTTTTTATTCTAGTTTTTCTTTATTAATTATAGCATTAAAGGATAAAATCAAAGAGTCAATTGAAAGTAAAAAAGACAGCAGATTTTTTG
>NZ_BALU01000007.1 GCF_000615285.1 Lactobacillus kitasatonis DSM 16761 = JCM 1039 | reverse complement strand
CTGTTTCAACTAAATCATTCTCTCATTGAGAACTTTATTCTTTACATTTAAAAATCAAAATTAATCATCGTTCGAAATTTGCTCTTTTTTCGACTATTTTTCGCCAAAATTTTTTAAAAAACTTTTTTATTTGCAAAAAGCAAAAAAGACACTCGCTTTAAAAGCGAATGTCTTCTTATTAAATCTATTTAAATTAGATTAAGCTTGATTCCTTAGTGATCTTCTTCATACCGTTCATGTATGGAACAAGTACGTCAGGAACAGTTACTGAACCGTCTTCGTTTTGGTAGTTTTCCAAAATTGCGGCTACACAACGACCAACAGCCAAACCTGAACCGTTCAAAGTGTGTGCCAAGTGAAGCTTGCCGTCTTCGTCACGGTAACGAATTTGTGCACGACGAGCTTGGAAGTCAGTACAGTTTGAACAACTTGAAATTTCACGGTACTTGTCTTGTGCAGGCATCCAAACTTCAAGGTCGTAAGTCTTAGCACTAGTGAAACTTGCATCCCCAGTTGACAAAGCAACAACGTGGTATGGCAAGCCTAACTTTTGCAATAAGTGTTCTGCGTTGTGAGTCAACTTTTCAAGTTCATCCCATGATTCGTCTGGCTTACATACCTTAACCATTTCAACCTTACGGAATTCGTGCATTCTAATTAAACCACGAGTATCACGACCAGCTGAACCTGCTTCACTTCTGAATGCTGGTGATAAAGCAGTTACGTTAATTGGAAGCTTGTCGCCATGGATAATTTCATTTCTGAAGTAGTTTACCAAAGGAACTTCGGCAGTTGGGATCAAAGTCAAGTCACGTGGCTTATCTGGATCGTCGTTGTCAACGATAGTGTAAACATCTTCATGGAACTTAGGGAATTGACCAGTACCTTGCATTGAAGCATCGTTTACCAAGTAAGGTGGGATAACTTCGGTGTAGCCATCCTTGGTGTTTTCATCAAGGAAGAAGTTGAATACGGCACGTTCCAAAAGTGCACCTGCACCAATGTAGTAAACAAAACGTGCACCTGAAACCTTAGCAGCACGGTCCCAGTCCAAGATACCTAAATCAGTACCGATGTCCCAGTGAGCCTTTGGCTTAAAGTTAAACTTAGTTGGTTCTTCCCACTTGCGAACTTCTTCGTTGTAGCTGTCGTCTGGACCAACTGGGTCTGAATCTGCTGGGAAGTTAGGCAATCTAAGCAAAATGTAGTTTTGCTTTTCGGTTAATTCATCAACTTCTTTATCTAAGTCTTTGATTTCCTTACCTACTTCACGCATAGCAGCAATGGCATCGCTAGCGTCTTCCTTGTTACGCTTCTTTTCAGCAATTTGCTTTGAAACGTCGTTACGCTTAGCCTTCAATTGTTCACTCTTAGTCAAATCCTTACGACGCTTAGTATCGATTTCAACTAATTCATCCAATTCTTCTGGCTTAATGCCACGAGTAGCCAGCTTCTTCTTTGACCAGTCAAGATTCTCACGAATCACTTTAATATCAAGCATATAAAACCTCCATGCATAAAAAAGAGCCGATTATCCCTATATTTGGGACGAATCGGCTCTTACACGGTTTCGCGGTACCACCCATCTTCAGTCTAAAATAGACTGCACCTCTTTGATAGACGAATAACGACGCCAAACCGTGCAACTATTAATTGCCCACATTACTGAAATCTGGAAACGACTATGCATTCACTCGCACCAACCGTGAACTCTCTGAAGCAGTCTTAGGATTTCGTGTTTGCGTCTATTTTAAGCCATTCTTCTTTTTTGAGCAAATAATATTTTTCTTTAAATGAAAAAAGTGCGCTAACTTGGCTGTAATCGACGGTATAAACGTAGTGAAAACCCAATCGCTGCAAGAGTTTTTGCGACTTTTTATTGTCGGCAAAAGTGCCAGCCCAAATTTCCGTTTGCCTTTTATGTTTAAAAGCATAGGCCAAAATTAAATGAACAGCTTCGGTCATATAGCCATGGCCTTCAAAGGCTTGATCCAGCAAAAAGCCAATTTCTTTTGTCCTAAGCAATCCACTCTGCTCATCCATGCCGCGTTCGTACAATTCAATCAGGCCAATTCCTTCATCGCTGCCTCGCAAGCAGACAACATAGCTTTCGGGGCGTGCCATATATTGGTGCACGCTCTTTACCGCTTGGTCCATATTTTCCATCCGCTCAAAACCGGCCATATCGTGATAACGCGCGTTTTGTCCCCACTTCAGTAATAACGGCGCATCTTTTTCTTCAAATCTTCTTAAATATATTCTCTTTGATTCAAGCATCAGTGACCCATCAACTTCAACAGCCATCTTGCACCATATTGCAGACCAAAACTGTAGGCTGCAATTGTCCAAGGTTTACATAAAATAATGATCCAGAAATACGTAGAAAACTTCATCTTGGTTAAACCAGCCAGCAAACAAAGCACGTCGTCAGGTGCCGCTGGCGCCAAGATACACAGCGCGAAGAACCAGTTGAATTTCTTTTGATTCTTCGTCCACTTCATATATTTGTCTAGCGTTTCTTCAGAGACAATATGCAAAATAAATGGTCGCCCGTAATATCTGGCTAAGAAAAAGTTGATAATTGAACCAATGCAAATGCCGATGTAATTATAGATAAAACCGGCAATCGGTCCGAAAAATACCACACCGCCCAGCAGCGAAACGCCCCCAGGAATGATCGGTATAACAACTTGTACTATCTGAATCAGTACAAAAATGATCGGACCAACAATTTGTTTATTAGCTAAATAAGCCCGCATTTTGGCTTGATCGGTAAAAATACCTAGCCGATACCAATAGATCACTAGCAAAATAATGATTATTCCACAAACTATCGTGGCAATATTAATTAATTTGCGACTTGCTTTAGCCGATATATGTTGCATTTTTTCGCCTTCCCTCATAGGACTAGTACGTCAATTTTATCAAAAATAACACTAATTAACTGATAATTTACCTTATCATAAAAAAACTAAAAATATTCTTATTAATTTCTTCTGTTCCTATAGTTAATATATAATAACTGTGAAAGATCTAATGAAAGGAATGCATTTCATGGTTGTAATTAAAAATAATGTTATCTACGACACAAATAAGAAATTAGGGGCCGATGTTTACTACCCAAATAATACAACTTCTAAGACCAAAATCTTAATCTTTTGGCATGGTGGTGGCTGGTTCCGCGGCAATAAGGAAAGTGTTAAGAGCGTCGGCGTTGATTTAGCTAATGCAGGTTTTATGACTTTCATTCCTGAATACAGCCTCGCTCCTGCGGCACATTTTCCAGCTGCACATGAAGATGCATTGCATTTTGTCGAATGGCTTTTAAAGTCTGATTATACTGATGAGGACGATCTCAAGAATATCGTCCAAATCGGGGCCAGCGTTGGCGGAACGATGGCGTTATACGTTGCAGGCAAATATGGTTTCCCAACGGTAACTTGGTCTGCACCAATTGAGTATTCAAACTGGATTGCACAACACAAGGACGTTAAGGCATCCCCAGCAGCTGCAAAAGACTTTGGCATCGCTGATCCTGAACAAATCAGACAATCATTCTACAAGTACTTCACCTTAACTTACACCGGCACTGAAGATCAAAAAGTTTTGGCTAAACTTGATGCAAAATCATACGACTTAAGCAAGTTGGACAAAGTAATGATGATCAACTCAGCAGACGAACTTACACCACTTAACTCAGTCCTTGATTTCGTTAACTTTTTGGCTAAGCAAAATCACGGCGTGCAACTGCTCGTTATTCCAGGACATGGCCACGCAATGGACTACGGCAACGACTACATCGATGAATCACTCGACTTTTTATTCCAAACAATTAAGAGACAAAAATAATTATGATCAATATAGAAAAATTCGTACAAATTCGTAAAGACCAAAAGCTTTCACAAACCGACCTTTGTCATGGCATTTGTACGCAATCTACTTTAAGTAAATTTGAAAATAATGGTCAGGTACCGTCTTTTAAAATTTTGAAGCAGCTCTGCGATCGACTAAACATCGAAGTTGGCGACATTATGACCAGTAGCGATGAGAAGAAAGTCGCACGCTTATTATTTGAAGCTGATTTTTCATTTATCAATTTTGACTACGCCAAGATTTTGAACATCTTGTCACAGATTAATCCGCAACATTTAAAGCGTGATGAAGATAAAGTACATTACCACTTTTTACGCGGTCAATATGCACTGAAAAGCGACCGCAACCAAATGAGTGCACTATTTTACTTCAACAACATTCTAACGACGGACAACTTGCCTAAAAACGACATTTACCGTTTGCTTGCTTTAAACGGCTGCAGTCAAATCTACGCTAAACAAGGCGAAATTGAAAAAGCCCAGCACTACTACGACCAGATCCTAAAAAGCATTATGGACGTCGACATCACTAACGTTTTGACTACGATGCATATCTTGGCCATTTTATGCGATGCTGGTGAATTCTACGGTGAACGCAAGATGTATAAAGAGTCCAACTCTTTACTTCGTTACGGTTATAAGATTGGCATGGAACAACACTCCATCTTTTACATGGCTCGCATCCTTTTGCGCCAAGGCTTAAACGATATGGAACAAGCCAAGAAAAAGGAGATTACAAGTCAGCACCTGCATGACGCTTGTGCTTTTGCGAGAATCAATAGAAACCGCATCACACTAAAAAAGGCGCGGAAACTGCTTAAACAATTGAATGCATAAAGAAATACCCGAGGAATTATTCCCCGGGTATTTTTGCTAGATAATCTTGTAGCCAACAACTGGGTTAGCAGGTGTGGTGTTGAAGTCATAAGTAGCTAATTTTTCAAAATCAGTATTACCATCAATGATTGTAGTTACACCTTGTGCAAGCATCAAGTTCATTTCTTTTTCTTTATTTGGATCATTGGTAAATGGTACCAAAATTACTGGCTTGTGGAGTGCTCGCATAAAGCCAATTTCAAAAGCACTACCATCATCGATGTTGTCCATGTCGTATAAAAAGACGCCGCAGGTTGCATTTACAAAACCAGTGATGTCATTGTTGTAAGTTGCAAGACGCCAAGTCATGCTACGGATACCGCCGATTTCTGGATTCTTTTCTTCTGGATCAACGAAGTTTTGGTCAAATGGGAAATGTACTCTTACAACAGTTGGATTCTTTTCGAGTAACTCCATCGCCTTCTTAACACGTGCGCGTTGGTCGTCGTTGTAAAAAGGCGTACCCAAATAAATAGTTGCGGTGGAAACTTGCTTAGTCATAAAATCCTCCATGATTCTCAATTCATTAATTACATATAAAAAGTTTATCATGCATTTTTACTAACTAAAAGTACAAATCAATGTGTTTTCTTTGCAAACGCTTTATAATAAATAGTGTAACTTGTAGATGAATAAAATGTTATGAATGGAGGAAAAATAATTGTCCAGATATCAGTCAATTAACCCATATACCAACGAAGAATTTGCTAGTTACGATAATCCAACCAAAAAGCAAATCGAAGATTCTATCAACTTAGCCCACGCCCTTTACAAGAAGTGGCGTCATGAAACACCTGAAAGTCGTGCAACTATTTTACACGATGTTGCCGATGCTTTACGTGAACATGAAGATGAATTAGCTAAGATGATGACCCTTGAAATGGGTAAATTACTTAGAGAATCAAGAGAAGAAGTAGAATTATGTGCTTCAATCTGTGATTACTATGCTAAAAACGGTCCAGCAATGCTTAAGCCTACCCCATTAAAGACTGGCTTGGGTAATGCCTACTACTTGAAGCAATCAACTGGTGTCATCATGGCCTGTGAACCATGGAACTTCCCACTTTACCAAGTTATTCGTGTCTTTGCACCTAACTTCATCGTGGGTAACCCAGTTTTGCTTAAACATGCTCACAACGTTCCAGGTTCTGCTGCACTCACTGCTAAGATCATCAAGCGTGCCGGTGCTCCAGAAGGCAGTTTGATCAACCTTTACCCAACTTACGACCAATTGGGCGAGATCATTGCCGACCCACGCATCCAAGGTGTTGCATTAACTGGTTCTGAACGTGGCGGTTCTGCTGTCGCGGAAGCTGCTGGTAAAAATTTGAAGAAGTCAACCATGGAACTTGGTGGTAACGATGCCTTTATCGTTTTGGACGACGCAGATCCTCAAGTTCTTCGTAACGTTTTAAACGATGCAAGAACTTATAACGATGGTCAAGTATGTACTTCATCTAAGCGCATCATTGTTGAAAAGTCCCGTTATGACGAAGTATTGCACGAATTGAAGAACGTCTTCTCAAGCTTGAAGGCTGGCGATCCACTCGAAGACGACACTACTTTGCCACCAATGAACTCTGAAAGAGCCAAGGAAAAGTTGGAAGCTCAAGTAAAGAAGGCTACTGATGCAGGTGCTAAGGTCTTCTACCAATACCCAGAAATTGACTCTAAGGGTGCCTTCTTCAGACCTATCGTTTTCACCAACATCGACAAGGACAACCCAATCTTCGATGAAGAATTGTTTGGCCCTGTCGCAGAAGTCTTCGTTGTTGATGACGACGATGCCGCAATTCAATTGGCAAACGACTCAAGCTACGGTTTGGGTTCATCAGTAATCAGTAGCGATATCGACCGTGCACAAAAGGTCGCCGCTCAAATCGAAACTGGAATGACTGTAATTAACGGTCGCTGGATCACTTCTGGTGAATTGCCATTCGGTGGTGTTAAGAAGTCAGGTTACGGCCGTGAATTAAGTGAACTTGGTATGATGGCCTTTGTAAATGAACACTTGGTTATCGACGTTACTAAGAATAATCAATAGTTTTTAACTAGATAAAAAAAGATTGGCTTTTAGCCAATCCTTTTTTACTTGCGCCATTTCTTTATTACGTCATCGACCATTTGCACGCATGAACCAACGTAACGCACTGGATCAAGCATTTCACGTAAAGTAGCTTCATCGACGTCTTTAGTTACTCTGTCGTCGGCTAACAGAACGTCGAGGAAATCAAACTGATCGTTAAACGCTTTTTGCGCATCCTCGTAGATAACCTCGTGAGCATTTTGGCGACCAATATAACGGCCAAGATCGAGCATCATGCGTTCTGAAACGATCAAACCATGAGTCATATTCAAATTGCGTTTAATGTTGTCTTCGTGAACGATCATTTGATCCATTACTTGACTCATCATTTTTATGGCGGCACTAAAGACTAAACACATTTCTGATAAATACATCCATTCTGTTTGCCAGAAGGACATGTCGCGTTCATGTTCTTGCACCATCGCTTCAAGACCCAAGTTGGCATTGTTTTTGACCAAACGAACATTGGCATAAATATTTTCACAGATCATTGGATTCCGCTTCTGTGGCATCGTACTCGAGCCACTTTGCCCATTTGGAATCCTTCTTCGACTTCCTCGATTTCGGTTCTTTGCAAATTGATGATTTCGTTAGCCATCTTGCCGATCGTGCTTGCAGCAATCGCAATATCACTTGAGAAGTTAGCCAAGCGATCGCGTGAAACGTGCCAAGTAATCGTTGGAATAGCTAGACCTAAATTTTTACAAAAATCATTTCTAACAGCAATTCCTTTATCAAAAAGAGATGCCAAGGTTCCGGCTGCCCCACCGAAGTTGCCAGCAAAGTAAGTTTTGCGATCATGTTGCAATCTTTCAAGATCGCGACCCAATTCGTTCGCCCAAATAGCGAATTTATAGCCTAAGGTAATTGAAACGGCGTGTTGTGCATGAGTTCGACCGGCTTAAGGAAGAGCCTTGTATTTTTCAGCTTTATCTAAAACTTGATTTAATAAATCTCCATTTGCTTTTCTAAAATATCTTGAGCATTTCTTAACTGCAAAATCGTCCCCGTATCGGTGATATCTTGCGTAGTGGCACCCCAGTGAATGTAGCCACACGCTTCTGGTGAGCAAAGTTGGATAAAGGCACGAATCTGCGGCATCAATGGGTGTGAAGTCTTTTTAAAACCTTCGCGCACATAATCCATATCGATGTCTTCAGCGTGGGCCTTTTCTGCAATTTCTTTAGCGACATTCTCTGGTATAACGCCGTTCTTTGCTTCAGCTTTGGCCAAGGCAACCCAGCAATCTAACCAACTTTGAATTTGTGCGCGTTCGCTAAATACGGCGCGCATTTCTTTTGTACTGTATTGATCTTTGAATAATTCTGAATCAATTAATGATGATGCCATTGTTTTCCCCTTCGTTTGTCTACATAATCGACTCCATCATCCACCAAAATCAAAACAGAAAAAAGCACAGCCTGACTTATGTCAAACTGTGCTCGTAAAAGATCATTAATTTTGCTTGTGCTTAAAAATGTTAAAAGCGGAAAGTCCTGTAGTCAAAACGCTAGACAACAACAAGAAGTATGCTGAAGTTCCGATTGAAACAGCATATGAAATTAATTGACTTGTAATCTGTGCCACAACACCATTTAATGCGTGGACTGAACTAGACATCATATAAATGATGTAGATCAAGAAGACCGTTTCAATTAGTGACAAAACAAATGCCAAAATCTGACTACTCTTTGTATTCTTCAAAACATTGTAAATAATAAAAACCGGGAACAGCAATAAAAGCAACCAAACAATGTACAAAATAAGCGCTTGAAGTGAATTGGTTGATAGAAGTCGACCAGCCAAACTAAAGATCACATTGGAAATCGACATCTTCTGTGTATAACTTACAGCCGAAACAGAAGCGCCAGAATCCGTGAACAAAACGATCAAACTGATCAAAGCCGTCAAAATTACAGATAATTGAATATAGCTGTAACGATGACTACGCTGCTTTTTCATTTCTCTTACTTGATTCTCAACACGTGGATGCTTTTCGGCGAATTCTTTACTACGCGTTCTCACCTTATCTTCACGCGCATCAACTCGATTGAAAACATTCGATCCTACTTGGTTGATCTTTTCAGTTAAACGTTTATCGGCCGTATATTGCTCAATTTTTTCATTGCGATCACACACAATGAAGAGCCAGATCATCAATGCCAAGAAGCAAACCCAACCTGCTGCTCTTGAAAAACTCATCAAAATCAATAAAAAGACGCCGAGCAAAAAAACAATTGTCGCATTTTTTCTAACCCAAGCAATCATTCTTTGGACAGTGGAATTTTGCTTTTCTGGATAAAATTCTTCGCGGTATGTAGCACGGCTAGCAATCTTTTTACCTTCATCAGGTTGTTCATACTTTGCCTGCTTGTGCTGGTCTGTGAAAAAATCGTCACGATACTTTTTCAGATTAAAGCCGCAGTTAGGACAGATATCATCTGTATCGTTAATCTCGTGACCGCAATTTGGACATGTAGTCATATTTAAAAGTCCCTTCTTTTTTAGTATTAATATTATACCATGCTTATACAAAGCGAATAATTACCCAGGTAATAGTTTTTGTTTGGTTACTCATGATTAACCATGTTAATTAGTAAAACAGCTGAGAGCACAAAAAGAGCAGCCCTACGATGTCATAGGACTGCTCTTTCTATTTTGAACTAATGATTAGTTATTAGTTTTATTTCTCTTAAAGTACTTACCGAAGTCGATGCCTTCATAGGTTAACTTAACTGCAGCTGATAAGGTAATTGGCAAAATGAATACCAAGATTAACAAACCAACGTCCACAGTCAAGGCAACTTCGATCAAGGTTGGAATGCCTGATGGAATGAGGGCTGCGAAAGTACCACCCAAGATGATTGCGGCTGAGATAACAACCGTACCAATGATGGCACATGCCTTCAAGATTCTTGAACTTGGAGTAGTAAATCCTTCTTCCTTGAGTTCGTTGTAACGAGTCATGAGGAAGATACTGTAGTCAACACCCAAAGCAATCAACATGATGAAGCTGAAGAATGGAGTGTTCCAAGTAAGCATGCTTCTGCCAAGAACTGCCTTAACAATCCATTGGTTGATTGAAAGTGAGCAGAGGTAAGCAATAAGCAAAGTACCAAGAATGTAAACAGGTTGAAGAAGTGAACGAGTTACGAACATCAAAGCAATACCGATACCAATTAACATGATTGCGGCAGTTCTGATGAAGTCGCCACTAGCAACTGACTTAGTATCCTTGATCTTTGAACTTTGACCACCCATAGCTACCTTAGCATTCTTCAAAGCAGTACCTTGGAAGGTCTTCTTAGCCATTGCGCTCAATTCTTGTGATTCGTCAGTAGCTTCAGTTGCACTTGGGTTTGAGTTGAAGACAACGATGATTTGAGCTGACTTCTTATCTGGGCTGAGGTATACATCCATTGACTTCTTGAATTCTGGATTCTTCAAGAATTCCCTTGGAATGTAGAAGGTATCTGCGGCTGCAGATGAACCTAAGCCCTTAAGGTAAGTTTCACCTTGACCCAAACCACTGTTGACAGTATCAATACCAGTAGTAAGCTGTGGAACTCTAGAAGCTAACTTGCCAGCACCACTTGCAAGTTGACCTGCACCGCTGTTAAGTTGACCGATACCTGAGATAAGTTGTGGAGCTTGGCTAGCTAATTGACCAACACCGTTGTTAAGTTGACCGGCACCATTTGCAAGTGTGCCAAGACCAGAGTTAAGAGTACCAGCACCGTTAGCAAGAGTACCTAAGCCAGATTGAAGTTGACCGGCACCGCTGTTAAGTTGGCTAACGCCTGCGTTAAGACGGCCGGCACCATTTGCAAGACTGCCAAGGCCATTACTCAAGCGACCGGCACCGCTGTTAAGAGCTGCAGCGCCTGAGTTAAGCTTGTTTGCACCGGCAACACCCGCGCTAGCAGCTGATTGAACTTGACTTAAGCCTGAGCTTAATTGGTTCAAAGCAGTTGCGGCACCTGGAAGTGCTTGGTTTGAAGCTTGAGCTAACTTAGCTACTTGAGCTTGAAGAGTTGATAATTGTTGAAGTGATGATTGCAATGAACCTAATTGTGACTTAAGACCTGCAATATTTGAAGCTACTGAGCTTGAAGCACCATTTGTAGATTCACTAGACATTGCACCTGCTATAGCCTTCATTGCAGCTTGTTTATCGCTTTCATCTTTAAAGTCTTGGCTACTTTGAATTGCATTTACAATTTTTTGCTTCATTGCAGCTGCCGGATCAGAACTTTGTTGTCCTTGTTGACCAGCCATAGCATCAACTTGTTTAGATAAAGCATTCAATTGTTCAGTCAATTTAGCAGTATCCAAACCACTAACAGCTTGATTCAATTGTTGAATACCACTGTTAATTTGTGGCAAAGCGGTTTGCAATGCAGCAAGTTGTTGCTTGTTTGAACCACTTAATTGATTTGAAAGTTGTGAACTCAATTGTTGCAATTGGTTGGCCATTTGTTGGGTACCGTTTTGCAAAGTCTTGGTACCAGCTTGCAAACTGTTGGCACCATTTTGCAACTTGTTAGCACCGCTTTGTAAGCTGCTTGCACCACTTTGAAGTGCATGAGTACCACTAGCTAAACGACCTGCACCAGTTTCAAGACGAGCAGCACCACTAACTAATTGATTTGAACCGTTTTGCAAACGAACGGCACCACTCTGCAATTGCTCAGCACCATTTTGTAAACGACTAGTACCACCAACTAATTGTTGGGCACCACTTTGAAGACGACCCGTACCATCTTGAAGTTGATCAGCACCGTCTCTTAATCTGTTAGCACCGTTTGCTACTTTATTAGCACCTTTGCTTAACTTACCTAAACCGGAACGAGCTTGATCTACCCCATCGTTAACAGTGTTCAATTGATTATTTACGTAAAGCATATCAATTGGTTGACCGTAAGGTTGGGTTACAGATGTTGCAAATGAAACGTCTTTTGATTGTTGAAGTTGTCTTGTCAATTGATCAATCAACTTCAAGTTTTCTTCGTTATCTAATCTATGTTTACTTTGGATGTACAAGTATGATGGCTCAGCCATACCCTTTGAGAAGTGCTTTTGAACTACCAACAAACCTTGCTTAGAAGGAACTGAATCAGCAATTTCATCAGTATCGTCGTAGTTCAAGTGACCTGAGTACATCAACATGAATGGAACAGTAACAACAGCTAAAACAACCAAGTAAATAATTGGGTGCTTCAAAGTTGAAGCTGAAATTCCATGCCAAAGTTTGTTATCACTTTCGCCAGTGAATTCCTTAACTGGCCAGAACATTCTCTTACCAAGAACAGCCATGAAGAATAGGTTGAGTGTTAAAAGTACTATCAAAAGTACAGCAACACCAACGGCAACACCTACAGCTGATTGGTAGATTGAGAACTTAGCCAAACTTAATGCAGTAAACCCGATTAAGATAGATGAACCTGAGTAAAGGATGGTCTTACCAGCGTTACGAAGCGAATCATGCATCGCCTTGTACTTGTTCATCCCTTTCCCAAGGTCCTCTTTAAACTTGTCATACAGCAGGATGTTGTAGTCGGTACCGATACCAAAGAGCACGATAACCATGAACACCTGAGTAAAGTTTGAGAATGGGAAATTAGCATGTTCTACTAAGTTCGTAACAATTGAGAAGGAAGTAAGGAATGATACACCAACAGTCAATAATGAAATTAATGGCACAATTGGTGATCTAAATACAATGATTAAGACAATAAAGATGAAGACAATAGTGATTGCTTCAGTCTTCTTAATTCCTTCCTGAATTGAAGCAGAGAAGTCATGTTGCAAAACATCGGCACCAGTTACATAAGTGCGAAGGCCTTGCGTTTTAACATCCCTATTCATTTGGTTATAAACTTGTTCAACCGTACGGCCCTTCTTAGATACGTTGAATTGTGCTACCCAAGTCGTACCGTCTTTTGATTGAAGCTTCTTTCTAGTAGCAATATTGGAATCAGGAAGCAGCGTGTCCTTAATTCCGTACTTGCTTTTATCATTAGTAAACTTGTCAAGCGTATTGTTGATAGCTTGTTTATCAGCATCTGTCAGCTTGCCATGTTCCTTGTTAAAAACAAGTGCTATCGCATAGGTGTTTTTCTTCTTTGCACCCCAGTTGTTTTCAATTGATTGTGCGACGTTGCTTTCAACATTGCTTGGCAATGTAATATCTGAGTGAGCGTTAGTTAGCTCAGTGATATTAGGCAAAGCAACAACGGAAATAATCAATATCAAAACCCATGCAATTAAAGAAAAAACATGATTTTTCAGAAATTTCTGCACTTTCCTATTTCCTCCCTAGTTTTTGTAAATCAGGCTCTGGTTCTACGAGACGCAGAATCATTTCGTGATAATTACGATTAGATTCATCCTTAGTTTCATCAACAAAAGAAGATGAATTGTCTAAAAACACATAACCCAATACAGCACCAATTAAAGCATGGAATGAAATGACACTCTCTTTTCTAAAATTAAGCTTTTCACCTAATTTTATCAGATTAAAAATCTCCTGACTAATCTCAGCATCTTTTGGATATTCGTTCAAATGATACACGATACTGGACAAAGCCCGATCACTCAACAAAAATTCACGCACCGTGTCCGCAAACTTAAGCAAGGCCTCCTTACCGGAGATCCCGATCAAATCATCCATTAACTTGTGCCGTAAGATCTGCACTTGTCTTGCACCAATTAAAGATAATAACTGCTTTCGGCCTGAAACATAGTGATACAGTGATTGCGAGCGAACATCTAATGACTTAGCCAAAGCTGGCATCGTCATCTTATCTAAGCCCTTCTCACAAATCAGCTCAGTTGCCTGATCGATGATCTTGTCCAGATCAAGATTTCTTTTTTGTGCCATTCTTATCCCTCCTTCTCCTAGCATAATAAATAATATATCACTACAAAGTGAAGAATACAATCTACATAGTGTAAATAATGTAAAAAAATAATAAGGCGTTTCGCCTTATTATTTATGCTTATTTATTTTCTTTTACTAAACCAATTATTAACTTGTTTGCCTAGCTTATTAAAGTTCTTATTGTTGCTGCCCCAAACAGACATGCTGTAAGCATGGCCGTTGCCTTGGACGATTGCTGTCGCAAAATCATCATCACCGATCGCATAAATGCCGCCGCTGATGCCGTTCACCATGCTTGGCAAAGGACGTGAGCTAGCAATTGTGCTAAGTACACGACTAGCATGTTGCCGGTTAAGCACTCTACCTTGGTAAAGACCGACCATCGTCTTAGTCAAATCGTTAGCAGTCGTCTTACCATATGAATCACCGTTAAAGTTCTTGGCGATCGACGTTTGCGTTGCACCCATTCTCTTAGCTACAGAGTCAACATTATTTACGCCAACTTTTCTAAGCAAAGCGTTTGATGCAGTCTTATTGCCTTTAAGCATCCCTTCACGCAAGTAAGCAATGCCATAAGCCATATTAACCTGGAACATCTTATCGCCCTTGGCCTTGTCTGACTTCTTAATCTTAATCGCGGTTCTAGAATTAATCTTACCGTTTTGTTCTTGTTCATATAGCGCAATAAGCAAGAACAACTTCATCGCCTTTTTAGCATCATGTGCCTTTTGCGTATTAGCGACCACGGCATAACGGCTAGAATTGGTCAAATCTTGGACAGCAACTTGGTAGCTGTCATCAACGCCCATCGTCTTCTTAATGATCTTAACCAGCTTCTTGTTGCTACCGCTCTTAGCCTTAACGTGGTTAGTATATTCAATTGAGTTAACCTTAGGTTCCTTCAGCGTCTTTACCTTTGGTTCCTTGGCTTTTTTCTTCTTATTAACCTTGCTGGTTGTTGGTCCCACAACCTTTAATTTGGCGTTATCCACGCGTTTTAAGTTAGTCGTGTACAAAAGAAAGGCCACCAAGGTCGTAATAATTGCACCTATTAATACTTTATGTTTCATTTATTTGCCTCAATCTTAGAAGAAATGGTGTCGCTTCATCAGAATTACTAGCCAGATCATCAAAACCACCATCAATAGGATAATCAAAATCCAGTCAAACGAGTTTTTCAAGATTGGCAAAGAAACGTTCATCCCATAGAACCCAGTCAAAATAGTTGGAATCGTCAAAACCAATGACCACACAGTTAAGAACTGCATCGTGTCGTTCAGGTTATTGTTCATCATGTTGTTGGATGTTGCTGACAAAGTCTTCGTAACTTGTTGTGAAATCCTAACCATTTCTGCTGACTGGCTTGATTCAATTAACACGTCATCGAGTCGTTCTTTAGCTTCCTTAGTGAAGTTCAATTTACTGTGGTCCAAGCTGTGCAACATGATCAGATCAGTTTGAATAGAACTGGACAAATAAACCAAACTTTTTTCAATATTAGAAAGCTCGACCAAATCCTTGTTGTTAATATCATCAGACAATTTTTGATCCAAGCTGTTACGCTCAACATCAAGCTGCGTAACGGCACGCTGGAAATATTGTGAAGAGTAAAGGAAGAACAGCATCAACAGTTCCGTTACATCCTTTGCTTCAGATAATCTTTCCCGCATATGTTCGTCGTTGAATTCGTCAAAAACATAACTGGTCGATTCGGTATGGAAAGTGAAGACATTTTCACCGACAACCAAGAATGTAATTGGGTGAGAAGTGAAGTGCTTAATCGTATTGGTGGGCCAGATTGGTACATCATAAACTAGCAAGTGACTCTTGGTATGCAAGTCATAGTCATAGTGAGGACGTTCGTGACGGTCGGAAATATAAGAGATAATGTCAGGCGTAAAATTAAAATCCTGCTGCAATCTCTCACTGTCTTCTTCACTTAAATTATTGATGTCATACCACTTATACTTTGTTCTTACCGGAAAATTTTGTTGTCTAATCAACCAGCTCACCTCAACTTTTATTTTATTACCTAGTAAATAGTACCATTTTTCAATACAGCGAAGAAACTATAAATTTTATCATCTTAACATAAGGAAAAAATTATTATAATCAAAAAAGTTCATTTATTAATCAAATTGACTATAAATGAACTTTTAATTTGACCGACATTATTGTTTATTATTTAAATCAATCACTCTGTCAAACATTTTCTTTTCTTGATCAGTAATCTTATGTGCAACTTCGATAACTGTTAAACCAGGACTATTCAAAATGATTTTGTGAATAGCTAATGACAATTTATTATCTAACGAACTAGTCGCTTCATCCGCTAATAAAATTGGCCGATTAGCCAATAAAGCTCGTGCAATTTCTATCCTTTGAATTTGACCACCTGATAATTTTTTACCATTTTCACCCACTTGATAGTCCCAACCCTTTTCTTTGATTAATTTCTCTAATCCTGCTGTCCTAATCACTTTATTTAAAAACTCATTACTTACACTTCTACCTAAAGTAATATTAAATCGAAGATTGGCATCAAAAATAAATGGTCTTTGATTTATATAGCTAAAATAATTATGACTTTTTTCAAAGTTACTAGTTATGTTTAGCTTATCTACAACAATATCGCCATCTAATGGCTTTAAAATACCCATTAACAGTTTTAAAAAAGTAGTTTTTCCCCACCCGCTCGGAGCTATAAATAATATTTTTTCATTATTTTTAATTTTGAGATTTAAGTCATTAATAACTGGTGTATTAGAATATGAGTAAAATAAATGTGAGACCGTTAGTGTCTCAAACTTGTTTGGCTTGGATGCATCTTCTTCATGCTTGTTAGTATAATTTAAAGCTGGCTCAATTTTTCTATAAATTGGCTCATTACTCTTAATTTGATTTATTCTATTGTATATATCGATCATTGGATTAATGAATTGATTAGACAACTGTACAATCATTATTAATATTCCCACTTGAAGTTGACCACTTAAAATTAATAGAGAGCCAATTAAAAACGGAATAACAAACCCCATTATCTCAGCTACAAAAGCTATTATTTCGTATGCTGAATTTTGCGAGAAACTCATCTCTTTTAAATTACTTTCTAATTCTTTAATTGGCTTCATTACATAAGAAATAAGAGTGGATTGTGTATTATACAATCTTGAAGTTTCAGTACCATTAATAGTATCTGACGCACTTTGCGTATATTCTGAATTAGATTTTTCCCAACTTTTTGCTGTTTTCTGAATTCGTTTAGTAAAGTGTGTTTGTACAATAC
Source organism: Lactobacillus kitasatonis DSM 16761 = JCM 1039 (assembly GCF_000615285.1). Taxonomy (GTDB): domain Bacteria; phylum Bacillota; class Bacilli; order Lactobacillales; family Lactobacillaceae; genus Lactobacillus; species Lactobacillus kitasatonis. The sequence continues at coordinate 83,150 of NZ_BALU01000007.1, read as the reverse complement.
TAGGTATAATTGTTGCAATGGAAAAAATAACAGTTAAAATCCAAGAATTAGCTAATCCTATAAGTAAAGCAAAAACAAAAGAGCAAACATCTGAAATTATCAATAGATAATTCAAGGTGATTTGCGTTTCTATTTGCTTTAGGTCATTCGTTACCAGAGATAATTCATTTTTATATGTTTCTTTCCCAACATAAACAAGATAATTAAATACTTTTTTCTTAAGTTCAACATTAATATTTTTTACAATGTCAGACTTTAGATATTGAAAAAATATATTAGAAATCAAAATAATAAGTAGAGCAATAATTCCTAACACGGCAATTAGAAAGATCTCTTGAAACTTACTATTTTTCTTTAAAGCTGTGTCAATCATCAATCCTGAAATATATGCAATAGATATATTTCCAAAAGCTTTAATGACAGCCAATATTATATAGAAAGACAGTAAAGATCTAGATGCTAATCTTAGTATTTTCATTTAAAACACCTGCTTCAAATAAACATATGAAAAAATAGTATTCGCATACTGCCACTTCTGATATTCTGATTCAGAAAATTGATTTTTATTAAGCGGATTAAGTACTCCTATCGCCCCATCTTCTCGCATATTTAAAAATAAAAATTCTGTGTAATTATTCAACAACGATATACTACCTATTTTTTTATAAATATTTGTTGCTACCAAAGAAGCTAAATTAATTTTGTAATTTCTTGCCAAATATATTAACAATCCACTCAAATAATTTTGTACTAATTCACTATCAGCTTCATTTTCTAAACTAGCCAAACTAAATAATGTTTTATTGCAATCGTCTAAAAGCTGTAATTTTTTTATGTTAAAGTCAACTTTAGCGTCACCTAATATAGATAAATAATATTGTTTTTCAGTAAAAGATAAATTATGTAGCCTAACAATTTTCTTAATCTTGTCATTGTCACTTCTATTCTTCATTACATACGCTAACCTATCTGTTTGATTCAACAAATTTATATTTACAGCCTTTGCAAAAATCACAGCATCGTTTTTCACTAAGTATTGTTTGACTATTTCTAGTTTATCCATTTTATTCTCCTTGTTGTAACAATAATCCAAAAATCACATCGGGTTCTAATTCTTGAAAACTATATTTGTTTGAAATACCTGGTTTAATATTGAACATAAAGGATGATAACAGAAACAAAGATATATCATTGTCAAACAATAAACTACTTACAAGATTTTTAATTTTAGTATCTGCTTGAAAATCTTTCTCTATTGCAAGACAACGAATAAAATCTTTAATCTCTGATTTTTTTAAAAACAATATATTTTCTTCAAAAGAATCACATCGTGGTTGAATTTTAGGTATTAATTCTTTATATCGATTTCGATCCTCCAAGTTATAAAATAACTTCAGATAAAATTCATCTGGAAGCTCTAAATTCAAAATAACTGAACTGTAGACTAGTTTTTCAACGTTCACTTTGAACATCTGAGAAAATTTTTGTTCACTAAAATTTTTTTGCAAAAAATTATTCCAATTACCAAAATATCCAATTAATAATGGATTAGTTATCAGCAGCGCTTGAATATTCTGTTCGCCGCCAACAAATGAATAGATTATATTAAATAGCAGCTTGCCTAGTTCTTCTTTAGGCTCATTACCCCACCTTTTATAGTCACAATAATATTCACACATTCGTGTTATTTGTAATATTAAATTTCGATCCTTATATTTTGAATCTAATTTATCAATTAAAATTTCCATCGCTTTTTTCATACAAAAAACCTGCTCCTAAAGCTACCATCGTTGTATGATAACATTCAAAGAATTTTTCCTCTTTACAGCTATATTTACCATCAATCCGCCCTGGCGCTGGTAAGGATCCATCTTCCTTCTGATAGCTTGAAATAAATGTTATCGCATTCCTTATCATTTTTTGCTGTATTTGATTCAGAGAAATATTCAAAAAATAACTTGAAATAATTAATTCAGATAAAATATCTAAATTTTGCTCTAATTCATACACAGGTATTAGATTAAAAATTATATTTAATATTTTTTCTTTATTAAATCCCTCAATATTTTGTCTTCCCATGTCTGTTAAATAAAAAATAGAGTGAGTTATTGAATATGTACTAATCTCATTTGTATACATATAATTAAAATCTTTTCCTAATACCGTATTTTTTGCTATATCAGAAAAGCTATTATAATTCGAATAAATTCCCGCCTTGTTCAAAGAATACTTAACGTCTATTTTTCTAAAAGCAGAACGAGTAGTTAAGAGGTCAAATTTATTATCAATCATCTCCTTTAAAAGTATCTTTTCATGACTAAGATCAATATTGTTATTTTTACCAAATTCTTGTGCAACAGCTAAAGCTGAAATAAAACCGTGTTCATGCAAAATAAAATCATTTAAACTTAATGAATTTAATATTTCTTTAGTCATATTTATTATTTTTCTATGAATTCGTGGCATAAATGGTGATTCTGGGAAAAACATATTTTCCAAAAATAATAGTTCTGTAAAAGATTTAATACGTAACAAATCTTTTGCATATTTCCTATTTGTACGCGGATCGAAGAAATCTAAATTATCATCTATCCAGCGTAGGCATTTTTTATACATAGTTCCGCCCTCTTTTTTAATCTTATTGACATTTTTAAATAAAATACTATACTTAATTTAATTTATTTCAAGGAGGTAATCAAAATGTTTAAAAAACTTACTAAGAACGTAGTTTTAAATAAAGGCATTTACTTTAAGATTAAGAATTTAGATTTATCTAAACCTCTTGTAGAAGAAGGGGGACCTTACATTTGCGCATGGTCGGATTACGTAGCTATCGTTAAGACGAAAGAAATTGAACCTCAAAAGGGAAAGAATTTGTTCCATTTTACGTCGGTTTTAAATTAAGGATATGGTGCTTTATGAGGAATTTATCATTTAACTTAAATAGTGATTCATACGTTTTTGTTTGGCAAAGTTTTATTTGGATTAAACAAAATAAAAAAAAGCTATCCAAAACTAATGCAACAAAATTCATGTATGTCGAAGCTTTATCATAGTCTTTCTCATTAAAAACTATATATCCACTACTGTAATTTAATAACTAGGCGATATTCAACGGATCGATTAACTCAATCGATCTGTTTTTTATATTTGATACAAAAAAGCAGACCAAATGGTCTGCTCTTTGAAATCTAATTGCTATTTAGTTTTATTGCTTCCAAGCAGCATCAAACTTTTGCTTACCAACGTTAATTTGGCTGTTAACATTTTGACCCTTTTGTGCTGCGGACAAAATGTTTTGCATAATGCTGTTCAATTGTTGGTATGCAGCGTTTGAGTTCTTTGAAACAGGAACACTGTACAAGTGCTTCATTGAGTCTTCAAGTTTAGCAGGAAGCTTGGTACTCTTGTTGTTCTTGTATTCGCTTGAAGTTACAACGCTTTCGTTAACTGGAATGTAACCAGTAGCATTAGCCCACTTAAGTTGACTTGACTTAGATACCAAGAACTTAATGTACTTAAATGCGGCTGCCTTTTGATCAGCAGTTGCGTGGTTGAACATGTAAATGTCAGTACCTTGTTGCATAGTGTACTTGCCAGGACGTGGAGCAACGTCGTAAGTGAACTTGTTGCCTACACCTTGCTTAACGAAACCTTCACCTGCTGAAGTACCGATGAACATAGCAACCTTTTCGTTAGCAAATGGACCTGAAAGGTAGTGTTCTGAACCAGCTACTCTGAAGTAACCCTTCTTGATACCATCTGCGTAGTAGTTAATAACTTTCTTTGAAGCAGCACCATTGAAGTTAATCTTGTCTGAGAAGTTAACGCCTTCGTTCTTTAAGCCAAGAGTGTAGTAGTTTGAAAGTGAGTCAAAACCAGCACCTACAACCTTGTGGTTACTCTTCTTGTAAATAGTTTCTGACACTTGCTTAAGTTCTTCCATAGTGGTTGGAACTTTCTTAATGCCATACTTCTTGAACATGTCAGCGTTGTAAGTCAAAGTTTCGATTGACTTGTTAAATGGAATACCATATTGGGTACCTTGATCTTAGCACCGTCAAGAAGTTCGGTTCTAATACCGGATGCCTTAGCACTACCCCAACCAACATTCTTGTCGTTGATGTATGGAGTCATGTTTACAAGCATCTTGTTTTGTGCAGCATTCCAAAGCCAGCCTGGATATGCTTGGGTGATAGTTGGCAAGTTGTTTGGTGATTGCAAAGTTGAGTTAATCTTAGCTTGCAAATCATTGTAAGCACCTTGGTTTTCCAACTTAACATTAATCTTTGGGTTCTTCTTTTCGAATTCGTTAGTCAATTGCTTCAAAGTAGAACCTTGTACACCAGGCATAGCGTTCCAAAAGACAACTGTAGTCTTCTTAGTAATCTTTGATGGAATCTTTTCTGATGAACTTGATGAAGAGTTGCTACCACCATTTGAACAAGCGGCAGTTCCTACTAAGGCTAAAGCAGCAACGGCAGCCATAGCAAGTTTCTTACTAAACTTCATTTGGATAAATCCTCCTAAAAAATAAAACTAAACAACAATAATCTTTAATTTTACTAAAGCGTGGCTGTTTGACCACGTTTAGGTAAAATACGTTTTCCAAATGGATTCTCTTCCAGCTCCGGATGCAATGTGTGCACCGGTACCAAAATAGCTGGCTGAATCCCACCAATTATTTCTTTGAGTTCTTTTTCATCGGCGTGGCCTGAACAACGCAATGCAATGAACTCAATTTTATTTTTAGCGAATTGCTCTACAAATGGCTTGTAGGCAGGGTCGAAGTCACCCAAAGGTTCGGCATTTGAGTGGATGTAAAGACCGCCCTTTTGAAGCTTATCATAATCGCTTACAGCTTGCCACAAGTATTTGTGATTATCTTGCAAAAGCTCGTCGTAACTTACTTCAAGCTCAGGATTCAAATCAGAGTACTTCTCATCTTGTGGCAAGTAGTAGTATGGATAATCTTCGTTAAGACTGTCCTTAATCAAATGCGCACGTTTAGCATGCAAAACAACCTTACGCGGAGAATCAGAGATAATTCTAAGAATACGTTCCACGTTGGTTGGGTAAGTGTTAAAGGTGATCTGACGATCAGAGTTGGCGTTTTGCAAGCGAACGATCTCTTCGGTCAATTCTACTTCATTCTTAGGGCCAGTGAATTCTTCGCTGCTTTCATCATGCTTTTCTTCTGGCCAAGAAACACCGGTACCTTCGATAATCAACATATCGCTACCCTTAGCCGCTTGCATGAAGGCACGTACCCAATCTGGGTGGTAGCCATGCAAACGAATATCACCAGTGTAGGCAATTTGCTTGTCTGGCGTCTTGACTAATAAGCCAGTAGCGCCATAAGCATCATGGTCACTAGGATATATTTCCAGGGTAATATCGCCCACCTTGATTGGTTTCTTATATTCAGCCGCAATGATTGGACGAGTGTAGTTTTTCTCGTGTCCAGCGGCTGGTAAAAGAAAGTCGCCATTTTCATTCAAAGCAGGAAGCATGTGTGCAGTAATTGGACCTGCATAAAGTGGAATCTCAGGTGCAAGCAAGTTTAATGCTTTACTGTGATCCAAGTGCAAGTGTGAAATGTAAGCTGCAGAATGTTCCCAACGTTCGGTATCGATTGGCTTGCCCGTAATTTTTGGATCGTAAAAATTAGGCACATCCCCAATTAACTGATTTTTAATCAAAGTTTGGTAACTTTCATCTGGCAGCTTTAACTCAGGACGATATACTTCGCCTAAGTCAAACAGAACGTGTGACTTGTTATAAGCCACTTCGATCATTGGTCCACCAATTGTGGTTAAACCGTTATAAAAGGTAACGGTTGTTTTATCCTTTAAGGTCATTACGTACTACTCCTCGAATAATTTGCTTTCTAAAGATGAAGTATAAGATCAAGATTGGCAAAACGGTTAATGTAGCAGCTGCTAATTGCAATTGCGTTTCACTACCTGCATCTGAGGCAAATGAAGTTAAACCGTTGTTCAACAGTCTCATGCTGTCTTCATTGGTTACCAATAATGGCCATAGGAATGAATTCCAACCTGAAATGAAGCTCAAAAGCGCTACAGTGAACAAACCACCTTTAGACATTGGTACCAAAATTCTCCAGATGTATTCCCAGTCGCTAGCCCCGTCAATAATCGCAGCCTTGTAGATGGTTTGTGAGATTGAGCCGAAGTAGCTTTGTAAGTAGTACATGTAGAAAATTGAAGTCAAGAATGGTAATACCAAACCGATATAGGTGTTAAGTAAGCCAATTCTGGCAATGGTGTTGTAGTTAGTGAAGATGATTGCTTCACCTGGTACCATCAAGAGTGACAAAAGAACGACTTGTACAACGCCCTTACCTTTGAACTTCAAGTTAACCATGGCAAAAGCACCAAGAAGTGCGTTAAACAAACTTACGATAGTCGTTACACTAGCCGTAATAAAGGTGTTTAAGAAGTAACGAGCAAATGGTGCTTGGGCAAAGACCTTAGCATAGTTTGACCATTCAAAGTGCTTAGGAATTAATGTTGGCGGAATCGTTGTCGTTTCTCTAAAACTCATTAGTCCACCCAAAATCATGTAAACGAATGGAAAGACAGTAATAATCGCAAAGATTGCTAAAACGATGTAAGCAACTAAAGCACCCCAACGAATCTTCTTCATTTTTTACCGTCCCCCAATCTTTTTCATCATCTTACGTTGTAAGAAGGTTACGAACATAATGATGAGGAATAAAATTACCGTTGCGGCCATCGCTACACCTGGCGTACCTACAATTTGGAATTTGTTATAAATGTAGAATACTGCCGTTGTAGCTGAGTTTCCGACACCTGCTTGTCCGTTGAACAATGCATATACGGAAGTATAAATCTTGAATGCCGCAATAATGTTCATCGTCAATAAGAAGGCGATCGTTGGTACAAGTTGTGGCATAGTAATACGCCAGAACTTTTCGGTACCGGTTGCGCCGTACATATCGGCAATACTGTAGTAGTTTGGATCAATGTTACGAAGAGCACCCATCAAGATAACGATGTTAAAGGCAAGTGATGTCCAAACACCAAAGATAATGATGGTTGTCAGTGACATTGATGGATCATCAATCCAGTTAGGAGCTGGCAAATGAAGTGCTCTTAATAGGAAGTTAAGCATACCGTATTCACCATTAAAGATGTAACGGAACACAATACCAATCGCAATGGTTGAAGTAACGTAAGGCATAAAGAAAGTCGTTTCAAAGAATGACTTGTGCTTTACCTTACTGAAAATAAACCATGCGAGCATGATTGAAATAGCTAATGCTACAGGCACCGAAATTAGCGCATAAAGAATGGTGTTTCTAATTGCGCGCCAAAATTCGGGATCACTAAAGATGTATTGATAGTTGCTAAAGCCAGTCCAGTTCAAATTGATTAATGGACCGCTTTGGAAACTCATTACAAATGCCCGTAAAATTGGGTAAATACTAAAGAAAGTAACAAAAATGATTGTTGGCGCTAAAAAAAGCCAAGCCTTCTTTTGATTGCTCTTCATTAGTAGACACGCTCTCCTTCCTTAGTAAAGAGGAATACGCGATCAAGGCGCATCTTTAAGTTAATGTTGTCTCCCCTCTTAATTGGAGTTTCAAGATCAACAAGTGAACGAGCTTGAACGCCATCATGAGTAAATTTCAAAATACGTTCACGGCCGATCAATTCAACGTCGTCGATCTTAGCTGAAACATGGCCAGTTTCGGCTGGCAAAATATTTTCAGGGCGAACAGATAATGTATATTCGCCATCAGTCAAGTCACGCTTGAAGCGACTTTTATCTAAATCATCTACATTAATTTCAAAGTCTGAGCCGGTAATCTTGCCGTCTTTGACATTAACCTTGAAGTTATCGATTACTGGGTTACCAACGAAGTTAGCAACGAAGTAGTTATTTGGTTCAAGGTAGAAGTTTTGACCCATATCGTCTTGTTGGATCACACCATTGTTGAAGAGGATGATTTTATCACCAATAGATAAGGCTTCTTCTTGGTCGTGGGTAACAAATAAAGTAGTGATGCCCACTTTCTTAACCAAGTTACGGATTTCTTCACGAATCTTCAAACGAAGACGTGCATCAAGGTTACTCAATGGTTCGTCCATGAGCAAAATCTTAGGTTGTTGCACCAAGGCACGAGCAATTGCGACACGCTGTTGTTGACCACCTGACAAGTTACCTGGCTTTTGGTCGGCAAGTTCAGTGATTTGCGTGGTTTCCATGTACTTTTCCGCAATCTCCTTAGCCTTGTCTTTAGGCATCTTTTGCTTGCCCACAGTTAAAGGAAACATAACATTTTGAAGGACTGTCATGTGTGGGTATAAAGCGTAGTTCTGGAAAACGTAGCCGATTTGACGATCTTTAGGTGCTACGTTAACGACAGACTTGCCATCAAAGAGAATATCGCCGCTGGTTGGGTTAAGTAAACCAGCAAGCATGTTCAAAATGGTTGTCTTACCACAACCTGAAGGTCCAAGTAAACAAACAAGGTCGCCTTTCTTAACTGAGAAGCTAACGTCCTTGATTGCTTCGTGACCATTGTCGTAAACCTTCTTAAGGTTCTTTACTTCAACAAATTTATCATCATTCATAAGTCTCACACACCACTATATATTGATTTAAGTTTATAAATTTCTCTATTAATTCTAAGCTAAAAGGGCAAAAAGCACAAATGATTCAGTTAAAAAATTCGTGGTTTCTCAGTGTTGATGAAATAAATTTCTCTCAGTATTCGGATCTTGTTCGTATTCAAGCCTTTGCATTATAATGCTTTATCTTTTTGTTCGGGTTTACTAAATATTGTGGTACATACCAAAAAATAGATCATGAAATTAATTTCCATGACCTATTTCTTCTAAATTATTATATTTTTTATAAATTGTCGCCGCGTTCGAATTGGTACTTAGAACTATTCAAAGCTTGTCTTACCAAATCGCTCATTAACTTCTTAGTCTTCTTGGTAATTACGCCGGCAGTAACGTCGTTAGCATTAGTCAAGTACTTGATCAATTCGGTGCCATCGAGATCCTTTGCCTTTTCATCAATTTCATCGATGCGGCCGATACCGTAGCTTTGGCAATCGTCACGGTAGGCATTTACTTGATAAATGTATTGGTGGTAACGTGGTTCAACGATTACTTGCAAAGTTTTGTAAAGCCAGTAAGCACTGCTGTCTGGATCAACCATGTGATCAGCAACCTTGTAGTTAAGTGGCGTATCTTCGATGTTGGTGTAGAAAGGAACGTATGGTGAGTATGCGTAAAAGCCCATGTTGATCCATTGAATAGCAGCCATCTTAGCTGGAACATCGTTTCTGATTTGCAAAATGCTTGATTCTTGGTTTCTGTCCAAAGCAATTGAACGGAACATCTTTTGTTCTTTTTCGCTGCCAGATGAGAAAGTGTCCATTGGATCGTATGGAGTGCCGTTGTAGTGACTAGTCAAAAATCTTTGCACGTCTTCAACGCCGATCTTCTTTTCAGGAACGCGAGTGAATGGCATTTCTTGGCTAGTTGGATCTTGTTCAATGCTTGGATTGAACAATTTTTGACCATACCAAGTTCTTGGGGTGTTGTAGAAAGCATCAGCTTCATCCTTAGTACCAAAGATGTCTCTGAATGAAAAACTACCATCAGTGCTATTGTTCAAATGATTCTTTTCAACGAATTCTTGAATGCCTTCGCTGTACATGAAGTTGTCTGGATCATTAAAGTCAACGTTTTGGATCACCATAATGTTAGGACAAATCGCGTATGAATCATCAGGAACACGAGCTGCTACCCATTGGTGACCTGCACCAGTTTCAAGGTACCAAACTTCTTTGTTGTCTGAAAATGCGATACCGTTGCTTTCACCAGTACCATACTTTTCAATTAAACGGCCTAAACGCTTAACACCTTCACGAGCAGTCTTAACGAATGGCAAAGTGATGTAAACCATTGAGTCTTCGTTAATACCATCTTCAACAAGCGGGTCGTGGCCTAAGCAGCGAGCGTTGGTTGCTTCAGTTTCAGTAGCTGACATAGCGACGTTATATTCGTTGATACCTTGCTCGTCCCAACGACCATCTGAATCGTCAGCAGTTGGAGCAGCAGTCCACTTGCAGCCATCACCTTCAAGGTGCATCTTGAAGCCATTGTATTTTGAAACATAGTCTTCATCGTAGTGACGAGCCTTGTTTACGACAAACAGCTTTTCGTTAATGCCGCCGTAACCGTCCTCGTCACGGGCAATCATAGTTGAGCCATCGATTGAAGCATCTTTACCGACAAGCATTGCGGTACAGTTATCTTTTTTCATAATGTACTTCCTTTTTTATTTTTTATAAATTTACAGTTCTATTCTACTCTTCCTTGACCTGCATTTGGCGGTCAACTTTTGCTCTACCATTATTATAGTTAAATTGATAGCCTGGTTGAACATTATATAAGTAAACGTTGAAGTCAAGGCTACCGTCGGTTGAAACGGCCTGCAGGTTAACGCCACGCGCCATTAATTCGTTGCCTCTAAAAACGGCAGTAGCTTGATAAATCACGCGTTTATTTTGTCTAAGCGCCTTTCTAACTTTAGCTTCAAAAATAGTTTGAATCCGTTGATTAGAAAAGGCCGATTGAGTAAACAAATTCTTAGGGTTGTTTTGGTCGCCAGATTGATTGCTTGGATCATAGTTACCACTCTGGTCAATGCCGGCAGAAACGGAATAAGCGATCAGGTGACCGCGGTTATAAATCTGCGTGCCGTTTCTGTGGTTGTAATGCCAACCAGTCGGTTCTACGAACTGTCGCACACGCAAACTATCATTAGCCACGTTGCGCCGCTCCAAAAAGGCAGTATTGGAACGTGAAGTTCTATTCAGCGAATCAAGGTTTGAATAAATTACTCGGTTGATCTTCCAAGAGCTTTTAACTAAGGTCGAACGATTATGGTTCACTTCGGTATATGCCCTAGAGCCACTCTTGAAATTTAAATCAGCTAGCTTTTTATAATCGCTTTGCGATAGCCCACCATAGACCTTATTGCTTTTTGAAGCACTCTTGATGGTATTGGTTACTTGGTCATTGCTATTGCCAGTTACATCTTTAATAAATTGGCTACCATTAGGATCGCTGCCAGCTTTAGTAAATATTCCCCAGGCAATAGCGATAATTACAATAATCGATGAAAAAACAGTACTCTGTTTTCTGCGTCGTCTTCTTCTTGCCATAAAAATCCTCTAACTTCGTGCCCAGTCATCAAGCATCCCTAAAAAGAAGCTTTCTGACAAACGCTTAATCTTGGCACCATCTTTAATCAACTCACGTGCCGTATTCAAATCTTCGTTGTCTTTTCTAAAGAAATCATAGTCGCCCATAATCAGATAATTGGTCATTGGGTTAACCTTATCTTCGGCCTTACCACCCATGTTGCCAATCATCTTGTCGGCGTCTTGTTCATCCATATGAATGTGACCTGATAAAACGATGTTTTTATTTTGGACCGGATTTCTAAAACCGAGATCAATGTAATCGACATCGTCACTAGTTAAATCAACGTTCTTGATCTTGTTACGTGTCGCTTCAAGCAAATCATCGGTGAAGTGCGCACTAAAGTCGTTATAGACCTTGATCGTATCAAGCGAGTCGGCTAAACCGTGGTGCTCCTCCACTTGTGCGATACCAGCACGCTGCATGCAGTCAATCAAACGATTGTGGCGTTCGCGTGGATAGTACGCTCTGGCTAAGCGTAACACATCGACGTAATCATTATTTAAGATTGGCAACTTGTACTTTTGACTTAAATCATATAAAAAGTTCAGGTCAAAGTTGACGTTATAACCAATGATAATGTCATCATCAATGAACTCACGGAATTCCTTAATCGCTTGTTCAGCAGGAATCCCTTCATTAACGATTTGTTCTTCAGTAATGCCATTCAATTTGGTAATAAAGGCAGGCACCTTATTGTTCTTAGGGAACTTGATCAAATTAGTATATTGGTCAACGATTTGGCCGTTTCTGACCTTCACTGCACCAAGTTCTGTAATGCGGTCTCTGTATGGACTCAGGCCAGTCGTTTCAATATCCAGCATGGTGTAATTAGACAAAAAGTCAGGTATTTCTTGCCCTTTTTGCCGCAACTTATCTTGGGCACCGGAAACATGCAAAATCCCGTTTTTTACGTAAATACTCATTTCTCACCTATTTGGTTAATTTCATCATCATATCGTGTGAATCTGTGGCAAAACCAGCTGATCTCTTTTGAATATCGTCTGGTAAATCATTGTCGGCTAAGTCTGCGGCAACGTAATGCCAATTAGGGAACTGTTCAACTAGCTTAACCATTGGATCAAGCAGTTGTGGACTGGTTTCATCAACGCCGAGTTCTAAGACAACGACCTTCTTGTCTTCGTTACCGGTTAAGAACCAACGGAAGCGCATATTGCATCGGTGTCTGGAAAGAAGTTGGCGTTAAGTGGCATGTGCAATTCCATTGGAGAATTACAATCCTCACACTTTGGCACTTCACCTTTTCCTTCTAAATACTTCTTAACGACTTCACGATCATCCTTTTGACCATGGTTCACGCCGCTAGAACATTGCATTCTGGTCCAGTCACCGAAGGCATTGAAGATGCGTTTTTCGTTAAAACCAGCATTTTCAAAGAAGTGACCGAAAGTGCTAGTAGCGATGAAGTATTGCTTATCTTTGAGCAGCTCCTTTAAAGCCAACATGGTTTCACTTGGCTCATATTCAAACGAATATTCGTTGACCAGTTGACTCCAGAAAGCCCATTGTTCATCCCAAGTGTCAAACTTCTTGTCGAGGGCATCCCCAATTGTATGCACATCGTACTTGTCAGCAACCTTGCCATATTCGTCATCGAAGTTTTCCTCGCTTAAAATGTCGAGGCCTTCCTCTTTAGCCATGCCATTACCGGCAGTGACGATTACGGCGTCAGCATCTTTAAGCCATTCTTTTACTTTAGTTAAATCTGTCATTGTAATTCTCTTTTCCTATTTTTTAATGCATTAAAAGACATCGTTAATATTATTATAACCTGCTTTCTTTGCACAGAAAAAAGCAGTGCTTTCGCACTACTTTCTAAAATTATTTATCTTTTTCGCGACGCTTAGAAGTACCAGCTAACCCGGTAATTCCTAAGGCAGCGGCATGCATACTGAAGATCATGGCAAGCTCGCTCTGTTCTTCACCGGTTTTTGGAAGAGTAGCTTCATCGGCATGTCTAGTTGTGTTCGACTCTATTTCCACTTCGGTAGATCGTGCCGAAACTGTTTCAGGTGCCGTATCTGCATCCCTCGCCACATTTTGAATCAGCTCAACTTTGGTGCCACGCGTGGCTTTAGCAGACCTCTCCACTTCTTTTTAAGCGTGTGGCGTTATGTTTTCTTCAGTTTCATCCTCATCAAATTCTGGTTGCTGTGGGTATGTGCTGAATACTTCAGTGGAGCCATCATCTTCATCTTCGGAATCTCTTGCTTCGTTTTCGACTGCTTCTACAATTGGTTTAACTTCTGGTTCTGGTGTTATCACGTTTGAATTGCTAATCTTTTTTGAAAATGTCCTCAGTTACGGCAACAGCTCCACCATTCAATTTGATGTCACCAAATAATTCTTTTATCTTTGCATCGCCTAATACTTTCAAAACTTCGGGATTTGTCAAAATCAATTCCGTTCCAATTAGATTACCATTTGTTTTATCGTGAGTATCAGTTTGATCAAAGCTCAGCGTAAGCTTCTCATCTTCACCAACTTTGTTGCCATGTTAATTTGTGTGATGAATTAATACTTCAACTTTTTGTGGATAACTTTCTTTTTCAGTATCGTGCTTTAGGTAAACGAAGTAATGCAGTTTACCATCTGATGATATGTCACTTTCAACAACAACTCGAGCCATTTTTCTCTTATTATAACTAGCACTAAAGCCAATATCGGTAGTAGCTAAAATATAGCCAACCTCGTCCTAATCCCACAGATTAATTACGCAATTGCCGTTTTCATCAGTAACTAAAGCATCATCTCCCGGGGTATACCTATTTATTTCTTTACTCTGATTTGGATTAAATTTTGTATCATTAATTCCATTGACATCCATATAGTGAATAATCATGCTTTCCATTGCTTCTTGTGGCAACGTCAAAATTGGCTTTGGCTTAGTCGTATCGCTCTTATATTGTTTAGTTCTTTGATATATTTCTCCAAAGCAACCTCACAGGTCATATGAATTACAGCAGCATCCAATGCACCTGATTCAGCTAAATTTTCAAAATCTTGAACACTAATCTCACCAGTTTTAGGATTTATTTTGCCTTTTTCAAACAAATTATTTCAGCATATTCTTTCAAAGCTGTTTGAAGTGCATCATCACTTAATGTGCTTTTAGCAGCAATTGAAGCAATGCCAGCTTTTTTGAATCACTTATTGTTGTTTGAACAGGCTGATTAGTTCCATCTAACGAATTTGAAGCATCATTACTAGAGTTTTCAGTATCTGACATGTCACCGACCACACTTGAATCCTCGTCTAGAGTCGTATCAGATTTAACGTCTTCATCACTTGGATTGGTATCATCATCAATTGTGCCATCATTATCACTAGTATCTTCTACTGGATCAGTTTCATTACCACTAGGGTTTAAGTCATTTAAACTCAAATCCTTTCCACCATTAGTTGGATCCTCTACGTTTCCTTCATTACTAGGCAGTTGATTATTAGCATCGTCCAATACGATTTCAACCTCATCAACTCCATTCTTAGCCTTAACGGGACGAGCATTAATTCCCATCATTAATCCAGTTCCAAGCAATACGGAAGCAGTCTCCATAAAATACATATATATCTGAATCTATATACTTTAATTATATTTGAATAGTAACACAATGTCACTTATTAGCCACAAAAAGAGCCGCCGAAATTTTCGACGACTCTTTTCATTTAATACTCTATTGTTTTATTTACTAATTTCCTTAAGTCCAGATCTACGACGACCCATGTTGAACCATGGTGAAACAGTAAATGCCAAAACATCATTAATGACATAAATCAATGAGTTGATAGCCATAGCCAAGTTGGCATCACCTTGTGCGTAAGTGATTCCCCAAAGAATAAGTTGAAAGATACCACTTGCAGTCCACCAGAAGTATTGGTTGTTGTAACGCATGAAGCACATGATACCGGCAGTAAGTGAAATAGCAAAACTGATAGCATCAACCCAAGGACGTGGGTCATTAGTGAACTTACCAATTAAGAAACCTGATACTAAGTAAACAGCCAATGTACCAACGATAGCGATGATCCATTCTCTGCCACCGAACTTTCTCAAGTGGTTCTTAGTATCGTTATTCCATGATCTTACTGACAAGATAACTGGCAAATCCAAAGTTGCGATATAAGCAATTTGTTCAAAAATAGAAAGATAATTCTTGGCTGACCAACCAGCATAAATGAAACATGCTGCTGAGATCAATCCTAACCATCCATTAATTGCCTTAGTGGCATTAATTGCCAATACACAAAGTGTACCCAAAAGAGTACCAATGAAAGTGATCAAGGTTACACTAGTAACCTTTGCTTGAATAAGTAACGCTAATTGAAAACCGAATGCGAAAAACCATAAACAATAGTTTTGTACTGGCCACCCCTTTAATTGATTAAACAGCCAAACAAAATAATTCTCGTGTCTTTCCATATAAACAAACTACTCCCTTTTTATTTTAGGTTCACAATACTATATATTGTGCCTTATCCGCTTTTTTCTATTAAAAGCATCGTTATCTAGTATAGTGGACTGAGATTTAAATACAAGGATTGACATTTTTTATATTTGCGTTAATAACACAGTTTTTTTGCAAAATTTTATTTTTTATAAGTAAACTAAGAATTAGCGTCTGATGATATGATATCATATAATATATAAAATAATTATTAT
Organism: Lactobacillus kitasatonis DSM 16761 = JCM 1039; assembly: GCF_000615285.1. Lineage (GTDB taxonomy): Bacteria > Bacillota > Bacilli > Lactobacillales > Lactobacillaceae > Lactobacillus > Lactobacillus kitasatonis. Next base: position 67,193 of record NZ_BALU01000007.1, on the reverse strand, counting down.
ATATATTACGTACTACGTAGGTCCAAAATGTTTAAGACAACTAAACTGAAAGCAGAAGTAGAAAATGAAAATGTAACTGAAACCTCAAAAGAAGTTGGACTTCCAGAAACCGGTGAAGATAAGACTAACCTCATTACTACAGGCATTGTTTTAGCAAGTATTGCTGCAACAATCACGGCATTAGGCTCATTCATCAACAAGAAAAATTAACTAAAAATAAGCATCTAAAATAAAGATGCTTATTTTTAAAGTAACCTATTATAAAAATTACTGTTATTCTATTACTAAAAATATTAATTCAGCTAACTGCTTAGAGATTAATTATTACGATCCCTATGGTAATAAAGTTGGTGCATATTATTCTGCACCAGCTAATGCTGCAATATTTATTAGCAACAAAAGATTAAAAGAAATTATCGATTCAAATATTCCTGAAAATCATCAAATAGTTCCTTACTTTGCATATCCACAGCACGACATCACTAGCGATAACACTACTGAAGAAATAATGATTGCAGTAAAAGAAATCAATCCTATTAATTAATAAAAAACTCATCAATGATTCTAAAATTGAGTCAATTGATGAGTTTTTCTATTGATAAATATTAATGCTGTGAAGCACCTGTTGTAGTATCTGGTTCTTCTGTTTTTATAGTTTTTTCTACCTTTTCAGCCTTAGTTGAAGCACCACTTACAGCATCAGGATCTGAATTTCTACGATAAGTTGCACCAGTTGTGGTATCATCATCTACTACCAACTTTTGACCAGTAGTTTCACAGAAATACTTAACGAGTGGATACAAATCTTGAACCCATTCGTAAATACCTGCGTAATCTCCATTATCATCTTCAACACGCTTATAGTAGTGCAAAACAAGTTTCTTCAAATTACCAGTTGGAACAGGCATATAGACATCATCATGTCCATCTTGCTTAGTACGTAAAGCATGAACTACTTTTTTAGCATTAGGAATAACATCACGCACATCAGGGTGAATTGCCTTCATAGTATCACCGACTTGATCTGGTGTACGTTTAGCAAGCATCTTATAATTTGGATCAGTTGGACGATTGTACCATAGAAATTCATTATTATCGTCAACAAAAGTCATTTCCCCAATTGTATTTCTAAGCATCCAATTAAGTTGGTTAACAGTAAGTAACCCCGCATCCAGCTTCACATAATCGTCACCTTCTGCAGCATGGACCTTCTTAGCTGCCTTATCCAGCCATTCAGGATCATTTTTATCGATTCCTTCAACTGTATATTTAGATTTACCCTTAGCTTCAAAATCTTCTTTTAAGTATTCATCAGGATTCATATCCTTAAGCCATTTAGGTTCTGCCATAATTTTTTCCTCCTACTAATAAAGAATCTTCTTAGTTCTAATTATAATTTGTAAACGATTTCGGTTCAATTGGATTGATATAAATTTAGCAATAATTCTTCAGAATCTATTATATAAAATTTTATATATTTCATTTTTTTAAAAAGTACCACTTACAAAGTAGTACTTTTCCTGTTAATTTCACTACATCTTTGTTTCAACGGTATGCTTATCCAAATGAATAATCACATCAAACATTGCTTTTTCCTCAGGTGAGATTTTGTGGGCTACTTCTATTACCGCAACATTAGGATTCTCAAGTAATGTTTTATGAATATCTAGTGACAATTTAGGATCAAGCGCACTCGTTGCTTCATCAGCCAACAAGATTGGTCTGCCCGATAATAAAGCACGAGCAATTTCTACTCTTTGAATCTGCCCACCAGACAATTCACTACCATTTTCACCCACTTGCTTATCTAGGCCTTGGCTCTTAACCAAATTATCAAGTCCAGCTTCATGGATTACTTGTTTCAGCTTTTCATCGCTCACATTCCGGCCAAGCGTAATGTTAAAACGCAACGTATCGTCAAACATGAACGGTTTTTGATTAACATAGGAGAAATAATTATGCGCTGCATACCAATTACCAGTTACATCTTTGCCATTAAGCAAAATCTTCCCATCTTTAGGTCTTTTTGATCCCAAAAGAAGGCGCAACAATGTTGTTTTCCCCCAGCCACTTGGCGCCATAAGCAATACTTTTTCACCAGGTTTAACCTGCAAGTTAACACCCTCAAAAATGCGCTTATGATCCGAACTAGTAACGTAAGACAAGTCCTTAACTTCCATGCCTTCGAAGTGGTCAATCTTTTGCTTATCATTTTTCATCACGTGCTTCAAAGCAATTTGGGTCTTCTCCCACATTGGCACCGTTGACTTAACTTGGTTAAATTCGTTAAACAATGTAACAACTGGCGTGATAAAATTCATTGCCAAGTCAACCATCATTACCAATGTACCTACTTGCAAATTACCCTGCATCATCATAATTCCACCGATTGTACATGGAACGATGAAACAAAATAACTCAGCAGCCGAGTAAATTAACTCAAGTGCCCAAGCTTGCGTTAAAGTCATGTTGCGTAAGGCATTTTCCATATTTTGGGCTGCATTAGCTGCACGCGTTACGATATTCGTTCTAACGTTATAAAGCTTAGTAGCTTGCGCACCATTTAACGAATCAGATACGTTTTGCGTGTAATTAGCATTAGTCTTAGCCCAAACCTTAGATCTCTTAATAATAATTGGGCTCGTTACCATCTGTACAATGGCAGGAGCAATAGTTGCTATTAAGAACACAATAGTCATTTGCCAAGAACTATAGAAGGCAAAACTGATTGCACCTAAAAACGATAATCCTTGGAAAATCATATCAAGCTGAGCTGTAATTCGATTAGTTTCAATCTGCTTCAAGTCATTAGTCATCAGTGACAACCCACTTTTAACATCTAGATCACCTTGATCAACTAAATAACGTAAATTAGCTTTCTTCAACGTCATATTTACGTCACGGATAATCCCCATCTTAACCGTTTCGTAGACAAAGTTGCTGGCCATAAAGCACATCTGACCCAATGCCGTTAAAAGTGCTAGTCTTATTAAATGCATGTAATCTTTAGAACCAGACGAAGCAACGTTCAACATAATCTGAATCATGTAGCCACAAAAACAATATTGCAGGCCTTAATTGCTGCCAAAATCGTAAAACAGATTAATTGGCTTTTTTTAGCATATTTAAGACTCATAAACTCTCCTTTTTTATATACTTGAACCATTATACCCGCATACTTGTCTTTTTCTCAATCTGATACGATAATTAATGTAATACATTCTATTTTTAATAAAGACTGAAAGGAAATTCTATGAAAACTGGTACTAAAATTATCACTTTAGACAACGGTTACCACTTATGGACCAACACTCAAGGTGAAGGCGACATTCATTTGTTAGCTTTGCACGGCGGTCCTGGCGGCAACCACGAATATTGGGAAGACACGGCTGAACAATTAAAGAAGCAAGGTCTTAACGTTCAAGTTACTATGTACGACCAACTTGGTTCACTTTACTCAGACCAACCTGACTACTCTGATCCAGAAATCGCTAAGAAGTACTTAACTTACGAATACTTCTTAGACGAAGTCGATGAAGTTCGTGAAAAGTTAGGTCTCGACAACTTCTACCTTATTGGTCAAAGTTGGGGCGGCCTTCTTGTTCAAGAATACGCCGTTAAATATGGTCAACACTTGAAGGGTGCGATCATTTCTTCAATGGTTGACGAAATCGACGAATACGTTGCTTCAGTTAACCGCAGACGTCAAGAAGTTCTTCCACAAACCGAAATCGACTTCATGCACGAATGCGAAAAGAACAACGACTACGACAATCAACGTTACCAAGACGATGTTCAAATTTTGAACATTAACTTCGTTGACCGTAAGCAACCTTCTAAGCTTTACCACTTGAAGGACATCGGTGGTACTGCCGTTTACAACGCATTCCAAGGTGACAACGAATTCGTTATTACTGGTAAGTTAAAGGACTGGCACTTCAGAGATCAATTGCACAAGATCAAGGTTCCAACTTTGCTTACCTTCGGTGAAAACGAAACTATGCCAATTTCAACTGCTAAGATCATGCAAAAGAAGATTCCTAACTCACGCTTAGTTACCACTCCAGACGGTGGTCACCACCACATGGTTGATAACCCAGCTGTTTACTACAAGCACTTAGCTGACTTCATTCGTGAAGTTGAAAACGGCACCTTTAAAGGTCAAAATTAATTAACAAAACGGTTGGAATTAATTTTCCAGCCGTTTTTTTCTAGAGGTAATTGATATGGATGAAAAAGATGTCAAAATTCTGCTAGTTGAAGACGGAGAAGCAGTGGCTAGTTTTGTGAAGACAGAGCTGGAATTTGAAGGCTACCAGGTAATTTGGGCACAAGATGGTAAAGAAGCCTTAGAGCTTTTCAAAAAGGAAGATCCAACCCTAATTTTGCTCGATTGGATGCTTCCTATTTATGATGGCATCACTGTTTTACGTAGAATTCGCAAACAAAGCGATGTACCAATTATCATGCTTACGGCGAAAAATTCCACCTCTGACATTAGTTCTGCCCTTGATCAAGGATTAGATGACTACATTACTAAACCTTTTGAAATTGAAGAGCCTTTTGCCAGAATCCGCGTTGTCTTGCGTAGATTAAAAAAGCAACAAGAACAAAATACGACCCCTACTTCAACTTTTACTTTTGGTCCATTCAAAATCGACTTGGTGAAGCACGAATCTACTGCAACGACGAAAAAATTTATTTAACGCCAAAGGAATTTGCCTTAATGACAGAATTGATGCAAGAGCCTGAAAAAGTAAAAAGCCGTGATGAACTGCTCGACGTCGTCTGGGGCTATGACTTTGTGGGGCAAACCAACACGGTTGATGTCTACATTAGAACTATCCGCAACAAATTGGGCGATCCTTATAAGAAGCTTATCAAGACGGTGCGTGGCCTTGGCTATTGTTTAAGAGAAGACGATTAAGATGAAGGAAAATAAAGCTAAAACTACCGCTAATCAGTTAACCAAGCTGTTCGTCAGTCTTTTTGTAGCTATCCTGGTTGTCGTCAACATCGCGTTTTTGGCTATTTCATCTGGCTACATTTATTACAATGCTAAAAGTCAAAGCGAGCAGGTCATTGAAGCTGTTGAAGAGAATCTGGAGCCGCAATATGACTGGTCCGCACTGCTTGATGCCTATTTGGCAAAACAGGAAGACGATGCGATTATTTTAACTACGCCACAAGGCAAAACCTACTATTCTGAAGATGCGTACGAAACCTTTAAAGGAATCAATCGTAAACATCATTATCAAAATTTCGTTGTTTATAAACATCGGATTTACTTTTTAGCATTTGAAAAACATCAAGGCTATCATATTCAAGTTGCGTTAAATGTGGATGAGCTCTTCAATCTGATCACCTGGCTTTTGCTTACCATGTTAGGACTAAATCTTTTAGCTATTCTAATTAGCATCCCCCTCATCCGTCGTTTTGCCCACAAGTGGAGTCGGCCGATTCAAACGATGAATACGGAAATCCAGGATATTCGCAAGAATAAAACGCCCGAAAGAAAGATTACCGTTCCAAATAATCCACTTGAAATCAAGAATCTAGCCCGTTCGTTTAACAATCTACTCAATTTTCAAAATAGCGCCTTAAGGCGTGAGCAACAATTCGTCAGCGATGCATCCCACGAATTAAAGACACCGATTGCGGCCATTCGTGGCCACGTCAATTTGATCAAGCGTCGCGGTCAAAGCAACCCAGAGATTATTTCTACTTCATTAGACTATATCGATTCAGAGTCAAAGAAAATGCAGCTAATGGTTAACGAGCTGCTTACTTTGGGCCGAATCGATCAAAATAACGACGACGTAGCGCCAATCGATTTGGTTAAAATTGTCTCTGACGTGGTTAGTGAAGTGCAGACCGTTTATCCGCAAAAGATTACTGCAAAATTACCTGAGCAGTTGCTTTATCCAATTAAACCAACTGACTTCCGCAACATCGCTCACAACTTAGTAGAAAATGCAGCCAAGTATTCCCCAGAAAATAGCGACATCAGTGTTTTACTAAAAAATGAAGACGAAAAATTACTCTTCCAAGTGGCCGATCACGGTATCGGTATTTCTAGAGAAAACCGCGAGAAAATATTCGAACGCTTTTATCGCGAAGACAAATCACACTCAAGCAAAGTCAGCGGTTCTGGCCTAGGGCTTGCCATCGTTAAAGCCGAAGTTGACAAGTATCATGGTCAAATTACGGTTGAAGACAACTCCCCTCAAGGGACAATCTTTTCCGTATATCTCCCCGAAGAAAAATGAAGAAATCTTCATTTAAACTCCATCTAATTTTGGTTTTTCTAGCCTGCTTTCTTAGTAAGATAAATATATCAAGTAAAGCAATTAGGAATTAAGAAAAATCAAAGGAGAATTACTTATAAAAACTATCAACTTAAAGAAAATCGCATTCGCAGGCGCAGCTTTAATCGGCTTAGGCACAGCAGCTATCACTACTGTTAACCAAAATACAGAACCTACTACTGTTCAAGCAGCATCAAGCAAAATCAGGGTCTCTCAAAGCACAGCTGTTAAGAAATTCAGAGCTAAATATCCAAGTGCTAAGATCGACTCCATTAACTTAGAAAAAGAAAGAGGCCGCTACGTTTACGAAATCGAAGGCTTCACTTCAACTAGAGAATACGACATGAAGATCAACGCTTTAACTAAAAAAGTAATCAGCGTAGAACGTGACTAATTTTTTAAGAAAAAAGAAAGGGTATAGAGATGAACCTCACTAAATTAACCAGCGCAATTTTATTAGGTGCAGCTTTATTGACTGGAACCGTGGCTTGTTCAAAGCAAGATAACAGCACTGCACAAACTAGCCAAACCACATCACACAAGTCTACTGCAGCTAAAAGCAGTGACAGTAGTCAAACCAACGATTCCTCCACAGAGACTACTAACAGTGTTAAGACTGAAATTGGTAAGATTAAATTAACTCAACAAGAAGCAATCGATAAATTCCATAGCCAATTCTCAGGCAAGCAAATCAAGAGCATCGATTTGTCACTTGAAGGCAAGCAATACGTTTATGAAATTGAAGGCTTCGATGACACTCATGAATATTCTGCAGAAATCAACGCGGAAACTGGCCATGCCAGCAGCGTTCACTCAGAACGTTTAGACCATGATGACCGTAACGAACAAGCTTTGAACTTGGACGGCATCATCAGCCGTGACGAAGCAAGCGTAATTGCAGAAGAACATGCGCATGGTACTAGTCAAGAATGGAAGTTAGATCAAGAACATGGCAAGACTTACTGGGACGTTGAGGTAGTCAAAGGTCGCCAATCTACTGAGGTAAAGATTGATGCTCACAGTAAGAAGATTCTTGAAATTGAACATGATGATTAATAACTAAATGCAAACAAAATTGGTGAAGAGAAATTCTCCTCACCATTTTTTATTACAACTTTTTAAGTAAAAGCCAGTCAATTTGCGGATCGTCACCCACTTGGAAGACATGTTGTCCTACCCGTTTAAAACTGTGACGCTTATAAAAGTGTTGAGCGTTGATGTTCTTTTCATACACGCCAAGCCACATATAATCCTTCTTTTCATCCCTAGCAATCTTTTCTGCATAATCAAACAAGACATTGCCTAGTCCCTTATGCTGGAAGCTAGTACGCAAATAAATTTTTTGCAATTCAAGGGCATTTTCTTTTAAATGCTCTTTTTGTGCATCCCCCACATTGACCTTCAAATAGCCAGCGATCTTATCTCCTACCATCAAAAAGAAGAAGCGACTATTTGGATTCTCAATCTCGCTAATTAACACATCCGTCGCATAATCTTCGTCCAAAAAACGTTCCATGTCGTCTGGTGCCGTAAAAGGATCGAAAGTCGCTTTAAATGTTTCACGTGAAATCTTTTGTAACTCTGCTACATCGTCGGTTGTGACTGGTCTAATTGTGTAATCCATTAATACTCCCTCTTTCCGCCATTCTTAACAAAGTACCAATTCTCGCTTGCATTGTCTTCTACTTGTTGCAAAAGCTTGGCCAATTCTTGTCTTTGTTTCTCATTCAAACCGGTTAAAACCAATTCATTCGAATAGGTATTTTCCTTCTCAATTCTTTGTGCTAATTCTTCACCTTTATCAGTCACAAACAGGTGCTTGATCTTCTTATTTTTTTGGTCATTTTTTCTTTTGATCAGGCCATTATCTTCTAGCTTTTTAATACTCCGGGCCGTCGTCGTGCGATCCACGTTGAGCATCCCTGCCAAATGATCTGAGATAATACCAGGATTTTCTTTGATTCTAACCAAATATAAATACTGACCACGATTCAGCTGTATCTCTTTAAATTCAATGTTGGCAATCGAATCAAGTGCCCGCGCAATCGTGCCGATTTGTCTTAAAATATCTTCTTTCATATTTTTCAACTAAAAATTATTATGTTGATTATTGTTGCAAATGCAACAATAATTTTATTAAAAAACAAAATCTGCATTTGCAGATTTTCGGAGGCTTATTTAGAGTACCTCATATGACTAAATGATTGGATCATGCTATACTATAGGAGCAACGAAGTGATTAGAGTAAATTCAATCTACTCAAAAAGCCCTACCATCGCAACTGGCAAGGCTTCTTTTTTTACTAGGGGCAACTACCTAGCGTGAGGGTGAACGATGCGACTACTTATTTGTGATCGTTGTCCCGATGGTTCAACCAGTGATCGAACAGTGCAAGCACTATACCCACTATGATGGGCGCAACAATCGAAGTTGATTAACGTATTCAATCTGCTCACCTCCTTTCAGTAGGAGGACGTAGTCGCTAACTAATACTTTATCAAAAGAAAGTTTAATTTAGTGTGGTATTCCCAATATTACTAACCATATTTAATCCCCAAAAAATAAAAACAAAAAATGCTGGTAATCAACGTTTCAAACGAAGATTATCAGCATTTTTAGTTATAAATATTTTTCTACTTCACGTAAGCATACTTGTATGACCATTGCGTACCAGCAGTGTTATGAATCAAGCCATGAACACGTGGCTTTTGCAAATATGCAGTAGTTTGTTGGTAAATTGGTGTAATTGCTTGGTTCTTGTTCACGATCTTAGCGGCAGAAACCAAATTGTTCCAACGCGTTGCAGGATCGTTAGCATCTTGATTGCCAGCTCTTTTTACCAAATTATCGTAATTAGAATCTGACCACTTACCATAGTTGTATGAAGTGCCAGTCATCGGAATTTGCATGAAGGTCATTGGATCGTTGAAGTCACCGCCCCAGTGTGACAAGTAAATATCGAAGTTACCTTCTTGTGCACGACTATCCGAAGATTTTTCTGGCACATTTGTAATATTAACCTTGATGCCACGCAATTCCTTGGTCCATTGTGATTGCAAGTATTGCGTTAATTGATCACTATCAGACTCATCGTTTGAAGCCAAAATGTTAAAGGTTAAGCTGCTTTTACCAATTTCCTTCAAACCTTGCTTCCAGTACTTCTTAGCCAAAGTAGGATTGTAATCAACGGTATTCTTCACAGCTTGCTCTTTAGCAAAGTCCTGGCCATTTGTAGGATTCTTAGCTAAATCAGTTGCGACAAAACCTGTTGGCAAGGTTGAGCCATTGCCTAAAACCTTCTTAGTCACAATGTCGCGGTCAATTGAAAGTGACAAGGCCAAGCGAATATTTTTATTATTCAAAGCCTTACGGTTAACTGCGTTCTTGTCCTTGAAGTTATAAAGCAAGAATCTAACCAATGAGTATGGGTATTGAGTAAAGTCCTTATTGCTCTTCAAATTCTTCACTTGCTCGCTTGAAAGTGGAGTTAAATCCAGCTTGCCTTGTTGGTACATCTGATAGCCAGTGTTGTTGGACTTCACAACTTGGTAGTTAATTTTATCTAACTTAATGACCTTCTTGTCCCAGTAGTCATTATTTTTAACAAAGGACCAGGTATCATTGGTACCGTTCCAGCCCTTAATCTTGAATGGGCCTGAGTAAACTTGGTATTGCGCCTTAGTTGCATACTTCTTGCCGTACTTGTTAACGACCTTTTCGTTTTGTGGTCCAAACAATGGATAAGCCATCAAGACCTTGAAGTAAGCGATTGGTCTGTTTAATTTAACCACCACAGTTTTCTTGTTAGGTGCAGAAATACCGACCGCACTTGGCTTCATCTTGCCTTGTGCAACCGCATCCGCATTCTTTACGCCGCTAAAAAGATATGAATATGGTGAAGCGGTCTTAGGATTCAAGCTTCTACGCCATGAATAAACGAAATCTTGTGCAGTAATTGGATCGCCGTTTGACCACTTGGCATCCCTCAACTTAAAAGTCCAAGTTTTGCCATCTTTTGATACACTACCGCTCTTAGCAAGACCCGCAGTTGGCTTACCGTTTTTGCCCAAACGATAAAAGCTTTCAAAGACATTGCCCGTTTGACCAAAACCGGTAGACTTGCTGATGTCAATGGTGTCCAGTGGTGCTGTAGTGCTTAAATTCAATGTGTTCTTTTCTGCTGTCGAAGCATTGTTATTGCCACAAGCAGCAAGAAGCAATCCTACTGAAACTGTGACAATACCTGCTAAAACTCCCTTTAATTTCGACATGTTTTTTCCTTTCTTTGCAACAAAAATGGGATGTACTCCAACGCGGAATACATCCCAAAAAGAACCACAACTTCATAACTAGTTATAAGTAATAGTCTTCGATGATCACACATTAGAGCACGACAAATAGATGTTGTTTGTGCAACAACATTGGCAGTTTTGGCATTGCAATTGACGTGCTAATAACATGTGATTCATCTCCTTCTTACTTTTGATAAGCTTATCTTAACTTGTTAGTTTACATCTGTCAACACTTTATTTTGTAAAAATCATTTTTTCCGTATAATTATAATGAGCAAAGGAGGAATACGAATGACTACAATTGGTATAGTTCTAACGTTTGTCGTGGGGATTGAACATATTGGAATTTGTTTTTTAGAAATTTTTGGTAAACCTGAAATGCAGGCGAAGGCCTTTGATATGGACATCAATTTTGTTAAGCAAAGAGCTGCGCGAATTTCGATGGCGAACCAAGGCATCTATAACGGGATGCTAGGGCTTTTGTTGATCCTAGTTTACTTTGTTTTCAAAGCTCCTGTGGTCTTCACCGTTTGGGAATTATTGTTAACTTTGATCGTCGTTGTCGCAATTTTCGGTGGTTTTACTGCAACTAAAAAGATTTTTGTGGTACAAATGTTACCTGCATTGCTAGCATTAATTTGTCTTTTGGTCTAAACATTACAAAAATAAAACAAAAGGCGTAAGAAATTTTAAAGTCTATATTGACAACTCGTCACTTTCCTACTTATGGCTTATAATTGGTATAAAAATATCAGTACATAAGTAAGAGGCGTATATGAAAAGATTTCTGACAATTATTCTAAGCATTTGTGTCGGCATTTCTATTTAAATAAAACACAGGCAGTTAGCTATTCCAGCGATAAGCTGCCAGCAATTAGAGTGGATCAAAGCAGTGCTATCCGTAAATTTAAATCTCTATACTCTAGTGCAATGATCAAGTCCATCTCTTTAACTTTGAACAAGGGCATTTATGTCTATAACATTGTAGGTTTTGATGATCGTAAGGATTGTATGATTCAAGTTGATGCAACGAATAATAAAATTTTAGGTCAATCAACTCAAGTGCTTAATTACGATTTTGATAAAGAAACATACTTAAACTTAAATAAGACAATTTCACTTAAAGAAGCTACTGAAATTGCCACCAAGGAATTTAGAAATAGCATTCCTATTTCCTGGGAATTAGAAGATGTTAATGATCAAGCAATTTGGAAAATCATTTTGATTCGTGATGAACAAAAACGTGAAATAAAAATTAATGCCGAAACAAAAGAGCTAATATAACAAAAATAAGCATCACTTTACGCGATGCTTATTTATTCGCAATCAATTATCTCGGTTGACTATCCTTCAATAAACCCATTTTTTGTTAACGTATAAATCTTAAGCCCAAACTTATCTACCAATGTATCATCAATATTATGGGCTACTTCAATCACCATTATTGGCAGTTCATAAATCAATGTTCTAATTTGCTTGGCGTTTTCCTTATCCAAACTAGAAGTAATTTCATCAAGTAAAAATAATTCCTTGTGTCTTAAAAGGCCACGGGCAATCGCCATTCTTTGTGCTTGTCCACCAGACAAATTAGTGCCATTACTATCAATTTTGAAATTTAGAGGACTATCCCCTAATTCTTTCCACAAACGAACTTCTTTAAGAACCTTAACCATATCTGCTTCAGAAAAATCTTGATACAGAGCCAAGTTTTCAGCCACTGTTCCTTCAAATAACCAAGACTTTTGTGAAATAAAAATGGAATCTGATAAAGCAATTAGTCGCTTACCAAATCTTATCTGACCAGAAGTTGGTTTCAATTGCCCAGAGATTAAATTAAGTAAGGTAGATTTCCCTACTCCTGAATCCCCAGTGATGATGATTTTATCGGTATTTTCAAGTTGGAGGTTGACGTTTTTGAAGATCCATTTATTATCTCTTTTAAAACTTACATTATCTACAGTAAGTTGAGGTTCTGCTAGAGCTACCTGATCTTGATTATTAGCTCCTGTCTTAAAGCTCATTTTGCGGATATTCTTGGTACTAGTAATTGAGGTCTGGTAAGAAGCTAATTCTCTGATTCCTTCAAGAATATGATCAGCAGTTAACGACAGAGTAACGATTGTGCCTATTTCGACACCACCTACATGATAAACAACCATTAATAAGCCGATTCCCATTGGAATAATATCCGCCAATAGCGAACACATCCAAGCGCAAAACTGTACTGTGAACTGCACCTGGTTCATTTTAAAATAATTCTCTTCCTCAGCATGTAATGCGTGATTAAAATTCTTAAAGAACAGTTTTCTAACAGCAAATTTGTTTATCTCAGACTTACCTTGAAAAATATCTTTCATCATAGTGACTAACTTTGTATTAGAAGCACTCCATTGATCGGTCCGATTATTCATCCGTTTTTTGCCAACTTCATTAGGGATCATGCTTAGTGCTGAGAGCAAAATATAGATTAGCCCTAAAACAAAATTAGTTTCTAAGACAACAATTGTCGTGGATATGATTGTCATTATACATTGGAGCAAATAAAACAATGGTTGAAAATATTGTCTTTGAATCTGATCAGAGACATTAGTTATATTGTTAATTACTTCCGAAGACTCTCCAGACATATTGTCTTCTTTTTGAAAATCTGAAGTAAAGAAACTGTATTTTAACTGCTCATTTAAATATTGCATAGATTTTTGTGTCACTAGCAAAAACAAATAAGCAGAAGCATAAGTTATTAGATAAGCTAGCAACACAAAGAGTAAAAAGGTGCCAACGTTTTGAAAATTATGAAAGGCAATATTGGTCATTTGTCCAAGTACGTAACCGTTGATTACTCCTTCAAATGAACTAGTGATTGAAAGAATAATGATGGCAAGTATTAATTTAGCAGGCAAATTTTTTAGTACCCATTTCAAGTTAATTTGTATTACTTTTGTCTTCATTGGATGTCACCTGATTCTACATCATCATGCACGTTCTGCTTAAACTCGTACTCACATCCTAACTATTTTTTATGTAAAAAAAATAAAAGTGTCATATGTGACACTTTTATCTTGAATTGTCTATAAATCCTGCCATATTGTTATTAACAAAGAACTGCTTAATTTCTTTAGCTCTTTTCTCATCATCACTAAATATAGCAATATAATACTGTTCCATAATTTTGGCGAAGCAATTCTTAGGCTCCAAGTTTAACTTCTTTAGTATGCTCAGAGATACATTTATTCCCTCTCTATCATTATTATGTTTTCGAAACGACCATTCTAAATAATTAACTGCAATTGCAGCAATCAATCTTTGACTTATATCTGGTAATTCATTTATTTGTGGGCATTTTTTAAAAATCGAACCAATAATGATTTTTAGATCATTCATATCAAATAAGGGCATAGCTATCGCAAAGAGCCTTAATGAATTTTCATCCCAATTTGTTGTTTTAAAAACTTGTTTCCTGATATTTAATTTTTCTTTATCCGAAAGTTGATCAAAAGTATTTGTTAGATAAGCCTTTATCAAGGTTGCTTGAGTAGCCAGGTTTAAAATCCTACTAGTTTGCTTTTCTTGACTTAGCTTTTTCTGTAAATCAGATATTTTGGGCAAATCTTCATGATAATATGCTTCGTGTAATTGAGATAAATATCTTTCAACTTTCTCTTCTTCATTATTTGCTTGTGCTGGTACGATTTTGTTAAAAAAATTAACGACATCAATATCATGCAGCTGCAAAATTTTAATCAAGTCTATTGCCTTAATTTCATACTGATTTCGTTCAATCTTGGAATAGTATGATTTTGTTAAAACATCGCCTGCCATTTCAGTCTGTGATAGCTCTAACTCTTTTCGTTCTTTTTTTAATGCTTCACCAATTGTCATTTCAAAAAATCCTCAAGTATGCTTTAGCTTTGTAGATAAAAATAAGCATCACTTTACGCGATGCTTATTTGCTTGCAATCAATTATCTTGGTTGACTATCTGCACGTGACTTGTAATCACCGTTTTCAGTACCGATAACCAGCTTTTCGCCTTCGTTGATGAAGTCAGGAACTTGAACAACCAAACCAGTTTCCATAGTAGCTGGCTTACCACCACCTGCAACAGTGGCACCCTTGATACCTGGTTGAGTTTCCTTAACAGTCAATTCAACAGTTGCTGGTAATTCAATACCGATGATCTTGTTGTCATCAGTGAAGTCCATGTCAACGACAATGTTAGGAATCAAGAACTTAACGTCGTCGCCTAATTGATCAGCTGAAACTTCGTATTGGTCGTAAGTTTCAGTATCCATAAAGGTATAAGTGTCGCCTTCGCTGTACAAGTATTGTGCGTTCTTCTTAGTTACTTCAACTAAGTCTACCTTTTCAGATGGACGCATAGTCTTATGAACAACGGCACCACTCTTAACATCACGCAAGTCCATTTGCATAACGGTGTTACCCTTACCTGGCTTGTGGTGGTTAGCCTTCAAAACCTTGATCAACTTGCCGTCTTGACTAAAAATCATACCTTTTTTCAAATTAATTGCTTGTACCATTTACTTTTTCTCCCTTAATTTTCTTCAATCTCGTTTTTTTAATTTTTGCGTTTTTCTCTTTTTTAACACGCTGGGGGCAAAGCAAATTTTTTAATTAATAATAAATAAATCGTATTCATAATTTACAGTATACCAAATTAAATATGTCTTAGGTAAATTCGATCGATTAAATGTCCATTTGTTTTATGCAAAATCAAACTAGCTCGTTCCTTTGTTGGCGCAATATATTCACGTAGGTTGACCAAGTTGACCATTTGCCAGGTCTCTTCAGCTAGCTTTAAAGCATCATCTAGCGGACCGTTAGCCATTTCATAGTAGAAATTATTTGGCTTATCTTTGTTTAGTTTCAATACCTTCTTGAAGCGTTGCATGTACCATTTTTCAATCAAATCTTCGTCAGCGTCGATGTAAATAGAGAAATCGAAGAAGTCGCTCGTTACGACTTGGCCACTTTCCGGCAGCTGCAAAGTATTGATGCCTTCGATGATCAAAACATCAGGATTCTTCACATGACCATATTTTCCAGGCACAATATCACTCAATTCCTGTGAATACAGTGGATAAACGATATCATCTTTGCCGCTCAGCACGTCTTTCAAGAAATCGCTGAGCATTGTCATATTGTAACTTTCAGGGAATCCCTTGCGTGGCATGAGGTTACGACGCTGCAATTCTTCATTAGTATAAAGAAAACCATCAGTGGTCATTAAATGAACTTTTAGCTCTGGGTACGTTCTTTTAAGAAGAAGTTGCAACAAACGAGCGGTTGTTGACTTGCCTACCGCAACAGAACCAGAAATACCGATGATAAATGGCGCCGGCTTAAAATCCTTATGTAAAAATTCAATCTGAGCCTCTTGTGCATCCCTTTTTTGTTGGTAAACTAAGTGTAAATAGCTAATCAAACTAGTGTAAATCTCGTGGACGTCAGTCAAATCAACGACATCGCCCAAAGACTTGATGCTAGCTAGCTCTTCTTTTGTGATATTTACTTTATTTTTGGGTGCAAGTTTTGCCCATTCATTTCTTTCAAAGCTTGTATAATTCTTCATATCCTGTTCCTCTAACTTACTTATTATAACGGAAAGGCTGAAACTATGAAAAAAATAATTTTATTTGGCGATTCAATTTTCAACGGTTATCGTGACGGCTGTGACACCAACCTTGTAACTAATTTGTTTAAAAAACAGCTTAACAATTATACACAGGTGGAAAACATCTCTAAAAGTGGTGCAACTACCGTCGAAGGCGTTGATTATTTAGTGCAGATTCCTGCAGAAAAAGATTTAACTGTTGTTGAATACGGTAATAACGACGCCGCTACGGCATGGGGCATTAGTCCTGAAAACTATGAAAGAAATCTAGGTCAAATCCTTGATACTGTAGGTAAAAGCGTCGTTGTGGGACTTTGTTATCCCGATCCCACAAATAGCGAAATCAATCAATTTTATGGTGATGAGCGCCTTGATTTGTTTAACTCGATTGCCAAAAAAGTTGCTTTTGAGCACAAATCACCATTTGTGGATATTCTTCCGGCCATGAGAAAGCTCAAACACATATCGACATATTACCAAGCAGATGGCCAGCATTTAACTGATAAAGGTAACGGATTTCTGGTTAACCAGATTGTGCCCACAATTAAAAAAGAACTCGATTAGTTCAAGTCCTTTTTCATCATGATGTGCTGAATGCCAGCTTCTTCAAATGGCTCGCCGATTTCTTGATAGCCTAATTTGGTATAAAACGGTTCAACCCGCATTTGGGCATGGCAGTATAACGCCGCTACGCCCTTTTCGCGCAAGTATTCTTGTACCGCTTCAACCATCTTGCTGCCGAGGTGCATCCCTCTAGCCACCTTTGACACCGCAACGCGGCCCAACATCCACTTGCCATCTTCTTCAAAAATCCGGCAAGTAGCCAGCGCATTCGTTTGATCATCGTTCAAACGGTACGCTTGAATTGCGATCAAATCTTGGTCATCAAGTTCAGGCAAAGTAATCTTTTGCTCGGTCACAAACGTTTCTTCACGCAATCTTTCCGTGCAAAACAGCTCACGGCCGCTCATTTCATCAATCTTTTTCAGGGTAAAATCATTTATCTGCTTCATTGCTATCTACCTAAATAATTGCTTTCCTTGCCAAACCACTTTTTATTCAACTTAGCTAGTGTACCATTTTTTTGCAAGAGAACTAAGCCGGCATTGACCTTTTTACGCAAAGTCTTGTCACCCTTACGCATTCCGACCACAAACAAATCCTTTGGCACATTATCATTTTGAATCACCTTGTAGTCCTTGCTCTTAGTCATGTGAGCAATGTAGTAGTTGGCATAAACTTCATCTAATAAAATACCCTGAATCCGACCGGCATTCAAATCTAAGAACGAATTAGAGATCGTGTCATAGAGCACGGTCTTTTTTGCGTACAAAACATTTTGCTTAGTTTCATACCACTGCTCGGCAGTTGAACCGGTTTGCATCCCTAATTCATACTTTTTCATCTGCTTAAACGAATTAATGCCGCTGTCCTTCTTAACGACGAGTACCTGTCTGTTGCGCAAATATGGTCGACTAAAGGCCACTTTTTTCTTACGTTCAGGCGTAATACTGTAGCCGTTCCATAACAAGTCGATTGTGCTGTTACGCAATTCTGTGACGTTCATCGACCAGTCGATCGTTTGAAAACTAACGTGGATGCCATATTGTTTAAACACAGCCTTAGCTAAATCAATGTCATAACCAATTAGCTGCCCATTCTTTTTCTCAAAACCCATGGGCACGAAACTGTCATCAAGACCCACCACAACCTGATTTTTCTGTGTAATCTTACTCCACGTGTCTTGCGTATTTGCGCGTTCCTTCACGCTTTCACAACCAGTTAGCACTAGCATTAAAGTAGCTAATAAACCGAAAATCCATCTTTTCTTCATAGACTACGCCTCACTTAATGGCTGGACATTAAGCATCTGATCGGCCACGTTCTTAGCGAAGGTCAAATCGTGCGTGATGATCAATTGCGTTAAGCCTGACTTCTTCAAATCCAAGATCATCTTTTCCACTTCTTTACGCAAGTTAGGATCAAGGGCAGAAGTTGGTTCATCATAACATAAAATTCTTGGCTTCATCGCCAAAGCTCTAGCGATTGCGACACGTTGCTTTTGACCACCTGATAATTGATATGGGTACTGTTTTTCTCGACCATTCATCTGCAATTGATCAAGCAACTTTTTAGCGTTCTGATCGGCTTCCTCCTTGGATTCCTTGAGCACCATCGTTGGTGCCAAAGTAATGTTTTGAAGTACGTTTAAATTAGGGAAAAGGTTAAAATCCTGGAAAACGACGCCAACTTTACCTGGGTCATATGGTTTACCATCGATTAAAATTTCACCACTGTCCTTCGTTTCAAGGCCCGCGATAATTCTAAGCAAAGTCGTTTTACCAGCACCAGATGGACCAACGATCGTCATGATTTCGCCATCTTTTAACGTAAAAGAAATGTCCTTCAAGATCGGACGGTTGTTAAATTCTTTGCATAAGTTCTTTACTTCTAACATTTGTTTTCACCTGATCCTACTTGTAATAAGAGAAGTGCTTTTCAAGTCGTTTAAGAATAAAGGCACAAATACTAATCAAGAGCAAGTAAATGACGCCAACTAGTACAAGTGGTACCAAGGTTACATCCCTTGCCATCGCAACGTTTCCGGCTCTAAGCAAGTCGCCTAAACCAATTACGTAAACCAATGATGAATCCTTTACCAAGTTGATAACTTCGTTACCGATTGATGGCAACACGATCTTAATCACCTGGGGAATAATGATCTTGGTCATCGTTTGCCAGCGGTTCAAGCGCAACACTTGTGCAGCTTCGAACTGACCTTGGTCGATTGATTGAAAACCACCCCGGAAAATTTCAGCGAAATAAGCCGCATAGTTTAAGACAAAAGCAAATAAAGCAGCTTGGTAACGTGGAAAAACAATATGAATAATTGGCAAACCATAAAAGACAAAAATCAGTTGCAAAAGTAATGGCGTACCTCTCATGATCCAAACGTAAAAGTTAACGACCCACTTAAGTGGTTTGATCTTACTCATTTCTCCCAATGAGACTAAAATTCCAAGCGGTGTTGCTAAAATTAAAGTCCAAAAGAAGATGTTCAACGTCATCCCCACTCCACTAAATAAAGCTGGCAATATTTCTGTAATGTATTTCAGCGACATATTCTCACCCATTTTCCTAATAAAAAACGCCCCCTTAGGACTTACCCTAAGAGGACGAACGCATCGTGTTTCCACCTCATGTTCGCACTTGCTCACGCAAAATGCCTCACTAGGTTGATTATCAAAAAGAAAAAGCCCCCATAGCCAAATTGGCTACGAGGGCGAATGAAATCGCGGTTCCACCTCATGTTCACAAACTGCTCACGCAGCTTGCCTCAATAAGTTCGATAATCAACCTTTAGCTGTAACGGGCTAACCCCGGGTCTTCCTACTCAATTCAGAAAATCAACTCGCAGATGTGACTTCATACCAGCGTATGTTTCATTTCCACCATCAGAAACTCTCTATTATTACGACAGGTATTACTGCTTCTGTTCTAAGTTGTTTTTAATGTTGATTAAGATAATAAACGCCAAAAAATAATTTGTCAATTATTTTTCTTCGTAGGTGCTCTTATCTACGTCAAGAAGCGGACTCTTTTCACCGGTGTAAATGATGTCCAGCTTGTACATAGCACGTGAAGTAATCGTGTAAACTAATTGCGTTTCATCTAAGCGGTGGTAGTTTTCTTTTGAAGCACCCCACATGATTACGGCGTCAAATTCTAGACCCTTTGCAAGGTATGATGGAATAATCAAAGTACCATCAACTAAACGTTGGTTAGCAGTCGCAATCAAAGTTGCCTTTTCGCCGCGATCCTCAAGCATCTTGTGAACAAACTTAGCACTAGCCAAATCCTTGGTAATAACAGCTGTGGTCATCTTATGCTTTTCGTTATCGCGTAAAACATTGCTCAAAACGGCAACAGCTTCTTCATCGGTCTTTCTGCCCCAGATAACTGGCTTAGGACCCTTTCTGTTAAAGACTTCGATCTTTTCACCTTGGCGCAAAATTTGCCTGGTAAAGTTGGTCAATTCCTTAGTTGAACGATATGACTTAGTAAGCTGCACAACATCAGTCTTCTTTGGATCAAATAAACCAGAAATTTGCTTAAGCAAACTGCGGCTTTCGTCCTTAGTAAAGATAGCTTGGTTCAAGTCACCTAACATGGTGAACTTGGCACGTGGGAAGTTGTACTTGAGGTATGCTAATTGGAATGGAGTGTAGTCTTGAATTTCATCGATAAAGGCATAACGCATTTCAAAGTCGGTTCTACGGCCAGTAACTAAGTCGTAAAGGTACAAGTATGCGGAAACGTCGCTCATTGCAATATCGTGCTTCTTGAAGTTGTCTTTTACATCTTCGACATGCTTCATCCATTCGTCTTCGTCGATGTCCCACTTGCTTAAATCAACCATCTTAGGTACGGCACGCAAAAAGCTAAGGTATTGTGCACGCATGTTGAGGAAGTGGTTGTGCAAAATAAGTTTGTGAACGCCCTTCAATGCGGCCAAAACGATCTTTCTACCCAAGAAGGCCTCTTCTTTTGCTTCGGATTCGAATTCCTGGTCAGGACGATCATACAAGTCGTTCAATTCTTGTTGGCTCATCCCTTCAATAGTACGAGCTACCCAAGCCTTCTTAGTTTCAGGCGTAATCTTACGGTTAAGCATCTTGATCAATTCTTCACGTGTAGCGTCGATACGGTTAGCCAAACTGTAATTTTCATTGAATGAGTAGTAGATCTCTTTGATCTTATCTTTATCAAAGTATGGCTTCTTCTTATCACGGAAGTAGATATTCTTAAAGACCACACCACGCTTGTTAAGACGCTTTGCATAACGCGTAAGCAAGTTAAAGAAGCTGACAGAATCCTTGAATTTGCTGATGCTGGTGTCGGCAGTTTGATCTTCGAATTGCTTGAACAGGTTTTCAACGTTCATCCCTGGCAAACGACGAGCAACAAATTGCCAGTAGGTCATTTGAACCATGTTTTGTTCACCCATTTCAGGCAAAACGTTCTTGATGTAGTCGTTAAACAATTGGTTAGGACTAAACATGATAACGTCGCTTGAAGTTAAGTTGCCGCGGTAACGGTACAAAAGAAAGGCAATTCTTTGCAAAATAGCACTAGTCTTACCAGAACCAGCTGCACCTTGAACAAACAACAAGTCAGCACTGGTATTTCTGATGATCTTGTTTTGTTCACGTTGAATCGTCGTTACGATCGATTTCATCTGTGTGCTGGATTTTTCGGACAAAACAGACAAAAGCATTTGGTCACCGATTGACTCATTGGTGTCAAACATGTTGATGATCTTGCCGTCTTCGATCATGAATTGACGCTTCTTGGTCATATCGACGGTAATTTCACCTTCTGGTGAGTTATAGGTAACTTTGCCTAATTTTCCATCGTAATAAATTGAAGAAATAGGTGCACGCCAGTCATAGATCAAGAAATGATCATCTTTATCCGCAAAGGAACCCAAGCCAATATAAATGGTTTCAGGCTTATCTTCGCCGTTTTCCTTGAAATCTACACGTGCAAAGTATGGTCGCTTTTCAAGGCGTTCTACCGTGTCTAATTGCTTAGCTGAATGTTGCCAAGCATGTTCACGCTCGCTCAATAATTGTTGCTGTTGGTGAATTGACAAGGCAGTTTCCATTGAAGTGGAATAGCCATCGTAGTCCAATTTCACATCGTCAAAAAAGTGTGAATTAAGCTCTCTTGCTTCGCCTTCAGCTGATTTGATAGATTTCTTTAAAGACTTTTCGCGCGCCTTGATCTGTACCATGATGTTATCAAGGTGTTTTTGCTCAAGTTCTTTTTCATTATTTTCAGTTTTGGCTGTAGCCATTTAATCACCTTTTCCATAAAAAACTTGCTATCTATTTTAGCATGAATAGCGCTTTCATGATAGTTTTCACGCTCGCAAACAAAATATAAGTAAAAATTGGTGAAAATTTAAACTCTAAAGATTATAATTTCAACGTTGGAGTTAAAAAATATGAGACCATTTTTTAGATTTATTCGAAATATTTTCTTGCTTGCTCTTCTCGCATTTGGTGTTTGGACTTATAAAAACAACCCCAACTTCCAAATAGCTACCAATGATTCTTTAGCTACACTTAGCTATCGTATCAATCAATTGCTCACGACGGGAACAGCAACTGCGCCAAAAAATGGCGTTAATCCAAATACAAAAACAGATACTGACAAAACTGAAAATGATAATTCTTCTGAGACGCGCGTTTGGTCAGAGCCGGAAGCTAATGTCTATGTTGATATTAAAAATAATCTCCAGCTACGTTCAGCTGCAATTGACGCAATGAATGCCTGGAACAGAACGGGTGCTTTTACTTTCCATCAAACCAATGATAAAAGTCGCGCCCAAATCGTGATCAGCACAGTCGATGATAGTGACACCAACGCGGCCGGTGAAACAGCGACGACTTATAACCCATCAACAGGTCATTTGTTAAAAGCTGACGTGCATTTGAACCGCTACTACTTGCAAAACGAGTGGTACGGCTACAGCAACAACCGCATCGTTAATACGGCAGAACACGAACTGGGCCACGCGATTGGTTTAAACCACACGAATTCCGTTTCAGTCATGTATCCTAAGGGTTCAATCTACACGATTCAGCCGCAAGATATTAGAAATGTCAGAAAAATTTATCACGAAAAATAATTAGCTTTATTTGCTCACCCTTTTCCAATAGAATAAGGGTGAATTTTTTATTTTCATAAGGAGAAAAAGATGAAAAGAATTTACGTTGTTCGACATGGTCAAACTTATATTAACCGCTACAACAAGATGCAAGGCTGGTGTGATACTCCATTAACTGAACCAGGTATTGAAGGTGCTGAAAAAGCCGGCGAAGCTTTAAAGGATGTTCCATTCGATATTGCCTTATCCAGTGACTTGAAGAGAGCTAGCGACACCTGCGAAATCATCATGAAGCACAACGTTAACAAGGATGAATTACAACACCTTGCTAGCCCATTCTTTAGAGAACAATTCTACGGCTATTTCGAAGGTCTCGACTCTGAAATGGCTTGGCGCATGATAGGTGGCAGCCACGGCTATGCTACTAGACAAGAATTATTTGTCCACGAAAGCATCGACACAATCAAGGACTGGATTAAGGATGCTGACCCATACCACGATGCAGAAAACGCAGAAGAATACTGGGCACGTCTTGATAAAGGCTTTAAGTTAATCAGCCAACTTGATGGTGCTGAAAATATTTTACTTGTAACTCACGGCTTCACTATTAGAAGCTTGTGGTACCGTTACGGCGATAACATCCCTCTTGTACCAGGTCCTAGAAATGCCTCAATCACTATCATGACAATGAGCGATAAGGGCGAAATCAAGATTCCTTCTTGGAACAAGATGCATTTATAGACAAAAAGAAATCAGTTTTCCGATTGGAAAACTGATTTTTTTATTTATGCTTATTATTTTTCAAAACAAGATTTTCATACAGCTTAACAGTCACAGCATAGTAAATGAAGTAGAGAACAATGAAGATCAAGAATGGTACCCAGAAGCCCATGTATGGATGTGGCAAAAGGGCTGTAAACAATCTCAGACCAAACAACACGTCGATCACACCGAGGACTCCAGGAAGAAGGAATAATACACCAATTTCGTGTCTGATTGATTGCTTGAGGATCTTTCTTCTAGTACCGATCTTGTAAAGCATTTCGTAGCGCATCTTGTCGCTGGCGGCGCCGCTCAAAACTTTGAACATCAATGTGGATGCGAGCATGGTGAGGAATGCTATTCCTAGGAAAAAACCCATGAATTCGAAACCACTGGTATAGCCAAGCACCATTTGGTATGAGAATGGCTTGGTTTGTGACAAAGCTTGAGCCATAGCAGGATTGGAAGCCATTTGCACCTTTTCCAGCTTGGTCAAAGTTGGATAATCTTTAACAAAGTTTTTGACTGTGATAAAAGTAATAAACTTCTTTTGTCCTTGAATCTTTTTTAACTGATCTGATGAAACAAGTTTGATTGCCTTGTTTCCAGTATTAGCTTGCATCCCCAAAACACTATTAGCATAACTATTTTTCTTAGTTAATTCGCTAATCTTAAAAGCAATTGGCTTATATGTTGGGAAGTTATTGCCTTTTTGTTTAAACTGAATGTCTTTTAATGGTGTCTTTTCAAATTCACTTCTGTCGAAGTAAACGTCTTTTTTAGTTTCAACATAGTGATATGTCGATCTGGTTTTAATGTCTAATTTATCCACATTCTTTTGAACAGCAGGACTGTTTTCAACGATTGTGGCGTCATAGTATGTGCTTTTTACAGCTTGGTCCTTCAATGAATTGAAGTTAAGACCAACGGTAATAGCACCAAGCGCTAATGCGAAAAGTAATGAGATAACTGAAAGAATACGGGTATAGTCGCGGATTCTGAACTTTAATTGTCCAAGTGTAAACATACGAATGCCACGATATGCGAAGTTCTTTCTTTTAAGTAAGAAATTAATGATGAGAGTGAAGAGAGAGTCAAAAGTAAAGTAGGTACCAGCAACGATAGTAACTAGTGCAATTGGGATGATAGCGATGGCTGGTAATCCCATAACGTAGTAGCCGACAGCCAAAAGTACGATACCTAAGATAGCTTCAAAAACTCTTAAGCCATTTTTACGGCTAAGTTTAATTGGCTTTTGACTTTCGTGAAGCAGGTCGATAACCTTGCTTCGAACAAGTTTATGTACATTTCTTAAAGCAGCAAGAAAGAAAATTGCGATAAAGAAGATCAATGTCCAAATAATTGCGCTAGGCAAAACAATTTGGAAATGCGTAATCTTCAAACCTAAACTAGCAATCAAAACCTTCGAAACGATTGCAGTTAGGCCAAAACCGATGACGATACCAAGTATCGCAGCAAGCATCCCTGTAAGCAAAGTTTCGCAGAAGATCAGCAAGCCGATCCTGGAGCTTTTTGCTCCTAACATCATGAACATGCCGTAGTCATGCTGGCGCATGCGGAGCAGGAACGAATTGGCATAAACCAAATATACAAAAGTGATAATTGCAAGCAGAACAATACCAAAACCAAAGATAAAGCTCAAGTATTGCCCTGGCGCGTTAACGTCGTGACTCATAAAGCCGGGATTAATGGCCAAAGTCAAGAACATGTAGAAAATCATGCTGGCTACAACCAGGCCTGAGAATAAGACCGTGTAGTCCTTCAACCTGCTTTTAATCCCAGTTAAGGATAGTTTCCAAATCATGCTTCTCACCTCCTATTCTTCAGTACCTAAGTGAGCAATTAATTCATGGTAGAAATCGGTTCTGCTCTTGTTTCCCTTTACCATTTGTTCACCGATCTTACCGTCCTTGATAAATAAAATACGGTTGGCAAAACTTGCGGAAAATGGATCGTGCGTAATCATTAAGGTTGTAACGCTATCGTTTTTATTCAAGTTTTCCATTGTATTCAAAAGTTCACGTGCACTCTTAGAGTCCAGCGCACCGGTTGGTTCATCGGCTAGCAAAATTGCGGGTTCATGAACCAAGGCACGAGCTGAAGCAACACGTTGCTTTTGACCACCAGAAATTTCAGCTGGGTATTTGCTCAAAATTTCTTTAATACCCAACTTTGCTGCAATTTTATCCACAAGTGGATTAATTCGATTAGTCAAAATACCACGCAAGCTGAGTGGCAACGCAATATTTTCACGGTTGGTCAAATTTTCCAATAAGTTGAAGTCTTGGAAGATAAAACCAATTTCTTTACTACGAAAGTCAGCCATTTGGTTAGCGTTCAAATTGCTGATGTCTTTACCATTGATAAAAACTTGACCAATAGTTGGCTTATCAAGCGTTGAAAGAATGTTTAACAAAGTTGTCTTACCAGAGCCCGAAGCACCCATGATTGCAACGAATTCGCCGGATGCAACCTTGAAGTTAATTCCTTTTAAAGCTTGATATTGTTTTTCGCCTTTTTTTCCATAAGTCTTGGTGATATTGTCCACCACAAGAATTTCATTCATTTTGAAAACCTCATTTCTCTGTGCTTTGTTCTACTGTATTATTCAATTAATACAGTAATATGATATTAAAACTTTGTCAATCTGTTTTTGGCATAAAAAAAGCTTTCCCACTTTTGAACAAGTGAAAAAGCCTATAATATCAAGCTTTAATTGCTAGTTTTTGTTTTGATTAATTTGCACTTTCCTAGAGTTTCAATCTCTTGTTGACCATCAACTTCATGGAAAATTGCGTTCTGGTATAACAGCTTCTCTTTCTTTTTACTCTTATCTTTGAATTTTCTGATAAAGGTTACTTCGTAGTTCACATTGCTGTAATTGCGTACACCAGGCAAAACAGAAAGGACTTTAACCTTCACGCTGTACTTCTTGAGATTCTTTTTCTTCTTCCAGGCCTTAACCTGCTTATCGATCTTCTTGTAGTCGGCGTTGTCCTTGCCATCGGAAAAGGCTTCAGCATCTGGCTCCTTGAAGTTGTCGTAAAGCATCTTAGCAGCATCCCCCGCCTGAATTAAACCAGGCCAGATTGGGTTAACGATATAGTCGCCTTCCTCATCTTGGTAGACGTCCTTTTCACCGTTACCTTGATAACTATCAGATGTATTATCGTAGTCAGTCACGTCGTCTTCACTATCACTAAATTCTGAGCTGATTGATTGTGATAAGTCGCGAACCGTCTCTGATTTGATCTTCTTACCATCGGCTGTACTTTGAATGTAGATTTCCATCCGCTTAGCAATTGGATAATCCTTAAAGGTATAATTACCGTACTTGTTCAATTTAGCGGCCTTGCGGTCATTAACGTAGATAATACCGTTAGGTACGCTGCGCACTTGGAAAGTAGCCGTCTTGATATTCATATCGACGGTCTTGTTTGACCAAATATTTACAATGGAGTCGGCATCAAGCTTGCGGCCGTTAACCGTTGATTTAACCGAAATGTGGTAACGTCCCGGGAAAACCAAACCTAAATCTTGGTAGTAGTTCTGGTTGCCACCTTCCATTCGACCAAAATTTTTGTGATTGATCAGCAAAGTTGAGCCAGCGTGGTTGGTTCTAATCTGCGGACGATAAACTTGCACACGCAAGGTATATTTTGGAAAGAGCAGGAAATATCTACCAGATTCTTCCAGTTGAATTTCGCCGTTATCTTGGTTGTGACGCAAGTTATAAGCTAGTCTATTAGCAGCTTGCTTGTGCTCCTTAAAATAGCTTTGGAGCGGTTTTAAGCTGCTATCGGTGACGTTCATATCTGGCGTTGAAGCCGTAACATACTTTGCCATTCCAGTTTTTGGATTGCGCAAATTCGTCACAATGCGGCTAATCTGTCGATCTTTTGTATAATAAAAATTACTAACGGCAACAAGGATACCGATTAAGACGATGATAATCCCCGTTGCCCAAAGTTTTTTATGTTTCTTCATATAAACACCCTACTTGAAAATGCCTTTTATATTAGGTTAACAAGTTGAGCTAAAATAGCAAATATCTTTTTCGAATTAATCAAAGGAAAACATAATGGAAATTAATTTTGATTTTTTAAAAGACAGTAAATACTTCAGTGAACAATATCCTGCCGCAGACAAAATTTATAAGCTGTACATAATCGACGATTACCGCGATGTCATCAGCAACTCGCGTCTGCTTCTCGAGACGATTGTGAAGAAAATATTTGATCTAGAAAATCTAAACAAATATTATCCCATTCACGATGGAGAATACCGCAATCTGAGAAATGACACGCACTATCTACGCTCCGAGGTCAATTACCCACTCAGCATCATGGATCTGTTCGACGAAGTCCGTCGTATGGGCAACGCTGCTATTCATGACAGCAAGCTAGAACCTGATAAAAAGCAGGCTTTGCACTGTATTTGCAACTTACATGATATTCTGGTCTTTTTGATTAATAGCTATGAAAATAAGGACCTGTACTACATCAGACCCGACATTTCCATGGAAGCTCAAACCGATGAAAAGCACTATTTTTACAGAAAAGCAAAGAGCGCAAGTACCCAGCATATTCGCTTATCTGATCATAAAACTACAAAGAAAAAGACTGTTCATCATCAAAACAAGAATTTAAAAAAGGCCAAGTATTATTCTTCTACTAAACAAGAAAACAAGGAGAATAATACTCAACCTATTGCAGATACTTCTAATAAAAAACAAGAAAATCTCTTTGATAAAATTAAGCACTTTTTTGCAAAAAAATAGACGGTATTTCTACCGTCTTTTCTTTATGCTATTTGCATACTCTTGTCGACATCAATGTCGCCACGACCAACTTGGATTGCTCTTCTTGCGGCATCATCCAAATCAGCACTGATCAAGTTGTGGCCTAATTCCAAAACCATTGGCAAGTTAGCACCACTAACTACTCTTACGCTGTCTGGGTGAGCTTCTTCGTATTCCTTAGCTACCAAGTGTGGCGTACCGTTTCTAAGATCAGTCAAAATCAAAACTTGACCTGATTGATGTCTGTCCATCAATTCAGCGAAACGTCTGCGGAAGTCTCTGATGCCACTGTCGTTAAGTTCAATTGTCATAATTTGATCATTTTTGCCTACAAGCATGTCATGTGCAGAAACTAGGCCTGAAGCAAGTCCTTCGTGAGTTGCAATTAAAAGTTCCATGATTTTTACCTCTTTATTATTGTATTTTATAAAATGTAAGCGATTTCTACACTGATATTTTAACACAGAAGCTTATGCAGTACTTGTTTCAGGCCGTTTTATAATCTATTTCCAATTAAACTCTTAGCTAAGCTTTTCGATGTCTTCAAGCAAAGATTTTTGTTCTGGAGTCAAACGATTTTCCTTCTTACGTAATTTCAAAACTTTGTGGCAAGTGTGCAAAATTGTTTTAGCCTTTTCTGCTACATCCTTGCCGCTCATGTCTGGCGTTACGTTGCTAAGCAAATTATCCATGTCTTCTGCAGTTACTGCGAAAACATCGTTTTCACCACCGTGTTCAAGTGGCATGCGGTTAAGTATTTCTTCGATCATTTGCAAATTGTTTCTTACTTCTTCAAAATTATCCAATTCATTCATGTCCATTTCATGTTTTTCTTTATTACAAACAAAAAAACAGCCACTTGCGTGACTGAATTAATTTACTTTTTACTAATTATTGCGTTGGAAAAACTCTCTGTTTTAGATTCAATTAACTTATTAGAATTGTTAATAAACAGAGAAATTCCAATGCCTAATGCTGCTAGGATTATCCAAATTTTTTCTAAAACTTTACTCTTCATCTGGCTACAGCTCCTTTATCTTTATATTATACAGGGAGCTTGCATAATAATGATGAGTGCGCTTACGTTTAACTAAATTGTAATATTTTTTAGACTTACTTAAGAGTTACTTCGCCAGCCACATTAGTGTTAAAGAAATCATCGATTTCATGAACGTCCATACCTTGACCTAAGGCCCACATCAACTTAGTGATCGCACTCTCAGACGTCATATCGCACGCACTGATCGCACCTTCCAGTAGAGCTTCACGTCCTACTTCATATTTAGTTAAATCGCTACGTTCATACAAGCATTGGCTGCTGGCGACGACAGGGATGCCGCGGCGAATTAATTTACCGATTGCGGCCACCATGTTACGACGAATGAAGTTCATCCCGCCTAAACCATAGGCTTCAATAACAATCCCGCGACAGCCGCTGTCTACCATCGCAAAGAGCAAATTGGGATCAAAACCAGGGAACAATTTGACCAAAGAAACATGTGAATTAATTTTGGTATTCAAAACTGGCTCGCCATCGTGCTTCTTTTGGAAATGATCGTCAGTATTAAAGACCAATCCATCTGAAGAAACAGTAGCTACAGGTGGTACATTCACACTTTCAAAGGCATCAAAGTTGGTTGTCCGCACCTTAACTGAACGACAGCCCAGCATTACCTTGTTGTGGAAGACCAAATAAATGTCTGGCGGACAAGTAGCAGCCGCCGCAAATGCCAAACGCAAATTATCGTGGGCGTCACTCAAAACGACGTTAATTGGCACCTGACTCCCCGTTAACACGACTGGGATATTTATATTCTTTAGCATGAAAGACAGCATAGAAGCGGTGTAAGCCATCGTATCCGTCCCGTGTGAAACGACGATGCCATCATAATCATTGCGGTATTTATAGATATTTTGCGCGATAAACTTCCATTCTTCTGGCTGAATGTTGGATGAATCCAGCTGCAAAATATCCTTAACGTGGATATCATAAGGCAATTTACCTAGCATCTTGATCAATTCTTCGCCAGTTTCCTTAGGTACCAAACCAGCGTTAGATGCTACAGAAGCAATCGTGCCCCCTGTTGATAGCAATAATAATTTTTTCATAACCGTTACCCTCTATTTTTACAAACCGCAATGCTTGCCGTATTCATTCATCAACAAATCAATCAAAACATAGGCTGAGCTGAACGTGACCGCATTTTGATTACTGAATTGAAACGGTGTCGTTCTAAAGAAGAAGCTGTAATCACTCAGCGACGCAATCTTCCCTGGCTGCCAACTGGTCAAAGAAACCAGCTTCAGCTGATTATTGACCGCATCGATCTTTTTCAATTCTTCAATAATCGTCTTGTTAAAACCGCCAAATGAAATCACAAACAGCATATCATTGGTTGCAACTGACCGTCCCAGCATAGATACCTCATCACGTGCACTCGGCAGAATAATCGCTTTTTTACCAATTAAGAAAAAGGAATGGGCTAAATATTCCGCGATAATTTGCTGCTGCCAACCAGTTGAATAAATATAGATCGTCTCAGCTTGATCCAAATCATTGAACAAATCGGTCAAATTCAGGCCCTTGAAATACTTAACAGTCTCTTCAAGGATCTTCTGCAAATTAGCGTCAAAATCCAGCCCTTGTGCATATTTTTCACGCTGTGTTCTTTTAGCTGTTAGTTCAGACAGTTCAAACTTCAATTCGCTAAAGCCGCTCAGTCCCAGCTTTTTACTCAAACGGAAAATAGCGGACTTAGAAACATACAGCTTCTGAGCTAATTCCATCAGGCTCAACTTGCTGGCAGCTTCTGGATATTGCAATAAATAGCTCACAATCGCCTTGTCAGTTTCGTTAAAGCCTTCTTTATTCTTCATGACTGCTGCTTCTAAATCCATCTGCTTTTTCCTTTCTTTCCTATGTTTTGCCTTTACTCAAAGAATATCATGTTAACCAAAAAAAGGATAGCCGCCACATTGACGGTTATCCTTTCAATTTTTTGTTTTATAAGGTGTGTAGTTTAGTTTGGATTATTTCAATTCTGGCCAGTATGGAGCGTTAACTGGAATCATGTCATCCAAAATCTTCTTAGCAACTGAAGCATCTGGAACAGTCTTGTTTAAAGCAAAGGCTTGAAGCATCTTTTGGTATGAATGTTCAACATAAGCATCAACAACCAACTTTTCACAAGTTTGTTGTTCCATCATCAAACCTCTTTGGAATCTGCCAGCCTTACCAGTTGCCATAGGTTGAATACCATCAGCACCAAATAATGCAGGAACTTCAACGATTGAGTCTGGATCCATGTTTGAAATAGCACCATTGTTAGGGCAGTTTGCCAAGAACTTTTCGTGTGTGTTGTAAGCAATAGCGTGAATAATATCTACGATATATTCTGAGTGCAAACCTGAGATGTCCCAAATGTTGTTCTTAGCGGTACCAGCCTTAACGATACGTTCACATTCGCCGAAGACGATCTTTTGACGGTGTTCACGAATTTCATCAGTACGAGTGTGCTCTGGATCTGCGTTTGCTACTTCGTATTGTGGGAAGTAGTAGTATTGCATGTAGTTGTTTGGCAAGGTTTCTGGTCCATCTTGTAGTCGTCGGCAACTTTCTTGAATGTTGCTTCCCATGAAGGTTCAGTATCCTTGTCGTAGTCACCGCCTACCCAGTAACCGTGGTCCTTAACGTATTCCTTAAGCTTAGGCATTAAGTCTTCGCCGGTCTTCTTGTTTCTAACTTCTTTCCACCAGCCGAAGTGGTTCAAGCCGTAGTAGTTGAAGTCAATGTCGTGCCAGCTGTCAAGGCCACAGATAGCTGCCATTCTGTCCATGTCATCGATAGGCATGTCACAGATGTTAATAATTTTTGCGTTTGGACGAAGACGACGGCAAGCCTCAGCAACAATCGCAATAGTGTTGGAGTAGTTGATCATCCAAGCATTTGGTGAGTATTCTTGCATCCAGTCAATAATTTGAATGATTGCAGGAATTGAACGAAGACCGTAAGCCATACCTCCGGGTCCTGTAGTTTCTTGACCATTTACGCCGTATTTCAATGGAATCTTTTCATCCAAGCTTCTCATGTGGTATTTACCAACACGAATTGAACCCATTACGAAGTCAACGTCAGTGAAAGCTTCCTTAGGATCAGTGGTGTATGAGAACTTAATTTGTGGAGCTCTTTCCTTCATGATGATCTTAACAGCTTCACCAATCTTCTTTTGACGTTCTGCATCGTTATCGTAGAACTTCAATTGTCTCATTGGGAACTTGTCTTGACTCTTGATTAAGTCGAGTACAAATCCTGGTGTAAATGTACTACCACCACCGGCAATAACTACTGAATATTTCTTACCGTTCATCTTATATTCTCTCCTTTGATAAGTTTTTATCTCTTTATGTTTTCCGTTTCATTTACCTTACGGTTATATTTATACCATCAATTTTGCTAAATGTATCCGTTTTCAATAGCTTCGGACTTTGTTTCGTGGCTTGGAACTCGTTTCGCCTCGTGAAATATTTTTTAGTAAACTAAAAGCCTTTTTTCTACCTTATATACAATGTATGTCACGTTCCTTTTTATAAAAAAGACTGTTTTAAGTCAGAAACAGTTTCAGCCAGCTGTTATTTCAAATGAGGTCTTTTTTGTATAACGTATAGCATTAATTTGAGATAATGAATATTTTGGCTATTTTATATAGTTTTCACCTTCATATTTAGTCAAAGGTGGCCTTTTTGACCATATATTATGTTTTTTTACAAACTAGCAATTATTCCTATTTATTATTTATATACTCATATAGTTAATATAAAGGAAGTGCTTATATTTGCCGGTATGACGGCAATCTTTAGCTTGATAATTTTATTTATCTAAAATAACATAGGTTATATCTATTAAT
Source organism: Lactobacillus kitasatonis DSM 16761 = JCM 1039 (assembly GCF_000615285.1). Classification (GTDB taxonomy): domain Bacteria; phylum Bacillota; class Bacilli; order Lactobacillales; family Lactobacillaceae; genus Lactobacillus; species Lactobacillus kitasatonis. Next base: position 33,798 of record NZ_BALU01000007.1, on the reverse strand, counting down.
TATTTTATATATTTCATTTTTTAGTAAAAAAAAACAAAATTATTTATTAGCCGTATAGGTTTATTATTTCTGACAGCAAAATAGCGCAGCAGCAACCTTTTAGCTACAAATCAGTAGCAAAACTATATACTTTGTTATTTCTAAATCCGTTATTAAATGTTTACGCATATAGAATTTGTTATTAATCCTGCTAATCTTATCTATTGAAGAAACTTATAGCGGATGTTTGAGAAACCGACTACTTCTCAAACTTTGAGTTTATACATCGGGAATTAAGATAAAAATACTTTATTAAAACGAAATTTCAAAACATAGGGGATTAGGAAAATGAGAAAGAACGTTAAACTTTTATTAACCCTTAGTATTGCTGCCGCACTAGCCGGTGGTGCTGTTACCGCTTTGGAAAACAATGGAAATACTTCAACTTCTTCTACTGCTGAAGCTGCTTCAATCACTTTACCATCTGGTTATACCAAGAGTGCTATTATTAAATGGAACCAAACTGGTAAAGCAAGCAAGGCCTTAATCAACGCTTCAAAGAAAGGTATGAAGGATAACACTTATAGCGGTGCAGGTTCTGACAACACTTTAGTTAACGTGACTAAATTAACTAACAGTCAAAAGGTTGAATTAAGTAAATACACTTTAAGTTTAATCAACTCTGCTCGTAACCAACTCGGCAAGCAATCTTGGACTTACAAGACTGGTGCTTTACACTTTGCTGATCGTGTAGCTGATCAATACTACGATCACAACAGATCTTGCTGGGATGCTGATCACTATGTTCCAGGTATCGAACGTGCAGCTAAAGCTTCAGGCCTTAATTCAAGAGTGGGCCAAGTTTATGAAGACGAAGCTGGCTTACCTATCTCATCTGAATATCACACTAACGTACGTACCATGTCAGCATTGAAGAGCCAAATTTACTTTAATGTTAAGCAAATGCTTTTCGGTGGTTTCTATGGTTCAGATAGTCAAATGAATGATTCTTCAAGATACACTGAATGGGAACACGCTGGTGACTTACTTGGTTGCCGTACTAAAAACTACGATGCTAAGACTAAGTACTTTGGTGTTAGCTTCAGTGGTTTGAAGGATGACCCAAGCAAGATCAGTGTTCACATGATGGGTGTTGCAAAACGTTACATTCAAAACTACAAGAAATTTAATCGCTAATCTGAATTTGTAGTTTCATTTTAATAAAGTTCCTAATCCAAGAGTTCAAATGGTTCAGTCACCTATTTGGGCTCTTTTAATTTGCAAAAATAAGGCAGATTGTATGAGATTTTCATACAACCTGCCCTTTTTATATTAAGCCATGTTTTTTATTTCTCAAAAATTTTTAATATCATACAAAAACGTCTTTAGCCCATTAATCATGCCTATATCGAGCTTTAAATCAAATTTTATCAAAAATACTATTGCTATATTTTTGTACTACTGGTATATTTTATATCTATAAATCAAAAGGGGACACAATTGATCTTGTTATTATATAGGGGAGGTGAATGAGTTGAATACACTCATCGCAAACAAGATTTTGAAGGAAGAATTAACATACCGACTAAGAAATAAATATTCTGTTACTCAGTTTTGTAAGACAGTTGGCATCACGCGCGGCGTTTTCTATAGAACTTATGTAGATATGCCTGATATGTTCTGTGACGTTATCCAATACAATATCCGTCAGCATTTTCGCAACCATCGTAATTGCGACACTGAACAAATTATTTTTGCTTTTTTAGAACATATCGATCAGACTCGTCTTTTCTACACCAACATTTATCATCTTGTATCTAAAAATAAATCTCGTCACATTTGCCAAGAAATCCGCAATACATTTTTCCAAGAGTTGCAAAAGCACTTGCATAGCAGTAAATATTCAAATGTCCACATTAAGAGCATCACTTCTGTGCTCTTCTCACACGTTACCGATTGGTTGGTTCACGAACGCGAAAAGAATGCATGCGATATCTATAATGAAGTAAGATTCATGTTAGCGAAGAAGGTATAAAAAAGGGATGCACGCGGCATCCCTTTTCTCATTAAATATGCTTAATCATATGATCATAAGTACGATCACCGATTGTCATTGACTTTTCTGTTTCGTAGCCTTTGTGATCGTAGAGCTTTTTTGCGCGTGGATTTTCTTTATCCACATTCAAGCTAATAATCTTGTAGCCGTGATCCTTAGCAATCTTTTCAGCTTCGTCCATTAAGCTGCTGGCGATTCCTTCACCCCAGTGGTCGGGATGAACCGCCAAAGAATCGATGTACCATTCATGTGGCCAAGCTTCTTGATCGTCGAAAATCACTGTTGAAATTGGCAAGCCAGTCTTAGCATAGTTGTGACGCAAAACAACATCGATGATCTTTTGGTCCTTGTATGGATACATGTCGAGAATACCGACAATCTTGCCATCTCTCTCATCCACCCAAACACGGCGGTAAGAATAACGATAGTCTTCTGAAATAAAGCCCAGTTTCATCAAACTATAGAATTGGTCTTCGGGCAATTTTTCAATCGACTTCATCTGCATTTCGTCAAAAATCTGCTTAAGAATAGGATATACAAATGGGAAATCTGTTTTTCTTGCTTGTCTAATCATTTCTACCTCTAAAAATAAGAATTAATATATTGTCTATATCTAATGTAACATGTTTTAACGCTTTTTGCCGTTTCCAGAATTAAAAGACTACAAAATTTGGCGATTATATGATATATTAAGTTTAGATAAGGTAAGCGCTTACTTTATAAAAACCAACAAAACCAGATTTAGAAATGAGGTGCTGTTGTGATATTGAATATTGAAGATGATAATTGTTCTTTCAATCGAAATATAAAAAATACCACATATCGAGACACCCATCAGGCCAGGAGCCTCTAGCGTAGACAGGCGCTTGATCTGTGTTCTGGATATTAAAAGTGAGGATTACAGTGTTTGCAAGCCTCACTTTTTTGTTTGCAAAAAAAAGAGTCGGAAAATTGATCCGACTCTTCTTTAATATTTAACGCAAATTATCTAATATTTAACTTGCTTGCTGGAATCCATAAGTTTCTGCCTGAAACCTTGTAGTAGGTTCTGCCGTTAATACTACGTCTTGCAGTGAACTTGTAGCTCTTTCTACCTGAAAGGTAGCTGCGAGTACGCTTACCAGTTGAAGTGTAAGCACGAACTCTAGCGTTCTTTCTACCCTTAACAACGGCTCTTACGTTAGCTTTTCTGATTGGAGCAATAACGTTTGAAGCTTTAACGTATTGGTTCTTGCCGATTTGGTAGTACTTTTGACCCTTGATAGTTACCAACTTAGCGTTGCTCAATGAACGAGTTGATGATTTCTTCAAAACGACACGCTTGCCGTTCTTTCTAGCAATCTTGCCGCTCTTGGTGTAAACGTAAGATCTTTGAGCAATACGAACTACAGGCTTAGCAGCTGAAGTGGTGCTAGTTGAAGTAGTTGAGCTGGTTGAGTTTGAGTTGTTGTCTGCTGGTTGTTGGCTAGTAAAGGTTGAAGAATTGTTTGCACTAGAGTTGTTGTTAGCAGTAGTGTTTGAGTTGGTTGTGTTTTGGGTACCATTGATGTTGGTTGTAGTACCAGTTGTGGTAGTTGAACCGTTAGTGGTTTGACCATTGTTAGTAGTACCTTGGTTTGAACCGTTGGTAGTGTTGCCAATGGTTGAACCAGCGTTGGTGTTTGAACCTTGAGTTACATTGGCTTTGCTGGTGTTGGTTGAGTCACTTGCATTACCAGTTGAAGTATTGTTACCAGTTTGAGTACCTGAAGCTGGAGTATTTTGCTTTTGACCACCTTGAGCTGATTGATCCCCTTTACTATCAGATGAAGTTGGATTATCAGTTTTTGGAGTTACTTTAGTCCCTGCAGTAGTATTGGCTTTGGGTTGATCTTCGCTACCCTTATCTGTAGTTACAGTCTCAAAATGACCGTTTTCGGTTACAGTATTTGTAGTATCAGCCTTAACATTACCAGTTGCTGCGCCAACTGAAGCAGCTGCCAATAATGCGGCTACGACGACACTACTATGTTTAATAAAATTCTTCTTCATTATAAATATTGCCTCGATATCTAAAATTTTATCTAATTACGTTTGTATCATAGCACTTCTTATAAAAAATCCAACAGATATGTCTTATTTGCACAAAATTTTCACAACGAATTTGGCCCATTTTTCGATCTTAAATTGTTAGTAATAGTGTAAGAACGTTTTTACAATAAAAAATTAATTTACGATTTTTCCATGTTCATTTTGTGATATTGGTTAACCTCCTTTCTACAAAAAAGCCTCGCAGTCATTTCGATTGCGGGGCTTTTTTAGTATTATTCAATTTTTACAAACCATGCGTTGAAAGTTCATATGGTGACTTCATCACATTCAACTTGATCATGCTCTTGATGTCTCTGACCGTCATTTGATCTGAATGATGTTGTCAAATGAGCAATGGCTCCAAGAATGCCAAAGCGTATTGTCTTGAAATGAACTGCAATTTGGTATTCTTTTTACTCAAGAGACGCTCTTGGTGATAAAGACTGTAGTAATAAATGATTGCTCGTTCGATCATCCTAGTTGAGTACTCAATGATCCGATATGGAAAATTAGCATCACCATTTCTCGACAAAAGCGTAGAAACAGACTCATGATTTTCTGTAGCAAAATTGATCAGCTCGTTAATATTTTGATCAATCAAACGATCCATATCCTTCTTACTTAGTGAATGGTTCATAGTTTGCCAGTGCTTAATATCCTTTGCAACTGCTTTTCTAAATTTTGCCATCAAATCATTTTCCAAATCGTCGAGCACTTCACTCTTATCTGAATAATACTTATAAAAACTGGCCGCAGAAACTTGCGACTTCTCAATTATGTCTTTATCTTTCACTTTATATAATGGTTACTCTTGGACCGCTTTAACCAAGCCATCCTGAATCCGATTCTTAGTATTTGTTATTCTTATATCCATACTCTATCAACTCCATGTTAGTTATATAATATTAAATCTTTACCATATTATTTAGCAATTATATTAACTTAAATTAACGCTATCATGCTGGGATTGAGACCGTAAAATAGTTTGTGTAAGGATGGATAATTCCTTAAATTAATTTCTTGAAACATTAGAAAAAGGAGTTCCTTTCTCGTATGATTGGTTTGAACAAAAAAACACATACGGAAAGAAGAACTCCTTCATGAATGATTTTACCCAAAATATGGCTCAAGCTCTATTCAATCAAGACAAAAAGTTATGAAAACTGCAAATTAGTTTTCAAAAACAAAATTTCAGAGTAAAGAGTTTTTTTAGTATGACTAAGACATCAACTAAAAAGAGAATTTTCATCGTAGAATATGGCTACGAATTATTCAACAAAGGTAATTTTTCAAATATCACCATCAATAAGATTGCCAAAGCTGGACATTTTTCAGTTATGTCACATTTTCAACAGCAAAGAAGCTTTACAAGACGAAATTTTGTCCATTGCTTTGGGTAGTTTCAAGAGCAAGCTTTCCTACAAGACCGCAAAATCCATTTCTGAATTGAACGAGCGTTTAATGGCAGCTTTCAAGGAAGTTTCAGGCTTGATTCACGAAGTCATCTGCAACAACGAAAATGTCATCAATCGTTTGACCGGCATCGTTGCTCCGCTTCTTGCAGAAATCTGTCCACGCCGATATCAAAGTTGACCTCTTTTTGATCTGCTCAGTAATTGCTTTGACCGAAAACATCAACCTTAAGATATCATCAGAAGATATGCTTAAAACTATCTCAAGAATGAATAATAATTTAAACCCGATTTTGGACCCAAATGATGAACAAGAACGCTTGCAAGCATAAGCCTGCCTACCAAAATAGCATCCCTTCAAGTGAGTAGCTGATCCTTCCCATTCACTTGCTAGGGATGCCTTTTTTATTTGTAAAAACAAAAATGAAACCCAATGCATATCACATCAGGTTCCATTTTTAATATGTGAGGCAGGCAGATGCTGCCGTAATTAGAATTAGTCGCGTTTTAAAATCTTGATTAAGCTGCTACCCAGCCTTGTTCTGCCAACATTTCATTCATGTCCTTTGCTGTAAAAGTACGTTCAGCAAACTTGAATTCATCAGCAGTGTTTAAAGTCATTTCCTCGTTTTTCATAAGAATTACCTCACATTCAACTCTTAACTCTCTTCGTTTACTATGACAACACCCGTTATTTTAAATGCAGGTATTTTTTGTTTAAAATACATATTTTGCAATAAAAAAAGTCCCAGATGAAAATCTGGGACCAGCTCAACCTCAAAATATACAAAATTTTAATTGAAAATACTAATTTTTTAAGATATAGAGTACGAGGTTTTGCCTCAGGCGTATTATAACAAAAATAGACCAATTTATGTCATATATGCACAAAAATTGATGATGAAAAACCTCTCGCTGATAGAAAAGACTGTCATTGCGAGAGGTATGATCTGTGTATTATTATACACTTTATTTATTGTTTTGCGCTTTAACAGTAGATCTCATCTTATATGCACCAATTAAAAATGAAAATGGCCACAAAATAAAATTAATTATGGTATTAAGTACTGGATAAAGCAACATACGAGTTAAAAATACTCGAAAAGCTTCTAACCACTTATTTGTTTTGGCACGTCGAATAAATTCTTTATAACTTTCTTGTACATAACTTATATCATAGCCAACGGAGCTTACTTCTCTAGTAGTCGGTTCATCATCAGTAGGTTTCTTTGCAACAACCGCATAATTTGAACCATAATTCTTTTGAATATTTGAAGTTTCAGGAACATTAACTGGTGTACTACCACCTGTATTTCTACGAATTTCATAATTGCTACCATATTTTGCTTTAACATTTTGTACTTCGCTATATGGAACATTAGTCGGTGTAGTATCTTTTTGTGGTGCATCATCTTGAACTATGCTTGTCTCTGGGTGTTCGTGAATCACCATTTTATCTCTAGGGCCCTCATCTATTGTTTCCTGGTAGGCTTGATTACCACTATCTTCCATATCTTGAAGCAAAGACTTTTCAAATTTTGAAACGTGCTTAGCCCACGGGAAGAATCTAATATTAACATAAGTCAACACACATAGAACTATTGCGATAATAATTGCTTCAATTATATTAGCTATCATTGCACCTAAACTACTGAACCCTGCATAATTATAGGTGGCAAGAATGTACAATGCATCAATGACTGCAAGTATCCATAAGATAGTTGTCAATCTTACATACTGAAACTTGTTTAATTCACCAGCAACTTTCCAAGCCTTTTTATAATAATTAATCATCTTCTATATCTACCTCACTTAAAAATACGATGAAACTCATTTTTTATTATAAACTCAGTATTTTAGTTGTTTAGTTTATTGTCATATTTGCACGAAATTAATGTACTTTAGTAGTTATAATAATAATACTAGTAAGCAGAAAGGAGCCAATCATGACAAGCAAAGACATCGAAAAATTAGAGCAAGCAGATCAATTAATGTTCAATCTTCCTAATAGCAATAATCCTAAGGAAGATATTTTAAAAGTAGGTCAACTATTAAAAGAAGTCGGAATATTGGACGACGCCAGTGATTTACGAACTATTGTCGACACATACAATCAAAATGCCCACGACGAAATCAAGAATGCTATCAGAAAGAAAATGAGAGCAACTGTTGGATTTCATCCAGAAATTCTCATCCAATATTTGCACGACGAAGATGATATGATCGCAGATATTGCCAAGGATTGTCTAACTAATTTCACCAAATATGGTCAAATAGTGATACGATTCGACGATAAAAAGGCTGCTTGGAAGGCAGAAAAAAGCGGCGAAGAATATCGTCAAACTTTCCATGAACTTGATGAAAAGCGCCACAGAATTCACAACGATTGTATCGACAGCATCGCGGTGATCAATCGCCTGAGTAGTCGTGACGGTTCCGCTACAACTTACGCTACTTGGGATAATTCAAGCATTACGGATATTAAAAAGGTGCCTCGTAGCGACATCGGTAATGCAATTATTGAACAATATCTCGATGAGTTGATTCAAAATGATCAAAAGGTTTTGAAACAAGTTGTTGATTAATTTCATATCCATGCAAATAGGCATCCCCAAAACAGGGACGCCTATTTTTTCTACTATCTAATTACCTAATTCACTCAATGGCTTCAATTTATCTACATAGCCATTAACTTCAGCTTTTTGACCTGAGTTAACATAATAATCTGACTTTAGGCGATCCACTGTATAATGCTCAGTCTTGTAAACACCATCAGCAACGACATGATCAGGATCACTGTACTTCACAGTAATATCGTCACCGTCTTGTTTGAACCAGTAATATGAAGCAGGCGAACCACCAGTGGTAATACAATCATATCCTGCAGTCTTACCATGACCAGCTGTTTTACTAAAGTACATGGTGCCATCCTTCAAATTACTCTTAAACCAGTCACCATTCTTTAATAAACCAATAAACACTCCAATCAACTTAGGGTCTTCTGAAGCTGAATCATCATCTGAAGCCTTATTGTCATCACTATCATCACTGTCTTTATCAGGCATAGAAGCATTTTGACCATTAGCAATTGAATTGAAGCCGTTGATCAAATCCTGGTTAGCAGTTTCTTTAACCATTACCTTGTCACCATTAGTTGTCTCATCAACCAAAACAATTGGCTTACCATCATGGAATGAGAAGAAGTATGTAATATGGCCTTCAAGTGGGGCCTTATCGCTATCGTGGTTGTAAATAGCAACTACATTATAGTCGGCATCACCTTTACCATCTGGGTTATAAGCCAACGATACTTTTTGATTGTTAATGTACACACGGTTGAAATCACGTGGGAACTTTTCACCAGCAGCAGTAGTAATTTGACCATCACCATCATACTTGTCATATTCTTGGTCCATTGTGTCGGCCCAATCATCGAAGAAATCATCAAGCTTATCCTGCTTGTCTGAATCCCATAAAGCATCATCATTTGAATCAGAATTGTGACCAAATTTTCCGCCGCCATTATTGGTACTGCCACCATTATTCTTTTTAACTTGAGCATTACCACTTGTCTTAGATACGCTGCTATTTTGTTTATTGTTCTGGCATCCCGTCAATGCGAGAACAGCCATCCCAGCTAAAGCAATCTCAATTATTTTCTTTTTCATTTCTACTCCCCGATTATTTCAAATCAACTGTTAAATCAAATGTCTTGTCCAAAGAACCATCATCATTATCTTGCGCAGAAGCATCGAACTTTATGCGAATGCTTTTAAGCGACGAAGTATTCTTCAAATGCTGAATTGGAATAGTGACAGTTCCTGACTTAGTTGTGCCATCATTAATATCACCATCCCAGCTTTCCGAGCTATCAACGCCATGTTGTTCACCATCAGAATAATTATATGTTCCTTGAGTTGGGTAAATTGAAACATCGTCATCCGCTTTGACAGTCATGTAAATTCTGGCAAAACCGTGAATATTAAATTTACCATCATTTGATGAGCTAAACATGTATGGTTTAGCAGTCTGATAAATGATGACCTTGTTTATTCTTACATCTCCACCATCCCAAGAATGATCGGTGTAGTCGACACGGTAATTTTTCATCGCCTTAATTTGGTATTTTTTATAATCAACACTCAATGTGTGACCGCTATTAGTATTTTGACTAGTATTAGCATCAAAATCTGACGAATCTCTGAAGCTGCCATCCGTCAAAATGAAGAAGCCCATGGAGATAACCAGGATTGATAAAACAATAATTACCCAAGTTGACCAAGTTTTATACCATGGCTTGTGAGATGTAGGTTGTGTAGTTTTCTCAGCTTGCTTGTCATCAGTAGATACATCCACATCTTGGTAGGGATGCTTACGATAACCTAATTTACCCCAAGGGCCGCCAATTGCATAAAAAATCATCAACACAACACCGTAAATAGCGGCATCACTATAATCTAGCATGGCACCATAAATGGCATTCAACCCAATAACAATGAAGAAAATAATCTTAACGATTAATTCTGCCTTCTTATTAGTGGGTCTTTTCAAAGTTACGAAGTACCAGATAGCTAAGCCAGTTGCCCATGCACCATCAAAATACAAAAATTGCTGGAATTGTCTAACTCGACCAACCCACGCAATTTCAAGTAAATACTGAGAATAACCAATTATTCCCACAGCAAAAATAGCTAGAAGAATTGCTCCCACTAATCTCCTAACATTCAAAGTGTTATTCTGTTTCAACAGATTTTCCTCCAAAATTACTTATATACAAACATTTTCATTATAAAACAAAAAGCCGTAGCTATTAACTACGACTTTGAAAGAAGAAATATGTTGAGAAAGTGGACTCTTATGTGAAACAGGAACGCAAAAACAAAAAAAGGCATCCCCCTCCAGGGGACACCTTCATCTCACAATTTATCTCTTCACTTTACGAGCACGGCGTACCTTTTTCACACTCTTCTTATCAGCTTTCTTAGCTTTAGCCAAAGCCTTCTTGGCTGCTTTTACCTTATTTTGGGCGCTTTTACTTGGTCTGGTTGTTCAATCTTGTTGTAGTAATCAGTTACTAACTGTTTGAATTCATTTACTGAAAAGGCAGGTTCACCGTAGCCAGCATCCCATGACTCGGTATTGTCATACTTATGATGCTCAGTGTTCAAGCCGTAGCCATAACTCTTGGTAGCGGGATCGGTCAAGTTGAGGTAGTGGCCTACTTTTTCAGCAAAATCATGATCAACTTGGGACAAACCATAGGCATCATCTCTGTATTGTTCCAAAGAAGGATTCTTCTTCACGCCCTTGTTCCAAATTGACTCCTCGCTCATCCAAAGACTGTTGGGATCATCAGGAACATTCCAAGCCAAGTTTTCATTAGCTTCGTAGTGACGAGCATGGTCGATCACATGAGTACTGTAATCTGCGTCCATCATCGCAACAGCAACGTCAGCCAAAGAAACTTGAGGAATATTCAAGTTGTACTTCTGACGGATTTTGATGTATTGGTCATAATAAGGCAAAGTTGCGTATAAATTTTTTAAGCTAGTTGCATCGCTAGCTTGACCCAAATTAACGTACTGGCCATACCAACTTGGCGCATCAATTTGACCGTTAACTACGCCATATGCAGTGGCCGCGTCATTCTTTTGTGCTTCGCTCATGCTAGAGTTTTCCGCAATTTCTTGGAAAAAGCCGCTAGCTCCACCGGTGACTAATTCATCGCCATTGATTTTACCTTTAAGTGCAGACAACTCGTTTTGCGCATTGATCAAAGCCTTGCGCTTGGCGTTCACTTTGGCGCTTTGCTTACGGTTATAAACAAAAACTTTCTTGGTGATTGAAACTGTGTTGGCAGCAGTCATGCCAGCCGGCAAGTCATCAGCCTTAACTTGAGAAGGACTCATCATTCCGGCCAAAGCGACAATGCACTGCATACTAATATCGCTTTCTTATTCATTTTTTACTCCCTAAAAACTTAACAAATTTCATTCAACTTAATTTTGGAACAATATTTTGTTTTTGCAAGTGGCTTTTGAAATAGATAAAAAAACAAAAGCCCTGATAATAATATCTATAAAATATTATCTCAAGGCTTTTGTTAGTTTAGGACCTACTCCTAGTGCCTCTAAACTTGATCTGTAAGTATTTATAATATACATGCAATATTTACAATAATCAAGATATTCATAATTAACAAAAATGCTTTTTTGTTAATTATGTGATTTCTTATTCTAATCATTATTAACAAAATGCCGGTTTTGTAAATAATGTCCTCTTAAAGTACACTTTATCATTAACAAAACAGCACTTTTGTTAATAATATTTATACTTGCTACTTTTCTGTTTCTCCATACTTTTTATAAAAATTAGTCAAATTTACAGGAACATGTACGACTTCCACATGACTGTCATCGCCATTAATATATTCGCGATAGACTTTCAAAGATTCTAAAATTGTAGATTTTGACATAATTATCTATCCCATTCTGAAAATCATCTTTCAATTCATCAATATTCTTTCCTTCATAAGAAATGATCACATTCTTCAAGCCTAAAACATGACCAAATAAAGTATCGTCTTCTGTTTCAATCGTCCCTTTATAGCCCCTGTATTCGAGAGTATTCATAATCGATTCCTCACTTTTTAAAACAAAAAGCACCTCTGGATCAGAGATGCTTCTCGCAATAGGCTCCGCAGAGTATCTATCACTCTTCCTTATTTATTATAGCTATTACTCTTTCAACAAATCAATCTATTACTTAACCCCAAACCAACTTAGAAAGCTTATCTCTTCTGCTCATGCTTCTGTCGGCTTTGTGGTTCCTTTTAGCTGCAGATTTGCTCTTATAATACGTATCTACCCAAGTATCTACACCTACATAGAGCTTTTTGCGGTTATTAGCGACGTACGCAGCTGAGGTCTGACCTTGTGGAGCACATATCCACATTCTATTGCCTTTAGTATTAATTAATAGGTGCGAACTATAATAATCTAAACTGCCTTTGGCATTAAATGCCCGTTTAGTATATTTATAAACTCCTGCTTTGCCATCAGCACAGCCGGCTAAGTTAATTTCATTACGCGTAATCTTGTAAGCCTCAACTTTTCCATTACCAACATAGTAATACCAAGTGCCGCGGAATTTCTTAGGCACAGTAGTCTTTTGAAAAGCAGATGCGCTTACTTGCTCGGGTTGATTAGTTACCCCAATTGCTGAAACAGCCAACAATATCCCTGCTAAAAAAGCTAAAATTCTTTTGATCTTCATATTTTTCTCCTTATTACTACATACATATCTTCAGTATAAACCCGATCAAGCAATCAAAAACTTGAAAGTTCCCCCCGCACACTAAAAAAGCACCAACCTAAAACGATTGGTGCTAATTTCTACTATATTATTACTTCTTCTCCAACTCATGCGCGAGCTCAATAATATACTTTCTCAAAGCGTCGTGCGTTTCGGAGTGGCGCAAACCATATTGGATCGAGGTTTCGAGGTAGCCTTCCTTGTTGCCGACATCGAAGCGTTGGCCCTTGTACACGTGGGCAAATACGCGTTGCGTCTGGTTCAAAGTATCGATGGCGTCGGTCAATTGAATCTCGCCGCCGCGGCCTGGCTTTTGCTTTTCAAGAATGTCAAAAATCTCAGGTGTCAGCAAATAACGACCGATGATGGCGAAGTCACTTGGCGCCTTATCTACGGCTGGCTTTTCGACGAACTTCTTAACGTTGTAAAGATCCTTATCCAGCATGTCGCCAGGATCAATCACACCATACTTGGATACTTCCTCGTGTGGCACCTTCATCACGGCAATCGTTGAGGCGTGCGTCTTGTCGTACTCATCAATCAGCTGCTTGGTCAGCGTTACCTTATCCTTCATCAAGTCGTCGCCGAGCATAACGACAAAAGGTTCTTCACCAACGAAGCTGCGTGCGCGGTAGATGGCGTCGCCTAAGCCGGCGGGATGCGACTGACGAGTGTAGTACAAGTTAATCCCCAAGTTGGTGATGTCTTGCGTCAACTTCAATAACTGCGTCTTGCCGGTTGCTTCTAAGTCTTGTTCAAGCTCTGGATTTGAGTCAAAATGGTTCTCAATTGCTCGCTTGTTCTTGCCGGTTACGATCAAAATGTCTTCAATCCCTGCAGCCTTTGCTTCTTCGACGATGAATTGAATTGTTGGTTTATCAACAATTGGTAGCATTTCTTTAGGCAAAGCCTTAGTCGCAGGCAAAAATCGGGTTCCGAGCCCTGCAGCAGGAATGATTGCTTTTCTTATCTTCATGTTTAATTCCCCCATAATACACCTTCACCTTAATAATACTAAAAATATAGCTTTTTATTAAAGTCATATTTGCACATGTTAGGGGGGTTGGTTTTATTTATAGGGATAAACCTATATTTCTTCGGTATTAAAAAAAGAGTTTAAATTTATTTTCACCCTTTCCTTACCTTCTATTTTCATCCCCAGTTCTTGTAAGATAAAGTATTGCGTCAAATATTGAAGAGTATCTACATCTCGCGAAAGTTCCATAAAGTCATCAATCACATGTTCCTTCCTATCTCCATGAGCAATATATACCCTTGTATCCTTAATTTCTGATAACCAAGTGTCCAGATCCCCTACATTTTTTTCTAAAGTATCTTGTATATATTCTGGCAAGGAATTCAACATATCTTCTAATTTTTGATGCAAATTTTCATCCTTATCACGATAATATGCTTCAATGCCTTCTGTTAAATTAATTAATTTATTTTGAACCGTTTCATTATAAGAAATAGTCAGCAGATAATCTTGTATTAATAATTCAAAGTTTTCACCCTTATTAAACCAATTAGGAATTAAATTGTTTAATTGAATATCCCGCTTTTCTTGAAACATTTCATAAATTAGCAACTTATCTTTATTATTTTTAAACCGCATTTCAAGGAAGTACAAATCCTCTGTAAGAGATTGATGTGTGATTCTATCAATACCTTTTTTAGATAATTGTGTAGTATTTAATGGGCGTGCTAGCACTACTGAAAACATTTTTCTCAATTCAGTTGCAAAGAAAATTGCCTGTTCAGAAGAAATGCTATTTTCTCCCTCAATTAAAATCCAAGAATCATTTTTATAATTAACATATTTATCATTTTGACCATTCTTTTTGCTTATGTTTCCAACTAATTCCACTTTAAAAAGTTGGCCCCTGTAAGTAAAATATGCCAGCACAATTGGTTTAGCCATTTTTACTTTTGTTTGCATACCTGTATATGCTTCTTCAAATCTAAAAGCTGGTGTAATCCAGTCATCCAATAGCGTAAAATTCAATAATATTTTATTAAATATCTTTGTCGACAAATTCTAAGGAATAAAATTCACAATAGAAAATCTATTCATATGCCAATTGTTATAAACAACCGGAATTATAGTTGGTCCAGTAAAAATTGGTTCTATTGAAACTTCAGGAATAAACACAAATTTAGTATTATTATTGGCAATAAATCCTAAAATATTGCATTTTCTGTACAATGGCATACCAGAGGTTATTCTTCTATAATGTGATTTCCATCCCTGAAAAAGCGCAAGTTCACTTGAGCCATTCTTATATTCCAATGTACCAAATTTGTATTTATCTTGTACCTTTGTTAGATCAGTATCTGCTGTTAATTCAATCCACCCTCCATTTAGCGAAAAATCATCAAGTGATGACTGCTTAATTAATGGAAAATATTGCACTCTCAATTTTACCCTTTCTAGATAAAGAAAACTCCTTAGCTGACAGGTTAAGGAGTTCATTTTTACTTAAATTTTACTATAATCAAAATAACAATGACTAATAGCAAATTAGCATCCATAATATCAACTCCTTATTTTAGAATCAAACCTGATTACCTAAAACAGAGTGATCTTATGGACCCTTTTATTATACATCTTCGTTTACTTATTTAATAGATTGAGCATTTTAGTAGCTACCCTTTCGTATTATCTTGCTTACCAAGCTATCCTCTAACTTATCTAATGCTTGTAAGGCTTCAAAACAAGCTTTTCTATACTCCAGTGCAGTTTCTTCTGGTATACGTATATTATTATTATGTACTACTTCACTTCTTAAATCTTTCAAATGAAGAATTAATTTTGACTGCTTAAAATCATATTTTTGAACCAATTTTTGAGATTTATTACGAGTGTAGGGGTTAATTCCCATTTGACGTAACTTCATTTCAATATCTTGCCAAGAAGCTAAGATACTAAAATCTGATCGAACTCTAAGTAACTGTCTAAATTCAGGATTATAAAGATATTCTTTTAACTCGACCGATTCTTTTACATCATAATTCTGTTGAAAATTTTTTAGTTCATTTACTTTCTGAACAAATTCAACAGAAATTTTATTAAAAGTTATTTTCTTTATTCTTGGAAGAAGATCCCCAACTAATAAAGGAATCTTCTTTCGATAATACATGAAAATTATAAAAATTAAGATTGGCCAACCTGCATAATGAAGTAGATCAATTATTAATTTCAAATATTCTATAATTATTTTATTTACATCCATATCGTGTTTACTTTCTCTAGCCCATCAATCCAACAAAGTTACAGGTAACAAATATTCATGTTCAAAATAATAACTTGAGTGGTTAATTTTTCCATTCCACATCACAAAAAAGCCCCACCAACCTCAACCAAGGAGATTGCAGGAGCCACCTACACTATCTACGACTTAACAAACATATAAATTATACCAATAAACATTATGCGATTCATGGCAACATAAAAATTCTAGCCTCATATCACCAAGGCTAGAATTTTTCATTAGCGCTCAATCTTGACTGTCCTCTTTTGCTCTAACTTCCTACAAAAACGAGAAAAGCATCACACACATAAGTGCATGATGCTTAAAACCTGAATCAACTTAGCACGAAGCCTTGTTGATCAACGTCATTAGCGCTGATTCCTTACATATAATTATACATGATTAATTCAAGTATTCAATTAAAATTGATAGGTCGTCAATGAATTTAGTTAAATTTTCTTCTTTTTCATACCAATAATGTCTATGAAATCTCTGAATTAATTTTTGACCTTTATTATACTGAAACTTCCCTAATAATTCACTCTGAATTGATTTATGAATATAAAACAAAGAAATTAAATCTACCATTTTTTCATAATACGTATCTTGATTTGGAATACCAATATTATTAGAAATTCCTTGAATAGCCTTCGGTCTTTTATCTAATCTATCTGAATTAGAAAACAAATTGACCAATATAGGTGTATTGTGAGCACAAGCATTCCTTATGTTTTTACAATAACGTAAAAGTGAACTTATTTTTTTAATTTTTTTCGTAGTTTCTCTATTAACACAAAAATATTCAGTAAAAGCTGTTAATCCACCAAATGAAACGGTTTCTAAAAATACCCAAACTGGTGGATTCTGAGAATATTTTCTACTCATTTCTTTCAAATATTGATTACTTTTTAGATTTTTAATAGTCAAATCATATTGATCTGAGCCATAATCTGCTCCGTTTCTAAAATCTTGGACAATCTTATATCCATCTTCATTAGGTAAATAATCAGAAATTCTATTTAA
Source organism: Lactobacillus kitasatonis DSM 16761 = JCM 1039 (assembly GCF_000615285.1). GTDB lineage: Bacteria > Bacillota > Bacilli > Lactobacillales > Lactobacillaceae > Lactobacillus > Lactobacillus kitasatonis. The sequence goes on along the minus strand of NZ_BALU01000007.1, from coordinate 16,693 downwards.
TAATAAGACTTTTACCCCATGTTCTACATCCAAGCACAACTCTAAAAGAAATTGTCTCAATTGCATATCAATAGCAGCCAGGTCAGTTAAATATGCAAAATCTAAGTCCTCATACTTTCCATTTACATCTTTTTTAAAATTTTTTCGATATGCGGCGAGTTTATAATAGTAATTTAAAGTTCTTAAACATTTTTTAGCATCATTTTCTGTCATATGGTTAAATGTTATACCCTTGTTTTTAATATGGGTTATTAATTCTTCTGTAGTTAGTTTCTTTTTCATATAATTGCTCTTCCTTATTTCAATTTCAGTATTTTGGATCACTTGTTCGTATATATTTAAAATAAGTATAGCAGTTTCTGTAAAAAGAGCATATGATTTACCAAAATTTTGTACCAAAAGGCATCCCCAAGGAGGCTGCCTTCCTACCTTCATCTATTCTCTTACTTACCCAATTCATCAGAGATGCTTCTTCAAGATTTCGAGATAATCGCTTACCGCATCAGGCCAAGTTGGCAATGGCTCAAAGCCGTGCGCTACCACCTTACTCTTATCAAGGCGTGAGTTGAACAGACAAATTACCTTGGACAAACCGTATTCGGCAATAATTTATTATTTTATCAAAATGTGTTAAACCAATACATTTGTCGCCATCAATTTAAAAAGCTCCATTTTTAAACATAGTATAATATCTATAAATCATGAAAGTTGTTACATTCAAGAATTTTTATCTCTATAATTCAAAATTGGTTGAAAGGCAATCTAACTCAAAAATGAATATTATTTTTTCGGATCTTGATGGCACATTATTAAATAGCCAGCATAAAGTATCTATTCCCACAATTGCAGCTATTCAAAACAGACTCACTAAAGGTGACATATTTATTCCAGTGTCTGCCAGAATGCCTCTAGCAATCACTAAAGTTACAGATCCAATCAGTTCAGAATTGCCATTAATATCTTATAACGGTGCATTAATCATTAATAAAGATAAAACTGTAGCATATTCTTGTTCTTTAGATAATGCTACAGTCAAAAGAATTATTAAAATTGTAAAATCTAACTATCCGCAATTAGTGATAAATGTTTATTGCAACTATGACCTATGGTTGACCGAAAATATTCATAATTACTGGACAGAAAAAGAAATGAAAGCTGTTAATTGCATACCCAAAATAGTGGATCTTTCCAATTTTTCTTTTAACTCACCTATATATAAGCTTTTAATTCAAGGTCCTAAAGAAGTTAAACTTGAACTAAAGAAACGTTTAGAAAGCAGTATCAATAATATTAATATTGTCAATTACGGAGAGATTACTAACTCTTCTAGCAATAAGGGGTATGCAGTAAAACAAATAATAGAAAAGTATAAGGCTACTTCTATTCAAAGTTGGGCTTTTGGTGATAGCGAGAATGATATTACTATGCTTAACTCTGTTGAAAATCCGTATGTAATGGGAAATTCATCCCCATCTATAAAAAAGCTATTCCATAATCACACCTTAACAAATGATAATAATGGAATAGCTTTCGTATTAAATCAAATTAACGATTAACTTTCTTAATTAGCATAAACACAGTTACCATTACAGAGCATATCAATAAAATAATTCCAGAGAAGCAGATCAACGTACCAGCATTATTAGTACCAAGAAGATTACCAATCAAATCATTTAAATATGGATTCATAAAGCATCCAATGTTCACACCAATTATTAATACTGTATTTATCAAGGGCTGAGTTTGGTAGTCTCCTATTCCAGCAATTGAATTATATAAATATGAACTTACCCATGAAGCAAAGAAACCACATAATAATACAATTAAGCCAACCAAATACAGTGAATTAACAATATTCACTAAACAAAATAGTATTCCTAAACTTAATAAAGAAATTGAAACTATATAATTACCTAGCCATTTGAAGGCGCGTGAGAATAAGATTCCACTTACAAATCCTATCATTGTGTTTAAAGCTAGTATTATTGCTGCTTGACTACTAGACCCTATTCCCCTACTTACTATAAATGAAGAGCATTTATATGTAATGGTTAGTTCTGTAATAAAGTAAATACACGCAAAAACTGCAATTATAAATATTTTGGCATTTTTCAATGAACTAAAATATCTTTGAGATCTGTTAGTTACACGATCGTCTGGTACGTATTTTGCAAATAGAATTAACGGAAAAATATTCAACAAATAAATTAAAAATACATAATGCCAACCACATGGAATTAAAATTCCAACTAAAAGAGTAAGAATTGTACTTCCTAACGCCTGAGTAGCGCTTTGTAATCCAATCATCTTTGCACGTAATTGGTCTGTATAATATTCAGAAATCAAACTAAAACAAAGAGAGTTAAATACGCCTATACCAATTCCTAAACAAAATCGACTAATTAATATTAATACATAATTACTGTTAATCAGCGGAAATGTTCCAAAGATCGTCATAATAATTAAGCCAGTAATTACCGTGTTTTTATAGCCATATCTTTTTATTAAAAGCCATGAAAGAAGTAATCCGAATATCAATCCAAAAGTAGGAATAGAAACTAAAACTTCAATATTTGTTAAAGAAACATTTCCGAGCCCTGTTTTAATATTAGGAATAGCTGCTGAGATTGAAAAACCCGATGCACAAAAAAGTGAAATTGATAAAATAGCCAATTTAAAGCTGAGTTTATTAACGTCTGCTTTCATAGTTATGCTTCCTTGTATCAAATACTCAATTTGCGAACTAAGCAAGAACAATCAGACCCCGATTTCACTTCTAAGTTACATCCACCAGAACCATACAAACGCTCGCTAAATGTAGCGATTCCATCATTAACAAATATTTCAACTGAACTAGTATCACAAAGTATCTGTAGCCTTAGCTTAGATTGAGTATTGATCTTTACAAATCTATTTGTACTGTCAGTTCTATTAAGAATGAGGAAATCATCTTTTAGTGTCAATTTAATTTGCTGTTGGCCATATGATATCTTCATCTCAAAATTATTTGTAATTTGTTTGTTAGCAAGATCTATTTCTAGTTGATGTGTATCAAATTGCTTCTGAATATGACGGCTTTCTTCCCTAGCTAAAATTCCATCATATAATTTGTTTATTTCTTTAATAGGCCTCTGAATCAATCTATCATTTTGAACCAGCAATTCTCGAGGAAACGTAAGCATACCTGCCCATCCCTCTTCTTGTTCTTTAAATTTTGATTCCCACATATCTAGCCAGCCGAATAAAATTCTTCTGCCATCTGGAGTCAAAAATGTTTGAGTTGCATAAAAATCATGTCCACTATCTAGTTCTTTAAAATCTTTTTCTCTGACCAGCTTTCGGGCATTCCAGTCCATCTGTCCTAGCAGATATCCTGTCTGATAGAGATTCTTAAACTCAGTTTCTTTGGCCTTTATTCCTTGAGGTGAAAAAAGTAAAACATCTTCGCCATTTATTCTAAAAATATCAGGGCATTCCCACATATAGCCTTCATCATTTGTACTCTTAGACTGTGCCAATATTGAACAGAATTTCCAATTATACAAATCAGGAGAAGAATACAGTTTTACTTGTCCCATATTTTCTTTATTCTTAGTGCCAACTATTGTATAGTACTTTCCATCTCTTTCGAAAACTTTAGGATCACGAAAATCATGGATATCATTAGTATCATTTACGATAATTGGTTGTGGAAATTTAGCAAAATGGATTCCATCTTCTGAAATAGCCAATTTCTGATTTTCGGTAATCAAGCCATCTTTATTTTCATTGTGGCTAGTGTAAATCAGGAATAAATTATTATCTTTTACAATTGCACTTCCAGAAAAGCAGCCATCTTCAATATCAGGATATAAAGCAATGGGTTCAGTTTCCCAATGAATAAGATCTTTACTTACAACATGTCCCCAATGCATTGGTCCCCATTGACTATCCTTAGGATAATACTGATAAAAAACATGATATTGTCCTTTAAAATAAACTAATCCATTTGGGTCATTCATCCATCCCTTTATAGGAAAAATATGGTACTTAGGTTCAAACATAATAATCCTTTCTCATAAAAAATAGGAGTAGTTCTCGCTACTCCTATTTAAATCACATAATCTTCTGCAACTCATGGATATCGTAATCTACCACGCTTGTTCCATTATGACTGGTTAAGAAAATATTATGATCTTCAGAGGGGCAAAACAAACGTAAACTAAATACTTCTTTACCATCATTTAGGAATATCTCAGCGGAAGATATATCTTGCAAAATTCTTACTTTAACTTTTTTACTCAAATCTAATGAGCAAAATCTTGTGTTACCATATGCTTCTGCAAAAGAAACACCACAATGTGATCTATCAACAATGAACTCATTTTTCTTTTGATTGAAAATAAGACGTAAATGATTAGTATTCTTCTGATCTGCAAAAAGATCAAGAATTAAATAATCAGCTGAAGAACAATCAACATCAATTTTGATATCTCTGGCGTTAACGTTACCAGCGTTTACCTTCTCGCAATGTTTAACCGTTACTTTTCCAGTATAGTTGGTTGAATAAATATTTTTTATTTCTCTAATAGGAGATTGGTAAATATGATTATTTTTAACAGTTATCTCTCGAGGAAAGATTAATGAGCCGTTGTAATGAAATTTTGTTGTTGGATATTCAATATCAGAGATTCCCATCCATGCCATTAAGATACGTCTATCATCTGGTGATTGCATAGTTTGCATTGCATAAAAGTCAAAGCCTTTATCCAATTCTTGAAAATTCTGACAATCGAACTCACCTGTATCCAAATTAAGTTTTTTACCGATAAAGTAACCATTTTGATATATATTTCTGAAATGATTATCCTTCTCTTTTAAGCCTTGTGGGCAAAATTCCAAAATACCATTATCACCAATTTCATAGTAATCTGGACATTCCCACATATAACCTAATGACTGATTGGCTGTTGGTTTTATCTCACCAACAATTTTCCAATTCTTAAGATCCTTGCTTTTTACTAGAAGAGCAGTACCAGTTAAATTCTCTCGTTGTATACCCAATACTGCATAGTAGGTATCATCCTTCTTAAAAATCTTAGGATCTCTAAAGTGACCTGTATAACCTGGCAACGGCCCTTTCATTAATGGCTTAGTCCATTTAACCACTTGATTATCTTTATCCATCATCGCACCAACTTGAAAAGGTACACGGTGCCAATCATCTTCACTTTGAGTATTAACCCAAGTATTACCTGTATACATCAGGAATAACTTATCTTCCACCGGAATAGCACTCCCTGAATACGTCCCGTATCTATCCAGAGGTGTATCACTTTCCATCCCGGCTCCTAAGTTTTCCCAATGTACCAAATCTTTGGAAATTAAATGTTTCCAACCATGTTGAGTATAGTGTGGTGATTGACTAAAAGCCAAAGGAGACCATTGATGAAATAAATGATACTTACCATTGAAATAAGAGAATCCATTCGGATCTCCTATTGCACCACTTTCGCCTTCAATATGATAGTACTGACGATATGGCTTTGACTAGCTAGTTGGGCCTCTTTTTGTACGATTTTTTGAGGTACATCAGTAAGATGATCCACCATATTTATAAATTCAGCTCTTCTATTAGTCATAATATATGCCTTTCAATTAGTTTAATTGACCGTATTTACTTGCATCTTTTTCTCCAACTTCATCTTCATGTGAAGGTTTGATAAATTTAGACAAAATCAATGAGAAAATGCATCCGAACACTACACCGATAAGGTTAGCTAAGAAGTACATTAAGTAACCATTATGTTCAGGAGCAGCAATAGCTATACCTGTCAAACCAGTGGTACCAAATGAAATAGCATTTAATTTAACAAGGTAAACAAATGCACCGGCGATTGCACCACCAATACAGCCACCAACTAAAGGATACTTCTTTTCAAGGTTAATACCGAAAAGAGCTGGTTCAGAAATACCAAATAAAATTGAGAAGAATGCTGAAATAGAAATTTCTCTAGCTTTCTTATTCTTGTGGTTCAAAATGTAGTAGGCAACAACACCGCCACCTTGACCCATCAAGGCTACTGACATAAGTGGGTTTAAGAAGTCGTGGCCAGTTGAAGCTAACAATTGAGTTTCAACGGCACCAAACATGTTATGCAAACCAGTAATAACAATTAATTGTTGTACACCAGAGAATGCTGCATAACCAAATACACCTAAAGTATTAGCTACCCAAAGTAGAGCATCAGTAATACCTTTTGACAATGCTACACCAACTGGTCCAATAACTAGGAATAAGCCTAATGAGGCAAACAAGATAGTAAGCATAGGTGCTAATACGAACTGAATTACACCTGGCAAGTGCTTTTGGAAGTAGTTATCCAATTTGGCTACTACCCAACCCATGATCAAAGCAACAATGATTTGACCACCGAAGCTAGTCATTGAAACATGCCAGCCAAATACATTGGCAATCATTGGCTTAGCTGCACCAGTAGCAACATCTGACATTGATGGTAATGATGACGACATCATTACGGCACCGATTGCCAAACCTAAAACTGGCCTTCCTCCGTATCTTTTTGTTGCTGAATAACAAACAATTAAAGGCAACATTGCAAAGATACCACCGGCACCTATTCCGATAATTTTACTTACACCTGAAAGGCCCGGCACCATTTGAATAATAGATTGGGATCCAAAAACGTTTTGTGTTAACAGGTTATTAAGACCAATTAAAATACCACCGGCTAAGATACCTGGTAAAATTTCTGTAAATACACCTGTTAAATCATCTAGGAAGTTTTGGAACCATCCTTTTTTCTTCTTAGTATCATTTTCTCCGGCTTCTTTTACAGCTTCAGCATCACCAGAATCACCTGCTGCCGGAATTCCTGTATGCTTAATGAAATAGGCTGTTACTCGATCAACTAAACCTGGTCCAAAAATTATTTGTAACTGCTTATTTGTAGGATTAATATTCACGCCCTTTACTAAAGGCATATTCATCAAAGTTTTTTTATCAACTTTTGATGTATCTTTTAGATTAATACGTAATCTTGTTGCACAGTGAAACGCTTCTATGGCGTTATCTTTTCCGCCGATAGCTGGAATTATGGTATCGGTTATTTGCTTAAAAGTCTTTGTTTCATCAGCCATACTACGTTACCTCCTATATTTATTTCTTTCACATTTCAATTTTATTATGCATCATATAAAGCGCTTTCACCATTTGCAATTGTTGCTTTGATATGTAATTATGTTGCTTAGAGGAGAGAAACAATTATGACATACAGATGGGGATTTAATAATCTTTCATACAACGGACAGTTTTATGTATCATCCGGAGGCTTTGAAAAAGCAAAGCCGACTCACCACTATGGTCCAATTGGACGTTCTGGATATATGATTCATTGCGTTACCAGTGGACATGGCATTTTTATAAGTGATGGTAAAACTTATCATGTTAAAAAGGGAGACATGTTTTTCATTCAGCCACACAAGACTATAGTAATGAAAGCAGATCAAGACGATCCGTGGAGTTATTATTGGATCAGATTTATTGGAAATCTAGCTTCTAAATATATGGATCGAATTAATTTAACTTATAAAAATCCTATTATGAACGTAAAAGATTTACCGGGTGTTTATGATCGGGTAATAGGCATTGTAGAATATTCAAAAAATAAAGGTCCTAAAGACTTTTACTATCAGGCCAAAGTATTAGAAATTTTAGATCTATTGGAAAAGAAGTATCCTAAAAATACTAACAAGAGAAGTCAATTATCTAAAGATGATATTTGTAAAGTGGCTATTCAATATATTAGAAATCATTATGATGAGCAAATTTCTGTTCATGATTTGGTATCATATTTAAATATCGATCGTACATATCTTTATCGTATATTCATGAGAAAACATAATATGAGTCCTCAAGAATACATCAATCAATATCGTTTGCAAAAAGCAAGTGAACTATTAAAATCCCCTGAGGGTACCATTGAATCAGTAGCATATTCATCAGGTTTCAAGACATATCAGAGCTTTTTCAAAATGTTTAAAAAGTATTATGCTATCTCTCCACTAGCATTTAGAGAAAAATACGTATTGAAGGATACTGTTTCAGAAATTAAAAAGAAAAATAATCTATAGCAAAAAAGCCCCACCAACCTCAACCAAGGAGATTGCTGGAGCCACCTACACTATCTACGACTTAAACATATAAATTATACCAATAAACATTATGCGATTCATGGCAACATAAAAATTCTAGCCTCACATCAACAAGGCTAGAATTTTTCATTATTGCTCAATCTTGACTATCTTCTCTTGCTCTAACTTCCTATAAAAACAAGAAAAGCATCACACACATAAGTGCATGATGCTTAAAACCTGAATCAACTTAGCACGAAGCCTTGTTGACCAACGTCATTAGCGCTGATTTCTTATATCTTTATTATAGATAATTTCTGCCGCCAGCGTCCTATAGATCTGGCAGCGTTGCTATGGGATGCAGCGTAAAGTTATTCTGCTTCATAGCATTTGGCACATCTTAAGGCGAAGTATTACTCCACACAATAGCGTTACGTAATACCGTATCTTTCATTTTCGCTTGTATTTCATCAAGAGTGTCCTTATTAGTCTTGATATATTCGGCCCAAGCCAATTGATAAAGAGCAATGAGCTGTGCTACGTATACATTAGCATGCTTCAAAAATGATAAATTATTGGCATCTTCCCAGTATGAATCAGCGACATTTGCTTTAGCGAATTCCTTCCTAAAATCTTTAAAGGGATCTATATTTAATACAAGAACAGTATTTACCTTATCTTGTAAAATTAAAGATGTATTTTGAACCTATCTTCTATCTTGGTTAAATAGAGATTGTGTTATATTTTAAAAATCGTTCATCCTTACAAACTATTTTTCAGTCTTTGAATTTGCATCGTAATTATGGCGAAGAATACCATTTTTGTACATTTTCTCTTCATCAAATTGATAATCTTCATCTTTTAAATCATCCGAAGACAAAAAGTATTCATTTATATCTGGATTAACTGTAACTTCATTATTATTAGTTCTCTCATATTTATAAATTGGATGAATAAACTGCATATAACCATCTGAATCTTTATGAGAATCATCATAAACACAATATCCAGTCTCATTACCAGGAGTAGTAAATTTTATAATTACCTTTTTTAATTTTTCCTTTTTACCTTGTACAACTTTTCCAGGAATAATAATTAATTCTTGGGAAAATTGAAGCCCAGAATAATTAAACATTTCAGTATAATCTTTATGATTATTATCATAAATCAATTTGATAGCTATTTCGTAAATACTATTTTTAGAAATATTTTGTATTTCTATTAAACTATGCTTCCCTGCATTCCTTAACATTGAATCAATCTGATCTTGATCCAAGTTGGGATCGTAAGGTAATACTATTGCTTTATTTCCTCCGGTTTTGGATATAAAATGACATGCAAATTTTGGTCTGTATTCTTCAACCTTCTCTGCTCTATTAAGTTTATTTTGTTTATTCATTTGATAAAAACCGGATATTATTGCAGCAATTGTACCTAAAGCACCCGTTAATGCTGTTAATACATTCCATAATTTCATTTCTATTAACTTATTTCCTACTAACATTATTAAACATATCAAAATAACAATTCCACATACTATTTTAAATGCCCTGTCTTCATCTTCATACAGAGTATTTAATTTTTCATCGTTAGTAATTTTATTTGTAACCTTATTTTCTTTACCCATATTTATAGTCAGCAATCTGCTAAAACAAACTCCATCTGCATTATTAAATACAATGCAAAAACTTTTTCGATTTAAATTTTCTTCAGGAATTGCATTTATTATGTCCCGACAATTTAAATGATACTCTCTACTAAATTCATGCGGCTGAATCAGCTCAGGCGGTGATTCTAATTTATATTCCTTTCCATTATTTAATTTTTTTACTGGCATGAACAATTTATCTTTATTCTTAAAAAATGACGCTTCAATTTTATCAATATCTTCTTGAAAACATATTCCCATAAATCTTACAATCTCTTGATTAGTACTATTACAGAGGATACGTATATTTAAGACGTCATCAATCGTAGCCGAAATATTACCATCATCGTCTATTAAATTATTATTTAATACCTTTATAGATATGACAGGCAATTTATTTAAATATCCTAGTAGAGGAACACTTATTCCACCTAATACCGCAAAAACTATAGTTGTTACACTTTTATTATTATCAAGTATTGGACCTTCTTTTATTAATAAAGGGTCAAAAATAATAAGTAAAAAAATAAATATAACTATGGCTAATAAAAGTTTCCTATTGTAGTTAAGAAACAAAATACTCAACCTATCAGAATATTTAGGTAACATAAATGCTACACAAATAAGAAAGATTAATATTCCAACTATGTAAGTTGGATAAAAATCAAAGTTTTTTACGCTTCCAGCAAAATAAAACACAAAGTTTATTAAAATAAAAGTTATTATTTCAGCAATGATAACCACTGACAAAAATCTTTTATTATAATATTTCTCACGCATTTTCAATCCTTGTTACTATAGCTGTATTACTATCCTCAGCTTCTATATCTTAATCACTAAAAAGCTCCATCAACCTCATTAGAGATTCATGGAGTTTTACAACATCTATAACAATACAATTATATCAATATTACGAATAGTGTAATTAAAAAAGTTGTAAAAAACTCTAGTTTTGTTTCAAAAGCAAGACTAGAGTTCAATTCATTTAACAACAGTAAATTTTACTATTCTTCAAAATTATTTAAGTTTTATATTCCTTTTATTATTCTAACCAATCTGAAGGGATCAAATTATCATCAACTTTATGCCAATTTTCAATAACTGATTCATCAAAAATCTTGTTTTGTAAACAAGCATGATCAACCACTATAACTTGAAGTTTCCCATTTTCTTCATTAACCCGATCATTAATGAAAGCATAAATATTCTCTACTGCCTTATAATCTTCAGAGCCAAGCTGCAGTTCCTTCATAGTTACAGGAAAATAAACTTGAGAGGGCTGATCCAAAAATAAGAAAGCAGGTACAGGACGATTATGTTGTATGAAAAACTTTTGAAATGCAAAGTAGGTTATTAAATGCACCCCCAACCAATTTGCTCCACTTCCTAATTGACTCAAAGGAATAGGACGATCTTTATCAACTATAACTGTCATTTTATTGAGATCGAATCTATATGTAGAGTTCTCATACTCAAGATCTAATGCTTGTGTCCAATTGTTCATATTGGCTTGTATCTTAGAAAGAGCATACTCAACTTGATCCTTATTGAAACTTTCATTCAATTTGGAATCTATCATGTCAATTTCTTGGCTTAAATCGTTAATTTTACCACTAAAATCAATTTTATTTTTTTCAGCATGTTGGCTTTCTAACCATAAACTAATCCTACCTAAAACTTTACTTTGTTGAAGATAAATATCTCGATTTTTTAAAGCATATTTTTGTTGATCATATGCATCATTTATTCGCAAACGAAGAGTCGAAATATCAGATCTTGTTTCATTTCTTTTTTCTTTTAAATCCATTAGATAAGCATCTAACTTTGGCTGTTCTAAATCTACTTTTTCAATAGAATCATTAAGTTCCAACAACGATTTCTTCATTTCGTCCAAGTTAGGTAAAGGATTTGATAGTTTATTAGAACAAAACGGACAATAATTTGTTCTAAAATCCAAAGCCTTAAATAATCCAATTGATTTTAAACGAGATGATTTATATCCTAATTCATCATGAAAGTTTTGAAAATTTTGTTGATATATTTCTACCTCTTGTATCCGCGAATTATATCGGCTTAATATATCCTGTTGATGTGCGATTTCTTTTTGTAAACTCAGTAATCGTTCATCTCCCATATACTCAGTTAAATTATTAGTATTTAAAGAAGATAAGGTTTTTATTATTTTTGTTCTATTATTATTTTCTTTTAGCTTCTTTACTTGTGTTTTATCAAGTAAGCCAACATCTTGAGCTTCCTCTATTAAATTATTTACCAAAGAAGGACTATAGTTGCTAATTCCCTTATATTCCTCGTATTCAGCCTGTAACTTTTTTAATTGTTTTTGTAAGCTTTTCTTTTTGTGAATTAAAATTACAGCATCTTCTGTTGAAGCACCTAGAAAATAGGGCAAAGTATCTTTAATCGAATTCTGAACAAAAGGCTGGGCCTGATTATGAAATAAAGCGTTTTTACTTGCTATTTCATCCTGATCTTGAAAACAAAATTTTAAAGCAGCCGTAAAATTTGACTTTATTGATTTATTTATTTGATTAGAACTATCAGTATAATGATTTTCACTAATATTTGATAAAGATCCTAATTTTTCTAATATAGCATCCAAATTAGCATTTGGTCTTATTTCATCCAAAGAAGGAATTGCGACATTTTCTCCTTCTCTAAAATAGAATAAATCAGATTTATTTTTATTTTCATCCGGATTTTTCCTTGCTATAAACAATTGAAATTGATTAAATTGTAGCAACAAGCCGTACCATGAGACCTTTTCTCTAATTACCTCATCAGCTATATTACATTTATTACTCCCTAAACAATATTCAATTATCTCTCCTACAGCCGATTTACCAGATTTTGACTTTCCAGTAATAATATTTAAACTTCCTAATTTAAAAGATAATTCTCTCCTTTTTCCAAACTCATTATAAAGTATCATTTTAGCTATTTGCATTATGGCCTAACTCCCAAGCATATGTATATTGAAGTAACATCGTTATTTTCGGCAAACCATCTACCTATTTGACGTGCCTTGTTCATAAAATCTTTTAATTCGCTATCATTTATATTTTTTCTTAAAGCATTAGAACGAACGTCAAACGAACCTTTTGATGTTAGATCAATACTACTGGATTGTAATAAAAATTCTATAGTTTCATTTGTAAATGGTACTAATGCTTTAGCTACTCTTGAAAAACTGATTAGGTGTGAGGAATTTTTCTGTACCCATCTTGAAAAATATTTTGTCCTATCAATACTATTCCTTATATCATCTGGAAGAATCAAAGGTAGTATTAAATAAGATAATGAAAATGGAAAGGTTCTTTTTGTCTTTTTTATATATTCATCTACAGCTGTATATATGAGCAAGCCACAGAAAGCGGGATTTAATAAATACTTAACTTCATCTGGTCGCCTATTCCATTTTTCCATTGCTAGATTCATGCCCTTTCAATAATTTATGATAATCTTTATGCCAACCTACTTTTAGATTATCCGATAATTTTTGATAACTTCCACACATAATAAATTGCTCTCTACAATTAGCTCTAATTGGAAAATCCTGAGTCATTGTTTTTCCGTATAATCTACGCCCTGCTTTTATTTTATCAGGATCTGCTGCCAGCTCCATCTTCATATTAAGAAACAAACGATGCCAGCGATCTATTAAATTCCTATCATATTCCCCTAATTCATCTGCTAAAGAGGGATCTTCTCTTATCCATTTTGAACGTTGAGCATCGGCTTTAACGTAATCTGAAGCTGCAGATTCCAATATATCTTCATCATCTATTTTTAATAATCCCAATTGCTTCACATATGTAGAATCTTTATTCACACCATATCTAAGTGAATTAATATCGGAGTCTATTGGCAAATAGTCTATATCATATTTTTTTACTAATTGTTGAATTTCACGCGTAACTTCATTTTTACTAATTAATTTTAACTCAGGCGAACGCAATCCTATAATACACTGTTGAAACCACCAGCCCTTCAGAGCTATTAAAACCTCATCTTCATATTTTGGTTTTACGGCTATTTCTAGATAACTTTTAATTTTAGAATCAGTATCTGTTATATCTGTAGCCCCGTCCAAAACTATAATTCTTTTGACAAGTTTTAGCCCTTCTGATTGGTCTAATTTTTTAAAAGCATTACATGCATTTAATATTGCATTATTTTTACTTTTTTTAGCCACATTCATTAATTTACAATAAGCATCTTTATAATTTCTAACTTGCTCATCCGCTTTTAACAAATAGGCAACACTTCCCTTGGGCGCAGATGCCGTTGTAATTAACAATAATTTAGTGTCTTCCTCTAGTATGTCCTTGGAATCCATCCATACTTTTAAAGTTCTCCATAAATCAACACTTGAGTCTGTCAATTTACCCGGAGTAATATGGTGCTTTAATTGAATTAATTCTTTCGGTGTACCATCTTTTTCAAAAGATACGTCATCAAATCTTTCTATTCCAATTTGATCATTATTATCTTCACAACTTATTATTAAATACAAGGCATACACTACTTGATACAGATAGCCTAGCATTTGTTGAGACGCTTGATGTGATTCAGTCATTAATGTAATATTTACTCCTAATAAAATATATTAATATTCTTTTTATATCGTTTTTGTAGCTAAACTCTGAAACACAATATTTTTTCAAAACTTATGATTGTCATACCCAACTTTTTAGCAATCTTATCAACTTAGTAATTACTTTTTAGATAAACTTAGTTTTGGGTAATTAGCTTGAAATGATTCAATTGCTTCCTGAGAATCTAATTGTTTAATTATTTCCAGACGATTCTTAGGATTATTTTCCGATTTATTCGTAGGCTTCCAAACTAAGACAAACTCATTTTCACTATCTACATACCATCCAAAGCCTTTGATATCTGTGTTGATGGATGTCAGATATTGTTTGGGTTCGTTATATAAATAAATATTCCTCGAAATTTTTCCTTCTGATAAAACATACTCTTTAGTAAAAGGAAAATATTTGTACATTTTTTGTGTATCTGCAATATAGAAAAGAATATATTTCTTTGAACCATATCCTTCTTGATTTAAATAAGAGCTTAGTCTTTTAAAATCCTGATCTGAGGCTGATGACACATTTATTTCAAAATCAGATAAAGGAAGCATATAAGTAGTAGAACTATTATTGGGATTGGGTGTTCTAGCTATTAATCCAACATCTTGTAACACTTTGTTCCAATTACTAATAGTTTTTACGCTGACATTTAACTTCCTAGCAATCGTCTCATTACTATAGTAAGAACAACCTTCTTCATTTTTAGCATGAATTGCATAAAAAATATATAAATTCATTGCCGCAGATTTTATAAATGGAAGATAAGTTTCTAAAGCATTAGATAGCATAAAATAGCCTGTTTTATTGTTTTTGACATACTTTGTCCATTGATTAAAAAGATAACTTGGATTCAAAGTATCCATTGATTTATTCAAATTTAGTTTAATCGACATAGTTATTCCTCCTAGTAATATATTTCTTCAAATTGACAA
Organism: Lactobacillus kitasatonis DSM 16761 = JCM 1039; assembly: GCF_000615285.1. GTDB lineage: Bacteria > Bacillota > Bacilli > Lactobacillales > Lactobacillaceae > Lactobacillus > Lactobacillus kitasatonis. The sequence continues at coordinate 1,364 of NZ_BALU01000007.1, read as the reverse complement.
GAATACAAAACCAATTTTCTCACGCGAATTACGTATAGCAGTATAGTTAATTATAGTTTGTTACAGTTATAGTATAGCTTGTCTGTAAAATATTGCAACCTGTCTTGCCGTAGCCCAAGTAAAGATGCTTGCAATATTTAACAAAGAAAGCTATATTTCACTATGTAAAACAAAACAAAAAGGAGAGATAACTTTGAATTCATTAAAGCAGCTTAAAAAAATCGTGATTGACAACTCTACCACTAATGATTGGGCATCAGCCAGAAATGAATGGGAAGTGATTCCAGGCGTTAGAGAAGACCAAGACGTCAATACCACGTGCATTTGTTCGCACCCTAACTTACGCTATATTTATGCTATTAGGAATACTAAAAACGGCAATATCTTAACTCCCATTGGTGATATTTGCATCCATCAATTTGATAGCAATACTATGACCAATGATGCAAGTAATTATTTGGCTTTGTATAAATTATGTCAAGCCGCTGATGCTAACGAAAATATCACGCTGTCTACTAAGTATTTCTCCCGTAAGCTACTACTATATTTGTACGATAATAACGCTTTCCAACCTTCCAAATTCAATTCATATAATCCTTGGAATGATTATAATTTCATGCTGCATATGTTCAATAAGCGCAGTCCATTATCGCCAGCACAAAAGAAAAAAGTAAGTGTATTAATTAAGTACAATATCATCCCCTGTGCTAGATATATTCTAAACCCCTAAAAGATTTTGATACTCAACTAATAAAAGCTTAATTTCGAAATATTATCGAAATTAAGCTTTTATTTTTCCATTCAACTATGGAAAAATCTCAAATATTTTGTATAATTAAACTTTCTATTTATCTTCGAATTTTCAAAGTATTCTATGCTTGATAAAAACTTTGATCGAATCTGAATAACATACTGATCATTGCAGTCTACGTTAAGAATTTCTCTTTGGATTTAGTCTTACACTTGATATTTTATTAAATAATACAATCATATTCATTGAATAGACTGGTAGTCTAATCTACTTAGGATAGGTTTACAGACTTGTTATAAGCCTCGACTAAATCACTTCTGTCTAATCTTAATTTAAAAGCTACCTTGAATGATACAACGATACAACTTACCTTAAATTTACCTTATTCCAATAGCCGCCTCAAAAAAGAACTTTAACCTCAAATAAAGCGCAGCAAAAAAACAATGTATGGCTACTTTAAATTTATCGTAAGCGTCAAATAAAATAGTGTACTTAAAAACCGTCCCAGTTACTGTTATACTGAGACGGTTATTTAAGTTCTTTTATTTACAATTTATCTGGATCTTCTCTTGCCACGGTAAATAAGCTTTAAGGGTTTCCGAATCCAGAATCT
>NZ_BALU01000008.1 GCF_000615285.1 Lactobacillus kitasatonis DSM 16761 = JCM 1039 | reverse complement strand
GCCAATAAGGTAATTAAGCAGTGCTTTGTCTACTTTACTTCATTATTAGAAGATGAGGGATTAATCCGTGAAAATGCAGTTTTTATCGATGGTACTAAGATTGAAGCGGATGCCAACGGGTACACTTTTGTCTGGCGAAAAGCTATTGAGAAGTATCATGCCAAGTTAAAGGAAGACGTGTCTGCTTTATATGAAGAACTGATCAATAAGGAAGTAGTCAAAGCCATGGTCGAAGAAGAAGCCCAAACTAGTCAAGGCTTAGAGATTCTGGCTCAAGAAACGGAAAAAGAAGTTGAGAAGCTGACCGAGAAAATTAATAGAGAACCTAAAGCCATTCCAGGCGGATCAAAGAATAAGGCCAAGCGCCGTGAATTAAAGAAGATCGCACATAAACTCAGAAAAGATTTTATTCCGCGTGCTAACGCTAGTTTGTGGACTTTGAAAATTTTTATAAAGGAGTTTGCTTTAGTAGTTATTTCTTCTCGATTGTAATCTTCTATACTCCATGCTATAGTTACATAAAAAGATATTAGGAGGTTTATTGAGAATGTCTAAGATTGATAATAATATCGATCCTACATTGCATGAGTTTATGGATGATTTCTATAAAAAGTACAAGGACCTCATGAAAGAATTAGAAGATAAGTAATAATTGTAATTAAGTGAGGTTAAGTTGCTATCATCAGTTGAAGAAAGGTAAAGAGAAATGACTATCAAGATTTCAAAAACTGATCCCAAAACTTATACAATTTATCAGAACGAAAAAGACCTAGGCACTCTTAAGACCTATCATAATATTTATCATGATACATGTACTTACCTAAATATTAAACTTGAAACTTACACCATTGATTTACCTTTTTCTGTTATTCGTCAACGGGAAGAAAAGCCATTAGCAGTTTTGACCGAGTCTGAAAACAAAGATTTAATCCAGTTATTGATACGAAATGGCTTTAAATGTAAGCGACGTTGCTTTACACCAATCTTTACTAAAAAAGACCTTAAATATCCAGTGAATACCTTTTCGGTAATATATCCGTTTACGCAAGCGAATTCAAGGTATCTTGAGTGTTGTGGTTTACTTTATCAATATTATAAAGACACACATGCTAATGTAGCCCCGCTAACAGTTAATCGTTCTACTTTTATTAAAGACGCACCAACAAAAACAGGTTTTTATAGTTTAAATAGAAACAATAGAATCGAAAATCTAGTATTTACTGAAAACAATGAAATCGCTTATGTCTGTTCATTGAACCGCCAAAGCTATCAACCATTTATTCAGACTGTATTAAATGAAATCTTTTCTAAATTTGATGAAATTTTCTTTGAAGCAGATGATACAGATTGGGCTGCTTCTATTTTGCTTAATCAGTTCAAGTTCAATAAAAACGAGAGTTTCAATACTTACATTTACAGCTAGATTCAATTTTTCTGAGAGTGTAATTTTAAGGGCTATCTTATAAAGCAAGTAATATGCAAAAAGTGTCTGGGAAAAAACTAATTTCCAGGCCATGAAAAAAGCGATGAACTTCATAAGAAGTCATCGCTCTTTTTGTAAGCTCTTTGTCAAATGGTGTTGATAAAGAGCCATTTTTATTTCAAAAGCAAAAAACACAGGAATTCACTAAAAATAATGAATTTCTGTGTTTTTATATCCGAGCTAAAAATCGAGTTCTTCCCAGACACTTTTTATGTAAAAGAAAAAGTCACTAAGGAAAATGTCCTTAATGGCTTTTCTACACCTTCAAATTTCTTCCTATCAGCAGATGCCCTAAGAGACATCTTGCTTAGCCTTTTCATCCTCGGAGCGCTCATCACACGCTCCGCTATTATAGTATCAAATTATTCTAGAAATTTAAAGAGATTTGTTTCAAAAAATTTACGCATGTGAACCATGAATTTGTTTCAAATTAGTATTTGGCTGAGAATCTGTTTTAGCTCTACTCTTTTGACTATTCAAGGTCTTATAAAAAGATGCAATTTGAGTAATTTCTTTAACTCCAGTTGAACAACATCCCCCAATAATATGAGCACCATGTTCATACCATTCTTTACTGAGTTTCCCAAAATCAAACTTAGCATTAAATGGAATCCAGTTTCTCTCGAATTCGTTGTAGACGCCGCCTAAGTTTGGATAAATAATGATCGTCTTCTTAGTAAATTCACGCATTTTATCAATAGCAGCAGTGGCAAAAAATGGTTTAAAGCAATTCGCACCCACAGCAAAGACTTGATCATATTCATTCAATTTCTCCATGACCTTTTTCAATGGAGTGCCGTCACTAATCTTAGTCGTATCATGCAAAGTGAAGCTAACATACACAGGCATCTTAGGTGCATTTTCTTTTAACCAGTCTAAAAGGACAACAACCTCATCAAGTTTAGGTTGCGTTTCGATTGCTAGACAATCTGGTTTATTCTCCAATAGCACCTTTAATCTTGGTAAATGAAAATCCAGGTACTGTTTTTTGGTTAAATCATAATCGCCGCGAAATTCATCACCTTCGGCCAAGTAAGCGCCGTATGAACCTACGGAAGCTGCAACATAATTATGAATCCCAGTCTGCTTTTCAAAGTCGTCTCTAGCCTTTTTTGCAATTTTGACAGCATCTGCAATCATCTTCTTGGCTTGATCTTCAGAATAACCATCTTTTTCAAAAGCTTGCACATTTGCTTGATAAGTATCGGTGATGGTCATTTGAGCTCCGGCTTTGAAGTAGTTCATATGTACACGGTAGACTTTACTCAAATCTTTTTCTAAAGCTACAGCTGTCCATAAGTCTGTATTTGTATCAATGCCTTGTTTTTCAAGTGCAGTTGACATTGCACCATCCAAAACCAAACCTTTAGCAGAAATTTGTTTAGTCAAATCCATATCCTCACCTTATTCACATTAATGTATCAGTAATTAATATTAATTTAATTTTATATTAATAAAGTGAATAAATCAACTTTTAATTTTCGTTTATACAAAAAAGCAGCCCTTCGGCTGCTTTACATAATTATTTTTATTTAATTATTACTTTACCCAATCATTAACTCCACTGTCATCACGGGCAACACCAATGACGTTTAAGCCATTTGCCCATTTCTTAAAGTGACTAGTATAAGCCTTATGGTTGGTACCTGCAGAAGTGAAGAATGAGGCAACTTCACCTTTGTAGTTCTTCATCTTTTCAAGAAGTGACTTGATTGGAGTTGCAGGATAACCTGACCAAACAGGGCTGCCCACTAAGATCAAATCATAATTATTAAAGTCGATATCTTTAAGTTGAGCTTCTGGAAAATCGGCCTTACCTTGAATTTGATCTAATGCGATGTCATTAGTCTTATACATATCTGAATCGAAGGTGCCATCAGCTACTGTAACTTCTTCAATATCACTACCGGCAATTTCACCATTAATCTTTTCTGCCATCTTCTTGGTAGTGCCTGACCATGAATAATACAAAATCAAAGTTTTTTTAGCCATAATTTGTCTTCCTTTCGTTTATTACTTTTATTGTAAATTAAAAAGAATAACTAAGCCAACATAAAGGTAACTAATTTTGCTATAAGGTACAACTAAAATTCTTTAATTACTTTTATCATCGTTGAGCCATACTTTTCCATTTTTGCTTGTCCTACGCCACTTACTTCTAAGAATTCTTCATTGTTTTGTGGCTTGATCTTGGCCATATCATGCAAACTGCGGTCAGAAAAGATCATAAATGCTGGCACTTTTTGCTTTCTAGCCAGTTCCATTCGTTTCTTTCTTAATGCTTCATACAAATCTGGATTTTCGTCTTGAGCAAAAATACGAGCCTTCTTTTGAACTTTAGCAATTCGTCTTTTTACCGTAACTTTACCATCAAGCACATCCCAACCTCGATTGGTAACATGAACTAACGGATATTTTGTTCCTTCAATTTCTAAATATCTTGATGCAATCAAATAATCGATTAAACTGATTGCATCTTTCTGATTCATTTTCAAACTGCCGAAGTGATCATATTGGGCCGCATTCATGTCTTTCATCTTTTGATTATTTGATCCAACTAAACACTGCGCAACCACATTTTTACCAAAGCGACCGTCTAATTCATAGACCATCGAAATTACTTTTTGCGCCTCGGCTGTGATATCAACCAGATCGTCTTGATTTAAGCAGTTAGAACATTTACCACAAGGTTCACAGTCTTGGCCAAAATAGCGCACGATAAATTGTTGCAAACATTCACCGGTATTGGCGTAATTGGTAATTGATTGCAGTTTTTGATATTGCAACTCGCGATACTTCTCATCAGCAGTTGAGTCATCGATAAAATAGCGGTACTGATGTAAATCGCCTGGATGGTAAATCATAATTGCTTCACTTTCTTCGCCATCCCTGCCTGCACGTCCAGCTTCCTGGTAGTAGCTTTCGATATTACATGCACTTGAAGCATGAATAACGAAGCGAACATTGCTTTTATCGATTCCCATGCCAAAAGCATTTGTAGCTACGATTACTTGAATTTGATCAAATTGAAAGGCTTCTTGAACTTCATCTCTTTCTTTTGTCTGCATCCCGCCATGATATGCGCCAACTGAAATACCTTTTTTCGCCAAATAATCAGTTAAACTTTCTACCTTTTTACGAGTGTTGGTATAAATAATTCCTGCTTCGTCGGGATGCATTTTAATATATTGCGCAATATAAAGTGGCGTATTTTGAGGCGAATTTACTACTTTAAAGCTCAGATTCGGTCGTGCAAATGAAGTAATTATCATATTTTGCTTTGGAATATTCAACTGCTCGCAGATATCATCTTGAACTGCCGGTGTGGCTGTTGCGGTTAATGCTAAAATATTCGGTCTGCTTTTTAAAGAATTAATTCCATCAAGTAGTTGCCTGTAGGCAGGGCGAAAGTCGTGACCCCACTGAGAAATACAGTGTGCTTCATCAACCGCTACTAGATCAATATCCAAGAAATTGAGCTGATATCTGAAATAGTCGATTGCTAGTCGCTCCGGAGTAATATAGATCAGTTTGATTTTTCCTTCATAGGCTTGACGCAAAATAGGATTTACTTCCTCTTGTGGTGTTGCCGAATTTAAGGCAGCCGCATTAATTCCATTTTGCTTTAATGTATCAATTTGATCCTTCATTAATGAAATTAGTGGTGAAATCACTAAAGTAACACCTGAGTTCATTAACGCTGGCACTTGGTAACAAAGAGACTTTCCTGCACCAGTTGGCATCACTGCTAGCACATTTTGTTTATTTAAAACTAAATCAATAACTTTCTTTTGTCCTGGACGAAAACTATCATAGCCAAAGGTTTGCTTTAATACTTTTTCTGGATTCATCGAATTTTCCTAACTTGAACGAACTACTTTCTTTAATTTTAACAGAGTATCATAAAAAATTCTTATGCCTTATAATTAAGGTATTCTAGTCAGAGAGAAGGAAAGAACTTGATACATCTTTTTCATCGACGTATCACATTTTCACTTGCTTTAACTATTGGATTTTTAATTATGATCCTTATTGGAAGCATTCTTTTATCGCTTCCTTTTGCAGACAAAGCAGGTCGAGCAACTGCTTATTCTGATGCACTTTTTACCGCTACTTCAGCGGTTTGTGTTACAGGATTAAGTACAGTAACTACGGCCACGCACTGGTCATTTTTCGGCCAGTTAATCATTATGATCTTAGTTGAAGTCGGCGGTTTAGGCTTCATGACTTTTGCCGTTATGCTCAGCAACTTCGCCCACCAACGAATGAGTTTAGGCGCAAGAATGCTAACAGGAGAAGCTCTTAGTCTTAATCACCTTTCACAGCTTCGCGTAGTGCGATTAATCATTAGGCTTTCACTGATTATCCAGTTAGTAGGAGCTGCTCTACTTTTTGTTGCTTTAGAGCCAAAACTAGGAATAGGTAAAGGTATTTGGTACAGTCTTTTCCACTCTGTAGCAGCCTATTGTAATGCCGGCTTTGACTTATTTGGTCCATCCCTTGAGCAGCTAAACAATAATCCTTATGTTTTAACTGTGATTATGCTTTTAATTGGTGCTGGTTCATTAGGTTTCTTAGTATGGCGTGATCTATTAACTTACCATATTCGTCACAAGATTACTTTGCATACTCGTTTTGCTTTGGCCGTTGGTGGAACTATTTTAGTTTTATCAATCATCGGTTTCTTATTCAGTGAACGAAACCTTAGCCAATTTAGTAACAGTTTAAATGGTGTAGATCGGTTCTTTAACACTCTATTTTTAGCAGTTACGCCAAGAACAGCTGGGTTCTTCTCAGTACCTTATACTAAACTCAGTACTGCCGGAATCGTTATCACGATTATTCTGATGTTCATTGGTGGTACTCCTGGTTCAACCGCTGGTGGTGTTAAGACGTCAACGATCGGTATTCTTTTCTTGCAAAGCATTGGCACTTTTACCGGAAAAGAATCTGCCTTTTCACACCGTCGCTTCACCCGCAGTAATATCAATCGCGCATTGACCTTATTCTTTTCTGCAATCTTGTTAATCATTTTAACAACATTGTTACTTACTATGACACAACCTAGCTTAGGTCATAATGGCGTCACTAAGGCTGTCTTCGAAGCAGTGTCGGCATTCGGTACTGTTGGTTTAACACTAGGACTTACACCACAACTTAATTTATTCGGAAAAATTATTATCATGGCTTTGATGTTTATCGGACGTGTCGGAATCTATACTTTCATGTATTCCATCTTCAAATCGCATCCTTCAAAACAAAGCTATCGTTACCCAGAGGAGGAAATTATCATTGGCTGATCAAAGTTTTGCCGTTTTAGGTTTAGGAAAATTCGGTATGGCACTTACTGTTGCTCTTTTAAAAGCTGAACAAGATGTGCTTGTAATCGATTCAAACGAAGAAGTAATTAACGACGTGGCCCACTTAGTTACTCACGCTGTAATTGCGGATGCTACCGATGAAGATGAGTTGCGTGATTTGGATATTGGTTCTTTTGATCATGTCTTCGTAACAATGGGTGAAAACGTAGAAGGTAGTATTATTGCTACGATGCTTGCTAAAAAGCTTGGTGTTCCAGATGTGACTACCCGTGCTAATAACCACAATCACCGTTTAGTACTTGAAAAAATCGGTGCTGACCATGTTATCGAACCTGAGCAAGATATGGCTAGACAATTAATTTTCCGTCAGCTTCACCCTAATGTAGTTAACTTCTTTAATTTATCTAAGAATGTATCTTTAATCGAAGTCAGCGTTGAAAATCCCCGCTTCTTTAATAAATCACTCGGTGAGCTAGACTTTCGTAAGAACTATGACGTTAACGTAATTGGTATTGTTCATGATGGACACTTAAATCAGGTGCCTCTTGCTACAGACATCATTAATCCTCATGATCAAATCACTTTGATTGGTTCTAATGAAGCTGTTCAAACAATTGACGAAATCTTGCAAGAAGAACATTAATTAACCGAAATAAAAATTGCCTTGAGAGAAATTTCTCAAGGCAATTTTTCTACCTAAAATAAAGTATTATCAGTAATTTCCTTAATTAATTTATACTTGATTTTAGGTAGAAAAAAAGGCTAAATGTCTTTTTTATTACTTGTAAAATGTTTCTTCAACTGCGTGAGTAATGGCAATCTTATCATGAGCATATGACAGACCACCTTGAATGTACAACATGTATGGATCACGAAGTGGACCATCGGATGATAATTCAATGGTTGAACCTTCAACAAATGAACCTGAGGCCATGACAACTTCATCTTCGTATCCATCTTGGTGATATGGAATAGGATCAACGAATGAGTTCATTGGTGAGTAGTGTTGAATTGCGGCACAGAACTTAACCATTGGGTCTGGTTTACCAAAGGTTACAGTTTGAACAATGTCACTACGTGGATCACTCCACTTAGGTGAAACTTGCATCCCCATTTCTTCCAAAAGTGCTGCAGTAAAGACCATCCCCTTTTGTGCTTCACCAGTTGTATGAGGTGCCATAAAGAAGCCTTGGTAAATATCACGCAAGTAGCCCCAAGTTGCGCCTTCACCTTTACCAGCACCTGGGACAGTCAAACGTGAACCTGCGCCGTCGATCAAGTCTTGACGACCAACTAAGAAGGCACCACCCTTAACTAAACCAGCACCAGCATTTTTGTAAAGTGAACCAGCCATCATATCTGCACCATAAAATGTTGGTTCTTCACATTCAGAAAATTCGCCGTAGCAGTTATCAATAAAGATGTTAACGTCTGGACGAACTTCCTTAATGAACTTAAGCATCTTCTTAATCTTGTCCATTGTGAAAGTTTTACGAGTGGCATAACCAAGTGATCTTTGAATGGCTACAACCTTGATAGACTTATCTTGAAGATCTTTTCTAGCCTTTTCATAGTCAACTTGACCTTCATCTGTCAATTCGGTGGTCTTGAAGTTGATGCCCCATTCCTTCATGTTGCCTGGCTTATTACCTGCTAAACCGATAACTTCTTGAATAGTGTCGTATGGCGTACCGGTTAAGTAGTAAAGAGTATCGCCTGGACGAAGCATACTAAAAAGACCAACGGTAATTGCGTGTGTACCTGAACCAAATTGTGGTCTTACTAAAGCATCATCAGTCTTGAAGTAATCCGCATAGATATCTTCAATCTTGTCACGACCAATGTCATCATAGCCGTAACCAGTTGATGGAACTAAGTCTTCTTCACCAACATGATGCTTTCTAAATAAATCTAGAACTCTTTGTTGGTTATACAAAACTTGTTCATCAATTTCTTCGATTCGAGGTTGAATCATTTTTTCAACCTTAGTAACCTTTTCTTTTAATTCTTCTGGTAAATTTTCTTTCCAAGAAAAACTCATTCTTTACTCCCTTTTCTTTTAATTTTTAATAACTTCTGCTTGTACTCTCAATGTACCATCACTATTTTGATCTAAATATACACCTTGGATTTCAGGTACAAAGCCTGGGAATTTTTCAATAGCATGTGCCAAAACTTCAAAGTACTTTTGGTCAACTTTCCCCCATTTTTCACCAGGAGCTACAATAAATACACCTGGTGGGTATGGCAAAGCACCTTCAGCTGCAGTCTTTCCAACTACATCGTCAAGATCAACCAATTCATTTTCATTACGCTTAAACATTTGATCTGCTTCAGCTGGGGTCATCTTGTAATCCTGCATCCCTGGCTTTTCGAACAATTCTTGTTGCAAAACAAAGGTATTGTTGTCCTTGTAATATTCATGCATTTCTTGGCAAAGCTGCTTAACAGTGTAGCCCTTGTAACGATCAGGATATTCTTTATATAAAACAGGCAAAACGTCTTTTACTAATGCATCATCGTTATAGTACTTTTCAAACTTTAAGAATGCATCAAGCAAAGTATCAAGTTCTTCTTTAGTATCGCCTGGTGTTAGCAAGAACAAAAGTGAGTTCAAGTCGTTCTTAGCACGAATAATATGATTTTCCATTAGGAATTCGGCTACAACTGCACCTGGGATACCAGTTTCTTCATACTTAGCATTCTTTACATCGATACCTGGCGTCTTAACAGTGATCTTAAGCGGGTCGATCATTGCTTCGCCCCTACCCATCTTAGTGAAGCCGTGCCAATTATCTTCCTTGCTCATATTCCAATATTTAGCATTAGTTGCTAATTCATCGGTTGGAATATCTGCAAAATTATCTGGAACGAATGGTTTAAACAACTTGGACTTCTTTAGAAGTTCCTTACGCCATTCAATGCCCATGCGCAAAATCTCATCCCACCACTTCTTGTTACCTTCACCAGCAGTTACATATGAGTTAACAGTTAGTGATGCGTAAAGTGGGTAAGCGTATGAAGAAGTTACAAACTTCAAGTATTCGTGGTTGAAGTGCTTATGATCGACGTAACGCTTTTGTCCTTTAATGTGTGAGTCCTTCTTCAGAATTTGTGAAGCTTGTGCCATACCAACTTGTTGCTTGTGCAATGATTGAGTAACCAGAATACCAGGATCATCAGGACCCAAGTTAAGAAGTAATGGTGACAAGTGTTCCATGATTGGTACGAATTCTTCGAAGCCGCCCCAAGCACAATCAAACAAAATGTAGTCACAAAGCTTACCGATCTTATCAACGATCCACTTGGCATCATAAAAGACACCATCATAAGTTTCAGCCTGAACGATAGCTAACCTAAATGGACGTTTAGCTTTAGCCTTTTCTGGATCAACTTTAGCAACTTCAGATCTGATTTTATTTTCAGTTAAAAAATCAGGATCCATTTCTCCAATTAAGCCCAAAGCATTACGGTCAGTTGGAATATAAACTGGCTTAGCACCGCTCATAACCAACGCACTGTTGTACAAAGATTTGTGGTTATTACGGTCGAATAAAACTAAATCGCCTTCTGACAAAAGTGCACTGGCACAAATGGAGTTAGCACTAGTTGTACCATTAGTACAAAAATATACTTTATCAGCATGGTAAGTCTTAGCTGCTAATTTTTCTGCATCAAGTGGCGTACCAACGTGAGTCATCGTGTCGCCCAATTGAGGAACGGTGTCACTAGTATCAGCAAACATCATGTTTTTGCCGAAGAATTTATTAAAGACAACACCAGCGGGATGCAAATCAAGGTATTGACCGTTGTGGTGACCTGGTGTAGTAAAACTAATTGGCTTTGCTTCAGCGAAATTAATCAAATCAGTCAAAAAGCCAGGAACCATCTTTTGTTCATATTCCTTAGCAACTTGTCCGATTTTTTTAATCTCAGCATCACTTGCTTGCCCTTTTACTTCAATAACAGGAATAGGAAAATCAGATTGTGCTCGTAATTCCGCTGCTTTCTTTTTGGCAACTTGATCACCGTTCTTAATTACAATTGCTGCTAATTCAGAACTGTTTTTAGTTTGATCAAGCGGAACTGAAGACCATTCCCGTAATTGACTAATATTTACTCCATTTCCAATAGCAATTTTTAAAAAATCCATCTTTTCCCTTCCGATTTGATTACAAATTCAAGTTGTGTATTGCAAATCTTATGAAAATCTTTATAATCTTTTTTACAGTAGGACTGTAATTATGACCAATATTCGTAATTTACAGTACACATTATTATATAAACATTGGAGGTTTTAGACAAGTGCACTTGCCGTGTTCTCCTCCGCAGGGATAGATAAATTTTTAATTGACAATTAAATAATATCTTGGAGGAAAATCTTTTTATGTCAGAAGAAATCGAAACTATTAATTTCGAACCGGGCAAAAAACATTACATGAAATGGCCGGTTATCGCTTTAATCGACTTCGTAACTATTATCAGTTTTGAAAACATTTTTTACCCATTTCAAAACCAAGGTTTATCTGTAGTTGTTTCTTGGATATTCCTTTTATTCGCTTACGTTATCCCTTACGCATTAATGTGTAGTCAAATGGGATTAACTTTCAAAGACCAAGCCGGTGGTCTTGCATCTTGGGTTCGTCACTCCTCAAACGATACTTTGGGTTACTGGACCTCATGGATGTACTGGGTACAAACAGTTCCTTATCTAGTTGACGTTTCCAACTCAGTTATTGTTTCATTCTCATGGATTATTTTGGGCAATAACACCTTGGACAAGCACATGTCCACTTTCTGGTTCGGAATCTTAACTTTCGTCATTATCTTGGCATTTATCTTGATTGAAAATGCTATTAAGAACTCATTGGAACTTCTTTCCTTAATCGGTGGTGGTGCCATGTTCATCATGTCCATGCTCTTTGTTTTACTTGCAGCTTGGTCAGTTATGCACGGTCACCATATTGCTACCCAACCTTTCAACTGGGGTGCATTTAAGCCATCATTTAGTTTGAGATACTTCTCAACTACTGGTTTGTTAATTTTCGCTATGTCTGGTGCTGAACTTGCTGCACCTTACATCGTGCAAATGCGTGATCCAAAGCATGAATTTCCTAAGGCTATGTGGATGTTAGCCATTATGACTGGTTTCTTAACTATCTTTGGTACTTTAGCATTGGCTGTCTTCTTTAATGCTCACCACATTCCACATGACTTTAAGATGAATGGTCCTTACTACGCTTTCCAACTTTTGGGCGAAAGCTTAGGTTGGGGCAAGGTCTTAATGTACATCTTCGCAATTGTTCAAGCTATCTTCATGATGGCTCAACTTGCTGTTTTGCTTGATGCTTCAAGTCGTGTATTTGCTGGTGACGTTGCCGACAGATACATGCCTAAGTGGCTTACTGGTAAGAAAGACAAGACTGGTCGTCCAGTTCACTCTTACACTTTGACTTGTGGTTTGGCTTTGTTCTTACTTTTACTTACTGGTACTTTGCCAAACATCAACTCAATTTATAACTGGTTGTTGAATATTAACGGTATTATTTCACCATACAAGACTTGCTGGGTATTCTTCGCATTCGTAATGCTTCGTATGCACCAAGAAAAATCCCACTCAGATTATGTCTTCATCAAGAACAGAACTGGTGCCTTGATCATGGGCTGGTGGTGCTTGATCTTCACCTTTATCTGTGCAACTTTAGGATTTATTCCTCAAGAAGCTGAAGCAACATTTGGTAGTGCCGCATTCAACCACCAATTAATGATGAACATTATCACTGTTATCGTTCTCTTCGGTTTAGGTTTCTTATTACCATGGTTACGTAAACGTGAAGAAAAACGCGAAAATGAAATGTAAAAATCAAATTTAATAAAAATAAAGAGTCGGTCTAAACCGGCTCTTTTTCATTCATAAAATCAAATTGTTTTTGAAAGGCACGTCCTTCTCTTAGACCATAAACAGATCCTAAAACAGGTGTCAGTGCAAATGGACGCAAGGTATTGATGTCCTTAGTTTTATTAGCATAAATGTGATGCATCTCTGGTTTAATTTCAAAAATCTTTTCTAAATACGATGGGCTAATCTCATTGACATATCCTTTAAGCGTAAAACCAACGCTATTTAATGTCTCTATACCTCGTAAAGCAGTCAGACAAACACGATTATTTCCTTTAATATTACGGTAAAAATTCTTTTGATTTGTAGTTGCGAAAATTAAACAACCATCTTCGTTAAAATCTAAATTAACAATGTTGGTGTGAGGCTCACCATTTTGGTCAACTGTACCAAAGATTGCGGAGTGAAAACAAGAAACGATTAAATCTAAAAAGTCATTATTAGTTAAGTCTGTATCTAAACTGGGAACATGTTGTCTCATAATTTTTATCCATTCTATTTTTAGCTTTACCTATATATTTAGATCAATTATATACATTATAAAAATAATGCTATTTTAATGCTCACGAAATATATTAATTTTTCCTTAATCGTTTGCAAAAAAGGACTTTTTTCGATAGAATTTTAACTAACTAAAAATAAGAAAAGAGGATGAGTATGGTCTTAGATTACAAGAAACTAGCTCAAGCAAAAAAGGATGACATTTTACGTGATTTAGATGAATTAATTGCGATTGATTCATCTGAAGATTTAGACAACACTTCTAAAAAATACCCTGTTGGTCCTGGACCAGTTAAGGCAATGAAGAAGTTCTTATCTTTTGCGGAACGTGATGGCTTCCATATTAAGAACGTTGACAACTATGCTGGTCGTGTTGATTATGGTGAAGGTGAAAAACGTCTCGGTATTATTGGCCACATGGACGTTGTCCCTGCTGGTGATGGCTGGGTAACTGATCCTTTCAAGATGCTTATCAAAGATGGCAAGATTATCGGTCGTGGTTCTGCCGATGACAAAGGCCCAGCTTTAGCCGCTTACTACGGTATGCTTTTGCTCAAAGAAGCTGGCTTTAAACCTAGGAAGAAGATCGACTTTATCGTTGGTACTAACGAAGAAACCAACTGGGTAGGTATCGATTACTACTTGAAGCACGAACCTACTCCAGATCAAGTTTTCTCACCAGATGCCGAATACCCAATTATCAATGGTGAACAAGGAATCTACACTTTAGTACTTACTTTTAAGGATGATAAGCAAAAAGGTTCTGTAATTCTTAAGTCCTTCAAGGCAGGTATTGCAGAAAACGTAACTCCACAAAAGGCTTATGCCACTGTTCAAGCTGATAACCTTGAAGAAATTAAAGCTAGGTTTGAACAATTCTTAGCCGACAACAAGTTAGAAGGTCAATTCGATATTGATGAAAACATTGCTAAGATCGAATTAACTGGTCAAGGTGCTCACGCTTCAGCTCCTCAAGTTGGACGAAACGCTGCTACCTTCTTAGGTCTTTTCTTAGATCAATTCGATTTTGCAGGCCGTGATAAAAACTACCTTCATTTCTTGGCAGACGTTGAACATGAAGACTTCCAAGGTAAGAAATTAGGCGTCTTCCACAACGATGATTTAATGGGTGACTTATCCTCTGCTCCTTCTATTTTTGAATACAGTGAAGACGGGGATGCGATTCTTAAAGACAATATTCGTTACCCTCAAGGTACCGATCCAGATACCATGGTGAAACAAGTTACTGAAAAATTTGGTGATATTTTAGCACCAAGCTATGCTTCATTTGAAGAACCTCACTACGTACCTGGCGATGATCCATTAGTTAAAACTCTTCTTGCAGTTTATGAGCGTCAAACTGGCAAGAAAGGTCACGAAGTAGTTATCGGTGGCGGTACTTATGGTCGACTATTCAAGCATGGTGTCGCATATGGTGCTCAACCTGAAGATGCACCAATGGTTATGCACCAAGCTAACGAATACATGAAAGTTGATGACTTAATTGATTCAATTGCTATCTATGCAGAAGCAATTTATGAATTAACTAAAGAAGCCTAATAACCAAAATAGTGAGCAATGAATTTCATTGCTCGCTATTTTTATTGTTTAAAAAAGTGTTCCTAAATAATAACCTGTAAATACTAAGATTAAACCGCCAAGATAAGAAGCTAGCGCATAAAAAGTAAGTCCGCGATAGTTTTTACTTTTATATAATTCAACTAATTCTGTGTTCATAGTTGAGAAAGTCGTGTAACCACCTAGTACGCCAGTCCCAACTATGGCGTAAAAAAAGACATTTGCTTTGATTCCAAAAACAAAGCCTAAGATAAATGCACCAGTTAAATTAATGAATAACGTTGGGATAGCAAATTAGAGAACTTTTTACCAAACCATTCCCAATGCCTTTTACCATAATTAGTGATTGCGTAACGAATCATCGCGCCAATTGATGCTCCAATACCTGCTAACAATAAATTCAACTTAATCTTCCTTTCTTAACAGTTGACCTACTCGTTTACCAATACCCATGCCTAAATAAGCAAAAAGAAAGCCAAAGATAATTGAGGCTAAGAAATAAATTAATGCTGTGACTGGCATGTTAGCCTGAATATTTTTCAAAACATCCAAATTAAAGGTTGAAAAAGTAGTAAAGGCACCGACAAATCCTGTACCCAAACCTACTGTTAGCCATTGACGCATAGTCTTAAATTCCATAAAGAAATATGATGCTAAAAGAAAGCAGCCGATAATATTTCCCCAGAAAGTACCATAGAAGCTAAAACTAGCATTCAAACACGCACGTGCCATTCCACCAAAGAAGGCAAAAAATGCGACACTAATATAATTACTGATTTTTGTAGACAAATATAATTCCCCCAAACAAAAAAACATCTACTCTACCCCTTCGGATAAAGTAGACGTCATTAGATTTCTCGGTTAATGGTGAACGTCATCACCTATTTAGTTAACATATTGAATATACAACAAGCGTCAGAATTTATCAAGTACTAATTCAGTAACAATATACTTGAAAATGATATAATTAATAAAAAGAAAGGGTGATTTTATGAACTTTCCTTACGAAAAAGAGTTTCGCACATATTGCAAAAAGAAGAAGAAACTAGCAGATTCAACTATTTCTTTAGCCGACAAATCCATTACTACCTTCTGGAATTATTACGCTGCTAACGTAGGTCCAGATGCTAATGTAAATGACGTTAGAGCTGGTGACATCCGCAACTTTTTAGATTCTCTTGAAACTACGCTAAATTTTAAGAGCAACACAGTTAACAAATATCTCAGCCATATAAAAATGTATTTCATCTTTCTAAGTGAATATGGCTACATTATCACCTACCCGCTATTGACCTTGCGTGGCAATAAGTTTGACCGTAAGCAAAAATATATTATCAACTGGATGTCATATTTACCTGATTTAACCCAAAACAAAGACATTCATCCCGAAACCATCAAAATGATGGCAGCAATTGTAGCTGGTTTTAAGCCGAAAGAAATTGTCGTTTTAAAGACAAATGATTTACTTAGGCAAATTGATAGTGAAGAAGTTAAACAATATATTAAAGATCATACTGACTATTCTAAAAGCGACGATCCTTATATCTTTGCTCGTAAAAACGGCGAACCATATGCATCAGACTTCAACATTAATCAGAGAATAGCACCCGATAGAAAAATAATCGGCATGCCTCTTACTACTCATAAATTACGGATGAGCTTTGTTTATTCTATCCTTTCTAATCACCAGTTATCTGATAATGACATATTAAAGACTTTACGGATTACACTAAAATCACTCACTTACTACCGCAAGAATATGACGCTTTATGTTGAAACTGAAAACTTTTCATTAGACTAAAAAAGACGATTGTTCACTCGAACAGTCGTCTTTTAGTTTGTTTAATTTCTTGGAGATGGACCTCTACCTCGATTATTATTTAAAACGTACTCTTCAATTAACTGCAGAACTTGATTGTTTTGAGGCAGTTCTGAATGTCGAGCTAAACGTCCCGTAACCGTTATTTGCGTATAATGTCTAACTGCGCCTTGGTAGATATACTTACCTGCTTCTACACTCGAGACAGGAACGATACCATCAGCCACGTAGTTCTTAGTCCCGGCAACGGAATACATCGTCAAATACTTAGGCAAGTTTTTTCTATTTTTGACAAAGTCTTTGAGCATTTGCGTAGGACGATTCAAAGTTTCCGCAAAGTTATATGGTGAACCAATTGTCATCAAGACGTTCACTCTAATCAGTCTATTGCTTGTAGTATTGAAATAATTTTCTAAAAATGCAGTATAATTCAAACCACCATTTGAGTGTCCTATTGCTTTAAAATTGTTAAAACTATATCTTTGCTTTAATTCATTAAAGGCCATGTTAAACCAACGTGCTTGCTTTTTGATATTGCTGTAGCCGTCATGATTATTTTGAAAACCAACTACAATAAATGGTTCATTATCATTACGGCGAATTCTACCCGTAAAAATCATTTGGCCATTTTCTTTAACATAAACCTTAAGCAAACTATGATTTCTGCGATCTCTTTGATTGATTTTTTGTACTAAAGTATCAAAACGATTTACAGAAGCAGAACTACCCGGAATCATAATGACCGGTGACATCCGTGAGTCACGCCGTATCTGCAATTTATCAGCATTATTTCTCGCATAAACTGCGGCTGGAACAGCACAAGCAATAGTTGCCACTAAAATTAGTATTAGGTAAAGCCATTTTTTGTATCTTTTCATTTTAAACTTTCCTCGTATTTTTTAGCTACTTTATTATCTAACTTCACAAAAGGTATGTAGATCATGACATCTACTATTAAAATGAAAATCGTATAAATTAAGACTACGATATTACCTCCTGTTCCCATCAAAGGTCCCAAGATTCCGGGAATACCATCTGGAACTGGATAAACCAATGGTGGAAACATTTTTAACAAAATAGCGACACTGCCCAAAAGCATATTAACTATTGGTGATAAGACAAATGGAATAACATAAATAGGATTCAAAATAGTCGGTATACCAACTACAAGAGCAAGATTGACATTGAAAAATACTGGTGCCGCACTAGTAACTGCTATTTCTCGTTTTTGTCTTTTATTACTGAATAAAATTAACGCAATAACTAATGCTAAGGTTGCACCAACGCCACCTATCCCTCCAAATCCGTTAAATAGTGCTTGCAAGGTATATGGATAAGGAATATTCCAGGGCGTTTTATGTGACAAAGCATACGACAAGTTAGCAATTGATTCATTACCAAAAATATTACTGCTAAAGTTTAGCGTACCAGCATAACCTAACCACATGGTAAAAGTAGTTATCAATGAAATCAAAATTGATAAGCCATAGCTACTGTGCTGGTTAGCTACCGTAGATACGCTTTGAGCAATTATTCTATCCATCTGATATTGTCGATATGTAGCAAAACCCAAGTGAATAATTAAGGCTCCAGCCAAAACAATTAGCAATGGTTTGATATTAATAATAATTGTTTTAACAAGATCTCTATCCTTAACTTCCGGAATATTATGACCAAGTTTAGCAAAAATCCAACCTACAAAATAGCCAACAACAATACCTACAATGAACCAGGTAGCATTATAGTAATTCATTTCATACTGTTGCGTGTTACGAATCGTATGAATAAATATTAAAATATACGACGCAACACTGGCAATGCCCACGATACTAGAGTTTTTACTATAATGCCGCATAGTTAACTCCGCACTGATAAAAGCTGCATAAAGCGCTAAAACGCCGGTTGTAGCTAAACTAATATCATTAACAATAGCACCAGCGAAATTATGTGCTGGAAACCATTTAGCGATGTTAGTTAAACGGCCAAAAAACTATTTGTCGATAAAAAACTATTAACTAAAGCCCAGCAATATGTTCCGATTAAGGCAAATGGAAAAATCGAAACCATTGTCTGTTGCAATATTTTAATAAAAGTTAGCTGCTTATATCTAACTAACAGATCAACTATTTTTTTGTCATTCATATTCCCACTCTTTTCTTTTCCTTACAAATATACATTTTTAGGTGAAATGGAACAAGAAAAAAAGACGTTTAATAAATTAAACGCCTTATAGTTCATATTTATTATTCAGGATCTGAATCTGAGTGGTAAGTAATACTGAACCCTGCTTGGAATTCCTTGCCCGGTTCCAAGTGATTCATGCCATATTTATCTTCTAGTTTACCATCTGTATCGTCACGGTCTGCGATACCCCACCATGGTTCGATGCAGACATAGTTTGCAGTCTTTGGGTATTGTGACCAAATACCTACAAATGGAGCATTTCTGGTCCAAATGTTAATGTGGAACTTACTCTTATCGGTTCTAAGTGAAACCTTGTTATCATGTCCGTGTAATTCGTAAATTAATGCATCATTCTTAAACAAGTCATCACTTAAAGCGATCATACTATCAGTTGATGCCAATGAACGATTTTCCCAATCAAGGCTAGCATTCTTAAGAGGAATTCTAACACGTGCTACAGATGGGTGCATGTCGAAGTAATAGTCTTCTTTCTTTTCACCGTTCTTTGTTGGTAAATTGAAACCTGGGTGACCACCAACACCGAAGATCATTGTTTCGTCTGACTTGTTAACAACACTGAAATTTTCTTCAAGCAAATTGTTCATCAAATTGTAGTTAACTCTGAACTCAAACTTAAATGGGTAAACTCTACGAGTTTCTTCGTTATCTTTCAATAAGAAAGTAATGCTTTCTTGAGTGTGGTTTTCAACTTCAAAGTCAGAGTTTCTAGCAAAACCATGTTGACCCAGGTGATAGGTCTTACCCTTGTAAGTGTATTCATCGTTCTTTAAACGACCGACAATTGGGAAAAGAATAGGTGCGTGTCTGCCCCAAATTTCTGGATCAGCTTGCCACATATATTCTTCACCGGTGTGAGCACCTTTTACACTTTGAATTTCAGCACCGTGGTCTGAAATAACCACTTTGATCATATTATTTTCAATTGTATAATCCATAATTTTATTTATCCTTACCTATCAAATCAAATAACAAAAATTAGAATGTAATCGCTTTTACTCTATTCTAACATAATGATCCGATAAGTTAGAGTAAATTTTAGGCAAGAAAAAAAGCAGTCAATGACTGCCTTTGTATTTTACAAGATAAACTTAGTTAAGTCCTTGTTGGTAATGATATCACCTAATTTATCTTCAACATAAGCTTCAGTAATGGTGATTTCACCCATTTCCATGTCTGGACCTTCGTAAAGAACGTCTTCAAGCAATTTTTCAAGAATAGTTGAAAGACGTCTTGCACCAATATTATCAGTACCTTGGTTAACATCGAAGGCAATTTCAGCAATCTTATCAACTGCTTCTTGAGTAAAGACTAACTTGATTCCATCAGCCTTCATTAAGGCAACATATTGTTTAAGAAGTGAGTTTTGTGGATCCTTCAAGATCTTTACAAAGTCATCCTTAGTCAAAGCGTTTAATTCAACACGAATTGGGAAACGACCTTGTAATTCAGGAATTAAATCACTTGGCTTACTTTCAGCAAAGGCACCAGCTGCAATGAAAAGAATATGGTCAGTTGATACAGGACCATATTTAGTATTTACAGTTGAACCTTCAACGATTGGCAAGATATCTCTTTGAACACCTTCACGAGAAACTTCACCAGAATTACGCTTGTTACCAGCAATAATCTTATCAATTTCGTCGATAAAGATGATACCGTTGTTTTGACTTCTTTCAATGGCACGTTGATAAATAGTGTCATAGTCAACCATCTTGCGTGATTCTTCTTGGATTAAAACTTCACGTGCATCCTTAACAGGCAAAGTACGCTTAACTTTCTTCTTAGGCATAATGTCATTAAGCATTGAACCCATGTCCATGCCCATTTGACCCATCATGTCACTCATTGGACTTGCCTTAGGAGCTTGTTCAACTTCAATAGTAACTTCACGATCTTCAAGAAGTCCCTTGTTTAACTTTTCAGCAACGTCCATTCTTTGGTTGCGAACTTCATCAGTAACTTCTTCTTGATCGTTATTATTTTGATTGCCGCCACCCATAAGCATTGACATCATATCTTGCATTTGTTGCATTTGGCTTTCACGATTTTCACGTTTAACACCAGGTGCAAGAAGACGGACCAATTGCTTGTTAGCTTCCTTAGTGGCTTGTGGCTTTACACGCTCAAATTGGTCTTTTTCTTCCATACGAACGGCTTCGCTAACCAAGTCACGGACCATTGATTCAACATCACGACCAACATAACCAACTTCAGTAAACTTAGTAGCTTCAACTTTAACAAATGGAGCGTCAACGATATCTGCTAAACGACGAGCAATTTCAGTCTTACCAACACCAGTAGGACCAGCCATCAGCAAGTTCTTAGGTGTGATTTCCTTTTGCATCTTTTTATTAAGTTGCATTCTTCGGTAACGGTTGTAAAGAGCAATCGCTACTGACTTCTTTGCTTCATCTTGACCAATAATATATTCATTTAAGATTCTAACTATTTCTTTTGGGGTCTTAATAGCCATTATTTTTTCTCCTAAATTTCGTCAGTAATAATTTGATCGTCAGTAAACACATCAATGCCTGATGCAATCTTAACTGCTTCATGAGCAATTTCATCAGCCTTCATGTCTTTAGCATGACGAGTCATCGCAATCGCAGCAGCTTGAGCAAAATTACCACCTGAACCAATTGCCACAACATTTTCATCTGGTTCAAGCACTTCACCATTACCTGAAATAAGTAGAAGGTCTTTATCGTTAAAAGCAATAAGCATTGCGTTTAACTTTTGTAAAGCTGGGTCTTTACGCCAGTCTTGTGCCATTTCAACGGCAGCACGACGCAAATCACCGCTGTAGCTTTCAAGCTTACCTTCAAGCATTTCTTGTAAACTTACTGCGTCGGCTACACCACCGGCAAAACCAATGACTACACGGTCATGGTAGATTCTACGAATCTTTCTTGCAGTAGCTTTAGCAATTACCTTTTCACCTAAAGTAACTTGCCCATCACCTGCAATAGCAGTCTTGCCGTTAAATCTTACTGAACAAATTGTTGTCATTATTAAACCTCAACTTTCTTCATTACGAGGAAAATATTTTTCATAATCTGATTTTAAATGAGCCATTGTCACATGCGTATAAATCTGAGTAGCAGATAAACTACTGTGTCCTAACAATTCTTGCACACTACGCATATCTGCACCATTATTTAACATTGCTGTCGCAAACGTGTGACGAAGCTCATGTGGATGTACTTTACCACTTATCCCTGCTTGATTAAAAGTTTTTTGCATGACATATTGAATTCCGCGAACGCTGATTGCTTTCCCTTGATTACTTAAGAAAACATGTTGTTCATCTTTATCCTTCAATAAGCATGGACGAGCATTATTCAAATAATTAAGCAGGGAGTTTTTAGCCCGATCATCAAAGGCAACATAACGATCCTTGTTACCTTTTCCGTGAACTAAAATTGTATTCAAGTCTAAATCGATTTGTTTTAAAGTCAAGCCGCTAACTTCGCTAACTCGCATTCCCGTCGCATAAAATAATTCAAACAAGGCCAAATTACGAACCGTTAACGGCTTATCTCCTTGCAAAGAATCAAACACCTGCTTTATTTCAGGCTGGTAAAAAAATTGCGGCAACTTTTTTTCACCACGTCTGACGACAATCGTCTGAGTCGGATCAATTTTGATAATCCGTCTTTTAATTAAAAAGCGATAAAACGAATGCAAACTCGACATTTGTCTTCCCTGGCTGCTGCGAGCAAGTTTTCTATCTGCCAAATGTTGCAAATAAATTTGAATATCTCGTTCAGTCACCTTTTGCCAGCCATTAAAGCCGCCATTCTGTTGCCAGAACTTCTTTTCTTCGTACAAATCAGTCGAATAAGACTCTACCGTTTTTTCACTATAACCGCGCTCAAACCTTAAATAGGAGATAAATTGATCTAGTAGTTCATCCTTTTCATTTTTCATTAGTCTAAGACTTCTGCCTTAAATTTATCTAAACTAGCCAAGCCACGTTCACTAATTTTTTCGTGACGCTCACGCTTTTTACGGATCTTCTTTCCTTCAAGAGCTGGTAAAAGAGCAAAGCTAGCATTCATAGGTTGGAAATTCTTAGCACTTGTAGTGGTTATATAATTAGCCATTGAACCTAATGCAGTGTCCTTTGGAAAGGCAACAGTATCTTCGTCTAAAGCTTCTCTTGCCGCATTAACACCGGCAACTAAACCACTACCGGCACTTTCTACATAGCCTTCTACACCTGTCATTTGACCAGCAAAGAATAAACCTGGTCTATTTTTTGCTTCATAACTAGCATTTAAAACGTCTGGAGAAGCCATGTAAGTATTTCTATGCATCTTACCGTAACGAACGAAACGAGCATTTTCAAGACCTGGAATCATTGAGAATACGCGCTTTTGTTCCCCGAACTTCAAGTGAGTTTGAAAACCAACAATGTTATACATTGAAGCAGCTGCATTATCTTGACGTAATTGAACTACGGCATATGGAGTCTCACCAGTATGAGGATCTTCCAAACCCACAGGCTTTAGTGGACCAAACAACATTGTTTTAGCACCACGAGCAGCCATTACTTCGATTGGCATGCATCCCTCAAATACGTCATTCTTCTCAAAGCCATGAAGTTGAGCAGTTTCCGCATTAATCAATTCATGAGCAAACTTTTCGTATTGCTCCTTAGTCATTGGACAGTTCAAATAAGCTGCTTCGCCACGATCATAGCGAGACTTCTTGTAAACAATATCCATGTCAATTGAATCTGCAGCAACAATTGGAGCAGCCGCATCAAAGAAATGAAGACTATCGGTACCTGAAAATTCTTGAATCTTTTCAGCCAATGCATCACTAGTAAGCGGACCAGTCGCGATGACTGTAATGCCATCTTCTGGAATCTCGGTAATTTCTTCTTCATGGACAGTTACATTATCAAGACTGCGAAGTGTATCAGTTACATACTTGCTAAAACTATCACGGTCAACAGCCAATGCGCCACCAGCTGGAACTTGAGTCTTATCAGCAGCCTTCATAATTAATGAATCCATATGACGCATTTCTTCTTTTAAAAGACCAACCGCATTAGATAATTGGTTGGAGCGCATTGAGTTTGTACAAACAAGCTCTGCAAATTCACCAGTTTCATGTGCAGGTGTCTCTTTCTTGGGACGCATTTCATAGAGGTCAACATGGATTCCGCGCTTAGCTAATTGCCAAGTAGCTTCACTTCCGGCTAATCCTGCTCCAATTACAGTAACATTTTTTGGCATCAAATCACCTTTATTTCTTTATATTTAAATTTTACTTATCAGTTTCATCTTCTTGTGGATCTTCACGATAATCGCCGTTTGGACAGAGAATTACTGGACCCTTCTTTGAGTGCTTTTCAACCAAGAAGTGGCCATCATTTGGACAGTTTCTGCCAATTGGCTTATCCCAAGAAACAAAGTCACATTCTGGGTAACGAGAACAACCGTAGAATTTACGATTTCTTCTAGACTTCTTTTCAACTACTTGACCCTTGCCACATTTTGGACAAATAACACCAATTTCTTTAACGATTGGCTTAGTATTGCGACAATCTGGGAAGCGTGAACAAGCATAGAACTTACCGTAACGGCCCATCTTGATTACCATTGGCGCACCACAGATATCACAGTTAAATCCAGCTGGTTCATCCTTAATTTGAACCTTTTCGATTTCACTATCTGCCTTGTTCAATTCCTTCTTGAAAGGTTGGTAGTATTCATCGACAACGTTAACCCATTGCTTTTTACCATCTTCGACTTCGTCAAGTTCGTCTTCAAGATGAGCAGTATAGTCAACGTTAGCAATATCTGGGAAGAATTGTTCAATTAAGGTATCAACAATTTCGCCTAATTCTGTTGGCACGATTGAACGACCTTCAAGCTTGACGTAGTAACGACGTTGAATCGTATCAATTGTTGGTGCATAAGTTGATGGACGACCTACACCATTTTCTTCCAAAGCATGTACCAAACTAGCTTCAGTATAACGTGCTGGTGGTTGAGTGAAGTGTTGCTTGTTATCAGACTTAGCCATTCGGACCTTATCGCCTTCTTCTAAATCTGGCAAGTCAACATTCTTTTCTTGTTGGTTATCGTAAACTTTTGTAAAACCAGCAAACTTCATCTTAGAACCAGTAGTTCTAAACATGACACCGTTTTGTACGATGTCAGCTCTAACAGTGTCATAAACAGCTGGAGTCATTTCACTAGCTACAAATCTTGACCAAATCAACTTGTACAAACGATATTGTTCAGTCGTAAGCACACTCTTAAGTGATTCTGGTGTTCTGTAAACGCTAGTAGGACGAATAGCTTCGTGGGCGTCTTGGGCATCTTCTTGGTTCTTGAAGTGTCTTTGACTTTTGGCAGCATATTCAGCACCATATTTTTCATGCAAGAACTTAGAAGCTTCTTGTTGAGCAACAGGTGAAGTACGCTTAGAGTCAGTTCTCATGTAGGTAATCAAACCAACAGTGCCTTGCTTACCCAAACTAATTCCTTCGTACAGTTGTTGAGCAATGCTCATAGTTCTACGAGTTCTGTACCCCAAGCGCTTGTTAGCCTCTTGTTGCATGGTAGAAGTAGTGAATGGAGCTGCTGGTTGGCGACGACGTTGTCTTGAAACAACCTTGGCAACTTCAAAGTCTTTCTTCTTATCGATCTTTGCCAAAACTTCTTTGACCGCATCAATATTAGGCAAATCTTTCTTCTTGCCATCAACACCGTAAAAAGCAGACTTAAAGCTTTCTTTACCCTTCTTAAATTCGGCATCAATTGACCAATATTCTTGTGGTTTAAAATCTTTGATTTCTTTTTCACGGTCAATAACAAGCTTTAAAGCAACAGATTGAACACGACCTGCACTCAAGCCTTTCTTAACCTTAGCCCAAAGAATTGGAGAAAGAGAATAACCTACAATTCTGTCCAAAACTCTACGGGCTTGTTGCGCATCAACCGTATCCATATCAATGGTGCGAGGATGTTTAAAACTTTCTTTTACAGCGTCTTTAGTAACTTCGTTGAAAGTTACTCTGTTTTTGGCATTTTTATCCAAATTAAGAGCATGGGCTACGTGCCATGCAATAGCTTCCCCTTCACGATCGGGGTCGGAAGCTAGATATACTTCTTTAGCTTTCTTAGCTTCGCTCTTTAATTCTTTAATAGTGTCACCTTTACCGCGAATAGAAATATATTTTGGCTTATAGTTATCGTCAAAATCAATTCCCATTTGAGATTTAGGTAAATCACGAATATGACCTTTTGAAGCGATTACATGATAGTTTCTACCTAAATATTTTTCAATTGTCTTGGCCTTTGCAGGTGACTCCACAATTACCAAGGTTTTCTTACGTTTTTTAGTTTTTGGTTTACTCTTTGCTTTAGTAGGCATTAAATGCCTCCTTATCAAAATATTATTTTATAATTACAGTCCACAGATTAATTAATACTTTATGAATTGTCAAATCTTTCCGTTTTTAAATTTGAAATTTACGATTGGAGTTGCTCCTGCTTCAATCAATTGATTGGGACCAGCAGAAAGCTCGCTAGTAATGGCACCTGGCACTGCATAAATATCACGATTTTCCTGTAAAGCAATACTTGCCGTAATTAGTGACCCTGATTTTTCTTTAGCCTCGGTGACAATCACGCTTTGGCTTAGACCGGCTAAGATTCTATTACGCTCAGGAAAACGATATGGACGTGGCGGTGTATCAGGCAAATATTCACTAATTACTAAGCCCCTTTGCTTAATTTGATTCTGCAACCAAGTATTTTGTTTAGGATATGAATAATTTAAACCATTGCCAATCACTGCTATTGTTCTACCTTGATTACTTAAAGTAGTGTGATGGGCTAATGCATCGACGCCTTTAGCTAAGCCACTCGCAATGACCATATTCTGTTTAATTAAATTTGGCACTAATTTTTCCATTACTTGCTTACTATAAATGGTCGGATAGCGCGAGCCGACAATCGTAACGATTTCTTTTTCAAGTAGTGAAATATCACCTTGAGCAAACAGTACAAGGGGTGGACGATAAATCTGACGCAATTTTTCGGGATATTTTTCATCAAAGAAGCCGATCACATCACACTGACAATAAATTTGTTTTACCAAGCGATCAAGATCTTTATCCCTAAAAGCCCTTTGACAGGCCTCCACTAATTGCTCAGACAATTCCATTTCTTTAATATCTTCAACTTTGATTTCTTGCTCACTATTCATCTGCTTAGCAATCGTCAGCAGTTTTACGTAACCAATTCCTTTTTGCAGTTTCAGTTTCAATAAAAATTCTGTCTTGTTCATAAAAGCCTCCACTGTTTATTACGCAAAAAATCAGCGTTTTCTTTTTAAAGATTTAATTTTTCTCAAAAAAATCGCTGACAGGAGCAAAAGTCTTACGATGAATAGCAGTAGGACCATATTTTTTCAAAGCTGCAATATGTTCTTTAGTACCATAGCCTGCGTTGTTTGGAAAACCGTATTGAGGATAAATTTTATCATAATCATCCATCAATTTGTCTCTAAACACCTTGGCCACAATCGAAGCTGCTGCAATTGAGTTGGATTTTGCATCTCCTTTAATCAACTTTACCTGAGGCAAATCCACTGGAACATTCATCGCATCAACTAGCAAAGCATCAGGCTTTATATCAAGTGCTCTTACTGCTTGAGCCATTGCTTGTCTATCGGCTTCATAAATATTGATTTGGTCGATTACTTGGGGACTTTTAACGCCGATACCTACACTGACAGCTTCTTCTAAGATTTTTGGATAAAGCGCCAAACGTCTCTCTGGCGTTAACTTTTTGGAATCATTGACATCTATTAAATCAAAATCGTGGTCAATGATCACTGCAGCAGTAACTACGGGACCAGCTAAAGGACCACGTCCTACTTCATCGATGCCAGCTACCAACTGGTTCTTTGCCCAAAATTCTTTTTCATAAGAAAAACGCTGCTCAAAAGCTTGCTTTTTTTCTAACAGCTTAGCTTGTCTTTTATGGTAACTAACCAATAATTTTTGTACGCCACTACGTGGATCATTTTCCAGCTCCGCAATTTGTTCCTCAGTGACGTCCTTTTTTAACAGTTCTTTTATTTCTTTAATTGTCATGGTCTGTCGAGTGTAATCCTTCCAATAGCACCTTTACGCAAACGTTGCAGCATAAACAATGAGAAGCGATCGTAATCATCACGCATACCGTACTTTTCAGTCATTGCCAACAAAAGATCTGGATTAGACATGTTAGCAATATCGTCTTCATTTAATTTAGAGAACTTAACTAAGTCTTTTGCATAATATTCACGCAAGTTTTTTAAGACATATAAAGCTACATCGTCGGCATGAAAGACACTATCCTTGATCGCACCAAAAGCAGCTAACTTATAGCCAACTTCTTGATCTGAAAACTTAGGCCACAAAATTCCTGGTGTATCTAACACTTGAATATTTGCACTAGTTCTCAACCATCTTTGGCCTTTAGTAACACCTGGTTTATTACCAACTTCGGCTACGTTACGGCCTACAAGACGGTTAATCACGGTTGACTTGCCACAGTTAGGAATCCCTGCTAAAGCAATTCTAATAGTAGGATTTGAAGCTCCACGTGCTTCTAATTTCTTAGTCTTTTCTGAGGCTGCTTTTTTAACTAAAGAAATTAATTTTTGCATATTTGTATTATGCAATGAGTCAAGTGCCAAAACGTATTTGTCAGGTCCACTCAATTTTTTAGCCCATTCCTTAGTTAAAACAGGATCAGCTAAATCCGCCTTATTCAAAATAATAATGTGTGGCTTATTACCAACTAATTCTTCGATCATTGGATTTCTCGAAGCTTCTGGGATTCTTGCGTCCAGTACTTCTACCAAGACATCAATTAGACCCATTTTATCTTCCAGTTGATTACGAGCCTTATTCATATGTCCTGGATACCATTGAATTGTTGCCATATTTGTTTCCTCTTCTCTTAAATTTTAATAATAATTATTAATCTATTTCTTCATCGCCTAAGAAAATAACTTCTGCAATCAAGATTTCACGATATAAGACTAAAAATCCATGTCTATATTCTCTTTCTTGTTGCGAAATTCTTCCTAAATAGTTACGCTCTTGTCTATATACTGCTGCTCTAAAGCCTTTTACATCATCAGGAAGTTCTTTTTGCTTAGCAGTATGCTTTATTTCTTTAATAAAATCTTTGAGTGAAGTTTGATTCACTTGAGCACGTAAATCAAATTCCAGCTGCTTTCTAATCTTATTAGGAATATAGATTTTATCCATTTGGTCCATTGCATATTGAACCATTTTTATTCGTACCTGATCAACTTCTTTTCTTTGATCTAAATCAGGCTTATCTGGCTCAAGCATAAATCTAAATAAAATTGTAGGCACAATTATACTAAGCAAAATTAATGTAATCTCACTTACTAAAATCAAATGGAATCTGCAATATTAATGCTCATTTTGCCTAAATTATAGGCCAAGGCGAATGTTACAGCACCATGAATACCACCTAAGCTAAAAATCCAAGCATCTTTGGTACTAATCTTGCCTTTAATTGATAGAGAAAAACGGCAGTATAAAAATCTAACAATCAAATTAGCCAAATATAAAATTATACCGCTAGTAATTGCTTCAATAGTCTGATAATTAAAGACGTCTTCACGCATAGAACGTACAATAATAATGCCTAATATGATAAATACCGTACCGTTCATAATGTCGGTTAACAATTGTGAAATTTGTTTACTATTATAAAATACTGCCGCAATAGTTAAACGACTACGTTCAGATTCTACATTATGTACTAATCCGGCTGCCACCACTGCAATAATACCTGATACCTGTATCTCTTCAGCCAAAAAGTAAATAACAAATGGCGTTAGCAAAAATAAAATCTCAACTGGCATCAATACTCCACTTGCTAAGCGATTCTTAGATCTTAAACCATTTTGACGTAAAAAGATTAAGGCAGCTGCAACAAGGGCTCATAAAATGATACCGCCACCAGCAGAATATAAGAAACTACCGATTGCAGCCCCAATGTGCAGTTGTTTATGAATATACCAGTCAACTGCCATGTTCAATAAAATAATGCCTGACGCATCATTGAATAGCGATTCATCTTTTAAATAAAAATCCATTTTTTAGGCAATTTCAATTCATGTGTAACAGACTCTGTCGCTGTAGCATCAGTAGGCGTTGAAATTGCGGCCAAAATAAACGACATCGGTAAAGACACGCCTAGACTTAAATATATGCCAAATCCAGCGGCAGTCGTTGCTAGAATAATCATTACGACTGTTAGTCCTAAAATCGCACGCCAACTTCTTAAAACGCTATAAAGCCTAGTTAGCTGACCTTCAAAAAAATAAAAGCGGAGCAACAATTAAGCCCATAAAAACTTCTGAACTAAAACTTTCAATAAGCGAATTAGTTTGCGGAATTATTGCAAGCACTACCCCTATTGCCATTGCAATATAGTTAACCGAAATTTTTCTGGCAAAATGCTGTTGGATCATTGTAGAAGCTGTCACGGCTAACAAAATAATCCCAATAAAAATCATTATCTTCATTTTTGTTTCTCATTCAATAAAAAAGCCCAGGCGGGTTTGAGGCTTGGGCTTAATACATCATTTTATCTTCGTACATTCTATATGCACGATCATAAATTGACATGCTTGGTAAATAACTAGCATTAAGTTCTAAATAATCTGACAATTTCTCATAATTTTGTTCTTGCTTTGGAAAAGTCAAATCATGTTGTGCATTATTAGCAAATTGAGCTACCTCATCTGTTGAATCAGGATCCCTTTGCGTCATCAAATAACGATAAAAACTTTCTCGATAAGCCATACATTACTCCAAATAATACAAAATTGCGTAGGCCCCATTACCGGCATGAGTTGCAATAATTGGACTGGTTTCAGCAACCAAAACATTGATCTCAGGATTAATTTCTTTGATTTTGTCTGCTAATTCATGAATTGGCTCAGGCGTATCAACATAAGAAATACCGACTTCTTTGATATGATCTTTGTTTTCGGCAATGTCTTCCAAAACTCGTTTATCAAAGGCACGACTAAACTTCTTACCGCGTCCCTTTTTAGCAACTTTTAACTCACCCTTAGGCATTTGCAATGCAATGCGAATATTAAGCATTGTAGCAATTCGACCAGAAAGAGCACCAAGACGACCACCTTTGATCAAGTTTTGCAAGTTGACAACCATCATTTCCAATTTTTGGTTATCTCTAATTTTTTCAACGTGAGCAACGATCTCATCCATTGATTTACCAGCTTGAGCATCTTTAGCTGCAGCTAAAACTTGGAAGCCTTCTGCTCTATCAGTCAATTCTGAATCGATGATTGTAACATTGTCAGATTGTTCAGCGATTTCTGCAGCCTGACGAGCCGCATCAATTGTTCCACTTAATGCTTTAGCTAAGAAAATACCGATTACTTGGCTACCATCTGCTGTCAACTTCTTAATAGTTTCAACAAAACGACCAATTGGTGGTTGACTAGTCTTAGGTAGGTTCTCTGCTTCATTCATCTTTTTGACAAAATCGCTTCTAGTAATATCGATTCCATCAACATACGATTTGCCATCAATTGTTATCGTTAGTGGTACAACAGTAATATCATATTTTTCTATTTCTTCTTTTGTTAGTTGGACGGATGAATCCGTCATAACCTTGATCTTTGACAACGTATTCGCCTTCAATTCTAATTTATTTACCCGTTTTATGATAAAATGTGAGCAATATATAATGTATTGTATCAAAAAATTTACTTAAGAATAAAGGATTGATTGGATTGTTGCAAGATGAAAATTAGTAAACTCTGGGCAGAACCTGAACATAGGTCTGACAGATATTATCTTTTGGATAATATTTTCAGTGCCATCACTCATGGTATTGGTTTTGGCTTATCTGTTGCCGGTTTAGTCGTCTTAATTGTTAAGGCGGCTCATACTGGTAGCCCTATGAGAATCGTAACTTTCACTATTTACGGTTCATGTTTAGTTCTGCTTTATCTATTTTCAACGCTATATCACAGCTTAATTTTTACCCGAGCAAAGCATGTTTTTCAAATTTTTGATCACTCTTCGATCTTTTTACTGATCGCTGGGTCCTATACTCCATATTCTCTAGTTGCTATTGGCGGTGCCTGGGGTTGGACCTTATTTGGACTAATCTGGGGACTAACCGTTTTTGGTATTATCTACTATATCTTTAACCGTGGCAAGCATGTTATCTTGGACACGATTTTATATGTTGCAATGGGATGGCTAGTCATTTTGTCAGGACCATACTTGTATAATCGCTTAAGTCCAACCGGTTTTTGGTTATTAGTTGGCGGCGGTATCGCCTACACAGTTGGTGCAATTTTGTTTAGCATGCGGAACGTACCATTTATTCATACAATTTGGCACTTATTCGTGATGCTGGGTTCTATCCTGATGTACTTCTCAGTACTATTTTACGTTTAAAAAAATGCGGCAGAAAATCTGCTGCATTTTTATTATCTATTTTTTTATTCTAAATTATCTAAATATTGTTCAATGGCTTCTTCGCTGTTTTCGATTTCACCAGCCACAACTAATTCTCTAATCTTATTAAGCGTGTGACCTAATTGAGCACCAGGACGCATCCCTCGCTTAATTAAAAATCTACCATCAACTGCCAATTCACTAGGCTTTTTAATTGGTAAGGCCAGATAACGATCTACCAAAGCCTCTGAGGAAATCGGCTGACCCAAAATATGAGCAACATCAATCGTATTGATAATTATGTCTTCACCAGCTTCAAAAAGATCATAATCAGTTGGCACATGATCAGCAATTAAATCGAACATCTTAATAATCTGTTCTACTTTTTCGGTCATTGCGTTAGAATTCTTCCAATCACGCATAAACTTGCCAATTTTTTCATTAGGCACTTTGAGCAAGATGATAATTACTGCCCATAAACTTGTCTCCATTGTTGGGCTAAATTTTAGTTGTGGGTAAACTTGCAATAAGTCTTTTTTACCAGCGAAGTCTGGTACATCTTCACTCAATTGCGTATCCAAGAAAATTTGAAATGCTTCTCTAGAAAATGAACCCAAGCCCATTTTGACGAATTCTTCACGAATACGTTCAACTGAAATCTTTTTTAGTAATTCATGATTGTCCTTGATTGCTTGCTCTGTTTTTTCTTCCAGTTTAAATTCCAGTTGACTCATGAATCTAACTGCACGCATCATTCTCAAAGCATCTTCATGAAATCTCTTTTCAGGATTACCTACAGCACGAATTATATGGTTCTTTAAATCTTCAATACCGTTAAATAAATCAACGATATTGCCGTGCATATCCATTGCTAGAGCATTAATTGTGAAGTCTCTTCTTTTTAGATCCTCATCAAGATTTTGGACAAAAGTTACATGATCAGGTCTTCTAAAGTCTTGATAGCCTGATTCTGTTCTGAAAGTAGTAATTTCATAACTTTCGCCACCATACAAAACAGTAACGGTTCCGTGCTTGATACCAGTATCAATTGATTTATCAAAGAGTTCTTTAACTTCTTCTGGATAAGCACTAGTAGTGATGTCAACATCGTGGACATGCCTATGCAGTAAAACATCTCTTACTGATCCACCTACGAAATAAGCCTCAAATCCTGCATCTTCTAGCGTTTGCAGGACCGGCATTGCTTTAACGAATATTTCTGGTAAATTATCTATTCTGATCATTAATAAAATCTCAATTCTTATTCTTTTTAATTCTTGGTCTGTTAGAATGAAGGAAAAGAGTTAAAGGAGGTAAGGCAAGATGAAAAGAATCAACAAAGCAACGCTCATTGATCTTTTGATGATTGCACTTGGATGCGCCATCTATGGCATAAGCTAGATATGATTTCCGTACCCAACAAACTAGCAGACGGAGGTTTAAGTGGTATATCGCTGATTTTGCGCCACTTCTGGGGCATCAACATGGGTTTGTCTACCCTTGTATTTAACATTCCACTTATTTTATTGGGCTACCGCTTCATGGGTAAACGCCTTTTAGCGTATACCATCTGGGGAACGGTGTCTCTTTCCTTTTTCCTTTGGTTTTGGCGCTCAATTCCTATTATAAAACAATTGGATTTAGAACACGACCTCTTCCTTTCAGCAATTTCTGCTGGTGTACTTTCGGGAATAGGATTGGGGCTAGTTTTTAGATATAACGGTACCTCTGGTGGTACTGATATTATAGCCAGAATTTGTCAGATTAAATTTGGCATATCCTCTGGTAAGATGTTGCTATTCTGTGATGCTGTAGTTTTGTTTGCATCACTATCATATTTGGATATCAAACACATGATGTACACGCTGCTTGCCTCATTTATCCTGTCCAGAGTAATGGACACCGTTCAACAAGGTGCTTACAGTGCACGTGGGCTTTTAATTATTTCAGATAAATATAAACAGATTGGTGAAATGATCGATTTGAAGCTAGATCGTGGTTTCACTTATTTCCAAGCTTTAGGTGGCTACCAACAAGATGAAAAAAAGGTAATCTATGTTGTAGTTTCACCCCGTGAAATTCCTGCCATTAAACAATTAATTAGGCAGGAAGATCCTAATGCCTTTGTTTCAATTCTTGAAGTACACGAGGCTTTGGGTGAAGGATTTACTTACAAACAAAAACGTCATCACTTCTTTATTCGTAAATAAAGTATTTATTGATAAAACATATAAGAGAGTAAATGATAATTATTTATTCCCTTTTTATTACAATTAAAAGTCTGTTTCTTTACTGATGTCTTGCCAGTCTTTTATCTCTTTAAGCTTTTGAGTTAATTGATCCATCAACAAATTTAACCGTATCACTACCTAAAAGCAAAGTCTTAGGTGAATTATCCTTGCCAATTACATCAACAATTACTTGGCCAGCTTTAATAGGATCACCAGGTTCTTGATGATCATTTTCCACATTTTCTTTATGAGTCTTCCAAGCAGTTGAAGAAATATTAATAATTGCTCCACTACGTTCTTCAGGCATATGTGGTAAAAGTTTCTGGATCAATTTAATGGGACCAAATAAATTGGTAGCATAAAGCTGTTGAATACGGGTATCTTCACCTTCTTCAATTGCGGCACGATAACCATGACCTGCATTATTCACTAAGACATCAATTGGTTCAAAGTCTTTTAACTTTGTTAGTGACTTATCAATTGAATTCATATCACTCAATTCTAATTCAACTGGAAAGCATTGCTTTTGAAATTGATTAGTCAGCTTAATTAATTTGGATAAAAAACGCGAAGTTACTGCAAGCAGCTAAAGCAATACCATAACCAATTCCTGAAGATGCTCCTGTTACTAGCCAATTTGCCATTCATGATCACTCCTTAGAATACTATTCATATTAAATTATAAATAATATTCTTTAAGCCACATTAGCGAATATGAATACCCCCTGTACGTGAAACGTATGATGACTTATTTTACAAGTTATCATACAAATCCTGCATTTCATCATCTTCAGGGACAAGCTTAAGATAACGCTCTAGTAACTGCTTAGTAATATCACTGTTGTTTTGAGCATTGAAGAACATAATCATTTGACGCAAAAAGTCTGGATTTTCCTTAAATTCTGGATAAGCAAGTAAGAATTCGCTCTGTGCTTTTTTACTATTATCTAGTCGTTCATAAGACAAAGCCAGATTCCAGTGAGCTTGTGGTTCAATAATTTCATTATCCATATTTTTGAACAAAGCAATATTGTCATTATCTTGATGCATATGGAGATACAGGTTAGATAATTGCATACGCAAATCACTGTTGTCTGGCGCAACCTTAAGACCTTTTTCAAGTAAATCTTTGGCTGTATCCATTTCGTTCAAGTTAGCCGCAGCCCTAGCACCTAATGAATACAGAGTTTCATCTAACTCGTTGTAAGCCAAACCGGCTTGAGCAGTACGTAAAACTTGCTCATTGTCATGCTTATGTTCATAGGCCTGTGCTAATAATGGGTAAGCATTAACGTAATCTGGGCTCTGTTCAATAACTTCATCCAAGAACTTAATAGCTTTATCATCATCGCCAACAGAAAGCATAACTAACCCAGCTTCATATTTACTGTCAATATCGAAAATACTATCGCTACGTTTTCTAATAATATCAGCAGCTTGTTCATAGTTACCCATCTTAGCATTTGTAGCAAATAAGCGTTGATTTAAGTTAACTTCGCCAAAAGTCTCTTGACGTTGTACTAAATCTTTATATAAAGCTAAGGCTTGTTCATAATCGCCACTTAAATAGTCTAATTCGGCTAAACCAAACTTAACTGCATCTTCTTCCGGTGCAATCTTCAGTGCTTGTAATAATTTATCCTTTGCTGTCTCAATTAAGCCACTTGTTTGATAATAATCTGCTTGAACGAGCAGACTATCCAGATAAGCAGAAGAGTCCTTAGAGACGCTGTAAAGCAGCGACAAGCCATCGTCTTCATCACCATCATTAAGCAATATTTCAGCTAGATAAACTTTAAATAAATCTTCCTTAGGGAATTTAGCGATTAAAGCACGATATACCTCTTTAGCTAAATCAGTAAAACCTGAGCCAGTCAGGTTTTCAGCTAATGACGCCAAGATCTCAGGATCATCATTATTTAGTGCTTCTTTTAAAAGATGTTTGCTTTGTGAAAAATCATGATCTTGAATTGAATCAAGCAGTTGTTCAGAATAACTCATTATTTTGCCTCCAATCAGACTATTATTGTACTAAAAAAGACGCTGGGACAAAATCCAACGTCTTTTTATTAGAGTGTTTAAGTAATTGACTACTTAACAGCTTCCTTAAGAGCCTTACCTGGCTTAAATGCAGGAACTTCACTTGCTGGGATTTCGATTTCATCACCAGTTTGTGGGTTACGACCCTTACGTGCTGCACGGTGACGTACTTCAAAAGTACCAAAACCGATCAATTGTACCTTTTCACCCTTAGCAAGGTTGTCTTGGATTGAGCCAAAGATAGCATCAACAGCAGCAGCAACTTCCTTCTTAGTCAATTTAGTCTTTGAAGCAACTTCAGAAACTAATTCAGCTTTATTTGCCATAAATAATTCACCTCCTGAATTTGAACCCGAAGTCCAAAGTTTGTTCTTTGTTTTTAAAAAACAAGGAATAATGATCACGACTAATCATTGTTTCCTAGAAACCAAAATATCACAAAACCCTTATTACAACAAGGTTTTTTAACAAATTTGGCAACTTTTTTGTTACTTTCTCTTTCTAGGAATAATTTTTATCGGTGTTCCTGTAAAATCAAAGTTTTGACGCAATTGATTTATCAAGAAACGTTCATATGAAAAGTGCATTAATTCTGGATCATTTACGAAGACCACAAATGTTGGAGGATTAGTACTTACTTGCGTCATGTAGTAAACGCGAAGTCTCTTTCCTTTGACCATTGGTGTAGGAACCAGCTTACTTGCCTCAAGCAATAAATCGTTTAAGACGCTTGATTGAATACGTTGGTTTTGGTTATCGTAAACTTCCTTAACCATTGAGGGAATTTGGTCAAGGCGTTGTCCAGTTTTAGCAGAAACAAACAAAATTGGAGCATAATCCAAATACTGGAATTCTTGTCTAATCTCACGTTCAAATTCTTTTGCACTTGTACTATTCTTCTTAGGCAAGTCCCATTTGTTAACAACGATGATAATTCCACGACCTGCTTCATGGGCATATCCGGCCACGTGCTTGTCTTGTTCTCTAATGCCTGTACTTGCATCAAGAACTAATAAAACCACGTCTGAGCGTTCAATAGCGCTCATAGCACGTAATACAGAATACTTTTCGGTCTTTTCGTAAACCTTACCACGTCTTCTAATTCCGGCAGTATCAACCACCTTGAACTTTACGCCATCTTTAGTAAAAGGCGTATCAACTGCATCTCTGGTTGTACCTTCTTCATTGGCAACGATTACTCGATCTTCACCAAGCAACTTGTTAACAATAGAAGATTTACCTACATTTGGTCGACCGATCACGCTGAATGAAATAACATCTTCTGCTTGAGTATCCTTATCTTCAGGGAATTTATCTACAATTGCATCAAGCAAGTCACCGATACCAGTACCATGACTACTTGAAACAGGAATTGGATCGCCTAAACCTAAACTATAGAAATCATAAATATCATTTCTTTGCTCAGGGTTATCAGCTTTGTTTACAGCCAAAATAACAGGCTTTTTAGTACGATAAAGCAGATGAGCAACACGTTCATCAAGGTCTGTCATATGGTTTACTACACTAGTAAGCATGACAATAACGTCTGCTTCTTCAATAGCGATTTCAGCTTGTGCACGGATCTCTTCTTCGATTTTACCGCCTTCCCAGGTAATACCCCCTGTATCGATTAAATCGAATTTATGGCCCATCCATTCGGCTTGAGCGTAATTTCTATCGCGAGTTACACCAGGCTTATCTTCAACAATTGCTAAGCGCTGATTAATTATACGGTTAAAGAGCGTTGATTTGCCGACATTTGGTCGACCAACAATCGCTACAACTGGTAAAACCATTTTCACCCTCCTTTACAAATTAGAAAATAAAAAAGCCGACATCTGTCGGCTTTTTTATACAAATGACTACTTACGGTCCTTTAATTGGTCACCAATGATGTCACCTAATGCAAAGCCGTTGTCATTGTCACTCATGTACTTCTTGTTAACTGAGTTTTCGTTACGTGAACGACGTGGACGAGAACTGTTGCTGTCTGATGAAGAAGCATTTGAGTCAGCAGCCTTGATTGAAAGTGAAATTCTTCTGTCACTTGGGTCAATGTTCAAAACCTTAACCTTAACAGCTTGGCCAACCTTTAAAACATCGCTTGGCTTGTCAACGTGCTTGTTTGAGATTTCTGAAACGTGTACCAAACCTTGGATACCGTCAGCAACTTCAACAAATGCACCAAAGTTAGTTAATGACTTAACTTCACCTTCAAAAACATCGCCTTCATGTAAGTTAGCAGTAGCTTGTTCAAATGGAGAAGGTTCAGTTTGCTTAATAGACAGGGAAATACGATGTCTGTCATTGTCAATACCAATGACCTTAACCTTAACATCTTGACCAGCCTTCAAAACATCACTTGGCTTGTCAACGTGCTTGTAAGAAATTTCTGAAATGTGAACTAAACCGTCAACACCACCAACATCGATGAATGAACCGAAGTTAGTCAAACGTGACACCTTACCTTCGATAACGTCGCCAACAACTAATTGTGATGCAACCTTGTCAAATGCTTCTTCACGTTCTTCTTCAACTAAGTCCTTGTGTGAAAGGATCAAACGGTTCTTGTTTGGATCAATTTCAGTAATCTTAAGCTTCATAGTCTTACCAATGTATGGCTTAAGATCTGAAACGTAACGGTTTGAAATTAATGAAGCTGGCAAGAAACCACGAGTACCAACATCAACAAGCAAACCACCACGTACTGATGAAGTCACAGTACCTTCGATAGCTTTGCCTTCTTCAAAGTCCTTTTGTAACTTGTCGTATGCTTCTCTTTCCTTTAAGCGGGTAACTGAGAAGAAGAATTCACCATTTTCCTTGTCGCCACCGGCTCTTCTTAATACTAAGGCCTTGAACTTGTCGCCAGGCTTAACTAAATCACGTAAGTCTGCGTTACGATCTGAAGTGTATTCACGACGAGTAATAACACCTTCAACACCAGCGTTTTCAACGCCAACATCGATTTGGCCGTCTTCAATGTCTAATACTTCGACATCGACAATATCTCCGACCTCAACTCCTTGCATTTGCTTTAATGCGTCTAAAAATTGATTACTGTTTTCTGACATATGTACCTCCCAATATCATGTCCCATTTTAAATGAAAGTTAGATATTTTTCTACTATTTTGTGCTGTTTTTTAAAAATTTTTTTGACTTTTTTCGATTTGAGCTAAAATTGCCTCTACAACCTGGTCAATTGACATATTTGTAGTGTCAATTTCAATTGCATCATCTGCCTTTTTAAGTGGCGAAATTTTACGGTGTGAATCTTTATAATCTCTTGCTGCGATATCTTTTTCAATTTCATCAACAGTTTGATTAGATTCTATTCCGCGTTCCTTAAGATCTAAAAGACGGCGTTCAGCACGTGATCTAGCAGAAGCTACCAAAAAGATCTTTACTTCAGCATTTGGCAATACTGTAGTACCAATATCACGTCCGTCCATAATGACATTGGTTTTGCCTGCCATTTGACGTTGCAAACTTACCATCTTTTCACGAATTTTAGGCAAAGCAGATACTTGTGACACATTAGCTGAAATTTCAGGAGTTCTAATTTCTTTAGAAACATCCTTTCCAGCTACATAAACTTTTTGTTCACCATTTTCGGATCTTAATTCGATGCCATCTTCATTGATAGCCTTTAAGATTCCCGCTTCATCCCCGTAATCCAAATCGTGATTGCGGGCAATAACTGTACATGCACGGTACATTGCACCCGTATCAATATATACAAACGACAATTTCTTTGCGATGATTTTCGCAACCGTGCTCTTTCCTGCTGATGCAGGACCATCTACTGCTACTTGCATTTCAACAAAAAAGAGATCTTACCGTCGACCTCTTTTATCCTTTCTGAAAGATTATTTCAACTTAAGTGTCTGGCCAATATTGACATTTGAGGTGTCTTTAAGATTATTTAATTTGGCTAATTGATCAACAGAGAGTCCATGTTTTTGCGCAATGCTAGTTAAAGTATCACCGGTTTTAACCACATAGGTTGTCTTTTCGGATGAACTAGAGCTAGTTTTGGCAGAATCGTCACTCTTTGAAGAAGTTGATGAAGCTGATGATTTTTTCTTAGCTTGAGAGCTCTTGCTCTTGGAACTTGAAGAAGTCTTTTTGACTGTTTGAACTTCAGTAGCTTTTTCAGAAGAATGATTTGAAGCTAAGCGATAAACTGTTGGAACAAGTGCAATCAAAATCACTGCTAGGATTACAATTGTTGCAATCCAGCGGCTAGAACCGCTAGGTCGGCGATCTTTTGCGCTTCGCTTCTCAGTAGGTCGCTCGTAGTGCTTGTATGGACCCGTTGATTTTTTATCCATATATAAATCCTCCATTCACTTAACGGATTAATTCTAGCATATTTTACGAAGCTTTGAATATAAAAAATCCATCAACTTTTTACGGTTGATGGAAATATTTTTAATTCAAGTTAAATCTTTTGCGGACAAATGGCTTAATCGTCTTAATTGTTGCCTCAAAGAGCAAGTAAACTGCAACGCTGTTGATGACACCTTTTAATAAATTGAATGGAACAATAATGCTAAAAATATAAGTGCTCATTGATGGCAAATGAAGCAACTGACCTAAATATACCTTTTCTGTAAAGTGATAAAGTGCACCATAACTGTTAATTGTTGGCAAGTTAGGTACTGCAGTAACCGCATAAACCGGAGTTAAAATAAAGGCATTAGCTAAAGCCAAGATGCAAGTCATGGCCAAAACACCAATGATTAATCCGACAACCGGCATCAGACGTTCTCTAAGCGTTTTTCTATTGTCAGGCGTTACATTTCTACTAAAGAAATAAAATGGCAATGAAAACGACATAGATGCCAAAAATGCAGCAATTTCACCAACGATGCTTGGAAGCGCAAAACCACTAAAGATCAAACTTAAGATCATTCTGATTAATGCAATAATGATTCCTGGAACTGCTCCGAAAATAAACATCCCAATAGTAATAATGACATCTGAGAAATCAAATTTCAAAAAGCCAATTCCTGGCATAATTGGAAATTCAAATTTCATGACAACAAAGGCAATACAGCCGATTAACGCATACGCAACAATATTGGTTAAACTGTTAGATTTAGTTCTAGCTCTATCCATAACTTACTTTCCTTTCCAAGAAAAAGGTCTATTGCTTCAGCAACAGACCCTTAAAAGTAAAGTAAGTTTTTAATGATCTGTCTTCTTCCATCTAGACTATAACTATCGGTATCATAAAAGATTCAGCCACAAAAGTGGGTCGCGGACTCTCACCGCCGGTCGGGACTTTCACCCTGCCCTGAAGACAATAACCTTGATATTCAATTTACACTTCTAAATTAATCCAAACGCATTAATTTGTCAACTTCATTTTTCGATAATTCGCGGTATTGACCGGAAGTAAGCGAATCCAAAGTTAGGAAAGCATACTTCTCTCGTGAAAGCTTTTCAACTAAAT
Source organism: Lactobacillus kitasatonis DSM 16761 = JCM 1039 (assembly GCF_000615285.1). GTDB lineage: Bacteria > Bacillota > Bacilli > Lactobacillales > Lactobacillaceae > Lactobacillus > Lactobacillus kitasatonis. Next base: position 58,107 of record NZ_BALU01000008.1, on the reverse strand, counting down.
GTCCAACTGCCTTAAACATTCTCTTTACTTGGTGGTAATGACCTTCGTGAATAGTTAATTGAACAATTTGAGTATCCTTGCGTTTATCAGTTTTAAGGATCTTAACCTTAGCTGGTGCAGCCTTGAAACGATCTAATTTAACACCATGGGTTAAAGTTTTTATTTCTTCCGGCGTCAAAATTCCCTTAATCTTAGCTACATAAACCTTTGAAACTTCATTTCTTGGGTGCATCAACAAATTTGCTAGCTTGCCGTCATTAGTCATTAATAACAGACCAGACGTATCATAATCCAAACGACCTACAGGATATAAACGATATGGTACATCTTCAAAGTAATCTACTACCGTTTTTCTATCCTTGTCATCACTGGCTGTAGAAACAACACCACGTGGCTTATAGAAAAGATAAGTGTGCAAACTTTCTCTTTCAATTGGTTCATCATCCACTGTTATGTTACTGAAAGTTTCGACTTTAGTACCTAATTTGGTTACTACTTTGCCATCCACCTTAACACGACCAGCAGTAATCATTTTTTCTGCTTTTCTTCTTGATGCAATTCCTGCTTCCGCGATAACTTTTTGCAGTCTTTCAGCCATTATTATCCTTCTTTCTGAGTATCTTGATCTGCTTTTTTCTTTGGATCAAATAAATCTATTTCTTCGTTATTCGCACTATCCTCAAAATCTTCTATCAATGGAAGGTCTGCTAAACTTTGGTAATTAAAGTATTGTAAAAAGTAGTCCGTAGTTACATAAAGCTTAGGATGACCTGGTGCTTCTTTCTTCCCATTTGTCTCAATTAAGCCACGCCAAACAAGCGTCTGTAATGCCCCGGAAGAGTTAACTCCACGAATATCATCAATCTCAACCCTGGTGATAGGCTGACGATATGCCACAATAGCCAAAATTTCCAAAGCAGATTGACTTAAGTTTTTGGTTAAATCCTTTTGGAAATACTTTTCAATTATTTCTGCCGTTTGAGGCTAGTAGTTAATTTATAAATATGAGCAACATGAATTAACTGAATTCCAGAATCCTTATCTGTGGCCAATCTTTGACGCACTTTGTCTGCAATTTGTCCTAGCTCTTCACTATCTACATCTAGAAGCGCAGTTAAATTTTGTTCTTCTACTCCACTATCTCCAGCCGCATATAGAAGTGCCTCTAAATTTGCTTCCTTACTTGCCATTTACATCCGTTCTTTCTAAATTCAAATCGCCAAATTCACGCGCTTGCATAATATAAATCTCATGTTTTCTACTTAACTCGAGCATTGCCAAAAAAAGTCCAATTACATCAGAAATAGATTGCATTCGGTCTGCACAACTAAAAAAGCTAACTTTTTTCTTTTGCTCTAATCGCTTATGCAAGAAATCAATCATATCATTAATTGGAGTTTCAGCCGCTTGGATTGAAGCAGTATTTGGCTTACGCATTTTTAAGCGCCGTAAAACCATGCTAAAAGTGGTTGCTAATTCGTCAGAAGTAATCTGACCTTTTGGCAGTGGTTGAACTTTAACAGATTTGGAAACACTTGCCTCTTTAGAAACAGTAATTGGAACTTCTTCATTGCGCTCTTTGAAATATGCTGAAATCTTTTTGAAAACTGAATATTGAATCAGTTGTTGAACCAGTTCATCACGTGGATCTTCTTCAGGTTCTATCTCATCAACAAAATCATTTTGTGGCAATAAATATTGGGACTTTATTCGCAACAAAGTTGAAGACATCACGAAATATTCACCCGCAATTTGCAAATTCAACTTTTGCATTTGTCCTAAATATTCAAGATATTGGCTAGTAATTTGAGCAATCGGAATATCATAAATATCGATCTTTTGTGATTGAATCAAGTGCAGCAACAAGTCCAGTGGACCCTCAAAATTAGGCAATTCCACTGTTAAATCTTTTTTATCCATCTACTTCAACTGCCTTTAATAAATTAGTATATTCAGGTACTGCCGTTATCCTTTTATCTGGATATTCATTTTTTAATTCAGCGAAAATATCTTTTTCATAACTAATTTCACGAAAACCTGGGGCAAGCGACAAGTATCTAATAATAATAAACTTATCTGTCATTCGAGTGCCTAATACACCAACAACATTATTTTGATCATTGCGATATAAAAATAATATGAAATCATTGTCTTTTTGGTTTAAATTGATTTCTTCTTTTAAGTTTTCGATATTTTTAAAGTCTGGCAAATATGAGAGTAATCCCATTGCCGTCTTTTCGTAATCTTTTTTATATTGTATTAGCATAACTTTCACCTAAAGACGTGGATGTGTCTTTTGATACACTTGTAAAATATGTTTTTGCGATAAATTAGTATAAATCTGGGTAGTACTAATATCAGAGTGTCCAAGAATTTCTTGCACAACTCTTAAATCTGCACCATTTTCCAATAAATGCGTCGCAAAAGTATGACGCAGTGTGTGTGGCGTAACATCTTTTGTAATACCTGCCATTTGACAATATTTCTTAATCATTTGCCAAATTGCCTGTCTGGTTAACTTTCCTCCACGATTATTCAAGAAAAGATGTTCATCATTTTTCCCGGATTTAAGAATTAATGGATCACGAACTTCTTTTTGATATTTATCGATCCAGTGTAGGGCTACAGGACTAATTGGAATTAATCTTTCTTTAGATCCCTTTCCTAATACACGAATTAGGCCAAGATCTTCATGGATGTCTTGTAATTCTAAATTAATTAATTCGCTTACCCGCATACCTGTCGCATAAAGAGTTTCAAGAATCGCACGATCACGCAGGCCTAATTTTTGTCCTACATCTGGTTGTTCCAACAAATGATTAACTTCTTCTCGACTTAAAGCCGTTGGAAGGCGTTGTTCTTTTTTAGGTAAATCAATTTCTAGCATTGGATTTAATTTTTGAATATTTTGTCGTGCTAGCCATTGATAAAACTTGCGCATACTCGAAATAAGCCTACTAATCGAACTAGTGGCTTTATTTAAATCACGCTGTCTAGCCAAAAAAGCGTCAACATCACTAGCCTCAGTCGGCCATGAAGTCATCCCTTCTTTTTTAATAAAAGAAAGATATTCTTCCAGATCTTGACGATAAGCACTGATCGTATTTGTACTTAGACCACGCTCAACTTGACTAAAACGTAAGTAATCATCTATTTGATCTTGTAACTCATTATTCGCCATCGATGTCCTCATCTGGATCCTTAATCAGAGTTATTGTTCCTGCATCTTTATCTTCTTCGATTAAACCAGCCTTAAGCAAGTGACCTACTGCACGCTTAAACGCAGATTTAGAAATACCGAAGTAAGACTTAATCTCTTGAGCATCAGTTTTGTCGTAGAAAGGTAAAGTCCTGGTTTCACGTCTACGCAAACTCATCAAAATCATTTGAGCGTCGTCATCGATTTCTTCGAATGCACGAGGTAAAGCACTTAAATTCAAACGACCATATTGACTAACACCAATTACACGACCTTTAAATTGTTCACCTAAACGCATTGGACGTGGCATTTGAGAAGCATGAACAAAGCCTAAGTAATAGTCATCAGTTAAAACAAAAGCACCAATTTCACGACTAGAGTAAACAGTAGCAAAAACATTTTGGTTATTCATATTATTTGGAAAGTTAGCTGCTAGTTGCTCAAAAATATTTTCATCAGCTAATTTTGCCCAAATTCGATCCTTGTAGTCTGTTTCTAGTCTAACCAATAAACGATCATCACGACGTGGCCATCTTTCTTTTTCACGTGGCAAATCATCCATTGATAATACTACATCTTTATCTGGGAGGCCAACATCAACGAATACGCCTAGGCCAGGTCTAACTTCAGTAACCTTACCCCAGCCATATTGATCTGGTTGAGCAAATGGTAAAAATTGAGTCATTTCACGATCATGGTGCTTATTATCATAAATAAAGCCTTCAATTTCATCACCCACTTTTGGAATATCGTCTTGAGTGATTTCATGCTTTTTAAGTTCATAAGTTATCCCATCAATTTGAACATAATAAGCATTCTCGTTTTCATCAATGATTTTTCCTTTTTCAACAGTTCCAAGCATATTTAGCGTCTCCTACTTTACATATTCTTATATATAAGTATAAGAGAAATTTGGACAAAATAAAATAGCCAGCTCGAAAGCTGACTATTTTTTGATTAGCTAATCTTTATTTTTTATATCTTTAAATTAAAGGTTTGAGATTTCGCCTTGGTATATAGCACCACGACGAGCGTCAACAGTAATAGTTGAGCCATCAGAAATCTTTTCAACTGCGTCAGTAGCACCAACAATAACTGGGATACCTAATGACAAACCAATAACTGCAGCGTGTGAAGTTAAACCTGAAGCTTCAACAACTAAACCTGAAGCCTTCTTGATAGCTGGGTTGTAGTCAGGGTCAGTAGTCTTAGCAACTAAAATGTCGCCTTCCTTAACCTTGCTGTTAGCTTCTTCTGCTGAGTTTGCTACAACGGCCTTGCCGATAACTGAACCGTTACCAACACCTAAACCTTTAACAAGCTTGTTACCGATGATTTGTAACTTCATCAAGTTAGTAGTACCTGAGTCACCAACTGGAACACCAGCAACGATGATTACAAGGTCGCCATCCTTAACAAAGCCCTTTTCCTTAGCTACCTTAGCAGCTACTTCAAACATGTCATCAGTTGACTTAGGCTTTTCAGTCAATACTGGTTGAACACCCCAAACAATACCTAATGAGTGTTGAATCTTTTCATCGAAGGTCAAAGCAATGATGTCTGCGTTTGGACGGTACTTAGAAATCATACGTGCAGTGTAACCTGAGTTAGTTGCAGTAATGATAGTCTTAACACCTAATTCTTGAGCAGTACGTACAACTGATTCACCAATAGCTTCAGTTACGTTTGAACCCTTGTAAGCTTCGAATCTTTGAAGTGCTAAAGTGTTACGCTTAAGCATTTGCTTTTCAGTACGTTCGTCAATTTCAGCCATAGCCTTAACAGCCTTAACTGGGTAAAGACCGTTTGCTGATTCACCTGAAAGCATAGTTGCGTCAGTACCGTCAAGAACAGCGTTAGCAACGTCTGAAACTTCGGCACGAGTTGGACGTGGGTTTTCTTGCATTGAGTCAAGCATTTGGGTAGCAGTGATAACTGGCTTACCAAGAGCGTTAGCCTTACGGATTAAGCTCTTTTGTACAAATGGAACTTCCATGAATGGAATTTCAACACCCATGTCACCACGAGCAACCATCAAACCGTCTGATACTTGTAAGATTTCGTCAGCGTTGTCAATACCTTCTTGTGATTCAATCTTAGGGAAGATCTTAACGTAGTCTGCACCTGCTTCTTCACAAAGCTTACGGATGTCTAAGATATCTTGAGCTTTACGTGCAAATGAAGCAGTAATGAAGTTAATACCGAACTTCAAACCGAACTTGATGTCGTCAGTATCCTTTTCAGTGATACCTGGGAGGCGGATTTCAACGCCAGGAGCGTTAACACCCTTCTTTGAACCAATAACACCAGTGTTTTGAGCTTCACAAACTAATTCTCTCTTTGAGTCGTCCTTTTCCTTGATCAAAAGGTCAACCAAACCGTCATCGATTAATACGTGACCACCAACGTGAGTATCATCGTACAAACCATCGTAGGTAACGTGGATCATGTCCTTGTTACCCTTCTTAGTAGCATCCATTGATACACGGATCATGTCACCGGTGTTAATAGTAAACTTGCCACCTTCTTGTTCAGTGGTTCTGATTTCAGCACCCTTAGTGTCAAGGTCGATACCAAGAAGTAAACCAGTATCCTTTTCCACTTGACGAACCATCTTCATACGAGCAAGGTGTTCTGGGTGATCACCGTGTGAGAAGTTGAAACGGAATACGTTTGCACCAGCTTTTGCTAAAGCGGTAATAGTTTCAATATCATTTGAAGCTGGTCCTAAAGTACTAACAATCTTAGTTTTCTTCATTATTAAAAAAATCCTCTCCAAAAATCAACTAAATTAATATTTAGTCATTTCTTCATTTACATCCATAAGCGCATAATCGCCTTGGTGTTTACCATCAAACAAATCAAGAATGTCGTGGGTTTCAAGTTTGCTATTCTCGATGCCGACAGCTAAACCGCCCTTCCCATCAAGAAGCAACTTAACAGCATAGTTACCCATCTTAGTAGCATTTACTCTATCTGTGACAGTAGGTGAGCCACCACGTTGCATATGTGCAAGGACATTAGCACGAGCATCAAAATCACCGTATTTAAGTAATTCATCCTTAAATTTATCGGCAGACATGACACCTTCTGCTAAGACAATGATACCATGATCTTTGCCATCTGCAAATCCGCGTTTAAGAGTTTCTGCAATTTCCTTAATGTCATAAGGACGTTCAGGAATTACAATAGCATCTGCGCCGCTTGCAACACCGACACGCATAGCAATATCACCACATTCACGACCCATTACGTTAACAATGAATACTCTGTGGTGACTACTTGCAGTGTCACGAATCTTATCAATTGCGTCCATAGCAGTACGACAAGCAGAATCAAAGCCAATCGTGTAGTCAGTGTAAGGAATATCGTTGTCGATAGTTCCTGGCAAACCAACTGAGTTTACGCCGTGGCGAGTTAAGGCCAAAGCACCGTGGTATGATCCGTCACCGCCAATAACGATAACTGCATCAATACCGTGCTTCTTCAATTGCTCTACACCCTTTTGTTGCACTTCTTCTTGTGCAAATTCAGGATAACGAGCACTGTACAAGAATGTACCGCCTTCATTAATCTTGTGGTCAACATTTTCCGTAGTTAGCGGAACAAAGTCACCTGCAACCAAACCAGCGAAACCGTAACGAATTCCAAAGACTTCAAGGCCATGATGAATGGCAGTCTTTGTCACAGCTCTAATTGCTGCATTCATACCAGGGGCGTCTCCACCACTAGTTAAAATACCAATCCGTTTCATGAATTCACCTCATCATGATTATTTTGTGTAATTTCTCACATCAAGTAAATATTAACATTTTTTGAACTAAAAAGCTCATAAAAATTACGCTAAATTGGGCTTTATTTTTATATAGCAGATTGTTAGCACTTACATTCGCAGTAATTGTTCATCTTTCGATAACAATTAATCTTTGAAATTGACTTTTCTTAAATTAGTTAACAAATATTGCATTTTATTTTGATCATAGCGATCGCCTTGGGTACGCAGACCAAGCAAATATATATCGCCAATTTTCAAAACATCGTTAAACTTTTCATAAGCATTAGGAAAAATAATGACCTCTTGTTGACTTGAAGAATCTGCAAAGCTAGCAAAAGCCATAGTCTTATCATTCTTAGTACGAATCCTTTTAAGGCTCATTAATTTACCTACGCCAATCCCTGATTCATTGATCTGGAACTGATTTAAAGGCAAAGCATTGAATTTTTGAGCATACTTCTGGACTGCAACTAGTGGCGTGGTCGTTGTTGCAAAGCCTAGAACCTTTTCTTCCATTTCAGCTTTTTCAGCATTGGTTGGCTTTTCAGCTGGTTTTAGCGGTGCATCCCCCAAAATCTCAGACAATGAGATATTCTGTCCAGTCAACTGAACATTCGCAATTATATCCTTGCAGTTTGCTAACAATTCCTTTCTATTATCTTCAACTTGATCAAAAGCACCTGCCATAATTAGAGCTTCAATAGCATCAATTTGTAAAAACTTTGCATCAATTCTGCGTAAAAAATCACTTAATGATTTATACGGCTTAGTGTTAGCCGCAATTTCTTTAGCAAAATCTACTCGCAAACCTTTAATAGCTTTTAACCCAACCAAAATATTATTATTTTGCAACGTGTATTCCAACTGACTGTGATTGATATCAGGCGTTAACACACGAATATTAGCTTCTTGGGCCTGCATTACATACTGCTGTGCTTTAGCTGAAGTAGATGAATTCAACATGGCCGTATAAAAGGCTGCTGGATAATGTACTTTAAGATAAGCTAGCCAAAATGCAATCTTGGTATAAGCTACCGCGTGCGATCTGTTAAAACCATAGTTAGCAAATTGCTCGATATAGTGGTAAACACGCTCTCCTACTTCTTTAGCGTGTCCAGTTTTAACTACACCAGTAATAAACTTGCTTTTTTCTTGCTCAATTACATCTTGCTTTTTCTTGGACATTGCTCGACGCAAAATGTCGGCTTCTCCAAGTGAAAAGCCAGCCAAGATTTGTGCGGTTTGCATAACTTGTTCCTGGTAAACCAAAATTCCATAAGTAGGCTGCAGAATCTGCTTTAAACTCGGGTCAGGATAGCGAACTGGCTCTTTTCCATTCTTTCTTGCTACGAATGTATCAATGTTTTGCATTGGACCTGGACGATACAAAGCATTTACCGCTACAAGATCTTCAAAGTTATCGGGATGGAGCTGACGCAAAACACGCCGAATTCCTTCAGATTCAAATTGGAAAATCGCATCAGTTTTACCCTTTTGGAACAATTCCAATGTTTTAGCATCATTTAGTGGTATTTTATTAGGATCAATCTTCACACCTTGGCTGCGTACTAAATCTAAAATATTACCCAAAACAGTTAGGTTACGCAAACCCAAAAAATCGATCTTCAAAAGACCTAACGATTCAACATACCTCTTAGTTTGCTGAGTAACTGGAATGCCTAATGGCCCTGCTTGCAAGCCTGAAATTCCAGCAATTGAGTCATCACTAATTACTAATCCGGCTGCGTGAATTGAATAATGCCGTGGCAAACCTTCTAGTGCCATCGCTGTTCTAAAGAGCAACTTGTTTTCTGAGGTCGCATCAACTAGCAAACGCAACTCGCGTGATTCCTCATAAGCTTGCTTTAAGGTCATTTTACCTTTGGAATATGGAATAGCACGTGCCCACTTATTAACTTCAACCATAGTTAAGCCAAAAACGCGACCTACATCGCGCAATGCCTGCTTAGCAGCCAAAGTACCAAAAGTAAGGATTTGTGCTGCATGATCCATGCCGTATTTTTGATACATGTACTTAATAACTGCATCCCTATGAATATCAGGAATATCCAAGTCAATATCAGGCATTTCATGTCTAGCGGGGTTTAAGAAACGTTCAAATAGCAAGTGATACTTTAATGGATCTACTTCAGTAATTCTTAATGAATAAGAAACCAGCGAACCACAGGCTGACCCTCTTCCGGGACCAGTAGTAATTTTCACGCGGTGGCAATAATTGATGACATCCCACACGATCAAGAAATAATCATCAAAGCCCATTTGATTAATAACACGCAACTCATAATTAAGCTGCTTTTGATATTCTGCTGGAATCTTTGCCTGTCCAAATCTAACTTGCAAGCCAGTTTGAGCTAGATAATGAAGATATTCTTCAGAGGTAGGAAATTTGTCTTGATGATATTTAGGCAAAACTGGTTTTTGAAAAATCACTTCTGCATTGCATTTTTGTGCAATCTCGGCAGTATTATTGACTGCATCATCTAAATCAAAACGATGGTATCTTTCAAGCATCTGCTCTGCATCAACCATGTAGTGTGAACCATCCTGCTTAGCAAGTGGCACGGTATCCTGCATCTTTTGACCTGAACGAATAGCACGCAAAGTCTTTTGTAAAAATTGATCACGTGGTTTTAAATATTCACAATCTTCTATGGCAACTAATGGCAAACTAAACTGCTTACTTAAAGAGCGAACATAATCAATGTAGTCTTGAGCATTCTGCGCTGCATAAACACCAATATAGAAATCAGGAACGATCTTTTTCAAATCACGCAAATAATCGCTGCCCAGCTGTTGATTGGTTTCAAAAAGATATACTAATTCGCTTCTAGTATTTGCGGGAATAATAACCAATAAATCATTTAAATATTTAGTTAACTCTTTTAAGGTTAAAATCTTATCATTTTGCCCATTCTCAGTTAATAAATTAATTGCACTAGAAAGCCGCAACAAATTATGGTAGCCCTCGTTTGTTTTTGCGAAAACCAGCAAATTATATTTTTGCGTGCTATCAATTAATCCATTTAAGCGAATCTGCATCCCTAAAAGTGGCTTGATGCCTTCCTTTTTGGCTATTTCATAAAAGTTGACCAAACCATAAGTTACATTGATATCCGCTAAACCTACGGCATTATAGCCTTTTTCTTTTGCTGTCTTAATCAAATCTGCAACTTTTGTAGGACTGTCCAGCAATGTAAATGAACTCAGATTTTGCAGTGCAGCTATTTGCATAAGTTAACCACCTTTCGCCTTATTTTCATTAAATTTAGTATACCAAATTGCGTTAATCGAGTTTGAAATTAGCCTCTGTTTTTGATAAAATTCTACACGAAAGAAGGAATCAATATGGGTCGATATATCGTTACAATCGTATGGAGCGTAATCTACATGTTTGTTGTAGGCTTTATTGCTGGTCCTTTAACCCAAAGTGCTTCATTTAACGCAACCGACATGAGAAATTGTGTCATCGTTGGCGTAATCTTTGGTATTCTTTTCTCAGCAATTATTGCAACCATTACTGCTCACTCACACAAGGATAATAGTAAGTACAGCAAGTTAAAGTAATTTATTAATCATAAAAAATACACGTGAGAATTATATATCTCACGTGTATTTTTTTGCTTTCTAATAGAACTTGTAATTCTTCTTAGTATCTACTTGAACATCACCATGGGTTAGATATTCACTAAACATTTGCACATAATCTTTATCAAGTGTTGTTTCAATCTTATCCATGCTGTATTCAGGATAGAATCCGCCACCCATTGCACGGTAGTTATTTACTGCCAAGTGATAAATCTTATCATCTTCAATTGGCTTGCCATGCAAGGTCAATTTAGTTAATCGTTGACCTTCTGGTTTAGATAAATCTGCTTCGTATTCTACAGGATAAAAGACATCAAAGTGGTAAAGCATTGGCTTAGGTTTGATCCAACGATCAATAAAGGTAATCTTGCCATCTTTATCCTTCTTCAAGAATCCAGCACTGTGTTCAATAATGTGACGCAACTCTTTACCAGTTAATTTCACTCTGCATAATTGGTTAGCATATGGATAGTTGAGCAGAATATCTCTCATCGTAACCGTCTTATCAAAACCTTTAGCAGTTTCACTCATTACAGCAGTAGCTGAAACATCTGCTTTGGTAAACCATAATTGCATCTGTTGGATCAAGTTAATGAATGGTGCGCTTTCGATTCTGCCCTTCATTGCATTTTCAATGCGAGCAGGCTTATTCAAGTGAGCAATTGGTTGATCAAGCCATTCTTGTGTTCTTTTATCCAAATCAGCAACTTTTTCTACTACGGCTGGATCAGGATCATAATCCTTGGTGTCAATCAGCTTAGTAGTCATATTAGTGATCTTCTTGGTTTGATCATCAATATCCAAAATAACTTCGGCAACAGCTTCACCGCGATAGCCTGGTTGAACAATTGCTGTATCTTTAGTAACTACGTTTAAACGACGATGTTGGTGACCAGTTAAGAAGACATCTACTTCTGGAATTTCAGTTAAAATCTTGTAGCCTTCGTCTTCACCACGGTGAGGTTCAGTTGCCTTACCAGTAACTGGATCACTTTCAAAGCCACCATGATACATCACTGCCAAAACATCTACTTGAGGACGTAAAATCTTAGCATAATGCTTAATCTTTTCATATGCGGAAGCAAACTTTAAACCAGCAACGTTTTTTGCAGGTTCCCAGTGTGGAATATATTGTGTTGTAATACCTAAAATACCAATTTTAAGTCCATTTTTCTCGATAATGACATATTCCTTACCAAAGAATGGCACATTGGTTTCAGCGTCTAAAATATTATCATTAATTATTGGAGCTTTATTTTGATCTACATAGTAGCTTAAATAATCTAAACCAAAATTAAAGTCATGATTACCAAGGCAACGTGCATCATAGCCCACTGCATTATAGGTTTCTGTAAATTTTAACAAATCATTGTAATCACCAGTTGAGTGGGTGTAAGAAGCAAGCGGAGAACCTTGCAGGCAATCACCAGCGTCTGTTACTACAACGTGATCTGCACCGTATTTTCCCTTTTCTGACTTAATTACAGAACTTACTCGGCTTAAGCTGACTGGTGCATCATAGTCGGTTTTATTATGATAATCGGTTGGCAATAAGAAGCCATGCGTATCACTTGAATGCAAAAATACTAATTTCATTTTTCAAAATCCTTTTCTTAGGCATAAAAAAAGACACCATCATTACAGGTGTCTTTTAATTAGTTATTGCCGTTATCGTTGTTGTTAACAACTTGACGACCCTTGTAATAACCTTTTGGTGAAACACGGTGGCTTAAGCGGTATTCACCAGTAGTTGCATCATAGTGCATTGCTGGAACACTCAACTTAATGTGACCACGACGTGAACGTTTCTTTTGTTTAGAAGTATGTCTTGCAGGAACTGCCATTTAATTGATCTCCTTTATTGTAGTCTTAAGCTTCAGGACCTAGCGCCCTGAATTACTCACGTGATTCAATGATACTATTCAATTAAGAATAAATCAAGATCTATTCAGCTTTCTTCTTGTTTTTATTAAAAAACGCAACCTTATTTTTGGCTTTATGCTCTTGGCTATCGCGCCCGAAAAACCAAGCAATAATCATTCCGATAATGACCATCACTACTAATACCACGATTAAAGGCAATCTAACCTTGAAGAAGCCAAAATTGATTGCAACAGGTGAAGTATTAAGCACCACAAAAATGACGGCAATCAGAGCGACGATTGAGCCAATAATTAAATTTCTTTGCTTTTCCATTGCTACTACTTTCTAGAAGCAAACTTCAAAGAAAGTTCGTCACCGATAGTTGGGAACAAGTTGTAAAGCTTAGCCAAAACTGCCAAGCTAAGTGGCAAATTAAGTTCGCGCTTATCGCTGCCAAAGAAGTGAACTACTTGCCAAGCAACGTCGTCTGGATCAAGCATGAATTCTTGTACATTTTTAACGTAATTACCAGACTTATCAGCAATGTTAAAGAAGTTAGTGTAAACAGGACCTGGGTTAACTGTCATCACTTTAACACCAAATGGCTTAAGTTCTAGACGCAATACATTTGAGAATTGAATAACTGCAGCCTTAGAAGCACTGTAAGCAGCTGACTTAGTAGTTGGAACTTTACCACTAATTGAACCGAAGTTAATGATTTGACCGGTCTCTTGTTCCATCATTACGCGACCAACCAGTCTAGTGAAGTACATCAAACCTAAAACATTTACTTGGAACATGTTGGTTACATCTTGCATCTTTTGTTCCATAAATTCTTCGAACTTACCAAAGCCTGCACAGTTAACTAAGAAATCAATATGCTTAACTTGCTTGGTGATTTCATCAAAAGCCTTTTCAATATCATCAGGCTTGCCCATATCTGTTGGGAAAACGTAAGCTTCTGCACCAGATAATTCTCTAGCTTCTGCCGCAATTTCGTCCAGACGTTCTTTTCTTCTAGCAATCAAAATGACGGTAGCACCGCGGCCAGCACTTTCAAGAGCAATTGAACGACCAATGCCACTAGAAGCACCTGTAATAATAACAACCTTATTTCTCAGTGAATCTTTCATTATTCTGTACCTTCCATCGGAATTTCAATACGATCAAAATCATTTACCAAAACGGTATTTGGAAATACTTTCTTAGCTTGATTCTCTAGCTTCTTAGCCTTTGCCCCCATATAACGAGCGGATATATGGTTCAAGCATAATTTTTTAACATTTTCTTGTCGAGCAATTTTTGCTGCTTGAACAGAAGTTGAGTGGTAATAATTACGGGCCATTTTGCTTTCGTCACCAGCAAAAGTAGACTCATGAACTAAAACATCTGCATTCTTAGCTAAACGAGCAATACTTGGCGTTGAACGCGTATCGTAAATAATCGTTACGATTCTGCCTGGCTTTTCTGGACCCAAGAAGTCTTTACCATTTAACTTAGTACCATCAGTCAAAGTTACTTCTTCGCCTCGTTTTAGTTGACCAAGAATTGGCCCATTAGGGATATTATACTTTGCTAATTTATCAATTAAAAGCTCACCTGGATGAGTAGCTTCAACCACTCTAAAACCAAAGCTAGGGATGCGGTGATCTAATCTATCTGTATAAACGCGAAAACCTTTATCTTCACAAATTAATCCTGGTTCAGACAATTCAACGAACTTGACGGGATAAGAAATTTTCGTTCTTGATACTTGCAAAGAAGTACGCACGAACTGCTCAATTCCAGCTGGTCCATAGATTGTAAGTGGACCCACATCCCCTTGAAAAGAACGAGTCGAAAGCAATCCTGGTAAACCAAAAATATGGTCGCCGTGATTATGTGAAATGAAAATTTTAGTGATTTTGCGTAATCTAATATTTGTTCTTAAAATCTGATGCTGAGTAGCTTCTCCTACATCAAATAGCCAAATTTCATTAAGTTCATCCAGCAGTTTTAAGGCTACGCTAGAAACATTTCTCTGCTTGGATGGCTGCCCTGCACCTGTGCCTAAAAATTGTATTTCCATGAAAATCCTATTCTACTTTAAAATTTTGAATGTTTAATAATTGTTTTAGTGACAAACGCACTGTAATATTTAGATCCCTTGATATTAGGGTGCGTGTGATCACCATAAAACCAATCTGGATGATTCTTCGAATATGAATACCAATCAATTATTATAAGATTATGATACCGTTTTGCACCTTGTCTTAGCAAATCATTCACCGGTTTTTGCCAATCTCTGGTTGGTACATGCACATTGATCCAAAAGACTTTTTTCTTAGGTCCAACTTGATGCATAAGTCGATCTAGGTCACCCATAGAGAATGGTCCATTTGTACCTAAGCCAATCAATACGTTATCGGCTAAAACTCCCTGCTTTTGATAACTGTCAAGTAGGCCAAATGCAACATCTAATTGTCTAGAAACAGCCGCATCAACTAAAGCCTTAGGCATTAATTTCTTTAAGTTGTCACTTGAACCGGCCATGACAGAGTCGCCGATTGCAGTAACTTGAATTTTTTGTGCTAACTGCAAATCAAGCTGCGAAATACCATATTTAACATATGATTTATTAACTGGATGCTTTTTAGCATCTTTTTCCGCTTGTCTAATGATTCTCGACTTATCTTCTTTTTTCTGCTTTTGCTTTTTTAATTTCTTGATCAGCTTAGCATTGTCGCTCTTTTGCTTTTTGGTATTCTTTTCAATTCTTTGAGCAAGTTGAGTCTTATTAAAATCTTCCGCCTTTGCTCTAGGTGAAACAGCAATCGCAATACTACCTAAAATTAATACAAAAGCCGCAAAAATTGCTTGAGTCTTTTTAACGTAATCCTTGGTCTCTAAGTTTAAAATGCGTGCAAAGTAAGCCTTAGTTTTACCCCAAGTAATTTTACCCATTGGCTTTTCAATCAAACGATAAGTAATTTCACTGATTAACAAAATCAAAATAACTTCGATTACATGATAAAGCACTGGATGATCACCAATATTAGTAAATTTATCTTCAAAAAAGATCATGATTGGGAATTGGTAAAGATAAATCCCATAGCTTCTTGAACCAATCCAATCAAAAATGACATTAGTCATAATTCTATTCCAGTGACTGCCTGGATGCGCAATTACTCCGGCAAACACGCAGACAATCAAAGTAAACAAAAGCATTCCACCACAATAAGCAAATGACTGTTGCGGATTCATTGCCTTTGAGAAGAACATGACCAGCATCAAAATAAAGGAAACTAGTCCAACCAAATCAAGTATTCGTGTATCCTTTTTGGTCACATTAGGATTCAGCTGCTCTATTGGCCAAATAACTGCTAATGCGGCTCCTAAACCTAATGAGAAGAACCGTGTATCCGTTCCATAATAGATACGGTTAATGTCAGCTTTCATTAAATATAGAACCAGCATTTCAATTGCAGATGCTAATGAAAGTCCAATCAGAATCCCAAAAATATTCTTCTTTTTCTTTACTAGTTTTACCAGTAAGAAAATGACAATCGGCCACAAAATGTAGAATTGCCCATCTACTGACATCGTCCATAGGTTAGTAAAAGGCGATTCATTAGCCGCAAAACGTTCAAAGTAGCTTTGGCCATTATGAATTTGCCAAAAATTGTAGACATTCAGTAGGTTAGCCAGGACAATCTGATTCAGCTTAGCTAAAAGATTGCGTTGAAACAGAAAAATATACGCCGCACTGAGCCATAAAACCGAAATCAGCTGCGGATAAATCTTCTTTATTCTACTTAAATAAAAGTGTTTATTATCGTAATCTCCCGTTCTATCATATGAATTAAGTATATGATCCGTGACGAGGTAACCTGAGAGCACGAAAAAAATCGGCACACCCAAATATCCTCCCATAAACGAATTAGAATCAAGGTGATAGAGTATTACTCCGATCACTGCTAATGCTCTAAGTCCAGAATACCCTGTAATAAACCGATTTCTTCTCATAATCTATCTCTACCCACATATTATTGTACAAATTCAAAGACAAACTTGCCGATTGCAACATCGTCACCGTTAACTGCACCCTTTTCGCGCAAGGCATCATCTACGCCTAAACGCTTAAGTCTTCTAGCCAAACGCATGATACCATCTTGGTGATCAAGATTGGTCATTTGAACTAATCTTTCTAGTTGCTCACCCTTAACAACGAATTCATGCTCGCCAACTCTTTCAACAGTAAATTCGTTCTTTTTTGTTGCTTTATACTTGTATTCCTTAGTCTTTTCAACAATCTTAGGTTCTTCTTGTGCACGTTCTTCTTCGACTTCGGCAACCAAGTTAGCAGTGTCGCTCATCAACTTAGATACGCCTTGGTGCGTTACACTAGAAATTTCATAAACTGGTTCGTCATTACTTTCTTTTTGCAAAGCTTCCATAAATTCCTTGAGCTTGTCTTCTGCACCTGGAATATCCATTTGTGAAGCAACAATTAATTCACGCTTCTTAGACAAATCAGTTTCATAATTTTGCAATTCCTTTCTGATAGTGTGATAGTCGTCAATTGCTTCGCGACCATTATTAGGATCCATTGATACTAAGTGCAAAATTACCTTAGTTCTTTCAACGTGGCGCAAGAATTGGATACCTAAACCCACACCTTGGCTAGCACCTTCAATTAAGCCAGGCAAGTCAGCCATTGAAAAGTCACGACCGTCTGGCAAAATAACCATTCCCAAATTAGGAGTCAAAGTAGTAAATTGGTAAGCTGCAATCTTTGGCTTAGCCTTAGTAGTTACTGACAAAAGCGTAGATTTACCTACTGAAGGGAATCCAACTAAACCTACATCAGCTAGTAACTTAAGTTCTAGGCGTAAAACGCGGTCTTCACCTGGTTCACCGTTTTCGGCAATTTCAGGTGCCGTATTAACACTAGTAGCGAAGTGAATATTACCACGACCGCCACGGCCACCTTTAGCTACAACTAATTCTTGTCCTTTTTCTACTAAATCACCGATTAATTCACCGGTATTAAAATCATAAACTGTTGTCCCAACAGGTACCTTTAAGTAAAGGTCCTTAGCTGCTCTACCATATTGAGACTTGATACGACCGTTTTCGCCATTATCTGCTTTAAACTTACGACGATAACGGAAATCCATCAATGTACGCAAACCGCTGTCTGCAACAAAAATAATGCTGCCGCCGCGACCACCGTCGCCACCAGCTGGTCCGCCATTTGGAACGTACTTTTCATGGCGGAAAGCCACCATGCCATCGCCGCCTTTTCCGGCTTGTACTTCAATTTTAGTCTGATCAACAAATGTTGGCATGCTTATCTCTTCCTTCCGTCTTAATCTAACTTTTATTACTATACCACACAAACGCGTACTCTTGTGTGTTTTCTAGGTTTACAGCGTCAATTTTATTGTTTGTGCTTGAGGCAATGTAAGTCCTGCAGCACGCAATTCATCAACTGAAGCTTCCTTGATCTTCTTTAATGAACCGAAGTTTCTAAGCAGTTTATTTCTAGTCTTTGGTCCAATACCTTTAATTGAGTCTAATCTACTTGATAAAGCATTCTTAGCATGACGTCTTCTATGGAAAGTAATGGCAAAACGGTGAACTTCATCCTGGATTCTAGTCATTAAGTAAAAGCCTTCTGACTTAGGATCAAGTGGGATCAATTTCAAAGGAATACCATTAATTGGATCACCAAATAACAAGTGATTGGTTCTGTGTTTGTCGTCTTTAACCATCCCGGCAACAGGAATATTCAGGTTCAATTCGTTGCGCAAAACGTCTTCACAGGCATCAACTTGAATTTGACCACCATCCATCAAAATTAAATCAGGCATTTTCTTATGTTCACGCAAAAGTCGACCATAACTCTTCTAACTACTTCACGTGTGTTACGAACTTCATCGCCACCATTTTGATGTTCAACTTCACCCTTTAATTTATACTTTCGGTATGAAGTCTTATCTGGTTCACCATCTTTAAAAACAACTAAAGCTGATACTGGATCTGCACCTTGAATATGCGAGTGGTCAAAACTTTCAATAATGTGACCATACGGCAAGCCCAAAGCATCAAAGATTTCTTTTTGCGCACCCATAGTTTTACGATTGCCTAATTCTAGCAATCTAAATTTATCATCGAGTTTCAACTTCGCGTTGTCTTTTGCCATATCAAGCAAGGACTTTTTTTGTCCCCTTTGCGGTGTTCTTACAGAAACCTTAAGCACTTCTGCTAATGTATCATTATCAAAACCATCTGGGATTAGAACTTCTTTAGGCAAAACGCGGTTTCTTTGACCATAAAACTGAACTATAAATGAAGTAAATGCATCTTCTGGATCAGTTGTATCGGTCAAAGGAAACATTCTAGTTTCTCTTCTAAGCAATTTAGCTTGACGCAAGAAGAAGATCTGGATAGAAATCCAAGACTTATCAACGTAATAGTTAAAAATATCACGTTGAGTATTATCGTTAGAAATAATCTTCTGCTTTTCAACAGTTTCTTCAATATATTTCAATTGATCGCGAATTTCAGCTGCTCGTTCAAATTCTAATTGCTCGGAAGCCTTCTCCATCTTGGCAGTCAAATCTTGCTTCACTTCTGCAATATCCCCATTTAAAAAGCTCTTTATCTTCTTGATTTGTTCATCATATTCTTTTTGCGGTACCTTTTTAAAACATGCACCTAAACACTGCCCCATATGATAGTAAAGACAAGGGCGGCCTTGATAGCCATGGCAGCGTCTTAATGGGTAAACTTTTTGAATAAATTTTAACGTAGCCTGTGCCGCATAAACGTTAGGATATGGGCCAAAATAGTAGCCGCCATCCTTGTGCACGATGCTGGTTAAACGTGTTTGCGGATCATGTTCACGTGTAATTTCAATATAAGGATATCCAGTCCCTTGTTTTAATTGCACATTGTAGTATGGCTGATATTTTTTTATTAAAGTGATTTCAAGTAAAAAGGCTTCCTTATCCGTAGAAACCGTAATAATATCATAATTTCTGATTTCACGAACTAATTCAGCCCGACGTCCAACTTGCTTACTCTTAAAATATGAACGTACTCTATTTTTTAAATTTTTAGATTTACCTACATAAATAACCGTACCGTTAATGTCCTTCATTAAGTAACAGCCCGGCTTTTCTGGTAAAAGCTTTAACTTGTTCTCAATTAATTGTGTTGCCATTTTATCGCACCCCAATAAAAAATTCGCATTTAATAGTGTAACACAGCTTTTTTTAAGAAGATATTAACTTTGCTCAGAGAAATAGCTATCTAGACCAAAACTTGCTATATTTAAAGAAAACGCTTAGGAGAAATACCGATGACTAACATAGTTTTTGATTTAATTAACCAATTTGGCTACCTAGCCATCAGCTTTTTAATTGCGGTTGAAAATATTTTCCCACCTATCCCATCCGAAGTAATCCTCTCTTTTGCAGGATTTGCAACGCATCACTCACAGATGACTGTGCCACTTGTTATAATTGCCGCCACAGTTGGTGCTACTTTAGGTGCAATCATTCTCTATTGGATTGGCACCTTGTTAAGTGAAGAACGTCTTGAGAAAGTTTTTAACCATAAAATGTTCAAGATGCTTGGTTTTAAAAAAGGTGACGTTCAAAAGGCAATTAACTGGTTCGATAAATATGGTACAGGAGCAATTTTTTATGGTCGTTGCATCCCTGTCATTAGAAGCTTAATTTCTATTCCAGCCGGCACAGCCCACGTTAAGCTTTCACAGTTTTTAATTTACACCACACTTGGTAGCTTAATCTGGAACATCATTTTAGTTTCATTAGGTTCATACATGGGGGAAAACTGGCAAGTGATCGTCAACATCTTTGAAGAATACTCATTGATTATCGCTGGCGTAATCGTTATTGCAATCGTGTACGGATCATTTAAATGGTACAAAACAAAAATAAAAGCTAATTAATTTTAAAGCACTATTTTAATAGTGCTTTTTTCACCCTTCAAAAAATTAAAAATATCATGTAAAATTAATCTATCTTTACATAGAGGGGAATGTTGCGATGCAATTTCATATATTTAGAAAACAAAGCATTCAAAACTACTTAGGAAAAGATATTAAATTTTCCAAAACCATGAATGCTCTCGACTTAATGTCACTTGGTGTTGGTGCGGTTATCGGGACTGGTATTTTTATCTTGCCTGGTACGGTAGCTGCCACAACAGCCGGCCCTGGTGTTAGTTTGTCATTTATGGTCGCAGCAATAGTTTGTGCTTTAGCGGGAATGTGTTACGCGGAATTTGCTTCAGCAATTCCGGTAGCTGGTAGTGCTTACTCATATGGTAATATCGTTTATGGTGAATTTACTGGTTGGATTATCGGTTGGGCCTTGATTTTGGAATACATGCTTTCCGTAGCCACAGTTGCGGCAGGTTGGTCTTCATACTTTAGTTCATTCATTAGCCCATTTGGTTTAAAAATTCCTAAGGCTGTTTCAGGACCAATGAACTTATCGCATGGCGTTTATTTTGACCTAGTTTCAGTTTTAATTATCTTGGTCATCAGCATCCTGCTATCTCGCGGAATGAAAAATTCAATCAAGATTAATGTGGTTGCTGTTTTTATCAAAATTGCGATTATCTTGATTTTCATCTTCGTGGGGGTGCAATTTATTAAGCCAAGCAACTACCATCCATTTTTGCCATATCGCGCTTCTGGCGTAATCAAAGGTGCAACGACCGTATTCTTTGCTTTCTTAGGCTTTGACGTTGTTTCTTCATCAGCTGCCGAAGTTAAGAATCCTAAGAAAAACATGCCATTAGGCATCATTGGTACTTTGGCAATTGCGGCTGTACTTTACTTTGGTGTTTCTATTGTGTTAACAGGTATGGTTAAATACACCAAACTTAACGTAGCAAACCCTGTTGCTTTTGCTTTGCAATATGTTCACCAAGATTGGGTAGCTGAATTATTATCCTTTGGTGCAATGCTGGGTATGGCTACTATGATGCTTACAATGATTTATTCAAGTTCTCGTTTAATTTATGCAATGGCTAGAGATGGACTTTTACCAGCAAGTTTTAGCAAGTTGGATAAAAAGCATAATTCTCCTCAGAATGCCTTAGTTGCAGTAACGATCATTATTGCACTTAGTGCAGCATTCTTCTCAGTGGATCAATTAGCCAACTTGGTTAACTTTGGTACCCTATTTGCATTTACCTTAGTTTCATTTGGTATTTTGAAATTAAGAAAAAGAACTGATATCGTCAATGATGGCTTTAAAGTTCCTGGTTATCCATACCTGCCAATTATTTCTGGCTTGATTTGTATCTTTATGATTTGTCACTTAAGTTCCGAAGTTTACTTAATGGCAGCAATTTGGTTAATTCTCGGAACAGTTATCTACTTTGTTTATGGCTATCGTCACAGTCAACTTGAACATGAATAGACAAAATAATAAAAAGCGGCTAAGCCGCTTTTTATTTTACATTAATTTAGTTATTGGTTTACTTTGTTAATTGCTTTACCATCTTTAAAGAATGGCAAAACGTTGTTAGCTGCTTCTTTAGAAAGATTGTATCTAGCAATGTGTGTGGCTGAGCCAGGATGTGGTGTCATAATCACATTATCCATGTCCACTAATTCTTGTCTAGGATGTGGTTCATTTTCAAAGACATCCAAAGCTGCTCCTGCAATCTCACCTTTCTTCAGTGCAGCAATAAAAGCATCGCTATCAACTAAAGAACCACGAGCTACATTGATCAAATAAGCAGTTTCTTTCATTTGCTTAAAGACATCTGCATTAATAATATGGTAAGTCTCATCAGTTGCTGGTGCATGCAATGATAAGCAATCAGCTTCTTTAACTAAAATATCAAAGTCAACATATTTAGCATTTAATTCTTCTTCTAACTTAGCATCGAGTTGATGACGATTATGATAAATAATCTTCATGCCTAAAGCTTTAGCAAAACGAGCAACTTGTTGACCAATTCTGCTCATACCTAAAATACCTAAAGTCTTACCTTCAATAGTGTAGCCTTGGTTATCATATTCGTTAGCATCTAAAAATGCGCCTTCACGTAAAGCGTGATCGTAATAACGCAAACGACGAGCTGAAGCCATAATCATGGTTAAAGTTAATTCAGCAGTTGGACGCAATACACTCTTAGGGCAATTAGAAACAACAATGCCTTTTTCCTTGGCGTATCCAACATCGACATGCTCAAAACCAACGCCATAAGTAGAAATCATCTTTAAGCTTTTAGCAGCATCAATCATTCTTTATCAAAGGCCATTTTAGCAACAATGACGCCATCATATTCCGCAATATGATCTAACACCCATTCACGATCATCATGCAAGCGATGTCCGTCTGGACCCACCGTAACATTGCATTCTTTTTCTAAATCAGTAAGTGCATCTTTTCTCAATCCACCCCCCAATTAAAATTTTTGCGTTATTCAATTTCGAAGCCTCTATTCCATATCCTATAAAATTTTATTGATTGCGACTGCCACTCCGTCATGATCACAATCCGCAGTAATTTCATCTGCATGCTTTTTAGTATAGTCCACTGCGTTGCCCATAGCTACACCCAAACCAGCATATTTTAACATTGGCATATCATTAGCTTGATCGCCTAAAGCCATTACATTTTCTGGTTTAACATTTAAGTAGTCGCATAGTCTTTTAAGACCAGTACCTTTATCAACGCCAGCAGCCGTAGCTTCATAATAGAATGGCTCAGTTTTTGAAAAAACAACTCGTTTTTTCATTTGATCAAAAAGAGGACTAGTGATTTTACTATCCAAATAGTCTGGATCATCAATATACATGCATTTAATAATTGGAATATTCTTCATTTCTTCTTGAGTTCGATATGAGACTTCCAATTTTACAACTCGAGAATTATAAATCGTATAATGTCCTAAATCTCGATTAGAGGTGTAAATTCGGTCTAAGCTAACACTATGAAAATGCAGATTTAACTTGCGGGCAATGGCTTCAAGATCAACATAATCTTCATATTCTAGCCCTTTTTTAAAAATCACGTGACCACTAGTTGATTCAACAACAGCCCCATTAAAGCTAACTACATATTCATCGTCTTGATTATTCAAGCCCAATTCATCCAGATAACGTTGAGCACCAGACAACGGTCTTCCTGTACAAATTACGATTTGCTTACCCTGCTTTTGGGCATCCAATACTGCTTTCTTCACAGCAGGAGTAATTTCTTTTTTAGTGTTTACTAAGGTGCCATCAATATCAATGGCGATTAAATCTATCTTTTTCATCTTTTTTATAAAACAAATAAAGCACCGCTTTCAGACGATGCTTACTAAACAGACATGTCTTGTGTATTTTCTTTCAATTTAATTAAATTGGCCATATCTTCTTCACTGATTTCAAAATCGATATCTACATTTTCTTTCATTTCACTTACATTATCGCTCTTTGGTAAGACGATACAACCTAGCTGTAGATCAAAAGCAAGCATCAATTATGCGGGACTAACGTTATACTTCTTAGCATAAGCATTGATCTTGCGATCCTTAAGTAAACGTCCGTGAGCAAGTGGTGAGTGAGCTTCGATTTGAATACCTAAGTTCTCACAATACTTCATCAAATCCGTTGGTACATGTCCAATATGAACCTCAATCTGGTTAACAGCTGGCTTAATTGTACCATTGTTAACGATATTGGCTATATCTTCTTGTAAGAAGTTGGACACACCGATTGATCTAACCTTGCCGGCTTTTACAGCTTCTTCCATAGCTCGCCAGTTTTCAAGGTTACCTTCAAAGTGTCGGTCATTAGTCCTATTTACTTCAATCCAAGGCTGTGGTGAGTGAATCAAAAGCATGTCTATATATTCCAAGCTGAAACGATCTAACGCCTCATTAATTGCCTTCTTAGTACCCTCATAGTCTTTGACGGCAGTCGGCAATTTAGTTGTTAAATATATGTCACTACGTTCAACGTCGGAATTCTAAATTCCCTTTCCTACGCCATTCTCATTACCATAGTCTCTAGCAGTATCAAAAGCGCGGTAGCCAACACTAATTGCCTGACGTACAACTTTTTTAACGTCATCATTATTGATTAGCCAAGTACCTAATTGTATCTGAGAAATCTTTATTCCGTTGTTAAGCGTTAAAGTTTTATCAGAGTACATACTCTACACCTCTATATTTTATCTAATATATCTCTGTTGATTTCTTAATAACTATATGTGCATAGTTAAAAAGACTCATTGATTTGATAATCTAATGTATTGAACCTGTTGTAATAGCATACACCAAATATTACTTAAATCCTATACATATATTTAGAATTTTTAGTATTTATCAAAATTATCACTTTTAAACAACAGAGGAAAAAGCGTGATGAAACAGGCTTTTACGATATTCTTTGCAGGTCGCTCGCAATTTCCTAGTCAATACGAAATCAGCAATTTATATATAAAAAAAGAGCCGATTTTATAAACCATCAACTCTTTCTCTTCAGTCTCTTAACTCCCACAGCCTATAATACTAGTTTTCCGTACTAAAACAAGCACGGATCTTAGCAGAGTGCTGGATTTGTGTTATTTTTATTATAATTTTTTTGCTGTAATAGTAGTATTTTAAGAGAGCAAAAACGTTATGTTAAAAAATGTTACATTACTTATTTTTGTATAAAATTATTCATGTATATCAAAAATTTGCTAGCTATTTCTTTTTTGCTCATTTCAGGCCACTCCTCAATAGTGCCATTTTGTCGAAGAATAGTCACTTTATCCTTATCACTACCAAAAACATTTTGTGAGACATCATTAGCCACAATCATATCAGCACCCTTCTCACGCAGTTTCTTTTCGGCGTTTTTCAATAAGTCATTGGTCTCTGCCGCAAAGCCAACTACAACTTGATCTGGGTTCTTTTGTTTTGCCACTTCACGCAAAATATCCTTTGTTTTAACCAGCGTCAATTCTAATGTAGCTTGATCCGCTTGCTTCTTTAATTTATGATCAGCTACTTTTTTCATTCGCCAATCAGCTACAGCAGCAGCCATAATTAATATATCGCTTCGATTAAATTCTTGTTTGACCTGCATTAACATATCTTCGCTACTTGGAGCAGGAAACAATTCAATATTTTTATCCTGTGGCAAAGGGATCGTAACATTACCATAAACTAATTTAACTTTTGCTCCCATATTAGCTGCCGCTTGCGCAATAGCAATTCCCATCTTGCCACTTGAACGATTGCCAATAAAACGAACTGGATCGATTGCTTCCTCTGTACCACCAGCCGTTACTACAATCGTCTTGCCTTTTAAAATCTCTTTTTTATTTAAATGGTCTTCTACCCAGCAGAAATCTGATCAGGCTCTGGCATTCTGCCCTTAGCTGCATACCCTTCTGCCAACATCCCTACCGCTGGCTCCATAATTTGTACCTGATTGTTCTTCAAAAACTGCAAATTACGCTGAGTAGCAGGATTATTCCACATTTGATCATTCATGGCTGGCACAATCAATATAGGTGCACTTGTTGCCAACATTGTCGTACTTGCGGCATCATCAGCAATTCCATTAGCCATCTTAGCAATAAAATTTGCGGTAGCAGGAACAACCAATGCTAGTTCAGTCCAACGAGCCAGATGAACGTGTGGCACACTAGCTTCATTTTCTTTACTCCATAGGTTATCTAGCACTGGATACTT
The DNA here is from genome assembly GCF_000615285.1 of Lactobacillus kitasatonis DSM 16761 = JCM 1039. Lineage (GTDB taxonomy): Bacteria > Bacillota > Bacilli > Lactobacillales > Lactobacillaceae > Lactobacillus > Lactobacillus kitasatonis. Next base: position 31,954 of record NZ_BALU01000008.1, on the reverse strand, counting down.
AGTTAGTGCAGCTAATGTATTAGAAGTAACAAAGCGTTCCGCATTTTTAGTCATGATTACTCGTACTTCATGACCCTCTTTTTCAAGATTTCGTACGACTTGCACTGCCTTATACATAGCAATACCGCCCGTCATATAGACTGCTACCTTCGCCATCATTCATTCCTTCTTCTTAAACAAATTTATTTTTATTTTATCATTATTGACAAAAATAGTAGAATAAAGGTTAAGGGATTTATTTCTGGAGGATAAAGTGAAGCTTATATTGAAATTAACTTTGGTTTCCCTGAGTCTGTTTTCTCTTGCAGGCTGTACTCAACAGACTCAACCGAAACCACCTAAAAGAGAAATTACTACAGTTAAAGTAACTAATCAGCCAGTTTCTTTAAAAAAGAAAAAACGGATTAAAGCACCTAGACCTTTACCGCTACTTCCTTGGCAAAAACAGCTCGACGAAAAGAAAACAATTTATACCAATTCAAATAGCATTTTAAAAGATAATTCATAGAGAAGTGACATATAGTCATTTCTTTTTTATTTGCGCATAAAAAGGTTGTTATCTTCATTTCTGTATTTTAGAATTTATAGTATTACAGAAAGGAACTTTACTTATATGCCAAATTTATCTAGTGATTTAAAATCAATTATCAATACTAATCTTAGTAATTTATCCGCTTCGAAAATTCGTGCATTTGATCAAAAAGTTTCAGGCATCCCTGGTATTATCAAGCTAACAATTGGTGAACCTGATCTCGCTACACCAGATCATATTAAAAAGGCCGCCATTCGCGACATTAACGATGACGATTCACACTACGCTCCTCAAGCTGGCAAACCACAATTGCTCAAAGCTATCAGTGGTTATCTTGATCGCTCTATTGGCGTTCATTATGATCCTAAAGATGAAATCTGCGTAACTGTTGGCGCAACCGGTGCTTTAAATGACGTTTTTATGACTTTACTCAATCCTGGAGACAAGATCATCGTTCCCACTCCAGTTTGGGCATTGTATTTTCAATTAATCAAGATGACTGGTGCAACTCCTATTCAAGTTGACACCAAAAAAGATGGTTTCATTTTAACACCTGAACATTTGCGCCATGTTCTAGAAGGTCGCGGCAAAGGAGCAAAAGCAATCATCTTGACTGACCCATCCAATCCTACCGGTCGCGTTTATGCAAAAGAGACTTTAAAGCAATTAGCCGAAGTAATTAAAGAATACAAAATCTATTCAATTACTGATGAAATTTACGCTGAGCTTGTTTATGGCAATGCGGAACATCACTCAATGTCAGAATTTATTCCAGACCGTAACATTCTAATTTCTGGTTTATCTAAAGCATACGCAATGACTGGTTGGCGTTTAGGTTACATTGCTGCTCCAAAAGAAATTATGCAAAGTGTTCAAAAAGTTAATGCATTTTTAGTAACTTCAGTCACTGACAATGTTCAAATGGCTGCTGTTGAAGCATTGAACAATGGGCAAAATGATCCCGCTGAGGCAAGAGCAATCTATGAAAAGCGGCTGCAATTTATGCAAACTGGTTTAGAAAAATTAGGCTTTGAAATGGCTACGCCACAAGGTGCCTTTTATATCTTTGCCAAAATTCCTGAAAAATATGGCATCGATGATGAACAATTTGCTTTTGAATTGGCACAGAAGGCTAAAGTTGGTGTAACTCCTGGTCGTTATTTTGGTAAAGGCGGCGAAGGCTACGTAAGACTATCTTATGCATCATCAACTAAGCAATTACACGAAAGTTTAAAGCGAATTACCGATTTCGTTAACGATTTATAAAACGAGAGAAAAAAAATAGACTTCCATACATAAAGGATGTCTATTTTTGGTTTACTAGTTAATTATTACTTGTCCCAAGTTGAGTTTTCTTCGGCATCTTCAGCAGCCATCTTTTCAAGACGAGCTTCAGTTGCCTTAACACTCTCTTGGTACTTATCTTCAACTTCGATACCCAAGTCAGCTAATTGTTGATCTGCAACTGGAGCTGGAGCGTGCATCATTGGTTCTGAGGCACTAGCGTTCTTAGGGAATGCTAATACGTCACGGATGTTGTCCTTGTCAGCAAGCATCATAGCAAATCTGTCAAGACCAATTGCAAGCCCTGCGTGTGGTGGGAAGCCCATGTCCAAAGCATCCATTAAGTAACCAAATTGTTCGTAAGCACGTTTCTTAGTGAAGCCAAGTGCCTTAAACATGTTTTCTTGGATTGAACGCTTGTGGATACGGATTGAACCACCACCCATTTCGTCACCGTTCATAACGATGTCGTAACTACGTGCGTGTGCCTTGTGTGGTTCAGTAGTCAAAAGCTTTACGCCTTCGTCATCTGGCATGGTGAATGGGTGGTGAGCTGCTACCCAACGGCCAAGACCTTCATCGTATTCGAATAATGGCCAGTCAACAACCCAGACAAAGTCGTAAACGCCCTTAGGAATAATGCCAGTTTCTTTAGCAAATTCACGACGAAGGTGGTTCAATGAGTCACAAATTACCTTCCACTTGTCAGCAACAAATACTACTAATTCGCCGCCTTCAAGGTCGAATTCCTTCTTCAAAGCTTCCTTGTTTTCATCAGTCAAGAAGCGAGCTACAGGACCTGAGAACTCACCGTCTTCGTACTTAACCCAAGCTAAGCCCTTAGCGTGGAAACGCTTGATAAAGTCAGCCTTCTTGTCAAGCTTCTTACGTGAGTATTCCTTAGCACCGTTCTTAACAGCGATACCCTTAACAAAGCCGCCATCAGCAATTGCACCTGAGAACACCTTGAAGTCACTGTCCTTGAAGATTGAGCTTAAGTCGTGAATAAGCATGCCGTAACGAGTATCTGGCTTATCACTACCGTACTTGTTCATTGCGTCAGTCCAAGTAATACGCTTGATAGGAGTCTTAAGGTCGATACCCTTAACATCCTTCATGATCTTCTTCAAAAGACCTTCAGTGTAGCTTTGAATAGTTTCTTCATCAGCAAATGACATTTCCATATCGATTTGAGTAAATTCTGGTTGACGGTCACCACGTAAGTCTTCGTCACGGAAACAACGTGCTAATTGGTAGTACTTGTCAAAGCCAGCACCCATCAAAAGTTGCTTGAACAATTGTGGTGATTGTGGAAGTGCGTAGAAGCTACCTGGGTAAATTCTTGAAGGTACTAAGTAGTCACGTGCACCTTCTGGAGATGACTTACCTAAAATTGGAGTTTCAATATCGATAAAGCCATTTTCGTCAAAGAATTCGTGGGTTGCACGTAAAATCTTTGAACGTAAGATAATAGCTTGTTGAACTTCTGGACGACGAAGGTCAAGGTAACGGTACTTTAATCTAGTTTGTTCAGAAATATCAACGCCATCCTTGATTTCAAATGGAGGGTTCTTAGCCTTGTTCAAGATAATGATGTCAGTAGCATCAACTTCGACTTGACCAGTCTTCATATCTGGGTTTACTTCTGAACGCTTAACAACCTTACCCTTAACTTGAAGAACGTATTCGTTACCAAGTGAGTCAGCGATGTCCATTAACTTCTTACCAGAGTCTTTGTTAACAACGATTTGTACTAAACCTTCACGGTCACGCAAATCGATGAAAACCAAGTTACCAAGGTTACGTACACGTTGTACCCAACCATAAAGGTTTACATCTTGACCAATATACTTTTCAGTAATATTGCCACAATAGTCTGTTCTTTTTTCAATCTTTTCCATTGTTAATCCTCTAAATCCTTCATTACTTTACCCATATCATTGATGTCTTCAAGACTTAAATCAATGGTCTTACCATCAGCTAAACGCTTAATGTTCAAAACGCCGTTTTCAAGTTCTTTTTCACCTAAAGTAATTACATACTTAGCGTGATCACGATCGGCCTTCTTGAATTGAGCCTTAAGCTTCTTTTGGTTAACATCAAAGTCAGCTTCAAAGCCTTGTTTACGCAAGCTTCTAGTAATTTCGATAGCCTTTTGAGCAGTACCTTCACCAATATTAGTGATAAAGAAATCAATGCCTCTGTTTTCAAACAAAGCAGGATTTTGCTTTTCCAAAACAAGCATTAATCTTTCTTCACCAATACCAAAACCAACAGCTGGAGTAGCTGGACCATCGAATTCTTCAACCAAGTGATCATAACGGCCACCACCCAAAATAGTAGTTGCTGATTCCCAGAGGCTCTTGTCTTCAACCATAAATTCAAAGATTACACCAGTGTAGTAATCAAGACCACGAACCAAGTCATCATCGATAACATAATCAATACCTAATTGATCAAGCATCTTCAAAATTGATTCGAAGTTTTGCTTTGAATCATCGTCAAGGAAGTCACGAATCTTAGGAGCATTTGGCAAGAACTTCTTGTCACGATCATCCTTTGAATCCAAAATACGTAATGGATTGTCGCGTAATCTTCTTTGAGAATCTTCAGATAATTCATCCTTAACTGGAGTGAAGTAGTTTACAAGGGCATCGTGATAGTCCTTACGTACTTGTTCATTACCTAAAGTGTTGATGTGAAGTTGGTAGTTCTTAACGCCCAATTCAGCAAGCAAATCGTGACCCATCATAATGGTTTGAACATCAGAAAGTGGATTGCTTGAACCAAAACTTTCTACACCGATTTGGTGGAATTCACGTTGACGACCTGCTTGAGGACGTTCGTATCTAAAAGTAGATTCCATGTAAAATACGTTAAATGGCTTTACTACTTCTGGTGCGTACATCTTGTCTTCAACGTAGGCACGAACTACGCCGGCAGTTCCTTCTGGACGAAGAGCAATATGACGACCACCTTTATCGCTGAAGTCATACATTTGCTTTTCTACGATTTCAGAACTATCGCCGCTTGAACGTGAGAAAATTTCGTAATTTTCAAAACTTGGCGTACGAATTTCACGGTAGTTGGCGCGGTTGAAGAAATTTCTTGCAGTTTCTTCGACCTTTTGCATGAACCGGATTGTTCAGGCAAAATATCGACTGTACCTTTTGGTTTTTGTACTCTCATTTAATCATCCTTTTTTATTTTGATAACTTTAATAATAAAAAAAGCGCCCTTGAACTAAATCAAGGGCGCTCAAATTAGCACGGTACCACCTTTTTGGTTGCTGCGATTAACGCTCGCCAGACGATCCATTATCTGTTAAAGGTGTCACAGACCGCAATCTATCTGCTCTTTCACCACAATGAGCAGTCTCTTTAAATAGATCTTTGCTAATCTTCATTCTTTGTCATCGATAATTCTTTTTTAGCTTATATTTTTATTGTATTAAAGTCAACCTTTGAAAGCGATTTTCTCTAAAGATCTAACACAATTGTGAATGGACCATCGTTTTCTAAGCTAACTTGCATGTCAGCACCAAACTCACCGGTCTCAACATGGAAGCCATCTTGCTCAAGTTCTTTATTGAAATCTTCCCAAAGTTCTTTTGACTTTGGTGGACGCATTGCTTCAACAAAACTAGGACGATTGCCTTTCTTAGTATTAGCCAATAAAGTAAATTGACTAACACTTAAGATTTCACCATGAACGTCTTTCAAAGACAAATTAGTTTTACCATCTTCATCTTCAAAAATACGCATCTTGGCAATCTTATCAGCTGCTTTTTTGACAACGGGAAGTTCATCCCCCTCTTTAATGCCAACTAGCAGTAAAAAGCCCTTGCCAATCTTGCCGACTGTCTTGCCAGCAATATCAACTTGCGCATGATTGACTCTTTGAATTACAACTCGCATTAATTATCAGACCTCTTTGTTTCATACACATCTGGAATATCACGCAATTTACTCAAAATTTCATCAAGTTGGTCAGCATTCTTAACAGCAACTGTGACGTAAATATGAGCAATATTGTCTTCGTTAACCTTACCAGAAATATTATTAATGTTCTTAGTAAGTGAGTTCAACTTGTTAATAACATCGCTAAGCAAGTTAGAACGGTTGTAGCCAAAGATTTCGATGTTGGCATTAAATGATTGAACGCTGTTTTCTTCCACGTTCTCCCATTCAACGTCGATCAAACGACCTTGTTCTTCGGCTTCCTTGGTAATGTTGCGGCAGTCGGTACGGTGAATAGTAACACCACGGCCCTTAGTAACATAACCAATGATCTTATCACCAGGAACAGGATTACAGCATTTGGCAAGGTGAAGCATTAAGTCACTGACACCTTGGATCATAACGCCATTCTTATGCTTAACCTTCATGACAGAATTTGAATTCTTCTTAGGCTGTTCTTCTTGAACAGATTGTTGACCAGAATTCAAAATCTTTTCTTCGAGTTCTTTTTGCTTTTGTTTTTCGTCTTCACGACGTAAGTCAACGGTCAAACGGTTAACAACGGCTTGAGTTGATAAATCACCAAAACCAACTGCAGCATACAATTCTTCCTCAGTATGGTAGTTAAAGTGATCCAACAATTTTTCAACGTGCTCTTTATCCATGAAGTCTTTAGGAGCAAGTCCTTCTTCACGAATCATATTAGCTACCATTTGTTCACCGTGAGTGATGCTCTCTTCACGGTCTTGGCCTCTGAAGTAACGACGGATCTTGTTACGTGCTCTTGAGGTCTTAACCATATCGGCCCAGTCACGTGAAGGAGTGGCATTAGTTTGCGTCATAATTTCAATGACGTCACCGTTTCTTAACTTGTAGTCAAGTGGAACCAACTTGTTATTCACTTTGGCACCAACCGCATGGCTACCTACTTGGGTGTGAATTGCGTATGCGAAGTCCAAAGTTACAGAACCCTTTGGCAATTCGTAAACTTCACCCTTTGGTGTGAAGACGTAAACACGGTCAGAGAAGATATCACTCTTAACTGACTTCATGAATTCGCCGGCATCTTTAGTTTCATCCTTCAATTCAAGAATTTCACGAACCATGTCTAGCTTTTCACCAGATGAAGTAGCTTCAACACCATTGAAGTTACCACGCTTGTATGCCCAGTGTGCGGCAACACCGTATTCAGCAACTTGGTGCATGGCTTCAGTTCTGATCTGAATTTCAAGTGGACGTCCACCAGGTCCGATGATCGTGGTGTGAAGTGATTGATAACCGTTTACCTTAGGCATAGCAATGTAGTCCTTGAAACGTCCTGGCATTGGCTTCCATTCGGTATGAACGGCACCTAAAACTGCATAACAATCACGGACATTTTTGACAATTACACGAACGGCAAGCAAGTCATAAATCTCATCGAAGTCCTTATGCTTATTTACCATCTTCTTGTAAATAGAGTAAATATGCTTTGGACGACCATAGATTTCGTACTTAATGCCTAATTCATCTAAGGTCTTCTTAAGTGTCTTAATGGTATCAGCGATGTACTTTTCACGTTGGCTTCTCTTAACATCCATCAAGTTTACGATGCGGTAGTAAGCTTCAGGATTTAAGTAGTGGAAACTCATATCTTCAAGTTCCCACTTGATAGTACCAATACCTAAGCGGTCAGCCAGTGGTGCATAGATATCCATGGTTTCTGAAGCAATTCTACGTTGTTTGTCTGGACGAAGGTGTTGCAAAGTATGCATGTTGTGTAAACGGTCGGCCAATTTAACCATGATTACCCGCAAGTCTTTAGCCATCGCAATCAACATTTTACGGTGGTTTTCAGCCAAAAATTCTTGGTGTGACTTATATTCGTACTTATTTAATTTGGTTACACCGTCAACGATAAAGGCAACGTCTTCTCCAAATTTTTCCTTTAATTCATCATTGGTTACTGGCGTGTCTTCCACAGTATCATGCAAAAATCCTGCAGCTACTGTATCTGGATCAAGCCCAAGTGTGGCAAGTGTTCCGGCAACTTGCGTAGGGTGAATAATATAAGGTTGTCCAGATGCCCTTTTTTGTCCAGCATGGGCCTTATTGGCAAACTCATATGCTTTCTCTACAAAAGCCACTTGCTTATCATTCATATATTTTTTGCAGGCATCAATTACCTGATCATGAGTCATTTCAACATATTTGGACATTAAGGTCATCCTCTCTAACGGTAAATATTTTTATTCAGTAGTCCGAAGAGTTCAATTATTAAATAAATCAAACCCAACATTAAATTATACAGAGCAAATCTTGGCAAAATTGCTAAATCGAAAACAACTGGCATTAATAACAGCCACCATCTGTTCAAGTTTAAACGATTGATTAAACTGCCCAAATGGTATGCGATTGCACCATTAATGATGAAAAACATTAAACCAACTCTAAAAACTATTGGTAAACGGCAGATACTGAAAATGTATGGCAAAATTGCCACCAAAATACTCCACCAGACAAGCGGCATCCATGCATGGACATTCAACTTCTTGATTACTGAAATTTCCTTTATCTTATCCCCAATTTTTCTCATTAAAAATTTGTGCCTCTCATCAAAGTTTAATTTAGTTGATAATATTTTACCACGTTTATTTTTCTTTTCTAGTAATAGCTAACCCAATCCAGCGACCTTGTCTCATAGTCAAGTCAATTTTAAAGCCATTCTCATCTAAGGCTTTTTCAATCTTAGGCAATTGTAAATAATCAATACCTGAAAAGATGATTTGCCCACCATCGTTTAAGTGAGCATCCATTTGTGGAATCAAGTCGAGTAAGATTTCGGCCAAAATGTTGGCTACGATAATATCAAACTTGCCCTTAACGTCGGCAAGCAAGCTCGTCTTTTGTACTCGAATGTTAGTTAAATCATTCAAAGCTGAGTTTTGCTTAGCAGCAGTCATTGATTCATCTGAAATATCGGTCGCTAAAACATCGGTCGCACCTAATTTTGAAGCAGCAATAGCCAAAATTCCAGAACCAGTACCAACATCAACTACGCTCATTGGCTTAACCATAGCACGTTCAAGACCCATCATGGCAAGTTGAGTGGTCTTGTGGTTACCTGTACCAAAGGCAAGACCTGGATCAAGCTTAATCAATTGTTGATCCTTAAAGGCAGGCTTGTATTCTTCCCATTCCGGAACGATAGCTAAGTGTCTTGAGAAGTCAATTACGTGGTAATACTTTTGCCAAGCGGTATTCCAATCTTGATCCTTAATATAAGAGGTAGTGATTTTACCGTCACCAATATTTAAACCGTAGCCTGCAAGTTCTTTAAGCTTAGCTTGAAACTTTTTAACGAGTTCATCTTTGTCTGCTTCTTCATCAAAATATGCGTAGAAATAAGTATCCTTAGGCAAATCTTTGATATCATCCATTTCAACGACAGTTGAATCGTGAAGCCAGCCAGCTTGTTCGAAGTCGCTGCGCTTTCTTGATTCAATGCCGAGTGCGTTTAAATTATCTTGAGCATAAACGCCTAAAGCATCTTCTACTTCGTGATTAGTGTCGATTTTAATAATCAATAACTTCATTAATGTATAAACTCCTTTGGGATTTTCTTTGAGCAATGCTATCATGGTTAAAGGTGATAAAAATGTCAAAGAAGAAAAATAAAAAGAATAAACTTGAGAAAACATTAGTCGAAAAAATTTTAGACCAACATAAGGTCAAGTATCGTCAAGCCGAATTTGCGGTTACCAAAGATAAGGGTGGCGTTGCGCAAATGGACACCTCTATTCTAAGGGACAAAGAGCAATTCGTCTACAAAACCTTGGTATGTGAAGGAAATAAAACTGGCCCACTTGTTGGTGTTGTACCAGTTACTGAACATTTAAGCATGAAGAAGCTTGCTAAAGTTTCTGGCAATAAGAAATGCGAAATGCTTCCTTTAAAGAAACTGGAAAAAACTACGGGTTATGTTCACGGTGCTAATACCCCTATCGGTATTCACTTTACACACCACTTCCCTATCTACTTGGATAACACAATGAAACAAACAGATGAAGTTGGTGTTTCAAGTGGTAAGCTTGGCCGTAGCGTTTTCTTAAATCCAGAAGATTTAGCCCAAGTTACAGAAGCTACATTTGCTGACCTGCTTGAATAAAAGCGTTTACAATTTATTCAGTCATTGACCGAAATTTATGGTACACTTAACTTATGCCACATAGAAGTAACATAATAGAGGAAGATGACTGAAATGAATATATTGTTAGGTATCATTGGTTTTACAGTTGCAATGATTGCCGCTATCGTGGTAACCGCATTGGCAATTGCTAAATAAACAACGAAAAAACGACATTTAAAAGGAGCAATTTTATATTGCTTCTTTTTTGTTTGCTGTTATTAAGTAATAACTTATAGTAGTATTATTTGCTATTTTATATATAAGTGCATTTAATAGATCATTGATAAATATATTTGCGCTAATATTTACTACCAGTGAGTGCTTCTTATTAAGAAACTTCTTTTATTCTTATAGTTTCTTTCAAAAAAGCACGCTAAATCCAACCAGAAAGGTTAGATAAGTAGATATGACACACAAGAATGATTTAAATTTTAATGCAAAACTTAATGGTAAAAAGAAATTCGGTTTTCGTAAGTTATCGGCAGTAGCACTTGGTACTACATTTTTCTTAAGTAGCGGTCAACTCGTTCATGCAGATGAAACATCTGCAAATCAACAAACTACTACTGAAGTTAAAGACACAACTCAAAGTTCTGATCAACAAACTGCTGAAACAAAAACAGCAGATACAAAGGACAGTAGCAAATCAACTGATACTACTCAAACTGAAACTCCAGTAACCACTCCTACTTCATCAGAAACTAATTCTAATAACAACGCCCAAGAATCAACTTCTACTAATAAAGGTGAAAAGTCAAATTCTAACAACAAAGAAACGACAAATTAAACACTGCATCTCTAGAAACAAAGGAAGATAGTGGCAAACTAGCTGCTTCATTAACTGAAAACAAGATCACTGCAGATCAACCTTCATACTCTTCTACTGTTACCGCGACAAAGAAAAACGGCAGTACAAATTTAACTCAAACAACTACTAAAAATAATCCAGTTACCTTAGCCTCTGACCAAGATACTGTTCAAGTTGATACTTCGGTTAAAAATCCTGAAAATGCCCCAGTTTGGTTAGAAATTCATAGTAATGGTACCACTTCTAATCATACTGTCGTTTGACAAACCAATAATGGTAATGGATCTGAAATTCAGAAGCAACAACAAGCTATAATCAGATTTTACGATGATGATTCTAATACATTTTTATATGTCCAAAGTAATTTCAATAATCAAGCCATCTATGCAAATGGCCCAGCTGGTAATTGGATTAACTTCGGCGATAAAGCTGCGACAACTTTTGATAATTATACTAATTCTGATAATGGTAAATATTCATACAGCAAAATGACTATCGGTGAAAATGCTAACAGTGCAGACACCATTTTAGGCTCAGGTGGCAAACCAGCTGGTTTTGCCGTAACTGGTATCTTCCCTAAATTTGATAATATCAATAACAGAACTGATGGCACTGACTCTCATCCACAATACTTCATCGTCCACTTCACACATAATAAGAAAAAAGCTGAACCACAAACCACCACGGTAACAGAACATGTTTCTTATTACTATGAAAATGGTTCAAAGCAAGGACAAACTGTTCCTAATCAATATGCTCCAATAAATCAAGAATTACACTTTACCCGTGATGGTGTAACAGATTTAATAACTGGAGTAACCACCTATGAAAATTGGAAGCTTGTAGACGCTAATGGCAATAAAATTTCACTCCCAGCTATCTCATTTAGCCAATTACCTCAAACATTGGATGAAAACTACAAGCTTGATGCCAATGGTACATTTAATATTGTTACTAACAATACTGGTAAACAAATATTAATTATCAAAGGTGATAATGGCAGCATTCAAGCAATCCCACTTAGCGATGACGACATTACCGCTTTAAAACGGTGGTTAAATTTCTATCCAAGTTCCATACGCTCAAGCTTCGATTCCAACTCCAATTGCACCTCCAACAGCTCCTAAGCCAGATATTTCTACGCCTTCAGATTCAACTCCAAAAACTGATCCTATTGATCCAGTTCAACCAGCTGATACGCCAGTGGTTCCAGACGTTGCTCCGGCTCAACCTACTAAGGCAAAAAAGGTTATCGATCACAAATCAAACACTACCGTCGCTCTTCACAGTCAGGCTCCAAAGCAAAAAACAAAAACATGGTCACGACTACAATTACACCACTACTCCTAAGGCAACCTCGATTCATACTAATAAGAGTACAGTTCAACCTAAGAGTCAAGTGAAGGAAGCTACTAAAGTTGCTAATAATAAAGTAGCTAGCCCTAAGAAGAATACGCTTCCTCAAACCGGGGAAAGCAAATCTAGTTTAGGTTTACTTGGACTTGGCTTCGTAGCTGTTGCAAGTTTACTTGGCTTAACAATCAATAGAAGACGTAAAAATTAACCATACAAAAAGCAGACAGGAACCAGATCCTGCCTGCTTTTCATTTGCTCTTTTTCTTTTTTTGTTCTTTCGGATATTTTCTTCTTTCATCGAACAACTTAATGGGCATCCCCACAAGAATAATTATCACACAAATAAGCACCAACTTAGTACTATACATATTATTATAGCCTATCCACGGTATAAAGATCTCAACAATTAATGTCCAAATCATAGATCTCCAAACCGATTTCATATTCTATCCCTTGCAATTAATTAAATAATCTTCTCTAATTGCAAGAAATTATGCCACGCATTAGCAACGTGGTCAAAACTATATTTTTGTCGACTTTGGTAAGCATTTTTTGAATATTCTTCAATCATCGACGGATGACTTAACAAAAGATCCAACGTATCAAATAGTGCTGTTTCATCCCCTGCCTGAATCAATCTACCATTATAATTATTGGTAATAATTTCATTCTGTCCATAATTGATGCCATAGCTAACCGCAGGACAGCCGTGTTCTTGTGCTTCAAGCAAAGCCATGGCAAATTCCCTCATATTGACTCCTTAAGACCTCTAGCCAAGCGTTATTGTAGGCATCAGTTAAATCTTGCTTAAAGCCGCCAAACAAAATATAATTTTCGGCCTGTAGTTTCTTGACCAAGTCCTTTAACTTAGGCTCCGTTTCTGCATCCCCATAACCATAAAAAGTAAGTGACAGTTCCGGATACTTCTCATGCAACTTCGCTGCAGCTCTAATCACATGATCTAATCTCTTCATCGCATCAAGTCGAGACACTGCAATCAAGCTATATGTTTTGCGGCTAGCAAACGCCACAGGAGTAATATCTTTTTTAACAAAAGTTACTGGAATCGCGTAGCTGTGATCCGTATCAAACAAATTAGCCGCATGATCTGCTTCCTTATTTGTCGATGAAATTACACCCGTTAAATAGCCCTTTTTAAGCATGTCACCAATACCTTGATAAATTTCAAAGATATCACCATCATATTGGCCATTAGTCGTAAGAGCTGAGTGAAAGACCATGTAGTGTAGGCAATGCATCTTCATCAACTTAAAAGCATCCAAAGTATAATCAGAACGGTCCGCATACATCACTGCTTTCGGATCGTTTTTACAAATCTCATCTAAAAAATATGCTCTAAATTCTGCTAAGCCATCAAAATCGCGCCATTTTCTGGCATACCTGAATTATCATAATACTGCCGTAATACTAGACGCCCTTTATCTTCAAAGAATTCTGATTAAGCCAAACAACCATCATCATAGTAGTCTGCTCGATCCATAAAACCATATTGATCATAGTAGTTAGCCGAATACAAGCGATTCTCGCGCAGCACAATTTGTAGACGCTTCTTGCACATCGTAGTCAGAATTATGTAAAATCTGCTCAATCAGTTCATCATCATTATCTCTTTCTGTCTGCAAATCCAATTTTTGATAATACTGAAAAAGATTGATCATCGAACTAGCTGAATACAAGCTTGCCTGCGCATCGTCATGCCAAAGATTATATTATTCAACTTCAATTATCTTGGCTTCTTGTCCAATCGCCTCAAATAAATGGACACGTTGCATCTGTGCAATTTCGATTGCTGAAGGAGTAGGGTTTTCTTGACTAGCTATAAAATAATGCATTTGTTTTTCCTCATCTAGCAAAAAAGGACGAGCCACATGGTTCGTCCTAAAATATTAATCTGCATGTCTCCACTTCTTGTCAGTCAAGATACGAGCAGCAAGAAGTCCTAAAGGCAAAGCAACCACAATCATCAATGCTTCTGTAATCCAGAAAGCACCAATATTAATGTTGGTAATACCAAAGTTAAATACGGCACGATACATGTAAAGACCTGGAACCATAATTACGATTGATGGAACCGTAATTGCAATTCTTGGGAAACCAACCTTTTGTCTTACAATACTTGCCAAAAGTCCTGCAAGAAGCGCACCAATAAAGGCTGCCAAAGCTGGAGCTATATGAACGTAATCAACTAAACTTAAACGAAGCGTATTGGCCATCGCACCAATAATTGCTGCTGTTGCTGCCATATTTGGTCGACTATTGAACATAATTGAGAAGCCAAATACTCCGCAAAAGCTGGCAATCAAGCGCAAGAACGTCAAGATGCCTGGATCAATTTTAAGCTTAAGCATTGAACCTGGATGAAGATTCAAGATAGTCGCTACAGCCCAGCCAGCCATGGTCGCGATCGTAATGATCAAAATAGCATATGTCAGTCGTTCAAGCCCGGAACGCATATCCAATTTGGACATGTCCAGTCCTGATGTAATAAATGGAAAACCAGGAATAACGAACAACATTGCCCCAATATAACCGTAAGCATGGTGATGATCCAAATGGAACAGCAGCGTTCCAATGTGGAAGCAAGCAAAGTAAACTACACAAGCAACTGCTACAGCTACTGCAATTTTGGCTACCAACGTAATCTTACGCTTACCCATGAGTGAGCGAACATAATTACCGACACCTGCACCAAAGAAGGCGCAAATAACTTCTGGCAAGCCACCACCTAATAAGAAAATGAATCCGGCACATGCAAGACCAGAACTTAAACCTGAAATCACAGAAGAATACGCAGATTTTTGATTGGAAATTTCACGCAAACGTTTGTGAATTTGACCGATAGTCCATTGACCATCACCAGCTTCAAATTGGCGAACGAATTTTTCCAATTCATTCAGCTTAGTCATATTCACGCCAGTCGCTGCTAAAGATAAAGTTTGCGAATATGATTCATTATCGACATCAAAGCAAGTATATTCAATCGATACCAGGCCGATGTCTGTTGAACAAGTAATACCAAGCGTTCTAGCGATTGTATCCATTGAGTCACGCACACGCCAAGCTCCTGTCCCACAACTTAAAAGCATGATACCAACTCTACCAACAATCGAAGCTTTTTCAACTAAGGTTGCATCTTGAGCTAATGTATCATCATCACTTTTGAAGAACTCCTCCCATAGTATCTTCATATGATGCTTTTCAGATAAATGATGTTCTTGTTCCTTTTCATTCATTGATATGATTACTTTCCTCTGTCTTTAATTTTAGTAAAATTATAGCTTTTATATTCTAACACATGATTTATATCAAGCAGGGTATAAAATTTTACAATTTTTCAAATTAGTGCTCCTTTTTTATTACTTTAAATTTATAATGTTTTTAGAGAGCCCAATAACATAGATATAAAGGAAGAAATTAAAGTGGCACAATTAACAGATGAACAATTGGCTGATATTGCTCATGATTTTTACTTAAGTAAATTAAACATTGGCGAAATTTCACAAAAATACAATCTATCACGCTACTTAATTACTAAAGCGCTAGATGATGCCGAAATGCGCGGCATCGTTAAAATTCAAATCACACAAGGTGTTAAACGCAACCAAGTATTAGAGCGCGAATTTCAAAAGAAATTTGGTTTAAAAGAAGTTTTTATCCTGCACAGCTATGAAGATAAAGATGACGATGGCGAAGCAGTAATCAACTATGCCTCTAAGCAAATTGAAAACTACTTGCAAAATACTAAAATTGCTGGTGTCAGCTGGGGTTCAACTATGCGCGGAGTAATCAATGATTTTTCTGAGGAAACCTTAACTAAGCTTTACTTTGTTCAACTGTTGGGCCAACCAATTAACGCTAACCGTCGTAAGAATCCTTTGGCTCAAGAAGCCGCTGACAGCTTGCATGCACATAGTTTGAATCTGCCTGCACCTCTTTACACCATTAACCCTAAAATCATCCCTAGTTTAAAGACAGAGCCTTACTTTAAGATAATTGAAAATTGTTATCACGATCTTGAATTGTTATTTACTGGCTTAGGAACCTTTGATGCTTTTAGAACCAATCAATTTTTACTAGCTAACTATGGGCCAAAATTATTTAAAGACATTCCACAAGATAAGATAGCAGGTATGATTATGGGTCGCCCTTATGATATTGATGGTAATTTCTTCCCTTCTATTGAAAAGCATATCTGTGGTATCTCAATGGAAGATATTATGAAAACGCCTATCCGTTTCTGTGTAGTAAGCAATCGTTTCAAGTCTGAAGCATTGCTTGGGGCTCTTCGCAGCGGCATTATTACTCATTTAGTAACTAACGACGCGATTGCAGAGAGAGTGTTACAACAAGAAGACTAATTTTTTGGAGGAGAAAAATGAAAAAAACTAAATTCGATTTATGGATCGGGGGCATCAACCTATTAAACTGCATCTTGTTCATTGCTTCCTGGTTTGCCATTTTCGGTGCAACTTTTACCACTAGAATGGCTATGTTCTATTATCTGTTTGCCTGGGCTGGTGTAATTATCAACGCCATCGCGGTTGTGCAATCACACAACTTAAAGATCTCATTAGTTGGACCAATCTTAGGCGTTATTGGCAATGCATTGTATGGTTTCACCGCTGCCCTTGCACTACCTGCAGTTATTATTAATATCGTGTCTGCTTTCTTTATTTTTATGCAACACGACAACAAAAAGAAAGAATAAATAATGCCGCAACAAAAGTTGCGGTTTTTTCTTAACTTTTATATGTAAGCGATTTACAATGACGGTGAGATGATATCTATGGAGTTTAGAATTTCTTGTATTCCAGATGCAGAAACCATGATGAACTTAGATGAGGCTATTGCTAATTTTGATTTAAATGGGCAAAAGCCGGAAGATGTTAATGTAGAAAGGATCCCCAAAAATGATTAAAGGCGTCCGAAGAAAACTGAATAGAAAAATACATCCCTGAACTACCAAAAGTTTAAGGGATGTATTTTTTAGCCTAAATATGAAATAGCAACTTGAAGCTGTGCCAACTTCATTGCAGCTTGTGCAACGTTCTTACGGTCAACATCGACATAGAGTTCAAAGTGATCGTCGTCAAACTGATAACCTGAGCCGATCGCAATTTCTTTTGCCGTTTCATTTAATTCTTTATCCTCACTGTTTGGATCAAGCTTGAACAAAATACGGCCGCCATCACTAACACGACAATGGTCTTCAGCTTCTTCTACCCAGACATAAACCGTATCACCATAAGAATCGATCATCATCGTCGCAATTTGCATTGTGTGATTATCTACCCAAATAATCTTGGTATTTTCAGCTACATAATCACCAATTTCTCTGTCTAGAGCCTTTGTTTCGTCTTGTTTCATCTTTTACCTCGTTTTGATCTCAGCTAATTTATAGCCTGAGTCCTTGAACAATTTGAATTTATTCTTCCAGCCACTTGTAATATAGACTTTCTTATCTTTAGTGATAAAAATCGCGTCAGTACCCTTTTTATGTTCAATGTACTGGTAGCCTTTTTCAAGTCCTTTATCAAAAGTAGCAGTTGAAAGTGCATCCCCATCAACAGAATTCTTCGTCACAATAGAAACACCCATCAAATTATTTTGGAAAGGATAACCAGTCTTAGGGTCCATCAAATGACTATAGATCGTCTTGCCCACTTTTAAGTATCGTTCATAAATACCTGAAGTAACAATCGTCTTATTCATTTCTGGAATAGAACCAATTGCGGTACCGCGACTCTTTTTAGGATCTTGAATGCCTACCGTCCAATTACTATGATTGGTTGGTGAAGGACCCAATACATATACATTACCACCTAAATCGATAATTGCACTGGTTACGCCATCTTTAACTAAAACTTTTTTCACTTGGTCGGTAATATAGCCTTTGGCAATCCCGCCTAAGTCCAGTTTCATGTTTTTCCTAGTTAAATAAACAGTACGCTCAGCATCATTAAACTTAACATTGCGATAGTTAACCAGCGGCAAACGAGTATCAATTTGTTTTTGCGTTGGTTTATGCGCATCAGGGAAGCCAATCCGCCATAAACTCGTAATCGGCCCAATTGCCATATCAAAGGATTCGTGTGAGTTTTGGCTATAATAATATGCCTTCTTGCATAGGTCGTAGACATCCGCTGAAACTTTCACTGGCTTCTTTCCAGCTTCAGCGTTAATTTTATCTACTTCACTGCCCTTTTGGTTAACGGTAATTTCATCAGCCAATTTTTTAATTCGAGCAAAGCCATCATCTAAAGCCGCACTTTTATTCTTGTTATAAATCTTGATTGTACAAACAGTGCCCATTAAGAACTGTGTATCTTCAGTTGGCTTAGTAGTTAAATTAGTTGTACTTTTATTCTGCGTTTTGCTTTTAGTGCTGCATCCCGTTACCACTGTCAGCAGCATCAACAAAAGCAAAAAAACTATAGGTAATTTTCTCTTCAATTTTAAATCTCCAATAAAAAAAGAGTAGTCTTTTATACTACTCTTTTAATCATTATCTTCATACAGATAAATTATTCTTTATAAAGAATATTGTCAACCTTAATTGTCTTAGTGTTACCCTTTTGAGCTGCGTTCAACAATTGGGATACGTAGGTAATAAAGTCGTTTGATGATTCAGTAGCACCTGATACTACTTGTACCTTTTCCATATCACCATCGTTGTCCAAGAATTCTTTTCTTAACTTCTTGATGTATTCCTTAGGACCAACTTTTGAGTACTTCTTCATTTGCTTTTCGTATGAAGCGTTTTGAGTCTTTGATTGACCCTTCTTGTTTACTTGGTCGTACTTAAGGTCTGAGATCTTACCATTCTTAATGGTCAAAGTGTAAACTTGGTGGTAACCGTGATCGTAGTTCAAGGTTTCAAGCTTGTAAGTACCATCCTTGTACTTAGCGTTGTTGTTAATGTGAATAGTTGCAGTATCACCCTTTTGAGCAGCTTGTACTAATTGACTAGCATAGTTTCTCATACTGTCACTTGAGCTAGTAGCACCTGATACTACTTGAATGCCGTTAATATTAGCACCGTTTGCCTTAAATTCCTTGCTCAAAGTGTTGATGTATTCCTTAGGACCAACCTTTGAGTACTTCTTCATTTGCTTTTCGTATGAAGCATCTTGGGTCTTTGACTTACCGTCTTTGTTTACTTGGTCATAAGTTGCGTCAGTAACCTTGCCACCCTTGACAGTCATTGACATCTTAACCTTGTAGCCATGGTCGTAGTTATCTTCAACTAACTTGTAAGTACCATCCTTTAACTTAGCACCAGCAATTTGCTTGCCCACTTTTTGCTTCTTAACAACTTGAGTAGTCTTAGCCTTGCTTGATGATGATGACTTGCTTGAGTTTGAGTTACTTGCAGTAGTTGAACATGCAGTCAACATCAATGTAGATAAGGTAGCTACAGAAATACCATAAATAATCTTTTTAGCTTTCATAAATAAACCCTCTATCTATATATACAAACTTAATATCTATGTGTATTCTATCACAAATACCATCATAAGTTTTATCTTTTTATATTTTTCAAAACTACGGCAATACGAGTTTTAATAACACTTTATTATAATTTTAATAAAATATTTTGCTTATAATTTCTTTTACTATGTGAAAAATAGCACTTTATCATATAGTTTTTTATTGTATAATTAGTTTGTATCTTGAATAAAAAAGTACATTTTTTCATATTTTAGAGGGGTGGAAATAATGACCCAAACCAACATCGTGGTTATAGGTGGTGGATTTGGTGGCTTGTATACCACTAAACACTTAGCAAAAAAACTCAAGAAAAATAAGGATGTAAAGATTACTTTAATTGATAAGCATCCCTATATGACAATGATGACTTCTTTGCATGAAGTTGCAGCAGACCGTGTCGATCCTAGTGCACTTAAGTACGACTTACAGAGACTATTTTCACGTAGAAAGCATGTTGATGTGGTTACTGATGAAGTTACTAAGATTGATCAAAAGTCTAAAAAAGTTATCGGTAAAAACGGCGAATATCCATATGATTACGCAGTTTTAGCAATCGGTTCTCAACCAAACGACTTCGGTACTCCTGGCGTTAAAGAATATGGCTTTACGCTTGGCAGCTTAGATGACGCCGACAGATTGCGTAATCACATCGATTTAATGGTTCACTTGGGTGCACAAGAACGTGATCCTGAAAGAAGAAAGCAATTCTTGAACTTCGTCATTGTTGGTACTGGTTTTACTGGTACTGAAATGGCTGGTGAACTTAATTCATGGAAGCCAGAATTAGCTAAACGCTACAACTTGCATCCAGATGAAATTAAGATCACTATGATGGAAATGGCACCTACTGTAATGAACATGCTTGATCGTGCTGATGCTGACAAGCTGAAAAATACTTAACCAAGCATGGTGTTGATATCAAAGTAAATACCGGTGTAGTTGGTGTTCATGATGACCACATCGATTTAAAGAGTGGCGATACCTTCCCTACCAGAACTTTGATTTGGACAGCCGGTGTTAAAGCTGTTGATTCCGCTAAAGACTTTGGCTTTGAAACTGCTAGAGCTGGCAGAATCGTTGTTAACCAATATTCACAAATTCCAAATGATCCACACATCTACGTTATCGGTGACGTGGCTATGTACGATGAAAATGGTTCAGGTCGAGGCGAACCTCAAGTCGTTCAAGGTGCCGAATCGGCTGGTAAATGTGCCTTTAAGAACATCCTGGCACAAATCAACGGCGGCGAACCTACTAAGTTCAAAGGTACCTACTCAGGCTTCATGGTTTCACTTGGGCCTAGTTGGGGTGTTGCTTCATTAGTTAATACCTTCCACTTAAGTGGTTTCTTCGCAATCTTGATGAAAGACTTAGTTGATATGATCTACTTCATCGAGATCTATTCTGGTTACTACTTGTTCCACTACATTATGAATGAATGGTTCAGAATTAAGCGTCCAACGCTTTGGCGTGGTAACCTTAACCGCTATGGTAACGTTCTTTGGACTGTCCCACTTAGAATTTTCTTAGGTATGATGTGGCTGATCGATTGCTGGTACAAAGTACAAGGATCTGGTTCTTGGTTTAGCAACAAGCTTCAGTTACATTTCCCATGGCTTGCTCAAGCAGCTACTAGTGGTGCAACTTCAAAGGCAGCCGCAACTACAGCAGCTAGTGGTAAAGCAGCTGCCGCAAGTGCAAATGCCGTTCAGTTCTCACTCAACTATGATTATGGTCACTCACCAATGGCTGTATTCGACCAAATGCCAAGTTGGGTTCAATCAATGACTAAAGCAGTTATTCCTAACAAAGCCGCTGCCTTAAACGCACAAAAGATTATGACAGTTGTCGAAATTTTGTTGGGTGTACTTTTAGTCATCGGTTTATGTACATTCTTAGCTGGTGGTATGAGTGCCGCATTTATCGCTATCTTCTGTTTATCAGGCATGAACTACTGGGTAAACGTTTGGATGTTCTTCGCTGCAATTGCAGTAATGAATGGTTCTGGTAGATCATTCGGTCTTGATATGTGGTTCGTCCCATGGCTTGAAAAGACTCTTGGCAAGGCAAGATATGGAGTCCTGCGGCCGATATATCATGTCGACAAAAACGGTGTAAAGAATTAAAATATTATCAGTTAGTAAAAAGGTCCTATAGTTTTATAGCTATAAGACCTTTTTGATTGATATAGTGAGGTTGGCCAGCATGAGAAAAATAAAAATTGGAGACATTATTATTGGGATTCTTTTGCTGGCGCTTAGCTTTACTCCCTTCTTCTTTTTAAAAACGCATAAACAAACAAGTCCAACTAATGAAGAAATCGCAGTGGTTAAGGTTAACAATAAAGTAGTTAAAAAAATAAATTTAAAACAAAACACTGTTTGGACCTATGACAAAAATGGAAAAAGAAATGTCTTAGAGGTCCGTAATAAAAAAGTTCATATGATTGAGGCTAATTGCAAAGATCAGATTTGCGTTAAAGAAGGTTGGAAGAGCAAGCCGGGACAGACGATTGTTTGCTTGCCCCATAAGTTCTTAGTGGAAATTAAGCAAAATGGCCACCCCGCAAACAAAAAAGACTTTGACCACACGTTGGTAAATCCATGATGAAATCAAAACAAACTTTACAACAAACAATATTTTTAGGCATTCTGTGTGCAGAAGGCATTATCTTAGGCATTATTGAACAAAGTTTGCCACCAATTTTTGCATTTGCACCCGGAGCTAAAATCGGCTTAACCAACATCATTACAGTGATTGCACTACTGATTTTGCCCTTTAGTGACTGCCTGCTTTTGACATTTTTACGAGTCACTTTAACGGCACTCATCTCAGGAACTGTCTCAACTTTTATTTATGCTTTTAGCGGTGCTTTTTTAAGCTTGCTAATCATGAAAGCATTTATGATCTTCTATCCTAAGTTTCTCAGCATCGTCGGCATCTCAATTATTGGTGGCGTGATTCACAACCTAGGCCAGCTCTTAGTGGCTGCCTTGATCGCCAAAAGCTGGTATATCATGCTTTATCTCCCCATTCTTACAGTCATGGGAATTCTAGCAGGTATTTTAGTCGGTGTAACTAGTTCATATTTGATGCACTATATTAATGCACTATCCTTTATCAAAAATAAGTTATTCATTACTGAAAGGTAATTTATGGTCAACGAAGCAAAATTTTGGCAAGATATGCCAGAAGTACAACAACAACTAAATCAAATCGATCCCATTATTCAAGACAATTTGGCTTCTGTTAAAGGAAAACTGGGTGAAGCATTACGGTATGCTTTTTCTGCTAGCGGCAAAAAATTGCGCCCTACTTTCGTACTTGAATTTGGTCAGCTTCAAAAGCCAGCAAAAAATGATCGCTTATTGAAGATCGCCACTTCAGTTGAAGTGTTGCACAATGCGACCTTGATTCATGACGACATCATTGATGAATCCCCTGATCGGCATGGTCGTGAATCCATCCAGGCTAAATATGGCAAGCAAATTGCAGTTTATGCAGGTGATTTTCTCTTTGCTCTATCTTTACGCATGCTGAGCAACAATACCTCTAAAATTACCAATTTGCGCATTAATGGTAGTGCAATGCAAAATATCTTAGCTGGTGAAACTGAACAGTTTGGTAATGAATATAATATGCAAATCACTAAAAAGGAATATTTGGATCAAATCAGAGGCAAAACCGCCATTTTATTTGGTTACTCCTGCTTTATTGGTGCACTTGAAGGTGGCTTTAAGAGAAAGGTAGCCAATCAGGCTAAAAAAATCGGCGAATCTGTGGGCATGGCCTTTCAATTAAAGGACGATATTTTGGACTACACAGCTGAAAGTTCCGTGCTAAATAAGCCCGTACTGGCCGATGTTGTTAACGGTGTTTACACTGGACCATTGATTTTTGCTTTAGAAAAAGATCCAGATAGTAAATTGCATGATTTAGTCAAAAAAGGCAAAGATCTAACTACTGCAGATCTAAAAGAAATTGACCACTGGGTCAAAGATAAAGGTGGTATCCAGGCTGCAGAAAAGCTGGCGACTGATTATACTAACAATGCCTTAGAGCTCTTAGAAAAGAATTTTAAGCAATATCCACGATACGAAGTTATTAAACAAATAATCGATAAATTATTAGCGCGTCAATATTAAAAAAGACTAGTAAAGCACACTAATTTAATGTGTTTTACTAGTCTTTTATTTTAGAAATTAAGCAATTTTCCAACAAACATCGTAATTGCCTGCATCCCAATTACCATTCGATAATTGGCAAGGGATGTTGGAAAGGTTGTCCCTTTCTCTGGGTTTACAATAAAACTTTCTACGTTCTTTCTTACCTTAGGAATAGTGATCAACGTTAATAGCGACATGATTGGTGCCATGTGCAAAATAACAGCAAGCACAATTGCGATAAATGGCGTATATCCCATAAAGCGATATAGATTAAAAGCCTTCTTTTTACCAAAAACAATTGGCAAAGTATAGCGATGATCCAACTTATCGTTTTCCATATCGGAAATATTATTAGCTAGCATGACCCCTGAGTTATACATCATCGATGGATAGCAAGCTAAAATAATTGCAATCATCGCTGTGAGCGACCCTTGAATACTAAAGGCAAAACTACCATTAGCAATCTGCTTGAAATTTAGTGAAATCAACGTATTCCAATTGTTGTTTACGTATGCAAACAAGAAAGGCACGCCCATCCCTTGTGAAATACCACAGAATATTTCTCCCATTGGCGTTTTGTCAATTGGAAATGGTCCTGCAGTGTAGCAACAAACAATTAAAAATAATGCTCCACCAGCAAAGAAGAGGAACCAATTAGTTCTAAAGCAAAGCCAAATACCAGCGGCAGCAGAAATAATCATCAAGATCACAATCACGCTAATTGCACTGGTCATCGAAATGTTTTCCTTTTCCATCACATTCTGCTTACGCGTTTGTTCAGTTTTAGCATGGCGATAGTCCATCACATTATTGATCCCAGTCACCATATTGTCCTGAATCATTTCAGCAAAAAAGAAAACTAAAGCATTCTGCCAATTCCAATTGCCTAAATAATAGAAAATAAATGCAGCCCCTAATGCATAGGCATACAAGGAAAGAATGGACGTTTTTATATCAACGAATTTAAAATACTTTTTTAGTGACATTCTCTTTTTTCCAAAATAAAAAGCCTGATTCAGCGAACCAGACTACTTCTAACAAAACAATTAAGCTTTTTTCGTCTTTTTAGTAATTCCTGCAATAGCTTGGAAGACAACCAAAACAATGTAGAAGTAAAATACATAAACCAGGCCAGCAATATCGAGTTGCTTCGAAGCAAACCAATACCATTGATTATCTTGTGAGCTATAAATCCAATATAAAATTCCCAATGCAATTAAGCCTAAAGCATTGATAATAGCAAAGATCCATAAGTTGCCGTTCTCATGCTTTGCCAGGTAGATTAATGACCAAACTAATGACCAAGCACCCCAGAGGCATGCTGCAACTACAACACACCAATAAAACACCGTTGCGAACATTCTTCTAACCCTCTTTCATTCATATAGTTCTATTTTAACATAATGTGAAAATCGTAACTTATTTTATTATAAATTATTCAAAAATATTCAAATTAAATAACTTCTATGTAAATAATCTGAAAAAGCATTCCTACCTTGACGGTAACCGTTTTCTAATTATACCTTTTAACTATACTAATTTTATGGAGACATTTATGAAAACTAGAGGCTTATCAGTTAAAAACGTTGTAGCAATCGGAATTGGTTCGGCTATTTATGTCATTTTAGCCCGTTTTACCTCAATTCCTACGCCTATTCCTAACACCAATATCGAACTCGTCTTTCCTTTTCTTGCTTTGCTTGCGGCAATCTATGGAGCTAAAGTTGGTTTTGCAGTAGGTTTTATTGGTCATGCTTTATCTGACTTTATCATGTATGGACAAACTTGGTGGAGTTGGGTTCTAGCAACTGGAATTTTTGGTTTAATCATCGGGCTTTCCAGCAAACGTTTAGACCTCAAAAATGGAATTTTTGGTATTAAACAAATCATCTTTTTCAATATCGTGCAAATTCTAGCTAATGCCATCGCGTGGATTGCTGTTGCACCTGTTGGCGACATTCTTATTTATAGTGAACCTGCTAATAAAGTCTTCGTCCAAGGCATCAGTGCCACGATTTCTAACGGAATTACCATTATGATCGTTGGCACGCTGCTGCTTAAGGCATATGCTGGAACTAAGATCAAAAAAGGTAGTTTGCGCAAAGAAGATTAGAAAGGCGTTTTATGACCCAACCAATTATTTCATTCAAGAATTTCACATTTAAATATGATAGTCAGGCATTTTCAACGCTAAAGAATATTAACTTAGATATTAATAAGGGAGAAAAAATTCTCATCGCTGGCCCATCAGGTAGTGGTAAATCTACGATTGGTCGCTGCCTTAACGGTTTGATCCCTAACATCGATACAGGCGATATCGAAGGCGAATGCTTAGTTGACGGTAAAAATATTAAAAACACTAATTTATTTGATTTATCTTTTACTACTTCAACCATTTTACAAGATACTGACAGCCAGTTTATCGGTTTAACCGTTGGTGAAGACATTGCTTTTGCTTTGGAAAATGACTGCGAACCGCAAAACAAAATTCGTCAAACAGTGCACCGCTGGGCCGATGAACTTAATATTTCACATTTATTAAAGCAATCACCCCAGAACTTATCAGGTGGTCAAAAACAAATTGTTGCCTTAGCTGGTGTCTTAATTGATGAATCACCCATTTTGCTTTTCGATGAACCCTTAGCTAACCTTGATCCTGCTTCTGGTGTTAAAACCATGGCCCTGATTGATCAAATTCAAAAGGAATTGAACGCCACGGTAATCATTATCGAACACCGCGTTGAAGAAGTGATGAGTCAATCGTTAGATCGCATCATTTTAATTAACGATGGTGAAATTGTTGCTGATAAAAAGCCTAATGATCTTTTACATGAAAACAGATTAGAGGATATTGGCGTTAGAAGTCCGCTTTATTTAAAAGCTTTAGAGGAAGCTGGGATTGATGTTGCCAGCATCCCTGATTTAACTTCTGTTGCAGCCTTGCCAGATGAAGCTGAAATTGACAATAAATTGCAATACTGGTTGATCACAGCACTTTAGAAGGTGAAAAAGAAGAAACTACTCCTTTACTTGAATTAAAAGGCGTTGGCCACCGCTACAACAAATTGCAGGTTAATCCATTTCATGATGTCACAGCCACCATCAACAAAGGCGATTTTGTTTCAATTGTTGGTCAAAATGGTGCTGGCAAAACTACCCTTTGTCGCATTATCTGTGGTTTCATCTCAAATGAAGGTCGCGTTCTTTTTAACGGCGATGACTTAGCCTCACTTTCAATCAAAGAACGTTCCGAAAAAATTGGCTACGTCATGCAAGATCCAAATCAAATGATTTCTCAAAAGATGATCTTCGACGAAGTCGCATTGGGTTTACGTTTACGTAATTATAATAAAGAAGAAATCAAACAAAAAGTTTATCATGCACTCAAGATTTGTGGCCTTTACCCCTACCGCAACTGGCCAATCTCTGCTTTAAGCTTTGGTCAAAAGAAGAGAGTTACGATTGCCGCAATTCTTGTGCTTGAACCTGATTTACTTATTTTAGATGAACCAACTGCAGGCCAAGATTGGAAAACTTATACTGAGATCATGAGCTTTTTAAAGCAACTTAACGAACAAGGCAAAACGATCATGATTATCACTCATGATATGTACCTCATGATGGAATACACAAATCGTTCTCTTGCTTTTGCGGACGGCGAACTAATTGCGGACACACTGCCAATCAAACTATTAACTGAAAAAGGGTTGATTAAAAAGGCCGCACTGAAGCGGACAAGTCTGTATGATTTGGCTAAAAAGTATCAACTAAAAGATCCTGATGCATTCGTTCGCGCATACATCAATTCAGAAAGGAACAAGTAATATGCATGATGAAAGTCAAATACTAGGCTATCAACCAGGCAGCGGCTTTATTTACCAGCTAAATGCCACAACCAAATTAGTTTTCATGTTGTTAGTTTCAGCAGCTTGTATGATCACCTATGACACACGCTTTTTGGTAGCGATCGGCATTTTCTCAATCTTTCTTTTTAAAGAAGCAAATATCAAGTGGCGTCAAATTTCTTTTATTGTTAAATTTATCGTCGCTTTCATGGTTTTAAATCTACTCTTTGTTTATCTTTTCCAGCCAACTTATGGCGAAAACATCTATCATTCAAAGAGCATCTTGATTCATGCCGGTTACTTTACTTTGACGATTCAAGAAGTTTTTTACCTATTTAACCTCCTATTAAAATACGTCTGCTCCATTCCAATCGTGCTGCTCTTCCTGTTGACAACAAATCCAAGTCAGTTTGCAGCAAGTTTAAACCGAATTGGGATCAGCTACAAGATTTCTTATGCTGTAGCATTAGCCTTGCGTTATATCCCCGATATTCAAAATTCTTACTGGGCTATTTCAGCAGCACAACAAGCACGTGGGGTTGAACTATCAAAGAAGGCCAAGTTGTCTAAACGAATCAAAGGTACATTAAACATCGTGATGCCATTGATCTTCACTAGTTTAGATCGAATCGATACAATCAGTACAGCCATGCAGCTTAGAAGATTTGGTTCAAAGAAAAAGCGTACTTGGTACGTAGCTGAATCATTCAACGAAAATGATTTTTGGATAATGGGCTTAGCCGTTGTGCTAGTTTTAGTAGTTGTGCTTCTCTGGTGGCTTGATCATGGCCGCTTCTATAATCCATTCGTATAACCAAAAAGGGCCGCCATCAAATTAGCGATCCTTTTTATGATGTTTCTTCTTTTTATCATCGTCTTCTAAAGTAACGATCTCTGGCTTTTTAGGAATTGGCGGTGTTATCACTTCATAGTTGCGCAAGCGACGTTCTAAGTAATCGTCAAGCTCTTTACCTATATTTTCGTGAACAATTATCGTCATTTAGTCCACCTTCTTTTCCCTTATTATACGACTAAAAATGCAGGTTAAATAAGGTGATCACCAGGTAAGTCATACCGCTAGCAATTACGGGACCAGCTGCAACACCTTTAAAGACGACCACACCGATAATCGTACCAAGCACCAAGCAACAGTAACTTGTGGTACGGCGGCCAATTGATCAACACCATATCTAGATAAAATAGCTACGGCGATGCCAGCCAAAACTGCGATCCATCCTGCTGGTGTTTTAAAAGTTTTGATTAGGTCTTTAAAACCAATTTGTCCAGTGGCAATCGGAATCAGGATAGCCACGGAAATGACGGTTACCCCCCAGTTGATCCCTTTGGCTTGAATTGTAGGCAGCCATTTGCTGGTAAAAGGCAACAACTTGAATAGCATCACAACCCCTGTAGCAATAATCAGTGACATGTTCTTACCAACTAAAGCTACTACTAAAATTAAGGCTAAAAATAGCCAACTTTCCATTTATTCTTCCCCCTCAAAAATACTTATTCCTTTACTTTAACAAAAATTCATTTTCATGACAAAATAAGTGAAATCTAAATTCAAATATGCAATAATAAAAATACGCAAGGAATGAATATTGTATACGCAAATATAGTCCACGGAAACGTGGACTTTTTTGTATACAAAAGAAAAAGCCCGATTACTCGGACTTTTTGGGACATAAGTTTATTAAGGGTTAATTTAATCTTTGCTTGGCTTGACCAAAAAAGCCGATAACCATAGCTACAGCGCTAATGATCAAACCAAGTAAAGTCGAATGATTTTGTTTTTGACCTGTTTGTGGAAGTGTAGCTACTGCTGTTTTCTTAACTTGTGGAGTGGCTGTAGCGACCTTCTTAGTAGAAACGCGTTTGATAACGGTTTGTTCTACCTTAGATTCTGAAGTAGCAGTCTTAACTTTCTTAACTGTTTTAACCTTTTTATCTGTAATTACTGCTTTGCCAATGTGGTGCTTGGCTTGAGGTTGGAAGAAAGTTTCTTCATCGTCTATTTCAGATGTATCTGGAGTAACCGTACCTACATCAGGTAAAGGTGTTTTGGCTGAGGTTCACTGAATTGGGGAGTTTCTGGCTCGTCTGAAGTTGAAACTTTAGGTGCTGGTGGGAAAAGGTTAGGTTGATCCGGCTCAGGTTTTGGTTCTGGCTTTGGATTTGGTGTTGGCTTAGGCTGTGGTTGGAGAACCACTGTATAAGCTGGCATCATCCAATCCCAACGGTGTGTTTCACCACTGACAGAAACCCTGTCGTCAATGATATTTCCGTCTAAATTTTGGGTAGCGAAAATATGAGTTTTCGGTGCTAAAATACTACCTAAAAAATAATCATTATCAAAGGTTAAAGTTGTAAGATTCGTACCAAGTTCCAAAGCAACTTGTTAAATTGACTGTGAGTATTATTAGGACCACCAACATCTGATCCATCTGTGTAATTTAAAGTAAGATGTGCATGAGCTGATAAATCTTTATTTTGAATTCCTCTTACGTTTAAAATAACCGCCGTAGTGTCAGCTCCTGCGGTGATGCCCTTAATCGTAAGATTCTTTTTATCACCTGAAATAAGGTCAACGTTTACATCTACGTAAATTGGTTCATCTTTTTTAGGTTGAGCATTTGTGAGATCAATAGTGTTTGAATTAATATCTACACCTTCAGTTTGAGAATGACTTGCCCAGTTTTTAGATTTTTCACTTAACTTATCAAGTTCACCTTGAATATCTAATTTTTTATCGGCTTGGATAATTTCATCATATCTGATATTAAATGATTGCCAATTTAGATTTTCAGCAGTTCCTAAATTAATTTCTGTTTGGTTACCATGACCATAGGGTCTATATTCAATATCTGGTCCAAAAACAACTACTCTGTTGTTACCATCAACTGATTAAAGTGTTTAGTTATTTTGCCAAAATATTGAATATTACCAGTAGTTGCATTACTGGTTGCACTATCATCTGTACCAAAATCACCTGCGCTATTGAGCTTGTCGGTAGCAACGTTACCAGCCATGTGAGATAAACTGCCACAATCTACTTTATTACCGAAGATATGAAAAATACCCGCAATACTTAAAGGATTCTTGTCACTTGCGTCTTTAACACATTTCTTCAAATCATCCTTAGACATTTGGTTAATAACGGGCTTATTTCGAGATTCGACAGATGGTTGTTCTTCTCCATCTTTTGTGGTTGATTGATTTTTTTCATCAGTCTTTTCAGCTAATTCTTCATCATAAGCATCCTTTCCTTTTCCAGTACCGGTAGTACGGCCCTTACCAGTACCATTTGAGCCAGCAGAACCAGTTGTTTGGGGTGTCCCAGTATCTGCACCAGTTAAGCTAACAGTCTCAGCTAAAACTGGATTACTAAACAAATTCATACCCAAAATAATAGTGGTAGTGCCCGCCATAAGAGCCTTTAAATTATTCTCCGTAAATTATATGCTTTTGACATTATTTAAAAAATTTTCATTTTTATGATTTTAGTTTTCTTACATACATGCGGATTGTAAGTGCCTACATGTAATTTGATGATTTTTATATATAAAACGCAAAAAGGGAAAAGAATAACTCTTTTCCTTCATCAAATTATGTAAATATTAAATTTTCGATAATTGCTTTTATTTACATTAAGAACTGGTATATACCTAGTGATGCTTAAGGCAACAAAAAAAGCCCGATTGCTCGGACTTTTAGAGTATGAATATATTAGGAATTAGTTTTTCTTAGCTCTACCAAAGAAGCCAACAATCAATGCTACAGCACTAAGAGCAATACCAATTAAAACAGATTGGTTTTGCTTTTGACCAGTTTGTGGGAGTGCAGCTGCTTTTGGAGCGGACTTCTTAACAGAAACTTTTTCTACTGAGCCTCTTTCAACCTTAGACTTTGGAGTAGCAACAGTAACTGCCTTAGCAGTATTTAGTTCCACTTCAATCTTAGGTGCTTGAGTTACAGGCTTATTCTTGTTATCAGTAGTCTTCTTAGTAACAACGTAACTCTTAGCTTGAGCTTTGAAGAAAGTTTCTACATCGTTTTCTGACTTAATTGTAGTGGTTGTTTCTGAATCAGGGAATGGAGTCTTTGACTTAGGTTCACTGAAGTTAGGAGTGGTGCTGTCAGAAGTTTGTGGTTGGTCTGGAGTCTTTGATTGTGGCTTAAAGAAGTTAGGCTGTTCTGGAGTGTTGTCACTTGGTTGATCTGGATTTTCATTACCAGGAATTTCTGGGTAAGCTGGGTTAGGGAACCATGGAAAGACTGGTGTTTCATCCTTAGGCTTCTTAGTGTCATCATCACCCTTAGG
>NZ_BALU01000009.1 GCF_000615285.1 Lactobacillus kitasatonis DSM 16761 = JCM 1039 | reverse complement strand
GGGGGAAAAAAATAGTTTAAATAAACAAAAAATGCTCAATACCAAATCTCAGGTATTGAGCATTTTCTTTATCTTCGATTTTTATTCTTTAGTGAGTTTGCAAATTAACAGCAATACGGTCGCCCAAGTAATCAGGATACTTGTTACCTTGAGTTGCCATGCCTGGCTTTGCTTCAAAGGCGAAACCTACACCAATTGTCTTGTTTGCTTTACTCAAAAGTGACTTCTTGTGAGCCCAGTTTGAACCTTGGTCATGATAAATAAATTCATCAAGCAAAGCCTTAGCAGCTTCTTGAGGCGTGGTTGAAACTTGCACACTGTTCAAGCCGATGTTTTCTTCATATGAAGTTCTCTTACCATTTGGACGGATGTGTGAAAACTTGGCTACGATTTCGTTAGCACGAGTTTGAGCATAAGCCTTCAAAGCTGGCTTAACAGTAAGCTTATGCAAACCTCTTTGACTTCTCATTTCATTCAATTGATTTACGAATGATTCAGCAGCTTCCTCTTTAAACTTGCTGTTGTTCAAGCTCATCAAACCACTCTTGCTTGATGCAGAAGTTGATTCGGTATTAGCTGCTGGTTGTTCAGTTGTAGTATTTTGTGCTGGTTGAGCAGCCTTGCCTACCTTAGAAGCAGTAGCAACTTTAATGTACTTGCCTGCACCTAAGCTGTAGTATCTCTTGCCGTGAATCTTTTTGATGCCATATGCAGTAACAGTTCTACCGTTCTTTAAAGCACCTTTTCTTTGGCCGCGTGCGTTGTAAACAACAGCCTTGTAATTCAACTTAATCTTGTAGCTACGTGCAGCTTGTACTATTTGCGGTTCAACTTGGCTCACTCCAGCAACACTCCCCAGAAGCATAGCAGCACTTAAACCGACACCCATCGTAATTTTGATTAATTTGTTATTCATCCTTTTAAACTCCCTTAATAATTCAAAAACATTTGTTTTTCTTTATTATAGTACGAAAAATATCGATGGGCACATACAAAATGAAAAATTTTACTTAGCGTAACCTACCTTGTACCACATGCTATTAGAAACAGAAGGCTTAAGTGAGTAATTAACCAATTTATTATTTACAGCTTGAATTGAGTATGAATTAGTTAATGGCGCAATGTAAGCTTCATCGTTCATATATTGTTGCCATTTGTGGAAAGCATTAACTCTGTATTTGTGATTGAATAACTTGGTTGAGTCGATTTCATCAAGCAACTTGTTGTTTTCCTTGGTAGCAAATCTTGAATCATTCATTGGGTTGGTCTCAATGTACATCCCCCTTGGTGAAGGTTCACTTGAAAGTGACCATGAAGCCATAAACATGTCGATGCCTTTATCGTCGTGGTCAAGTTTGTCATAGAAGGAGTTGAATTCCGTTAATCTGCCGCCTGCTAAGCTAACGTGCAAACCAATCTTTCTCCATTGTTGAATGTAATTTTGCACGATTGGCTCTTGAACGGCACTACCGCTCATTGCCAAGAAGTGAATGTTAAGTGGCTTGCCGTTAGGTTGCACTCTTATTATTTTGACCACAAGCAGCTAAACTTAAAGCTGCACCAACAATTAAACTTGCGGAACTGACTAACTTCATGCTTTCATAATCTTTACTCTTTCTTTTTTAATAAAAAAAGACCCTCATCCCAATTAGGGACGTGAGTCTTCACTTAATAATCGTTTAATTAATTATTTAACAAAAATCGCCGCACACCATAATTTAGGATTACAAAATAGGCCATCATTTTGGTGGTGGCGTCGTAATTCTACTGTTAATGCGCTTTATGATTCTAACATGATATGTAGCTCCTTTCTTAAATAAATTTAATGTTATAAAAATCTTGCTAATGAAGTTTGTCAACAAGAAATTTTACTTTTTAGAATTTAGCTAAACCTAAGGCGTGTTGTGCAGCCAAGTTGAGTAAGCTCCATTGACGATCAAATCCAGGTTGGAAGAAGAAGTCTTGCTCAGCCAAGTCTTCAAGCGTCACCTTATGACTAATTGCCAAAGCTAAAACGTTGCCTTGTGCAGTAATGTCATACTTAGAAAGAACGGCACCACCTAAAATTTGGTGATTGTATGGATTGAAGGTCAAACTTACGTAAACCTTAGGATTGTCTTTTTCAGGAATATAAGCTGGACGCATTGAGTCTTCATAGAAGCTGGTTGCGTATGGAACGTCGTTTCTCTTAGCTGAGAATTGGTTCAAGCCTGCTGTAGCGAAGTGATAGTCAAAGACGCTCAATGCGGAAGCACCGGTGACACCCTTGAAAGCCTTGCCTGGCTTAGCTTCAAATAAGTGATCTACCAAGTATTGAGCTTCGCGACGAGCAGTTGTAGCTAAGGCAATTGGCATTGGCTTGCCTGCAGGGATTGAAAGTGGCAAGATGGCATCCCCGATTGCATAAACATCCTTAACATTGGTTCTAAGGTATGGGTCAGTCTTAATCCAGCCTCTTTGATCAAGATCAACGGTACCCTTTAACCAAGTAGTATTAGGAGTTACACCAGCAGAAACGATGACCAAATCTGCAGGAACTACGCCTTGGTCGGTTTCAACGCCAGAAACTTTGTCCTCACCCTTAAAGCCAGTAATTTTAGCGTTCATCTTAAGGTCCATGTGATCCTTAAATACAGGCTCCAAGATATTGGTAAGTTCGGGGTTAAGGTAAGTGCCCAAAGGATGATCGATCATATCCATTAAAGTTACATGCTTGCCGGCTTTAGCAAAGACTTCACTTGCTTCGATACCAATATAGCCGGCACCAATGACTACAACATTCTTGATAGCTGGATCATCTTTGGCAGCATTCAACTTAGTTGCCCAGTCGCGACCACGCATTAAGAAGATGTTCTTTAGATCGCTGTTTGGTACTGGCAAGGTCTTAGGAGTTACGCCGGAAGACAAGATTAATTTGTCGTATTCTACTTGGCTTTCTTTGCCGCTAACGACGTCCTTAACGGTTACAGTCTTGTCGTCTGGATGAATAGCAGTTACTTCGTGGTTAGCGTAGACATGGCCGCCTTTAGCTTCAACGTCTTCGGGTGCAAAATTGCGTACGTCATCTTTAGCAGTTACTTTGCCTTCAAGATAAAGTTGCATTCCGCATGACATGAATGAAATAAAGTCGCCGGCTTCATAAATAGTTACGTCAACGTCATCGTATTTGTCTAATAATTCGATTGCGGATTCATGACCACCGTGTGAAGCACCAACAATAATTACTTTTCTCTTATCCATATATTTCAAACCTCCTGTTTATTTGCTTAACATCTTCATTGTAACCTCTTTCAGGGGTTGGTAAAGTTATCCTGCTTGGACAAAAACAGCGAAGCACCCATAAACTAACACTTATTATTTAATTCATCCCTATATAGCAAGAAAAAAGCAAGTATTTTACTAATACTCGCTTTTAAAAATTTTTTATTTATTTTGTTGTGATTTAATCTGTTTTTATTAATTGCTATTTTTCAAGGAGGATTTTATTGATTAAACACGACTCAAGGCATCGTCAATTGGCGTATCACCTTCGCGCATCTTGATGATCTTATGACTGGTGTTTTGATACTTAAGAATATCAGCCAAAGTTCTAGCAACATCTTCAGCTGAATTATAACCAAACTTTCCTTCATCAACGGTGATCTTGCCAGTACCAGGCTTGTCGGTCATCACCGTTGGTTGCAAAATCGTGTATCCAAATCGGTGTCGTGGATCAAATAATTATCGGCGAAAAACTTGGCAATATTGTAGCCGGTTAAGCCATCGAGACCTTTAACGGTTCTCCACTTGGTTGGTTCAAGTGAGAACAGTGCGCTAAGCATGACGAAACGTTTAATGCCATCTTTTTCATCGGCTTGCATTAACTTAACGGCACCGAAAGCATCAACTTGGAGTAAATCCTTAGCACCTGAACCTGCTGTGAAGTAAATTGCCTCCGCACCTTTGATTGCTTTAGTCATCTCTACGACGCTTTCGTGAAGATCAAACTTAACTGGAGTGATGCGATCATTATTTTCTACTCTTTCGGGATGACGCGCTCCGGCAATGATTTCATGTCCATCTTGTAATAAATTATGGGTTAAAAGTGTGCCCACACGACCAGTTGCACCTGCGATAAGAATTTTCATATTTCCTACCACCTATCTCAATCATTTCAATTGAAATTATAGGTGTTATCGGCCGATTAGAAAATTACCGAATTTCAATATCGGGTATACGAGGGATGCATAGTAAAAAGCTGTCGTTGATATTGAACGACAGCTTTTTTCATTTATTTAACTATCCTAAATACATTTAGAATAGCATTCTTATTACTTCTTTTTCTCTTTGGTGTATAAATCAACGGTTGTACTTCTTTTTCAAATTCTTTTCTGCTAATTGGTTTAATAAGATCATCATCAACATTGAAGAGCTTGAGCTGACCTTTCATATGAATCGGCTTGATCACATCGGCAAGTTCGATATTCCAATAGTAGAGATCTTCAAACGGAAAATATTGAATGCTCTTCAAATTCACAACGCAAATCGCATAACCAGGTGCGGCCCCTGCTACCTTCTTAGCGGTCGAACACATCAGAAGTGGTCCACGATAGTTTGTTTTCAACGTTCTATATTCAATTTTCTTCTTGCCGGCAATTATATCCATGATGTAATCGCCACGTACCGATAGTGCCTTCATTGCTGCCTCCTATTTTGCTTAGCTAGCACTAAAATTATTGTTTTATATAAAACCAACTAAAAAAGAGAACATTGTTCTCTAAATTTAATGTTTAATTATCTTTCTTATCAAAGAAGTCATTATCAATTTCAAACAATTCGTAAGTCTTCTGGACTTGAACTCCAACCTTGTAATCAATCATCAACTTAGTTAAAGTATAACCATCAATCAACTTTATATTAAAAGTCTTAGCTGCCATTTCTTGATTATACGATCTCTGAGATCCACACCTTTAATCTAGTTTGATTGAAAATAAACATTTATGGGCCCGTTTGACAGTCGAATTTAATATTCCATTCTGTTGTCGACCTCAACCTCAATCTAAGTATAAGAAAAAAGGTAGATAAAAACATCGTCATGTTTCTATCTACCTTTATACTTTAGGGTTTTTGACAAAGAGCCAGAAAAACTTTCAATTAAGCATCAATTTCATCAATTTTGATATTGACTACAAATGCATTAGGAAACTTGGTGTCCTTTAAAATATTTTTGGCATAGTCATCATCTTCATGAATTTCAGCAAAGCCTCTAACACGTAATGCCTTGTGAGTTGGGACATCGGCAACTACGATAGCTGCTTCTGAACCATTCTTCAAGTTGGCAAAAGCTTCAGACTTAGTCTTTTCTAAATATTGAACAGTAGTTGCGTCAATTGCCTTAAGTGAAGCTTTAGGACCAACTGCTGGCTTGCCTTCCTTGTTGACAGTTGCCATGTATGGCAAGTGTTCATTAAAGAACTTGATTTGTTCATCAGTGAGTTTGTTTGCATCTAATTTTTTCATGATTAACTTAGAATCCTTTCTATATCTTTCTTCCATTATAACCATATTTGATAGAAATGTTTAACAATTAGTTTAAAACTTTTTCCTTATGTTCGCGATATGAATAGTAAATCCACGCAACCAGACCAAATGCGACGGGACCAATTGCAGTCCAGAATGAAGTTTGATAATCGCCAGTAAAGAGTGGTTCGATACAAGTAAAGATAATACCGATGGCGACAACTAACCAAACGACAATGGTAGTCGTCCAAACTTTCTTTTTACCTTCGATGAAGACAAATGGACGATCCAAATCCTTCTTGGCCTTGAAGAATGGGAATGCAGCAATCAAGAACAAGTATGGTGCTGATGAAGAAACATTCATCATGTCCATCAATATTGTGTAGAATTGACCAGCAGCGTTACCACCAAATGAAATGAATAAGATGATGACACTAACGATGATTGCTTGTACCCACATTGAACGTTCAGGCATTCCGTGCTTGTTAAGTTCAACTAACTTCTTTGGCAAAAGACGTGGATCACAGCCTTCGATAAATGACTTGATTGGTGAGTAAACCATCAAGAATGCGGCAGCGATACCTGACAAAACGTCGGCAATTCCGGCAAAGTGTGAGAATGCGGAACCAATTGCGAGGGATGCTGAATGTGACAAGCCCAAGCTCTTACCAGTAACAACACCAAGGTTGTTGATCAAAACATATTCTACGTTAGCAAGGTCAACGCCTTTAACACCTAAATCCTTGTTCCAGTTAACGGCAACACCACACATGAAAATGTTAACTACGTAAAGTGCAGTCATCATTACCATGGCAATAATCAAACCCTTTGGGTAAGTCTTTTCTGGCTTATCAACTGAGTCAATAACACCTGAAGTAGTTTCAAGACCACCGTAAGCAAACAATGCATAAACGATGAATGAAATAACTGCGATTGGTGATTGGAATGATGGGTTGGGTGAATGAACCAAGTTTTGTGCAGTAACTGGTTCAGCCAATTGTCCATGATTCAAAATGAATACAAATAATGAAACAACCGTAAAGCCGATGGCAATTGCCAAA
The DNA here is from genome assembly GCF_000615285.1 of Lactobacillus kitasatonis DSM 16761 = JCM 1039. Lineage (GTDB taxonomy): Bacteria > Bacillota > Bacilli > Lactobacillales > Lactobacillaceae > Lactobacillus > Lactobacillus kitasatonis. The sequence continues at coordinate 86,449 of NZ_BALU01000009.1, read as the reverse complement.
GTAAAGATACCACCAATATTATTGATCGCCTTTATTTTATCAATTCCCTTAGCGGCACAAAAAGTTACGATTGCTAAGAAGATAACTTCTAAGATACCTAATAACTGGGTTGAAGATAATCCCCATAAGTGCCAGCTTTGGGTTGTGTCATGTCCGAAAACAGCGGTTGAGACTGATACCAAGAAGAACTGAGTAGAAGATACCAGCCAGATAACCCAAGCGGATAGCCAAATAAAAGTTCCGATAAATGCTACTTTTTCATTAGTTGATCCTTCAAGCCATGAGAAGATACCACCTCTGATACCTTTGAAGGCTGCACCATATTCCGCGAAGATCAGTGCGGATGGTAAGAAGAATAAAATGGCGGTTACGATGTACCAAATGATACTTGAGTATCCCATCTGGTAAAAGGCCGTCAGTGAATTACTAAATCCAAAAATAGAAGAGAAAATCATCAAAACTAGGCTGCCAAGTCTAATTTTGACCTGATTATCTTTCTTCTCCATAAATAAAAAAACAACTCCTTTATAAAAACAAACATTACCTATTATGAATCATTGAAGAACATTTTTCAAAAGAGGATTAAAAAAGACACCCCTTTCATGGAGTGTCTTTGAATAATTTACCTCAAAATATACACTAATCTATAACCTCAGCACCCAAACAAGTCTTGAAGTGATTCAATGCCCATTTGTGACCCGTTTGATCAAAACTTGCCACGCCATTTTCATGCACTACTAAATTGTAGCAGCGATTATACGCATCCATAGCAGTATGCAAAACACAAATGTCGGTGCAGACACCAGTCAAATGTAAAGTATCAATCTTACGTTCACGCAAAATCAAATCCAATGGAGTGCCGGCAAAAGCTGAATAGCGCGTTTTATTCATAAAGATCACATGATCATTATGCTTGTGCTCTTCATACCATTTACCAACCTTCCCGTATAACTTTCTTCCCCAAGTATTTGGCAAATTGTGAGGTGGGAAAAGTTTAGTTTCAGGATGATAAGGATTGCCTTTAAAGTGCAAATCAGTTGGGATAATCACCCACTTGCTTTCTTTTAAAAATTCGTCAGCCAAATTGGTAATTGCATCGTCCAATTCTTGTGCTGGCTTGCCGCAGGTGAGCGCACCCTTGTCGTCGACAAAATCATTGGTGTAATCGATGATTAATAAAGCTTCGTTTGTCATAATTGCTTCCTTTGCAAAATCCAAGTTACGTTTTTATTAATTGTACAAAAAAAGAATCAAACCATCAAAATGATTGATTTGATTCTTTCAACTTAATCTAATGGACCAACGCCACGATCTTGATTTTCGTCATCTTTATTCACTTCGTCGTCGAGCTTTTTACCAACAAACAAAGCGAATAAACTAATCAGCAATGCACTCATGCCTAACTTAGTAGTCTTTTTCATCTGGATCACCTACTTGATTCTTTGTCTCAATAATTCTGGGCGCTGAGCAAGTTCTGCATAGAAATGATTACCATTGACACAGATACCTTCAAATTCACGACCAGTATGGAAAGAGCCAGTATCCAACACACGACCCTTTCTGTTTAATTTAAACAAATAATCATTGAAAGCTAAATAAATTTGCTTTCTCTTTTTATCGTAAGCCATACCTTGAACTGGTGAGTTGTTAAACATAAAATCACCTTTAGTTGCACCGATTTCTTTTGGAATCCAGCTATCGCCATTGCGAGTTACTTCCCAGTATTCGAAACGGTGATCAGTTAAACGGTGATATTCTGCGATAAATGTATGATCATTGATAAACACAGCATTGTGAATATAACGACCGTCGTTTGCACCATTGTTCCAAATCTTGAAGGACCAGATACGCTTAATGCGCAAGTTCTTCTTGCTGATTTGCATGATTTCTTCTGAATTTGGAGTGTTCTTCAACAAGTGATCATTAGCAATTACATAAAGATACTTCTTGGTTGCGCTGAAAGCTTGACCATGACCTGTCTTAATGTATGGACTAACCTTCACGTGAGAGGCTAAGCGTGTAAATTTATTCCAAGACATCCATGGCAACTTTTGCATAATATAGCGATTAGGAATCTGGTTGAGCTTGTAAGCAACAATGTGTGAACGCATATTATGTGGTGAGCTGTACATAGTTGTGTAAGCTGTACCTCTTGAAACAGCCAAACCTTCTGGTACAGGTCCAACTAAACCATTGTGCGTACCACTTTGACTCAAAATTGCTGGTTGATAAAAGTAAGTCTTTAAATGAAATTCGCCACTCTTTAAGGTGTGTGACTTAATTTCTGGTGCGAAGCTCTTGCCCCAGTGACCTGAAGTCTTGAAGTGTTTAAACCAACTAGTAGCACTTCTTGCACCAGGTTGTGGCGTCTTGTCTGCCTTGACAATACCTTCGTTATCATCTGATCTTACTTCAACAGTAACATGAGCCTTGGCCTTACCGTAAGAATAAGTTACTGGGTATAAACCTGCTTCATTAGTGGTGATCTTATCTTCTGAAACATTCACCTTACATGGTTTAATTACAGTACCTGACTTATCTGTAGCAAAGTTGATGGCATCCCTAGTTGGAAAATCATAATTTGGATTCTTTACCAAGCTAATGTCATGAGCAACTGAGATCTTATTTCTCAAAAAAGCGCGTTGATTTACCCAGCCAGCTCTGTGACCATCAATCCAAACATAGTTGTACTTAGTCTTACCGATCTTTCTTTCAGCACTGGCTTGGAAGTTGCCGTGTCTGAAAGTTCTCGTTGAACCGATCCAATATGCAGGTCCTCTACGTGTAAGTCTTTGGTAAATCCCGAAATTAACATTACCAATCATCTTTGTTTGGAAAGGACTCAATTCCTTAGCTGCAACTGATTGTGGTTTAATAACAAACAATGTTAGAAGACACGCTAAAATAAAAGAAATGCTCCATTTCTTTTCCATATCCATTTTCTACTCCCCTACTTTTAACTTGATAGCACGACTAACATTGTAATTCTTTATACTGACTTATGCTAGACTTGTAAGCGGTAGCATTTTATTTTTGTTAATATAGTAACTAATATAAGAAGTGATTGATAACACTATTAAATATATGAAATATAAAAATACTCTCAAAATTAGTTTTTTAAAGTCCTTTTAGATCATTTATTTTTAACTATCTAACTAAATTCTTGTCCTTATATGCATAAAAATCGAGCCAATTTCTAGCTCCACCACCAAATCTTAGAGCTTTAACGTATTCACCATTTTTATATTTATTAACAGGAACATAATATATACCGTCTCCTGCGCCTGCTAACCAGCCATTACTATTAAATGAAGTAATACCATGCCATCTGAATGTGTAAGCTTGCCACATATGATTACCTAGCCAATCATTAGTTTTAATTAATTTTCTCGTTGATTGCTTTGTAAGCCGATTATACCAATACGTATAGGACTTGTTTAGTAGTATTTTATATAATTTCCTGCCATTAGAAGTATGAGCAGTTATAACCCACTTCTTAATTTTATGATTTTCTTTATAATACCATGTACCACGAGTTGCTACTGGAGTTGTATAAAGTTGGCTCGCACCATATGGAGCTGCATCTACTTTTTCTTTATTTACTGTCAAACCAATAATCAGTACCAACAAGATACTTGTTAAAATAATAAAATGCTTTTTATTCATTATTCTTTACCTATCTTCAACACTAACTATAATAGATTCATTTTCAATTATAGTTTAAAACAGAACTAGCCATCATTATTTAATTAAATTTACTATACTTGTTATTATTCTCGTGCAAATATGACCATTCTATAGACTAAGAATAATAAATGCTATACAGTGAGATTGTCTAATTAAAAACAGATGAATGAGAATTAAGGAGTTTAAAATTGAAGAGAACTAAATATATTAGTTTAATTACAAGTGTGCTTTTAGCTGTCTCACCCGTAATCACAACCAGTTTAACCACTAGCTCAGTCGTTAATGCTGCTAAAACTACTCATGCCAAAAAGCATGTAAAGAAACACAATAAGAAAGTAGCTAAAAAGTCAACAAAGAAATCTACTAAGAAAACTGCTAAAAAGTCTAATAAGAGCGCTATTAGCAAGATTTTCTCTGATTATAATGAAACAGATTCTGTATCTAAGCAATACTACCGTGCTGCATACAATAATCGCTACAGTCAAAATGGTAAGCAATACGTTGACGTTAAGGCCAACAAAGACAATGTTCCTGAATATTCAGAAGATGGTAGCAAGCTTAAATACCATTTAACTAACAAAGCTGGCGATGTATTTAAGATTAAACTTTCAGATTTTGAAATCGAACAAGATGATCCAGACTCCAATTTCTGGGCACTTAGTGCTGACAGCTACACTTATTACAACGCTAAAGACTTTACTATCGTTCCACATGCAGGTGGCAATGTTAAGAGCTTAACTTCTGCACAAAAAGATAATTAATAAACAAAAAACTCGCCAATGCATTACACATTGACGGGTTCTTTTTTGCACTAATAAATTAGTTTTCAACGATCAAATTCTTAAGATCATCTGGTAAGTTAAGTGGAGCATACTTAGCACTAACAAACTTCAATTTTACATATCTCTTCTTACCAATGTAAACGTATCTAGTCTTACCGTTCTTAACGATCAATGATGACTTGTACTTCTTACCGTACTTAATCTTCTTCTTGCTTGCAGCGAAGGTAATCTTCTTTGACTTCTTACTCTTCTTGTAAGCGTAGTAGATCTTAGCACCCTTCTTTGACTTAGGGGTTACAGTAACGTATTGCAAGCTTCTTTTATTGTAAGCATCTTGAATGGCCTTTACATCGTTGTTTGCTTGTTCAACAAAGGCTGATTCAGTTGGAACATTGCCTGAAGTAGTTACATCAGTTGATGGAATGAAGACAAAGCTGTCTTTACCATTGATTGTCCTATTTTCAATGTAGTACAAAGTTACGGTCTTGTCGCCTTGCTTAGCTTCAGTTGACCATAAAACATTAATGGTTTGACCCTTAGTATAATTTGAATCAATTTGGTCTGTATTGGTTTGATCCTTAGCTACGACAACAAGCTTTGGATTATCACTATTTACAGTAGCTGAAACAGTTCTATGTTTTACACTAACAGTACCAGTCTTAGTATTTGAAGATTGAGTGGTGCCTGCGGCATAAACTGGTTGACCCATTGCCATGCCAGTACCAGCAAGACCTGCTGAAAGCATCACAGCAGCTGCTAATGAAGTAAATAATTTTTTAGTTTTCATTTATAAAATCTCCTAAAAACAAAACTCTTATAATTTAATTATAACATTATTTAGGAAATTCCATTAATTACTTACCCGCAAAGAGCTGGCCGATTGTTCCCATATCTTCTGGGGCAATCGTAAAGTCAGTTTGCGGATTTTCAACGATATCATCTGCTTGAACAATTGGCACAATTCTCTTTTGGGTAAAGTAGCGCAAAACTAATTCCATCGTGCTTGTACCATAATGGCCGGCAATTTCGGCCAATGTATCAATATCGCCTGCAACCAAAAGTTCCACTTGCATCTTGTTTTCTCTAGCTAATTTGATTAAAGATCCATCTTCGTAATCCAAATGAATTACGCTGGGCTTAATCTTAGGTGCTTTCAAAATAGCAGCCAAGGTATCACCATTAGCATTGGTTACACCAATATTCTTGAGCCAGCCTTGGATTTTAACTTGTTCTAATTCTTGCCAAAGTTGATTATTACGTTCGGCGTCATCACTTAAGCGAAGCATAGCCAAATCAGCATGTTTAGCAACCAGATTATTTCTGATTTCTTTCAAATTATTACGCATCTCTTCACGCGTATTAACTTTTTCAGAAACCTGAATTTCCACGTAAGTTTGTGGACTCAGATTTTTAAAATCGATTTTTTCATCCGCAGTGCAATTAAGCAAACGATAGCCTGCCTTCATTACCTTTGCGACATCTTCATCATTGGTAACAGTGACGCCAACTTTTGGCATCAAGCTACCATCATTCAAAACAACTGCTTCATCTAATAATGACATTAAATCATTTCTCTCCTTAAGCTAATTCAACATAAATTTTGATAGCTTCTTTGACAGTTTGATAAACAGTTGAGACATGCAAAGTATGAGCTAAAAACTTCTCCTTCTCATCCTTTGACATTTCTGAGTCAAAGAAGACTTTTATGTTCATTTCAGTTACGACGGATTTGCCGTGACCTAGATTTTCAGTTTTAGCATTATTTTCTACACAAAAATTTTTCACGTCTAAACCATGTGACTTAGCGACCATTCCTGCGGACATTACGATGCAGGAATTTACGCTACCACATAGATATTCGACCGGGTTAGGGCCTTATCATGTTCCTTATCGTTGTCATCACAGATAAATTCATGCTCACGGGCCTGGTTAGCAATTTGCCATTCTGTGTCTTCAAGCTTGGACTTTACTAAATATTCACTCATAATGTTGATCCTTTCTTCGTAAATTAATGGTGGTCAATTGCTTCGTTTAAACGTTTGCGCCAGATAAAGTAAACTAGCAACATAAATGGAATCAATACTAGTTCTACTGGATAAAACCATTCAATTGGCAACACGCTATCAACTACTCCGCTTAGCATTGGGCCAAAGGCCATCGCAATATCAAGTCCTAAATAAAAGGTAGAACTAGCTAAACCTTGTTCCTCAATCGGAGCAAGTAAAAGTGCGGTTGATTGTAAAACTGAATAAATAATGCCATAGCCCATTGCCATTCCGGCTGCGGCTAAAGCCATTTGCCAATTATTGTTCATCATGGCTAATAAGCTGATATATGCACCGGTTGAGATTAAGCTAATCCAGAACCAAACACCGAAGCGAACAGTATCAAAATAGCGTTTCAACCCAATTCTGATGATCAGTAGTACTACCGCATAGATCAAGAAATATGATCCTACGGCAACAGACAAATGCTTTTGTTCAACATAGGTAACGATATCTGCCTGCGTTACAAAATATGGTGTCGCAAACAAGGTAGTCAAAATCGCTACCGGTAAAACATTCATCTGAATAATCTTGAAATGCTTTTTAGGCATCTTGCTTTTATCTTTAACAATTGGCTTGGCATGATCACCAACGAATTGAATAGCTATTACCATTAATAATGCGGAAATAGCCGAGGCGATCAAGCTCTCACGATAACCGATTTTTTGATAAATATTAATCGATAATGCCGGTGCCAAAGCCATGGCTAAGGCATTCATCAAACCATAAAAACCCATTGCTTCGCCCACGTGCTGCCGCGGCACCAAGAATGCCAGCCAAGTTGTCATACAAACGGTACACAAAACATAGCCGGTACCATTGATCAATCTGAATAAAAGCAGCCAAGCACTTGATGGCGTAAAGACATAGCCTAATACACCAATTAAAATTAAAACACCGCCAATAAAAGATAGACGATATTTTGAAAACTTATCTGTCAAATTGCCGGCAATAGGACGCAAAAACATTGCGGCAACGCTCATAATACCTACGATTACACCGGCAAAGGCGCTGCTTGCCCCTAAGTTCTTGGCATAGCCATTGATCAACGGATTAACGAACATCGTACTAAACATAAAGAAGAAAGATGCTGCCATCACTAATACAACATCTTTGGTATAAATAGATTTTTTCTTTGCCAAATTAATGCCCCATTTCTTTGGCTTAATTATACAACTATCGGCAAAACCTATTTAGCAATCTTCAAAACTACTGTAAAGACGATGTCATTACCTTTGTGACTGACACTGATTCGACCATGAAAGGCTTCGACTAATTCGCGAGCCATGGACAAACCAATGCCGAATCCACCTTTATTAGAATTATGTGATTCATCTTCACGATAAAAACGGTCGAAGAAGTGACTGTAATCTTCGTTTTTTTCTTCTTTATATGTATTGCTTACCCGTAAAACAGCATTTTTGCTTAAAGCACTTTTACTCAGTTCAACTCTAACCTTGCCGTTAGGATCACAATATTTTCTAGCATTATCAAGTAGGATATTAATTACTTCGTTCAAAGAATGTTTTTCCGCCACTACATTGAGGCCTTGACGAATCGAAACTTGATAAACATAGTGATTCTGCTTCATCACAGATTTGAAATCCTGGGTAGCATCTTCAACTAGTTTAGAAAAATCAACCTTGCTTAATGTGATTTCACCGGTTTCACCAGCCCGTGCCATTGAAATCAGCCGGTTAATCAGTTTAGTCAGTTTTTCTACCTGCTCCTTGGTACTTTCGTTCCATTCGGAGTTATTACCCAGCATCTCTTCCATCTCAGTGTTGGCCGAAATGACCGCAACTGGAGTTTTCAATTCATGTCCAGCATTTGTAATAAATTCCTGTTGCTTATGGTAGTTATCAACGATCGGTTTAATTGCCCGACCAGAAACCAAGATCAAAACTACGGCAAAGACGATCAGTGAACCGATCCCCAGTACCACGGCCACTCTAAATAACAGCCAGAAACGGTTGTAAATTAGCGTTTCGTTTAAAAATACGACCATTGTTTGACCGACGGAGTTTTTGGCAACCCTGTAAGCATATTGATTTCGACCTACATCTACGCTGCCTGAATCTTGATGGTCAGATAAAGCCTTTCTTGTAATGCTTTTAATTTTCGTACCGTTAACCTGATAAACATTATTATCGTTAACTACGGTCACACGGTGTGACGCATCCACTGTCACTGCAAAATAGCGGTATTGATACACAGCTTCAGGATTATATGGCCCACCTAAGAAATTACGGTTGATGGGATCATTTTGATTGCCCAAGGCCGCATGTGCATTTCGTGGTGATAAGTGACCCTCATTTTTTACCAAGGCAGTTAATACGCGATCGACTTCATTCTTACTTTGCACTCGCGTGATCCCGACAAGACCGCCCAGAGTAATTAACAAAACCAGTAGCAATGCAGCAACGGAAGTCCCGATGAACTTCCAACGGAATTTTTGAATCATCTAATCACCTACTTAACTAATTCATAACTACCACCTTTTTCGCCTTCAATTTTAACTGTGCTACCGATTGACCGCAATTTTTGGCGTAAATATGAAACATAAATCCAGACTACTTCTGGATTGGCATCTTCGTCGTTCTTCCAGACGCGATTAAAAATATCTTCGGTTGATAATTCTTTATTTTCATTTAGCAAAATATAATTCATCAATTGGGTCTCGGGGCCGCTTAATTGAATGGAATTATGACTGGCCAGGTTTTGTTGTTCAACGTTAAGTGTTACATCCCCCACAGTCAATAAATTAGGAGTGTAATCATCTTCGCGCCGTTCTTTTGAACGCAATCTTGCAAGAAGCTCTTTTAATGAAAATGGCTTAGTAATGTAGTCATCAGCACCGCTGTCAAGGCCAGTTACGCGGTCATCGACTTCGGCTTTAGCGGTAAGCATCAAAATATAAGTTTTATCTCCGCTTTCTCTGATTTTCTTCAGTGCAGTAATACCGTCCATGACTGGCATCATGATATCCAAAATGATGGCGTCGTAGGAATTGGCTTTAGCATGTTCGACTGCCTTCAATCCATTATCGACGGGATCAACTTCATAGCCGGATTTCTCCATCGCTACTGTCAAAACACGCAACAGCTGAGGTTCATCTTCTGCTACTAAAATTTTCATTAACTAGTCCCCTTCCTTGATTAACTGACGAATCGTCTGCATGCTTACATCACAAGAAGCAAGCTCGTCAGCTACTCGTTTTAATTCTTGTCCAATCATTTCAGGATTATTGATCTTATGCTTATATTTCATTTCATGTTCAAGACTTGCCCAAGTGTCCATGGCAATTGTTCTTAGCTGCACTTCAACAAAATAATGACCTGGAATATTACCATCGACATCTTCGTCAGGTACGGTAATTTCAAGAATCATATGATATGAACGATAACCATTAGGCTTAGCGTTAGTAATATAGTCTTTTTCGTTATAAACACTTACATCATCCCAACTCTTGATGTAGTCAATACAGGTATAAATGTCATCAATAAAGTTGCAGACAACACGCAAGCCGATACTGTCACGCACTTCACGCAAAGCCGAGTGTGCATTCAATGGATAATGCTTTCTGGTACATTTTTCTTCCATGCTAGCTTCACTTTTTACACGGCCATTTAAGTGTTCATATAAACGCTCATGATGAACTTTTTGGTAATTGTTGTTTAATTCATCAAAACGATTCATTAACTGATTAAGTATCTTATCGAGTATGGGGGCGTATTTTCCGTAAATATTCAACATTAGTCCCTTCTTTCGTTTATATCAATTATACCAATGCTTTTTGACTTTTCTTTGAAGGTAACATGAATTTATAAAATCATAACTTGATCTAAAATTCTTTTAAAATTACAAAAAAAGACACTTACCAATGAAATTCATTGATAAATGTCTTATTAACTTATCTAGGCAACTTTGAAGTCATTGAAATAATATCGGAAACTTTAACTGCGCCTTCCGGATCAAAGTCACTGTTAAATTCGGCACCACCGGTTAAGTAATAAATGCCATTGTATTTCATTACATATGGGTCAATGAAACTGACATATCTATTCTTTTGGACATTGAATGTCTTGTTTGTGACTCCATAATAGAAATCTGTTTGATAGTAGCGAGCACCCTTTTTCACTTTTGCATAAAGTGAGAAATCCATTGGGTGATCAGGACCGGTTAATTTATCAACCATTCTCTGATACTTCTTGTAGGTTGTAGAAGTACTAAAGTTATCAAGCTTTACGTCACTAGCCTTAACGAAGTAAGTATTCTTTTCTTGAACCATGAAGTAATATTGGCCTTTGATTTTTACAATCAGTGTAGCGAAGATACCAATATTATTACCCTTCTTGATGCTTCTACCAGTTTGATACAAACGAATCTTGTTAACGTTGAAGCTTGCTCCTTCACCAATTTTAGTTGAGCTTTGGTAAACAGGAGTAGTTCTTTTAGCAACTAAAGAACTCTTTCTTTTATCGTAATCAAGCATTTTGGCATACTTAGCAAGCTTTTTATCTTTATTAATTGAAGCTTGTGTAGCAGAAGAATCGTAGCCCTTCTTATTCTTAATGCTTGGCGTATTTGCTTCAATGTAATCATTAAGATTTAACTTAGTAACAGTACCGCCTTGATCATACTTGTTAGATGCTTTTTCTTTAAAGGTATAAAGAATTAAGTCACGATCATGGTTAGCCCACATTACATCGTGAGAATTATCATCATATTGCTGTCTTGCCGCAGTTAAAATCTTGGTGCGATCATATGGACTTAAGAAGTTTGGATAAGCAACCTTAATCTTTTCGACCTGCATACTTTGTTCAATATGGTTTAATTGCCAAATTGCAAAGTTAACGGCATTACCAGTTGATGAAGTGGAAGCACTGATTTGTTTTGCCTGAGCAACAGCTTGGTCATAATCTTTTTTAACTGAACTTGCGGCACTCTTGTATTTCGCACTTGCTTGAACTTTTTCAGCATTGGCAATTGCGTCAGTTAAACTATACTTTTCGCTACTTGTAGCAGCATTGCGTCCAGCTTCTGCTTCAGCTGCAGTATTAGCTGGTTCTGGTGCCACACCTTGAGTCAAATTAACATTCGAAGCTTTAACAAATAGTGCGCCTGTTGGTGTATGCTTGCTATCCTTACCAATGTTGCCACCATCAGTAGCTAAGTTTATTTGATTTGCACCGCTACCCACGTAGTAGAACAATTCCGCCTTATTATCTTTAGCATCCCACAAGTAATATGCTCCACCTATTGTGAAAGTTTGGTATCGGAATGACTTAAAACCAGGGAACATATCTTGCCCGTTGACATCGTAGTAGCTAGTACCATTGTTAGCAGAACCTACCTCAACATTCTTAGGCATTGCTTGTGGAGTAAATAATTTGTCAAAAGTATTGCCATTTTGCACTTGGCTAAGCAAAGTACCGTTGTCATCTTCTAGATAGTGATCAGTACCTACGATGTGGTAGTACTCTTGTGGCACACCATCATCAATCCAGTCACCACCAGGAATTGCACCATGTCCATCGGCCGTGATGATCGTGCCTTTCTTAACAACAGTATCGCCGGCTTGACCTTTGCTATTTAGAACACGGGTATCTCTAGTAACTCTTACTCTAACGTTTTGGTCTGTTAAGAGCAGACTATTACTGATGGCACCGATGTTGGAAAGATTGATGTAGCCACCATTACCTACATTTGCGTACTGCTTACCTTTAATCTTGGTAGTTTGAAGGTAAACTTTGCCATCTCTGGTATTGAAGCAATAATGCGTTTTTTCATCAGTTGTTTGAATTGGAAAACTAGGAGTGGCGCCCTTCTTGAAGTAAGCAGTCTTGCCCTTAAATTTGTAAATTCTTTGACCTTTTTTGTTATAGACGTAAGAATTTTTTCTGAAATATACTTTTCGACTTTGAGAAGTAGCGGCTTGTACTATATTTGTTTGTGGAATTTCTACAGCAGAAACGGTGGAGATACCCATCAACACTGCGGTAGAAATTAAAGCCATTTTCTTGTTAAATTTCATTGTTATTACCTCTTGGAATATGCATTTACTTATAAATCAATTATATCAAGATAAGTTATTATTACGTAAAAAAGGCACCTATCGATAAATTTCATCGATAGATGTCTATTTTGGTTAATCTATTCTTCCTTCAATTCAAAATGGCTACCATTTTCGTCAACGATGCCAATAACTTCGGCCTTTTTGTTTCCTACTTCTATCTCGCCCATTCGAATCTCACCGTAACCTTTTTCTTCATCAGTTACTTCAATATCATCAAAGGCATTACGCAACAATTTACGTGCAATCTTACTTTTAATCCGGATTTCTTTTGACTTCTTGACAGCTGCTTCTAGGGTATAACCTGCATCAAGTTGATCTTTAATAAAAGCAATCAAATAAACTGTTGCCAAACTGTAATGCCGCACGCCAGAACCTTCATTGATTGGCTTGATATAGCCCTTTTTCTCCCAATATCTAAGTTGACGCTGCGATACGCCCAAGCTACTACTTACGCCGCCTATACCTATTTCTAGATTTTCAAAAAGTTGATGTAATTTCTTTTTCTTTAAGTTTTCCATATTTATCAGCCTCACTAATTATCACAATTATATTAATTTATGTTAGATTTTTCAACTTTTGTGTCATATTTTATATCACTTGTGTAAGATTATTTGACATTGACATTTTTTAGGCTTATATTAGTTACCGAACTTAATTTTCACAAAAAGGGGGATGAACATGAATAAACAACCTGTCGATATTCATGGAACACAATACAATCGTAACTTATTAGTACTAGTATTGATCATCGGCTCATTTTGTACGGTATTGAATGGTACGCTTTTGTCGACTGCTTTACCTTCTATTATGAGAGACTTCAAGATTAGTACTGCTACTGCAGAATGGCTTTCTACCGCTTTCTTATTAGTAAATGGGGTAATGATTCCTATTTCTGCTTGGCTAATCAATCGCTTCGGCTCTAGAAAGATGTATTTGACTGCAATGTCTACTTTCTTCATCGGAACTGTCGTTGCAGCAATTGCACCTAACTTTCAAACGCTTTTAGCCGGAAGAATTATCCAAGGTCTAGGTGTCGGCGTTACCATGCCACTACTTCAGACCATCATGCTTTCAATCTTCCCAGCTGATAAACGTGGTGCTGCCATGGGAACTGTCGGCATCGTTATCGGTTTGGCTCCTGCGATTGGGCCAACACTATCCGGTTGGGTAGTCGACAACCTTTCTTGGCGCTATCTCTTCAGCATTATTGCTCCAATTGCCGGAATTGTTGTAATCCTTGCTGCCTTTTTAGTAAAAGACGTTTTGCCAACTAAGGATGAAAAAATCGATGTCTTTTCAGTTGCCACTTCAACTATCGGATTCGGTTCTCTACTATATGGTTTTTCAGAAGCTGGTAATAAAGGTTGGACAAATCCTGAAATTTTAGCCTTTATTTTTGTCGGTATCATCTTCGTAATTCTCTTTGGTATTCGCCAATTGAAGATGGACGATCCATTCCTTGATATTACTGTATTCAAGCACTTCGAATTCTCACTTGCTGCTATTCTTTCAGGTGTTACTAACCTAGCCATGGTTGGAATCGAAATGGTTTTACCACTTTATATTCAAAACTTACGTGGTGAATCCGCATTTCACTCTGGCTTGATCTTACTTCCAGGTGCTTTGATGATTGGGATTATGTCACCAATTACTGGTCGAATCTTTGACCGTTATGGTGCAAGAAAAATGGCCATTACTGGTATGACACTTCTTACTTTAGGAACTATTCCATTCGTATTTTTAACTGAGAATAGTTCATTCTTAATGATTATTATTCTCTACGCAATCAGAATGGTTGGTGTTGCTCTGGTTATGATGAACGTTACTACTTCAGGGATGAACTCACTTCCATTAGATAAGATTTCTCACGGTACTGCCGTTAACAACACCTTTAGACAGATTTTATCATCAATTGGTACTGCCATCCTTGTTTCAGTATTGACTACAACTACTAACAACAATATGCCAGCCAAGTCAATGCTTAAGACGTTGCCACTTCAATATAAGAATGGTGCAATTAATGCAACACTTGATGGTTTTCATGCCTCATTTGCAATTAGTATTCTCTTTGCATTAATCGCCTTAGTTCTTTCATTCTTCTTGAAGAAAGGTAATCGTGCACGTGAACGTTCAGAGAAGGTGGACAACTAATGATTTTAATTATCTTAATTCTGGCAGTTATTGCTTTATCTATTTCAACGTAATTCCTAAAAAGGGTTATATGCCGCTTGCGATTATTTCACTACTTATCGCAGTATTGAGTATCGCTGGAATCGTAGCTCACGACTACAATCACTATGGTATGAAGACTCAAACTACCACTGTTAAAAAAGAGCTCGTCTCTTCTGCATCCCCACAATCACCAATCCTTTTATACCAATCACTTGGCAACGGTACAGAAAAAATCTACCTATATAAAACAAAAAATACAGATAAGAAGCCTACCCCAATTAAAACCGATAAAACTCACGCTAGTGTGAAAACTGCAGATAAGCCTTCAATGACAATCAAGACTGAACGTTACGTTTTCAGTAATGGCTGGAATCAATTCTTGTTTGGCTGGTTTGGTCACAATAATGAGTTGAAGCATCGTGAATATACTTTCAATGTGCCAAAGAATTGGAAGGTTTTATCAATTAAGCAAGCTAAGTCTTTGCAAAAGCAAATGGCTAAACGTGCTGCGATGATGAAAAAGATGCAGCAAATGAAAAAGTAAACAAAAAGCGCAATTCCTTAATTGGAACTGCGTTTTTTCTATACTAAAATCTAAGCTCTGGGCGACAGCCAACATAATGATGCAAAATGTAATCCGAATCTTCTTTCAAATCCCAATAATCGATATTATTAGAAAACATCATAACCGTTTCCTTCGTCTTGTAATTGGCGATAAAGCATGAATTATAACCAGGGCTACACCATTGATGTGGTGCCACTTCATGTAGTCCTTAACCTGCGTAGGCAGATCCTTATCGCCGATCTCTGCCCTATCTACCGATCAAGTAAACATCGCTATGACAACACCGATTGACAAAACTCCACCTAGTAAAATTCTTCCTCAACGCATGATTTTTCCCTTCCACTCAAGACTTTTTATATGTTTAGTATACATGTCACAGCAAAAAAGAGGCGTTAATTTTTACTATTCCTGCAAAAATCACCCTCGAAAAAGCAAAAGTCAATCTATAAATAAGCCAAAATAATATTTTAAAAATCCTTAACCTATTCTAATGAAAAAATTCGATACAATATTAATTATGATTTTTCAATTTAGAAAGTGGGCAAGAAAGTGACCAAAAAAAGAACCATCACTCCTTGGTGGATTTTTATTGTTTGTTGTTTTATTTCAATGATTGGCTTTGGCCTGATTGTTAATACTATCGGTCTGTTCTTTGGGCCAATCAGCCAGGAATTTCATGTTGGCCGTGCCAGCGTAGCCTTGATGACTACCCTGCAGAACGCAGCTGCCGCTATTTCACTCCTTTTTGCAGGAAAAGTTATGAAGAAAGTAAACTTGCGCTGGTTACTAACTGCATGTTTCAGCCTAATCGCCATCAGCATGTTAACGCTCGCTGCAGCTCACAGCTTAACGCATTTTTACATTGCTTGGATCATCATTGGTATTTGTCAGCCAATTGCAATTACTTTATCAATTCCCGTTCTTTTAAGTAATTGGTTTAACCAAAAACTCGGCACAGTAATGGGTATTTCTCTGGGCCTATCCGCATTCGGTGGAACCATTTTTAACCCGATTATCGCAGATATCATTACTAAATTCGGCTGGCGTGGCGGCTTTATCGCAGAAGGTCTTTTAATTGGCTTGATCTTAATACCACTTGCTGCTTCAATTAGACCTAACCCTGATGAAAAACACCCTGCTTACGGCACAACGACTAAGTCTGAATCAAATTCACTCTTAAACGGCATTACGCTTAAAGAAGCACTTCATCAACCAGTCTTTTATGCCTTAGCCTTTGCGATGTTAGCTTTGCAATTTGTGTCGGGAAGCGTTCAGCATATTTCAGGCCACATTACTAATTTAGGAATTTCACCAGTTTTAGCAGCTAGTGTGGTATCCGGTGTAATGATCGGTGCAGCTGTTGGTAAAATTTCCATTGGTTATTTCTTGGATAAATTAAGTACAATTTTAGTATTGTTGGTTTACTCACTTTTTGGCATTTTAGGTTGGAGTGGCCAAATCTTCTTGACTAACAGTACCCTACTAACTATCTCTGCTTTTATTCTTGGTTTAGGTCAAGGGGTCTGCCTAGTGGCTCTACCATACTTAATCCAAAAGCAATTTGGCGAAAAAGATTATAGTAATATTTTGTCCGTAATCAACATGCTGGGAGCATTCGCAATGTCGCTATCAGTATACTTGGTAGGTCTATTCTTCGACCAAACCCATTCTTACGACTTAGGATGGACAATTAACGTAATTGCCTATATTCTAAGTTTTATCGCAATCTTTATTACCTTAAGAAAAAAGGCATAAAGCAAAATAAAACCATGGCTCGGTATGAGTCATGGTTTTTCTTTCATTCAAATTTCCAGTTAACTACACGCTTGAACCTTTCAAATGGAAGTAACGTAATTTGACCTAAATCATTACCTTCTGCAGGAGGACACTGCGCTTCAAAGGTTATACCATCATATTGACCTATATTATCTGCAATACCCGTGTGATTAAAGTGATTGCCGGCATAAAGCACTAGCGCTGGGGCGTTAGTGCTCACCGTCAACTTATGCTTTCTAGAACTCAACGTTGCAGCTGGATTATTGCCATTCAAGATAAACGAATGGTCAATCCCATTGCGCAACTTAATTTGTGCATCATCGCTGGTGAGTGCATCCCCAATTCGCTTAGTCTTTCTAAAATCAAAGGCAGTACCAGCTACCTGCTCCATACCGCGATCAGGCAGGCCACTCTCATCAACCGGCAAGTAATAGTCCGCATTCAGCTGCAAATTCAGATCTTCGGCACGCTCGCCCAAGTTAAAGTAAGTATGATTTACCGGATTGAAAATCGTCAGCTTATCACTAACTGCTTCCAATGAATAATGCAAGGTATTGTCATTATCCAATTTATAGCTAGCATGAAGCTTCAAATTACCGGGATAATCATTATGACCATCTGGATCAAACAAGGTTAAATTCACTCTTGCCGCTTTATCTGTACACGATGGTCTAAAATTCCAAACTTGCATGTCAGTGCCGACACCACCATGAATATGATTTTCACCATCATTTAGTTGCAATTGATGAATCTCATTGCCATGCTTCCATTGGCCTGCTCTAACGCGGCCAGCAATCCGACCAACGCTGCCACCTAAAAAATTACGCTCTTTAGAATAATCTGCTGGCTTTTTCAATGATAAAATCATGTTTTCGCTATCGACTAGCACCTTTTCTAAGGTTGCACCATAATTTAAAACTTTGGCGACCATGCCATGATCATTTTCAAGGGTAATCTCACACAGGTCCTTGTTATTTTTTCGCCCATACTTTACAAAACTAGTTTTCATTTTTAATCCACATCTTCAGTCAAAGCTGTAATAAATTTATCCCAGCCTTTTTCACCATCTTCAGTATTCTTGAAGACACCTGCATCTTGCAAAACTTGTTCAAAAACTTCTACCAAGGCCTTTTCCATAATTTGATTTACATTATCCGCGGTAATCTTTTCTTTTACCTTAACTTGATCAGCCCATTCCTTGTGACTATCGGCCATCTTGTTGTCCTCACCAAGCCAGTACTTCTTAACTTCTTCAAGTTCGCTCTTAAGACGACCTGGCAAAATAGCACGACCCATAACTTCAATTAAGCCGATATTTTCCTTCTTGATATGCCACAACTGCTTGTGTGGATGGAAAATACCAAGAGGATAATCTTTACTTGTATTGTTGTCACGCAATACTAAATCTAAGACAAATTTCTTACCCTTGCGGTGCATGATTGGAGTTACCGTGTGGTGACGAATCTTACCTTCATAAGCATTAATCTTGCGCGCAGGATCAGAATATTGATCCCAAAACTTAATAATCTTGGAACCCAGGTCAATTAAATCAAGTGAATTTTCACTAATTAAACGCAAATCACTCATTGGCCAGTCAACGATTCCAGCTTTTACATCAGGATATTGCTTAAAGCTAACTGGCTTCTTGATCTTGGCCTTCATCATTGAGAAAGTATGACGACCACCTTGGTAGTGTTCGTGGGCCAGCATTGAGCCACCAACAATTGGCAAGTCAGCATTTGAACCAACGAAGTAATGTGGCAGCATCTTTTCAATTTCAACCAAATTAATTAAAGTTTGTTGATTGATCACCATTGGGATGTGCTTTTGATCAAGGAAAATGCAGTGTTCATTGAAGTAGGCATACGGTGAATATTGGAAGCCCCATGGCTTACCTGCAATATTCATCCGAATGATTCTTAAATTAGAACGCGCATTTTTACCATAGCCACCAACATAGCCTTCGTTTTCGAGGCAAAGCGCACACTTAGGATATTTCTTACCAGTAGCATGAGCAGCTGCCGCAATTGCCTTGGGGTCTTTTTCAGGCTTAGACAAATTAATAGTAATTTCTAAGCCGTGACCTTTTGAGCTAGTGCCTGAGAAAACAACGTTCTTAGCAATGGCTTCCCTTTTAACGTAGTTGTTGTTCACGCAAAGCTTGTAGAGCCAATCAGTTGCCTTTTCAGAAGATCTTTCCATCTTTTGCCAAAAAATTTCATTAGTCTTGGATGGAGTTGGCGTTGCCAAGTCATACAATTGATCATTCAATACTTCTCTTGAAGTAACATCGTCGGGAATCTTTTTATTCTTTACGGCAATATCAACCAATTGCTTAACGGCTGGCTTGTCGTTTTCTTCTTCGTCATAATCGCCGACTAAACCGCGAATTTTATTAATGACATAAACGCGATCAAGTGGCTGATAAGCACCACTATTAATTACTTCATCTGCGTACTTTTCAATAACTTTCATTTCTTATCCTTCCAAAACTAATTAATCTTTTTGGTTCCATCGACGATTTCTGCATCGTAGAAACTTGCGTCGTAGCCAATCTTGTCGCGGTAAATCTTGCCAACGTTTTTCTTGAAGTTCTCTGCTTCACTCTTTTTAACAATGGCAATTGCACTACCACCGAAGCCGCCGCCGATCATTCTGGCACCTAACACGCCAGGTTGTGCCCATGAATTTTCGGCTAAAGTATCAAGTTCCTTACCAGTTACTTCGTAATCATAATGAAGCGAAATATGGGAAGCATTAATCAAACGACCCAATTTTTCCAAATCGCCACCTTTCATGGCTTTAGTAGCACGTAAAGTTCTTTGATTTTCACTAACGGCATGACGCGCACGCTTGATTTCTGTTTCGTCATTAATTAAGTAAGCATATTCATCAAAGGTGCCGTTATCAAGTTCACCTAAAGACTTAATATCGAGTTTTTGTTGGAGCTTCTTGAGAGCATCATTACATTCACGAACACGGTCGTTGTAAGCAGAATCAGCTAAAGTATGAGGCTTGTTAGTGGCCATGATGATAATTTCATAGTCACCTAAAGCAAGTGGCATGTATTCATACTTAAGCGTGTTGCAGTCCAGGAAAATGGCACTATCTTTTTTGCCCATAATGCAGGCAAATTGGTCCATGATGCCTGAGTTCAAACCAACGAATTCATTTTCGGTTCTTTGCCCCATTTTAGCCAAAGCAACACGATCAACGTCTAAGTTGAATTCATCTTTAAGAATGATACCCATGAGCATTTCAATTGCGGCACTTGATGAAAGGCCTGAACCAGATGGCAAGTTGGCTTGATGTATAAGTTGAAACCATGATCGATATTGTCATACTTTTCACGCAAGTAAGTGATCATGCCTTTAAAATAGTTGGCCCAGAAGCGGTCGCCTTTTTCAACGGTTGTATCATCAATGTCGAATTCTACGATGTCGCCGTCAACGTTACCTGAATATAGGCGAACTTTCTTATCCTCTCTTGGGCCATAGACACCATAAACACCTAAGCTGATTGCGGCTGGAAAAACATGACCGCCGTTGTAGTCAGTGTGTTCACCAATTACATTGATTCGACCTGGTGAGAAAAAAATATCTTGGGCTTTTTCATCAAAAGTTTCTTCATATTCTTTAAGTAATTCATCTTTATTCATTTTATTTACCTCAAATTTTTGTCCTGTAATCGTTTTCAGATACTAGTATATACTTTTTATTTCATTTAGTAAATAATTTACTTAAATAAATAAAATATTTAATTGAGTAAAAAAAGCCCCATCATTCAAGTTGATGAAGTGAGACCTAAAAGTGTCTCACTTTTAGGTCTCACTTCAAATCAAAGGAATACCTTATTTTTTCTATTTATTTAAGAACTTATCGACACCGCCGCGCATCAACTTTTGCGCAGCTTTAATCACATCATCAATATTTTCTTTTTTACCATTCAACGACCACTGCTGATAAATCGTCAAGCCAGTTTGTTCTACATAATTAAGCAAAATCTACTTTTTCCAATCTTCCAAACGATTGAACTGTGGCGAACTCCCCCACGACTCACTCATAACATTGTCGATCATCTGCTGACGAATTCCTGAATAAGTCCTGCTAATCGTGATTCGATCAGAACGCGAAGATCTTCATAACCAGTTATTTTCATTTTTATCATCCTCAAAAAAATAAGGTATTCTAGCTTCTTACCTCTAGAATACCTTATTTCTTAGGATATAGTATTTATTTAACTTCTAATTGTTTCATAAGTTTGCTATGTTTTTCATAAAAATCTTTTATAAATTCTTCTAAATCTGGATCTATAATTTCTATTTTTTTATTTACCATAAAATATACAAGAGATTATTTTAAATATTTATCAAACCATTGCAAAGTTTCTTCTAGTCGCTTAATACGTCTATTTGGAGTGCCATTTCTTGACAAATCGTGATTTGATCCATGAAAAACCACCAATTTAGTTGGTACACCACGCAATTTTAGAGCTTGAAACATTTGATAGGCATCAGGAATAGGACAACGATAGTCATGATCAGAATGCAAGAAAAGAGTCGGCGTAGTGACATTGTTTACATAACGAAGTGGTGAATGGAACCACAATTTATCAATATCATCAGAGTGCAATGTATCTGTAGCCATTTGGTCATCCACAAATTCTGGTCCAATATCCGAAATAAACATTGCAGTCCATGAAGCAATACTCCGCATACTTACAGCTGCACTAAATCGATGTGTATGTCCTATAATCCAGTTAGTCATGAAGCCGCCGTAACTTCCTCCGGCAACACCCAGTCTTTTTTCATCAATAGCCGGGATTTGTTTCAAAATTTCATCAGTAAAAAGCATCAAATCATCATAATCAATCGTGCCATATTTACCACGCAAATCACCATATTCGTCTCCCCAACCTTCAGAGCCAAATATATTAGTAAAGAATACAAAATAGCCAGCATTGGCTAACATTTGCATTTCATGAAAGAAACCTGTTCCATAAGTAGCACGAGGACCACCATGAATTTCTAAAATAGCTGGATAATGTTTTCCTTTTTCATAGTTATTAGGATAAAGAACCCAACCATAACGATTATTACCATTATGGTCTTTATAATTAATTTTTTGTGGTTCAGCAACATAACGATCTTTCAAAAATTCATTAAAATGACTAAGTTGTTTAACTTTTCCATCTTTCTCCAATTGATAAAGTTGTTGTGGGCTTTTAGGACTATTAGCAATAAATTGTAATTTTTCACCCTGAAATGCTAGAGACGCAATAGCCCCATCCCATTTACCAACAAGTTCAACTTGCTTTCCATCAAAAGAATAAATTTCATTATGTGCTGCAACAGTTGAAACAAAATAAAGTTTATTTTCATGAACAAACGTTGTATTACCAGGAACCACTTCCATATCATGAGTCACAATATTATACAGATTATGATCCCATTCTTGAACTAGTTGCATTTCATTATTATCTTTAGTTAATCTATAAAAGTTAGGATTTTCTTCAATACCATATTTCTTATTACCACTAGCTACTACATATAATTCATTATTTAATACAGCAACAGCAGCAATTGACCAGTTATTAGGTTTAAGTAATTCCTGAAGATTTTTATCAGCAAAATCATATTTATAAAGACCGCCTTGGAATGGTCGACAATCGCTATATTGTGCTCCAGTCAAAAACAATCGATTATCTTGATACCAAAAATTGCTTACATCAAAATCTTTTGGAACCAGTGATTGTAGTTTTTTATCTTTTAAGTCAAAAATAAAAAGTTGATGACGTTTACCGTTAACTTTTCCTTCATCATTTGACCAATAAGGAATCTCTGTTACTTCATGCCAGGGGAAATCTGGATCACTTTTAACCAAAAAAGCATCACCTGATAAAAGTAATCGATTAGAATCTAATACTTTTTGAACCATCAAATTTTGATTTTTAAACTTGTGAAGTACAGTTAATTCTTGATTATCAGTATTTAATTTAACTAACTGAGTAACTTGATCATCATTAGTTGTTGTGAAAAAAATATATGGTTCTTGACCTAAAGCAAATGATGGATAAGCATCAGTAGTAAAAAATGGCTGCAATCCAGACTTATCATTTTGCTTTACAAGTGACCATTTATATTTATTTAAATCATTAGAATTGGGAAGAGCAATTTGAAAAATACTTTGTTCACCTTGTGTTTTCAATCCACCCGCATTTGTTAAATTTAATAGATCTTCTGCCATTAGTCCTTGCATATAGAGCCCTCCTTTTATGTTGTTAAAAAATTAATAATTTATTAAATCTTAATTTTATAAATTAGATTTGTCAATTTTATTTTTACGTAAATCGCAATAATAAATTGAACACTTAAGCTGCTTGATAGATATGATCCAATTCTCTTTCAAAGATTTCATCTGGTGTATGATATGCCAATATTTTTCTTCATTGAACTCTTAGCTTTTTCACCAGTTAAGATGTCTTCATAATCCGCAAATTTATTTGGCAATTCTCTTTCTTCATTGCTCATGTTAAGCACAAAGTAAAGTTCCTTGCCATCTGCTGTGACACGCTTAGTTACTTCAAGCTTATGGCTGTCGCAAACTAATGATTCAACTCCAGTTTCAAGCACAATGTGGTTGAATAATTGTGTCAAACCTTGGTGACCTAACTTGGTTCCAACGTACCAAGCCTGCCTTTACCATAATCATTTTCAGTAATCGCAGCAGTGACAGCGTAAAACTCATCAGCGTAGCTTGCCAAAACTTTGCCTTATTTGGATGAATCAAATCACACATTAAGCTGGTTTCGTATTCCTTGTCATCCATCTTAACTCTAACTTTTTGACCTAGAACCATTGCGTCGCTTTCTTCAACCCAGATACCGGTGACATCTTTCAATGGACCAGGATAGCCTCCAATTAAAGACTATTGCTACTTTGACTCTAGTCTTTGAACCTAAAATTGTTGGACCAGCCTTCTTTAATTTTTGACTTAAATCAGTTAATTCTTTAAATACTCTGGTGTCAGTTCTTTGTGAGTGAGCAATAATTGCGCTATGGAATTTCTCTGAACCACCCACTGCTTGCTTTAATTGGAAGAACTGAACTGTATCAGCACCGTGAGCTACAGCTTGTAGTTCAGTCGCGGCCATTTGACCTGGACGCTTTAGTGGACTGTAAGATTGCCAGTTAACTTGTGAAGATGCAGATTCCATTAACATAAATGGTTGATGCTCAAGGCTTCTCATTAAGTCATACAAGAATGCTGGCTTATAAGCAGGTGCGTCGTAAGTTGGATAACTATCATAAGAAATAATATCTTGATCCTTTGCCCACTTTTGATAGTCAATCATCTTGTTTGGCAAACTGTGGAAGTTAGTAGTTACAGGCGTTTCAGGATCGCACTTCTTGATGACTGCCTTTTCCATCGTGAAGAAGTTTTGTAAACTTTCGGATTGAAAGCGCAAGTAGTCGATGGAAAGGCCAGCAACAATGGTTTCGCTACTTTCTGGACCCCATGCATCCCCCAACTCGTTTGGAACAACAATTTCATCCCAGTCATAAATCGTGTGACTCCAAACATTCATGTTCCAAGCCTTGTTGAACGCACCCAAGGTCTTGTATTTGTTTCTCAACCAGTCATTCCACAATAGCAGTTGCCACCGTATTCATTGTTCACGTCCCAAACTACGATATGCGGATTGTCAGCGTAGTGCTGGGCCAATTTTTCAACTAACTCACTATCCAGTCTTTGATAATTCTTGCTGTTCGGACAGAAATTGTGCCGCTGACCAAAGACGTAACGTCTGCCTTGGTAATCAACTCTTGCGATATCCGGATACTTTTTAAACATCCAGGCTGGCATTGCGGCTGTTGCCGTACCCATCACAATATCAAAGTTTGCATCAGATAATTCTTGAACGATCTTGTCTAATTTAGAAAAGTCATAGACTCCTCCTCTAGGTTCAAGAACTGCCAAGAGAAAATATTAATTGTAGCTGAATTTAAATCTGCATTTTTAAAGACCTTAATGTCTTCAGGCCATGTTTCTTCTGTCCATTGATCGGGATTGTAGTCTCCACTAAGCCAGTGATTAAACCAATTAATTTATCAGCAACTGATTGCTCCAAGCCACTGAACATCCCACTGGTAATAAAAATAATAAAGTATGTACTCATTACACCATAAAAAGCTGCGTGACCTAAATTACCCAGACAGAATGATGCATAGGAAATTATTTGTTTTCCTGAACTTTTATGACCGTTTGTCATAATATCTTCCTCCTAAGACGTTATCAACTGTAATCGCTTACATCACAGAGCATACGCTTAGCACTAGTTTTAATAAATTGTTTATTTAATATAAATAAATTATTTACTATTAATAAAAAATAAAAAAAGAATGCTCTATTTCAGCATTCTCTTTCAATAATATTAAAAATAAAAAATTTTTATTTACTAAAAAATTTACTTATTTTTAGGAATAAAGCTCTTCCGAACCACCAAGTTAGTGTTCATGTTCACATCAATATGAGCACGATCAGGTTGAATGATCAAGTTAGTAAGCATAGTTAAAGCTAGATCAATCATTTCCTGCTGGTTGATGTTGTAAGAAGAAAGTGGTGGTGATACGTACTTCACTACATTACTGTTATTGATACTCAAAATTGCGGTATCTTTTGGTACGTTAATATTTTCTTCGTTAAAGGCCTGTAAAACACCGACCGCTAATGTATCAGAAGCAATTAAAAATGCATCTGGTAAATTGTTCTTGCACTTCTTTATTACTTCTTTGCCAAGCTTATAACCATTTTCAACGCTGAATGGTCCTGAAACGAACATGTTGCTGTCATCTTTTCCGTGAACCTTCATATATTCCGCGAAGGCAACGGAACGTGTATCATTTTCTTGAATATGATTATGCTTAGGGCCAACACCACCAATAAAACCAATCGATTCATAGCCGTTTTTAATAAACAAATCAATAGCATTCTTAACTGTTAAAGTTAAGTTAGGTCTAATTGAATCGAACAATTCGGGAGCTGGATTAGTATCAACAAACACCCCATTTGGTAAAACTTCGTGCAATTTTACCAACTTAGCATTTTCGATTGGCGCTGCTCCTACTCCAATAAAGCCTTGGAACAATGAGGCATTTTCAATTAAGTCAGCCACATTATAAAAAGTCTTCATCTTCATTGATTCTTGCTTAACGGTTTCTACCAAGGCTTGCTTTAAAGAAGTAAAATACTCATCTTGCAACTGTTCTTTATGGTTAGTGCGGTAAAGAAGCGCAATTGTAGGCTTAATTCCCTTTTCTTGGTGGTCTTTCCAATAACCAAGCTTATTAGCAATTTCTAAAATTTTATTTTTGGTATCTGCAGTAATTGATAAGTTAGGATCATTATTGAGCAACCGCGAAACAGTCGCAGAAGAATACCCCGACTTTTGTGCAATTTCTTTAATAGTTGTCATAATTATTTCTTTCCCATTTACTAATATTCCTGTCTTTATTATACAAAATATTTACTTAATTCCAATAAAGATCAATTTTATTCAAAAATATTTTTCTCGAGACTTTTCAATTAATTTATTTATTTAATTGATAAATTATTTAATTTAGCATTATAATAAGACCGTTTTCAAAATATATTTTTTTATAGAAACTAGGTCTTATCATGAAAGCAAATATCAAATAGCTTGATGATCCCGAAGTCTTCAGGATTAATCAACTGCCAGCTCACAGTGATCATCCCTTTTACAAAGATTACCGTGAATGGCAAAACTTTGCTTAATAAAAAGTTGCCACTTAAATCAACCGTTGAAATTGAAGACGAAGCTTTTGCCAATGTTCACCTATGGGACGACCATGATCCATACCTTTATCAATTAATCATTGAAGTTCATGACCAAGATGGCAAATTAGTTGAACTTATTCCTTACCAATTTGGTTTTAGAAAAATTGAAATTACCAAGGATCATGTGGTTTTGCTTAACGGCAAAAGATTAATCATCAACGGCATTAATCGTCACGAATGGGATGCTAAGCGTGGCCGCAGCATTACCCTAGCCGACATTAAGGAAGACATTGCTACCTTTAAACACAACAACATCAATGCCGTTAGAACCTGCCACTATCCAAATCAAATTCTTTGGTACTATCTCTGCTATCAAAACGGAATTTACATGATGGCGGAAAACAATTTGGAGTCCCACGGCACCTGGCAAAAGTTGGCCAAGTTGAAGCTACTTCCAATGTACCCGGCAGCATCCCCGAATGGCGTGAAGTCGTCGTCGACCGTGCCCGCAGCAATTATGAAACCTTCAAGAATCACACTGCAATCTTATTCTGGTAACTTGGCAACGAATCATGTACCGGCAGCAACATCGCCGCTATGAACAAACTCTACAAAGATCACGATTCCTTTCGCCTCACCCACTACGAAGGCGTCTTCCATGCACCAGAATTTAAGAAAGAAATCTCAGACCTTGAAAGCTGTATGTATTTGCCACCTAAAGAGGTAGAAGAATATCTCCAAAATCCTAAAAAGCCACTTGCCGAATGTGAATACATGCACGACATGGGCAACTCCGACAGTGGCATGGGCTCTTACATTAAGCTAATTGATAAATACCCTCAGTACATGGGCGGCTTTATCTGGGACTTCATCGATCAGGCTCTGCTTGTGCATGATCCAGTCAGCGGACAAGACGTATTGCGTTACGGTGGCGATTTTGATGATCGTCACTCCGATTATGAATTCTCTGGCGACGGTTTAATGTTCGCAGACCGCACACCCAAACCAGCAATGCAGTAGGTTAGATACTACTATGGTTTTTACACGTCGCTTATGGTGAAGCTAGTTTAGGAGTCAATGGTCAAGATTTCGCCTATTTATTCAGCTACGAGCGTGGTGGCCTTGAATCTTTGAAAATCAAGGACAAAGAATGGCTTTACCGCACGCCTACACCAACTTTTTGGCGGGCGACCACCGATAACGATCGCGGTAGTGGCTTTAATCAAAAAGCAGCCCAATGGCTAGGAGCTGACATGTTCACTAAATGTGTGGCTATTCACGTTCAAGTTGACGATCACCAATTCGACGAATTGCCTGTCGCTTCAATCAATAATCAATTTAGCAATCAGGAATTTGCCCATGAAGTAAAAGTGGCTTTTGACTACGAAACTTTAACTACTCCTGCAACCAAAGTCAAAATCATTTACAATATTAATGATACTGGTCACATGACGATTACCATGCATTATTTTGGTAAAAAAGGCTTGCCGCCTTTGCCTGTCATCGGCATGAGATTCATTATGCCAACCAAGGCTAAAGGTTTTGATAATACTGGCTTGTCTGGTGAAACCTACCCTGACAGAATGGCTGGAGCAGAACGCGGAACTTTCCACATTGACGGCTTGCCAGTTACTAAGTATCTTGTACCACAGGAAAACGGGATGCACATGCAGACTAATGAATTAGTCATCACCCGTAATTCTACGCAAAACAATGCGGACAAAGATGGCGACTTTAGTTTAAAGATTACGCAAACTAAGCAGCCATTTAACTTCAGTTTACTGCCATACACTGCAGAAGAATTAGAAAATGCTACCCACATTGAAGAATTGCCATTGGCTCGTAGAAGCGTATTGGTAATCGTGGGAGCTGTTCGCGGCGTAGGCGGCATTGACAGCTGGGGCTCCGATGTAGAAGAGCAATACCACATCGATCCTGAGCAAGATCATGAATTCTCATTTACGATCAACTAGCATTTTAAATAATTTATTTTATTTTATTTTAGTAAATAATTTACTAAATATTGTGTTATAATGTAATCGATTTCAATAAATGCTGATAAAAAAGGAGCTAATATGAAAGTTTTAGTTATTGGTGGTGCGGGCTATATCGGCTCACACGCCGTTCGTGAATTAGTAAAAGAAGGCAACGATGTAGTTGTCTTAGACAGTTTGTACACCGGTCACAGAAAAGCAGTTGATCCAAAGGCCAAGTTTTACCAAGGCGATATCGAAGATACCTTCTTAGTTTCAAAGATTTTACGTGATGAAAAGATCGATGCTGTTATGCACTTTGCTGCATATTCATTGGTACCTGAATCAGTTAAGAAACCACTTAAGTACTACGACAACAACGTTGCTGGAATGATTTCACTTTTGAAAGCAATGAATGACGCTGGTACTAAGTACTTAGTCTTCTCAAGTTCAGCCGCTACCTACGGCATTCCTAAGAAGTTGCCAATCACAGAAGACACCCCACTTAACCCAATCAACCCATACGGTGAAACCAAGATGATGATGGAAAAGATCATGGCTTGGGCCGACAAGGCTGACGGCATTAAGTACACTGCTCTTCGCTACTTCAACGTTGCTGGTGCTTCAAGCGACGGTACAATCGGTGAAGACCACGCTCCAGAAACTCACCTTATTCCAAACATTTTGAAGAGTGCTATTTCTGGTGACGGCAAGTTTACCATCTTCGGTGATGACTACAACACTGAAGACGGTACTAATGTCCGTGACTACGTTCAAGTTGAAGACTTAATTGACGCTCACATCTTAGCTTTAAAGCACATGATGAAGATCAACAAGTCAGATGTCTTTAACTTGGGTACTGCTCACGGCTACTCAAACCTTGAAATTTTGGAAAGTGCTAAGAAAGTTACCGGTATCGACATCCCTTATACTATGGGACCACGTCGTGGCGGTGACCCTGACTCACTTGTTGCCGACTCAACTAAGGCAAGAACCATTTTAGGCTGGAAGCCAAAGCACGAAAATGTCGACGATGTAATCGCAACCGCTTGGAAGTGGCACAAGAGTCACCCAAAGGGCTACGAAGATAAGTAATAAAGTAAAGTAAATTAAAATAAAATCTAACCCTATCTTTTTAACTATTTCTATTTTCTATTATCAAAAAATGTCAGTCCGATCAACTGGCATTTTTCTTTGGCACAAATCCTGGTACAGACCATTGTTATTTTGATATTGTATAATAGTTGATGAAACAAATGGAGGAATTTTATGACAAGTATTAGAGACATCGCCAAAATTGCAGGCGTATCCCCTGCTAGCGTTTCGCGAATCTTAAACAATGATCCCACCTTTCATATCAATGAAGCTGCACGTGGTCGTGTAATCGAGATTGCCAGAAAGCTAAATTACAACAAAGCCAACAAAAAGCGCAGACCCAAACAACCTGATTCTTCCCTTTCAGTTGCTTTAGTTATGCGCTATGGCAACATGCGTGAACTCAACGACCCCTACTTTTTGAATATGCATAAAGGAATCGACGAAGAGGCTAAAAAATGGCACTTACGCGTTGAACAGCCTTTTAAACTTGATGATCCAGATAAAAATTGGACCGATCTAGCAAATTACGGTGCAGTTATTATCGAAGGCGAAATGACTTCAGCTGCTATCGAACAGATTCAAAATATCAATCCGAATGTGATTTTCCTAGACGTAAACACCAACATCCGTGACTGTAATATCGTCCGCAACGATTTCATTGAAGCAACCACTAATATCCTGGATACCCTTTATGACCTGGGACACAGAAACATCGCCTATATCGGTGGTAAATCTGCCGTAGTTAACTTAGATGGTAAAATTGTTTTAAGAAAAGACGACTTGCGTGAAGGCGGCTACATCGCCTGGATGAAAATACACAACTTAGATCAGTATTGTCACACCTTTACTGCTAACTGGTCAGCTGATGAAGCTTTAGAAGCTACCAATCAACTATTGCAGCTAAAAGATCGACCAACAGCGATCGTCGTTGCTAGTGACCCAATGGCCTTAGGCGTCTACAAGGCCCTGAATGATGCCAATGTTAATATCCCAAACGATATTTCGGTTGCCAGTTTCGACGATGTAGAAATTAATCGCTTTTTAACCCCTACTCTTTCAAGTATCGATATGAATACTGAAGAAATGGGCAAAGCTACCATTCGTTTAGCTAAAGATCTCATTACCGAAAAAATTCCAATTCCATTAACTATTACTTGTCATAGCAAATTCAATAAACGCGATTCAATCACTAGTCTTAACTAAAAAAGAACGTTAGATTAATTTAAATCTAGCGTTCTTTTTATTGTCTAGGGAGAGAAAATATTATTTATTTAAGTGTTAAAGATTATTCATCAAAGCCATTGTTATCGCTCAGCTTGCGGTACCAGTGACCTGACTTTTTAATTGTTTTGATTTGAGTATGAATATCGTCACGAATCAAACCATAACGATTACGGTAGGCATTCATCCACGACCAGCAATCAATACCGGTCCAAACGAAGTAGCCATGGCAGTTCGATCCTGCTTCAATACCCTTATGAAGTTCGATTAAGTGATCCTTAATAAACTTGATACGGTAATCGTCTTGCACTACACCGTCTTTGATGAAACGTTCTTCGCGTGAGACGCCCATCCCATTTTCAGAAACAAACCAATCGATATTGCCATAGTTATCACGAATATTGATGGCAATGTCATACAAAGTCTTAGGATAAATTTCCCAGCCTTTATCAACATTCATGACGCGACCAGGCATTTCATAGTTATCAAAGTAGATATTAGGCATCCAATCTTGCAGACTCTTAGGAGAAACTTGCGGAGCTTGCACTCTTTCTGGATGATAGAAGTTAACGCCTAATTCATCAATAGTGTTTTCTTTGATTAATTGAAGTTCTTCAGGTGTAGATTGCCACAGGACGCCATCAGACTTTAAGATTTTCACCAAGTCTTTTGGATAATGGCCCAAGATGGCTGGATCAAGGAACATATTGTTGTCCCAAAGGTTAGCAAAACGGGCAGCGGCTAAGTCGCCCTCTTTATCTGAAGCAGGATATGCAGGCGTTAAGTTCAAGATAATACCGACCTTGTTTTTTCCATCAGTAAAGCGTTCATGGAATTTCTTAATTGCCTTAGCTGAGGCCAAGTTGATGTTATAGGCAACTTGCACTGCTAATGGACCATCAACCTTTAGTGGGTAGTGGAACTTGTATAAGTAACCACCATCCAAGATTACCTTAGGTTCATTGAAAGTAAACCAGTGATGAACGCGATCGCCAAATAGTTCAAAGCATTTGTCAGCGAATCTGGCATAAAGATCAGTAACATGCTTCGATTCAAAGCCGCCGTATTTCTTTTGCAGTTCAATCGGCATATCGAAGTGGCAAAGATTGATATAAGGTGTAATACCATCTTTGATCATTTCATCGATCACATTGTTGTAAAAGTCGACAGCATCTTGATTGACCGTTGCTTCTTCAAAGTCATCAATTAAGCGTGACCATTGAATCGAAGTTCTTAGGTTCTTAATCCCTGCTTCACGCATTAATTTCAGGTCTGACTTGTAATCATTATAAAAGTTAGATGCAGTGTCAGGACCTACACCATTGTAAAAGGCTTTGGGATCGATTGAGTACCAATAGTCAAAGACATTTTGGTGCTTTTTCTTAAAGCATCCCTCGGACTGCGGTCCAGAAGTTGCCGCACCCCATGCAAAATTCTTAAGAAATTTAATCATAAGTACTCTTTCTATTAATTGCACATATTAGTTAGGCAATAACTGTTGCTTTTCCAGTTTCTTATACATGCTGCTGACTACTGCCATTAATAATCCCGGCATCACCAAGACACCAATGACTGGTTGTTTGGCGATTAGTAAACCAGTTACCACCCATAATACCATGGTAGTTAAAGTTAGTTGCGGACAACGAATGAACAAGACAATGCCGCGTAAATAGTATTTTTTATCATCATTAAATTCGTTCACTGTCGCAACAATGCCAAGCTCTGTCAAATAAGTTAAAACCAAGATCGACCAGATAGCTAAGATCCAAAACGCTGCACTCAAGACCATGTTGGGCGTTCTTCTTAGTAAGATTCCTGCTGTCCAGCATAAGGAAAGCAAAAGCATTACGGCTGCTGATAGGAACTGGACGTTGTTTAACTTAAAATGAACATCGCTATTTACTTTTTGATGCAGATCTTTTTCTTCTTTTGGACTGGCGAAATAAGCCATTACCCCATGAATACCGGCGGCTATGCCACAAATAACGAAGTTTCTAATAATCAGCCACCAGAATTTAACCGACATCATTACGCACATGTAGAAATACTCTACAACTCTAATTACTTTACTACGCACAATTAATCATCATTTCTATTAATTTATTTACTACTTAACAGCACCTGATACACCGTTGTAAATGTACTTTTGACAAGTCAAGAACAAGATCAAAATTGGAAGCATAACGATGATAACACCTGCCAAAATTACAGGCCAGTTAGTTCCGTAAGGGCCCTTGAAGGCATAAAGTGCAGTTGAAATAACTTTCAAACTATCATCAGGCATGTACAGTAATGGATTGTAGAAGTCGTTGTAAATACCAACACCTGAAATAATAATGATGGTTACAATAGGTGCTTTTAACAACGGCATAATAACTTTTCTAAAGATTTGGAAGTAAGTTGCACCTTCAAGCAGTGCTGCTTCATCCAATGAATATGGGATTTCACGTAAGTATTGCAAGAAAATGTAGATAGACATTGCGTCTGTACCCAAGTTCAGCAAAATTACGGACCAGATAGTGTCGAACAAGCCCATTCCGTTAATGATTTGGAATGTAGCAACCTGACTGGCAATAGCTGGAATAAGCATTGCGAGTAAGAACAAGGTCATGATTGGCTTCTTCAACTTAAAGTCGAATCTGTTAACAGCGTAGGCAAACATCGCACCAAAGAAGATTTTACCTAGCATTGAGACGATCAAAATGAAACCAGTGTTGCGGAAACCTTCTAGCATCCCACCGTCAATAAATGCGGTTTTATAGTTTTCAAAACTCCATGACTTTGGTAAAGCAAAGACATTACCATGCAAGAATTCGGCTTGGGTCTTAAATGAACCCAAAACTACCACAACAATTGGGATCAAGGTACACAGACTGACCAAGATCAGAAAGGCATATTTCAATACTTTCCAGAAGATCTGACCTGCTGTGTAATGTTTATGCTTGTTTACAGGTATCTCGTCAACCGCTTGAGCAGCGATCTCCTTCTCCCGTCTATTTTCGTTCTGATTCATAAATTAGTCCTTCTCTCTAGTGGCCAAACGTTGAATGACAGTAACGATAATAATGATAATCAACAAGACAATCGCCATCGCAGAGGCAAGTCCAAGTTTGTTGAACTTGAAGGCCGTGTTGATAGTTTGGATAACGAATGTTGAAGTACCGTTGGCACCGTTAGTCATAATATATGGTGTATCGAATGCGCTTAAACATCCACTTACACTCAAGATAACGTTTACTAAGAAAATTTCTCTAATAGCTGGAAACATGATGTATCTAAATTGTTGCCACTTGTTGGCACCATCCATGTCGGCAGCTTCATAGATTTCCGGATCAACTGATTGAATTGCACCGAAGAATAAGAGGAAGTTGTAACCTGTATATCTCCAAAGTGAAGTCATGGCAATAGCCCAGTTGTTAGTACTACGGTTACCTAGCCACAACTTAATCCAGCTGTCCAAGTGGAAGAAGTTAAGAATCGTGTCCAAAGTACCATTTTGCTTGTAGAAGTAAAGGAAAATGAAACCAATGGCAACACCGTTAACTAAGTATGGGAAGAAGACTAATCCCTTCCATAAATTAGGGAACTTAACCTTGTAAGAAAGAACTACCGCTAGAAGCATTGCTAAAGCAAGTTGCAAGATGGCAACTGCAAAGTAGTACAAACTTACCTTAAATACTTGGATATATTGTGGATTAGTTAAAACGGTCTTATAGTTTTGCAGACCTACGAAATGACTGTTTGCACTAATTCCGTCCCAGTCGGTAAAACTGTATTGAATCATCTTTACCAAAGGCAAATACGAGAATACCAATAGCAATGCAACCGGAACAATAGTAAAGAGAACTACAATAATTCTTCTCTGCAAACGATAATTCGTTTTGAATTTTTCTATCGCGCTTTGCATAAAAATTCTCCTAACTAAAATGCTGGGATCTATCTGAAGATTCCAGCATTGTTAAACAGCAACTACTTAACTTCCTTGTCGACAGCTTTGTTCCATTTTCTGTTCATTTCATTCATGATGGCTGCAAAGCTTTCCTTGTTGTTACCTACACCAGCATCAACAATCTTTTGCTTGTAATCTTCAGTAGTTTGGAATCCAATTTCGGCATCGTTGTTAACTCTTTGAAGCAAGTCTTCTTCGCCCTTAGGAGCTGGAGTGTTTTGCAAGATACCTACACCTGCTGCCTTTAATGATTGCATAGCTGCTGGCCATTTAGCACTCTTCAGAGTAGGAATAGCACCGTTGTCTCTTGCGTAGCTTGACTTGTTTACGAACCAGTCAACGAATTCTTTAGCGGCTTTCTTGTTCTTACTGTGCTTTGAAACAGCCAATGAGTAGTCAGCACCGATTGAAACGTATTGCTTACCGTTCTTAGCAGTCATTGGGAATGCTTCATATTGAATGTTCTTCTTAGCAGCCTTGCTCTTAGCTTGGATTTGTTCCAATGCCCATGAACCTAAAACCATAACACCAATCTTGTTGTCGGCCATGTCTTGCTTTGATTGTTCCCAGTCAGAAGTAGTTGGGTCGCCTTCAACCAATTTATCCTTACATGCAGTGTAAAGAATGTTGTAAACACTGTTCATTGGTTTACCAGGTGCGAATGGATTCTTCATCTTCATCATTTCGTTTAA
The DNA here is from genome assembly GCF_000615285.1 of Lactobacillus kitasatonis DSM 16761 = JCM 1039. Lineage (GTDB taxonomy): Bacteria > Bacillota > Bacilli > Lactobacillales > Lactobacillaceae > Lactobacillus > Lactobacillus kitasatonis. Next base: position 50,613 of record NZ_BALU01000009.1, on the reverse strand, counting down.
GTAGTTAGGGTTACCAGTTACACCAACTGTTTGACTATCCCAGTTACTTAGTGCGAATCCTGAGTGGTAGTTAGTGTACAAAGGAGTTACGCCCTTTTCCTTAGCCTTAATTGCCTTTAAAGCTGCGATGAATGTCTTAGGAGTCTTAGGGAAAATCTTGTAACCGGCTTTTCTAAATACTTCCATATTAGCAACTACACCGTTGGCATTGATCATTGAAGGCATACCGTAAACAGTACCCTTATATTGTTTTGCAGTCATACCGTAGTATTTCTTTTCCAACTTGTTTACTTTACCAAGTGGTTCTACAAAGTGTGAGTAGTCTTTAGCGTTTACTGAGTCAGGAAGCATAAAGACATCACCGTAGTTGCTGGAATTCATACGAGTCTTCATATTAGTTGCGTAGTCATTCAAAGCTTGAACTTTAACTTCAATGTTTGGGTGACTCTTTTGGAATTCCTTTATATATTTATCCCAAGTACCGTCTTGTTTTAAGTCAGTTCTTTGGTTGATAAAAGTAATGGTTTGTTTATTGCTGGACTTACCACAACCAGTTAATCCAACAGCAAAAGCAGTTATAGCTGCGAATCCTGCAGCACATTTAAGAGCTGCTTTAAATTTACCCTTATCCATATCTAAAAATCCTCGATTCTACTAGAATAATTCTCTCCGCACTCTTTTAAAAGCGCTTTCAAATTGATTACGGTTTTAATATAGCACCGAGTTTTTAAAATGCAAAATCTTTGTAAACGTAAAATGTTTACATACGGAATATTTAAATTATTTCTTGACAAACCGCATTATGTAGCAATATATTAGCTTCTGTAAGCGAATACAAATAAAAGTGATAAACAATTATTTTTACATACTACGGAGGATTGTTTTGGTAAACGTAAACAATTTTACAAACTACTTAGGATTAGGCCAAAAGCCTGATGACTTTGACGAATTTTGGAATAAAGGTAAAAAAGAAGTAGATAAATTAGGTACTTCTTATGAATTAAAACAAGTTGATCTTCCTTCTCACGTTGCTAACTTCTATCATTTATATTTCACAGGAATTAGCGGAGCTCGTGTTCATGCTCAACTAGTTGTTCCTAAGAAAATAGAAGGAAAACATCCTGGCGTATTACTTTTCCACGGCTATCACTGCGACAGCGGCGATTTCCAAGATAAAGTTGGCTGGGCTGCTGAAGGATTTGTTTCATTGGCACTTGATTGTCGTGGTCAAGGCGGTTTATCCGAAGACAATGTTGCTGTTAAAGGTGATATTTTAAACGGCTTGATCATTCGAGGCGTTGAAGAATGGGATCCCGAAAAGCTTTACTACTATAGAGTATTTCTAGATACCTACCAAGCAGCACATATCTTAATGTCAATGGATCATGTTGATGAAAAGAAGATTTTTGCGCAAGGTGCTTCACAAGGTGGCGGTTTATCAATCGCTTGTGCTGGCTTAGTACCCGAAATTTACAAAGTTCAAGTCGCATATCCATTCTTATCAGATTATCGGAAAGCATATCAATATGGACCAAATACAGCCTTTAGCGAATTGAGCTACTGGTTCAAGTACCGTGATCCCCTTCATCAAAAAGAAGATGACTTCTTCAACTTGCTTGATTATATTGATATTAAATATCTAGCAGAAAATATTAAAGCCAAAGTGATTTGGGAGATTGGTGGCAGCGATCAGCTTGTACCACCTGACACACAAATGGCCGCCTATAACAGGATCAAATCGAAAAAGAAACTTTACGTCGAACCTGAATACGGCCATGAATATCTCCCTCACTTAGGTGATGAAACAAGGAGTTTTTTCATTGAATAATTTAATTTACATCAATCAAGATAAATTAGAATTTCATCTAACTAATGGTCACATCTCTTACATCATGAAGGTTATGCCTAAGATCAAGCAGCTTGAATCTGTTTACTTTGGTAAAGCTGTTCACGTTAGAGATGATTTACATAACTTAGATGAATACGAACCAGGTTCTGGCTGTCAAATCTTCCCTAATACGGGAATTGCATCCCTAGAACACAGAAGACAAGAATACCCCACCTATGGTTCAACCGATTTTAGAAAGCCTGCCTTCGAAATCAAATACGAAGACGGCGACAAGATCAGCAATTTTCAATATGATAGCTATCAAGTTTTAGATGGAACACCTTTCTATAAGGATATGCCACATGTGCGCTACGCAGACGATGCGGCAACATTGGTAATTTTGCTCAAAGATCAATATAGCGATTTAGAGCTGAAACTTAACTACACCATCTTCCCTGATATTGACATCATCGTTAGAAACGCCGAATTCTTTAATCCTGGTAAAAATGCCTATCATATCTTATCGGCAAAAAGTGCCAGCTTAGATCTGCCTACTTCAAATTATGATCTAGTCACCTTAAACGGTGCTTGGGCCCGCGAACGTCATGTTAACCGCACCCCACTTAGACCGGGCATCCAAGAAATCGGCTCGGTCCGCGGAGCAACCGGACATATTCATGATCCTTTTATCGCTTTGGCTGATAAAAATACGACACAAAATCTTGGTAACGTCATCGGCATAACCTTGATGTATTCTGGCAATCACCAAGAAACTATCGATGTTAACACCTACGGCACAACCAGAATGATGACGGGAATCAACGATGCTGACTTTGATTGGATTCTTGAACCAATGTCTAACTTTGTTACGCCACAAGCAGTAGTGAGCTTTTCAGACAAAGGCTTCAACGGCTTAAGTCATAATTACCATGATTTAATTCGTGACCACATCATTGAAAAGCATTGGCAAAATCCTAAGCGTCCTGTCTTAATCAATAACTGGGAAGCCACCTACTACGATTTTAACGAGGAAAAGCTAGTTAAATTAGCTAAAGAAGCCAAAGACATCGGCTGTGATCTCTTCGTCTTAGACGACGGCTGGTTTGGTCACAGAACAACCGATTCAGGCTCAATGGGTGACTGGGAAGTTGATAAAGACAAATTGCCAGATGGCTTAGATCATTTGGTTAATAGAATTCATGATTTAGATATGAAATTCGGCCTTTGGTTTGAACCAGAAGCTTTATCCAAAGACACAGATCTTTATAAAGGTCACAACAGCTGGCTACTCGGCAATAATAAAAAGCACCTTTCTCAAGGTCGCAACCAATACTTAGTCGACTTTGCCAACCCTGTCGCTGTTAACTTCTTGTTTAAAAAGATGAGTAAGATTATCGATAAAATTCATCCTGACTACATTAAGTGGGATATGAATAGAAATATTACCGAGCCATATTCAAACTACCTACCTAAAGAGGAACAAGGCGAAGTCTTCCACCGCTACATTTTAGGTGTTTACCACCTTTACCAAATGTTGACGGAAAAATATCCTGACATTTTGTTTGAATCTTGTGCCGGTGGTGGTGGTCGTTATGATCTGGCCATGTTCTATTACGCCCCACAAGCTTGGACTAGCGACGACACGGATGCATACGAACGCTGGCAAATTCAAACCGGTACCTCATATGTTTATCCGCCAGCTATAATGGGTAGCCACGTTTCGATCGTACCTAACCATCAAACAGGCCGTGTCACTCCCCTTCATTCACGAGTCAATATCGCTATATTTGGTACCTATGGCTATGAATTTGATTTAACTAAGTTAAGTCCTGATGAAAAAGAAGAACTTAAAAAAGGAACTAAACAACTCCGTCATTTCCACGATTTAATTTTCAAAGGCGACTTCTATCGTCTAGAACCAAGCAATCCAAATCACGGCGCTTGGGAAGTTAACTCAAAAGATAAAAAGCATGCGGTAGTCTGCTACTTCTACGGTTTAAGCGAGCCAAATCACGGCTATTATCACGTGAAACTAGCCGGTCTTGACCCTAACCAACTTTATGAAGTTAACGGCAAACGTAAGCTTTACGGCGATGAATTAATGAATATTGGGTTGCCGCTGACTGAAGACTTTAGGGGCCACGAAGATGACTACTGGTCTCAAGCAAAGACAGATTTTGATACCAAGATTTTTGAATTAAAAGCAATTAATGAATAACTAAGATTGGAGAAATTAAAATGGTTAAAGTAGATTTGGATCACGTATATAAGGAATACAAGGGAAACGATCAATACTCAGTTTCTGACTTTAATTTGCACATTAACGACCAAGAATTCATCGTATTCGTTGGTCCATCAGGTTGTGGTAAGTCAACCACCTTACGTATGATCGCCGGACTTGAAGACATTACCAAGGGCACTTTGAAGATCGGTGGCAAGGTCATGAACGATGTTGCGCCAAAGAACCGTGATATCGCCATGGTATTCCAGAACTACGCTTTGTACCCACAAATGACGGTATACGACAACATGGCCTTTGGTTTAAAACTGCGTCACACGCCAAAAGAAGAAATTGATAAGAAAGTAAAAAGAGCTGCTGAAATTTTGGGCTTGAAGCCATACTTAAAACGTAAGCCTGCTGCCTTGTCAGGTGGTCAACGTCAGCGTGTTGCCTTGGGTCGTGCGATCGTGCGTGATGCCCCTATCTTCTTAATGGACGAACCTTTATCAAACTTGGACGCTAAGCTTCGTGTTACGATGCGTGCAGAAATTGCTAAACTGCACCAACAATTAAAGACTACTACCATCTACGTAACCCACGACCAGACTGAAGCCATGACTTTAGCTGACAGAATCGTTGTTATCAAAGATGGTATTCAACAACAAGTTGGTACTCCTATGGAAGTTTATAACAAGCCTGCAAACATCTTCGTTGCTGGATTCATCGGCTCTCCTGCTATGAACTTCTTCCACGTAATTTTAAAGAATGGCAAGATCATTGATAAGGACCACGATGACTTCGAAATTCCTGTACCTGAAGGTAAGCTTAAGATCTTGAAAGACAAGGGTTATGATGGCAAAGAATTAGTCTTTGGTATTCGTCCTGAAGACGTTCACACCGAGGAAGTATTCCTTGAAAGTTTCCCAGACCAAGTAGTTACTGCTAAAGTCGTTGTTTCAGAACTTCTGGGTGCTGAAACTCAACTTTACTGCAAGGTTGGTAATTCTGACTTGGTATCAAAGGTTGACGCTCGTGACTTTACTAAACCTGGTGCAACCATCAAGATGGGCTTTGAAATGAACAAGGCTCACTTCTTCGATCCAGAAACTACTAAGACTTTGGACAACTAATTTACCTTTCCACTGCACTCCATAACTGTAAAAATTTAGAACAAAAATACAGGTATATCAAACTCCGATATACCTGTATTTTTATAAATATTGGTCCAACCACTTTTAGAAAAAGTTGGTATTTATTTTTATAAGTTATATAATATAAACATGTAAGCGCGTTCTAAATAATTAGATTTTTATATAGAGTAAAACGAGATGAAACTATGAAAAAAATTTTAGTAATTAATGCTGGCAGTTCTTCTTTTAAATTTAAAGTATTTTCTTTTCCAAAAGAAGACGTTATTGCCGAAGGTATGGCCGATCGCGTTGGTTTAGATGATTCTTCATTTGAATTGAAATTAGCTGATAAAACTAAACATTCTGAAGAAATTGAAATTCCTGATCAAACTACGGCTGTAAAAATTTTATTGGATAACTTAAAGAAGCATCAGGTAATTGACGATCCTAAAGAAATAATTGGTATTGGTCATAGAATTGTTGCTGGTGGTGAGACGTTTAAAAAGTCTACTTTAATTAATAAGGACAACCTGCCAAAAATTTATGATTTAACAGAATATGCTCCTCTGCATGATAAAGCCGAAGCAGACGTTATTAAGGCTTTCCTTGAATTATTACCAAATGTTCCAGAAGTGGCAGTTTTCGATACTGCTTTCCACCAGTCACTTGATCCAGTGCATTACTTATATTCTCTTCCTTACAAATATTATGAAAAGTATAAGGCAAGAAAATACGGTGCACATGGGACTTCAGTTCGTTTCGTAATTCAAGAAGCTTCAAAGCTACTAAACAAGCCTCTAGATCAATTAAAATTAATAGTTTGTCACCTAGGCTCTGGTGCATCGATTACCGCAGTCAAAAATGGTAAATCGTTAGATACCTCCATGGGCTTTAGTCCCCTTGCAGGAATCACGATGAGTACTAGATCCGGCGATGTCGATCCTTCATTACTAGCTTATATTATGAAAAAAGAAAATATCGACATGGATCAAATGATTGATATCTTAAACCACAAATCAGGTTTATTGGGTATTTCTGAAATTTCACCAGATATGCGTGATTTGAGAGATGACATGTCTCGCTTAAATGATGATCAAAAAGAGAAAGCCAACTTAGCAAGAAACATCTTCATTAACCGAATTTGCCGCTATATTGGCGCCTACATTGTAGAAATGGGCGGTGTAAACGGTATTATCTTTACTGCTGGTGTTGGTGAGCACGATTTCGGCGTTCGAGCAAAAGTAATGGACGCACTTAACTTTATGGGTGTAGTGCCAGACGAAGATAAAAATAAAGCTAATGAGGCAGGCTTAATCACACGTCCTGACTCTAAGATTGCAGCTATGCTCATCCCTACCAATGAAGAATTAATGATCGAACGAGATATAATGAAAGTAGCTCATCTTAAATGAAAGATTCTATAAGAAAAGGAGAAGACTAAAATTAAGTCCTCTCCTTTTTAATATATTTTATTATCTAAATTAATCAATATACTTACCGTCATCCTTAACAAATAAGGCAACGACGAAGCCGATAATCGTCAAAGCAATAGTAAAGTACATCCCGTAGTGAACACTATTAGTAAACTTGTAAGCAGCTGAGCCACTCACTGCATTTCTACCAACAGTCAAGAAACTAGTAGAAAGTGCAGTTGCCAAAGCACCGACGATCTGTTGCATAGTATTCAAAATTGCGGACCCATCAGCCGATTCAAGACCTTTAAGTGAATTCAAGGCTGAAGTTTGTGATGGTGACATTGCAAGTGGTGCACCAATCATTAAGATGATGTGAGCTAAAATTACATACCAAATGGCACTGTGTGTAGTTACTAAACTAAGCATTAAAGCACCAACAAAGGCAATAATAAAACCAATTCGTGCTGGTCACTTTGCACCAAAACTATCATACATTCTTCCAGCAAAGGCTGAAGTTACCGCGTTGATAATTCCACCTGGAAGCATGATAATACCAGTTAAAGCGACAGCTACAAGCAAACCATTTTGCAAATATTGTGGTAATAAGTACATGTCTGACAAGATGATGCCAAAATCGACCATAACTAAAATTGCACCTAAAGTAAAGTTACGGTGTCTAAATACACGCATGTTTAATACCGGAACTTCAAGCTTCAATTGACGTCTTACGTAGAAAATCAAGGCAATAACACCGACGGTTAAACATGCAAGAACTGGTGCTGAAAGCCAACCCATTTCGCTAGCAAAACTTGCACCTGCAATCAAACCTGAGAAGGCAAAGATTGACAAAATGATGGACACAAAATCAACTTTTGGCTTAGTAATTTGATTAACATTCTTCAAACTAAATAAGCCGATTACAAAGGCAATGACTAAAAACACGACGAATGTCGCGCCACGTACCAACCGCTAAAATCAATCCAGTCAAAGTTGAACCAATTGCTGGCGCAAACATAATTACTAAAGCAAGAACCCCGTTAACCGTACATAACTTGTTAGGTGGAAAAATCAGCATTGCAATAGTAAACATTAATGGCAAAATGATTCCAGTTCCGATACCCTGAATCATTCTACCAATTAAAACCATTGGGAAATTAACTCCGAATCCTGAAATAAGCGAACCAACAATAAAGGCACCCAGGCCAAATAAAACTAATTTTTTGGTCGCAAACCACTTAGTGAACAAACTTGAAAGTGGCAGGACTATCCCGATTACGAGCATATAGCCGGTAACCAGCCATTGAATTGAAGACTGACCAACTTGAAGAGCCTTCATCAACTGTGGTAAGGCAATGTTAAGTGAGGTTTCACTGAACATTCCTACAAATGATCCTAGCATTAATGGGAGAATGGCAAGCCATGGGCGTTTAACATTAACACGAGCTTGCATCCCTGTTTAAGCATTATCCATTAATTCTTCTTCCTTCTTTTTTGCGACGTTGATTACTTTACCAGAAAAATTTTTCTTCGTAAGTAAAAATTTTATATAAGCGAATTCATGGATAATAAATGCCCAAAATAAACAAAAAAGACGTCTTTCGACGCCCTTCTGATTTTTTAATTAATACTTCAAATCGCTAAATTGCTTATTTGAGTTTTGTTTTGCCAAATCTTTACTCTTCCAGTAAACAGCATTCGTAGTCCCTTTAGAGTTAGCTGAAACGATCACATCTTGACCATTTTCGGTATGACGAGCCAAGTAAGTGCTACCTTGACCAGGTTCTTGACCCATATTAGTGAAACTGTAGAAGTTAATGCCATTCATGGTAGTTTGCTTCATGTAGCCTGATAATGAATCAGATGAACTATTGGTATTATTCTTCTTAACGTTCATGCTAAAGCCGGCTTCATCGTTGATCTTGTTGCCTGTAACAGTCAAAGTATCGATATTGCCATTACCAGTATCGGCAGTGTACCAAGTACCTTGAAGAGCTGCTGGAATTACGCTATTTACATTAGCAGTATCCTTAGTTGTAGCACCATCGCCTTCAAGTTTAGCGTTTAATTCAGCGTTTTTAGCTAATTGGTTAACTAAATCTGCATCATTTTTATCATTTAGGTAGTTTACAATGTCAGACAAGCTAGCTGTGCCAACATTACGTTGCTTTACAAAAATAGTGATTTGCTTATTAGCACCATCGCCGCTAAGCATGTAACGAGCGTTACTGCTCTTGCCTGTACCACTAACTTCGTAAACATAGCCGCTATTGTCTGAAGTAATACCAGTTTCAGCCTTGCTTCTAAAAGCTACGCTCAAATGATTTTGCTTAGCAGCATTTACTGCGATCTCCCAGGTATCACCATACTTTTGTGAAGCATAAACTGCAATTGCACTGGCGATAGTCTTGTAGTCCATGTTTTCTGCAGAGAGCTTACCTGAATCACTGCTCTTCGAACTAGAGTCTGATGAGGTATTGCTGTTGTTTGAGCTCTTCTTAGAAACTTGACTGCTCTTAGATTGTTCTGATTGCATATTTCCTTGTGTACTTTGTGAGCATCCTGCCAAAGTTAAAGCGGCTGAGATTGCCACAAGTACGGTTAATTTGCGTTTCAAAAAGATTCTTCCCTTCTATAAAATCTATCTCTTTGACATAATACTATTATAAAAAAAGTAATAAGCCAATCTTTTATCAAAGATATTATAGAAAATTTACGAATTAACTGAGGCTAGCAAATTTAGCGTCTACATTAGCTTTAGCTAGCTTAACAGACTTCCAGTAGCTACCGGTGCAACTGCCAGTATCAACGCTATATGTCGCTACAGCCTTATTTTTGCCTTTCTTTTGAACGGTATATAGCCTGCCAAAGTTTTGGGCATTCAAAGCCTGAACGTGATAACAATCAATCCCATTGATATTTTCCATTCTGGCTCTAGCCCACTTTTTGGTTTGATCAAAAGAAGTTGGAGCTAAGCTGCCAGTAACCTTATGAATTTCTTCGCCATTAATACTGTGGGCATCGATCACTAATTTCTTACCGCGACGATTGTACCAAGTACCTTGCAATTTCTTAGGAATGGTAGCAAGGCCATTGTCGCCTTTAACGCCATATTTATCAGAAGTAATTGATGCACCCATAGTCGTATATGCAGTCAATTTTCTGACATTCTTAATTTCATTTTTATCGTTTAAATAGGACACAATCTTGTTTAAGCTTGCACTGCCTACTTTTTTACGATTATAAAAGTTAACGGTATTGCCTTCCAGGATGTAGTAAGTATCTGGTTCTTTGCCATTGCCACTAACTTGGTAAATATAGCCCTTATCTTTAATATGTCTAAAAGCAGTAGGACTTTTTACGGCAACGCTTAGGCCATTTTTTTCTGCAGTTTGGTAGGTCTTTTGCCATGCTTTTTTATATTTTTGCGCACCATAAATGGTAATTGCACTCGCCTTTTCAGAAGCAGATAAGTCTTTGGCAATTAATTTCTTAGGAGCCTGTTTTTGAGTACTAGAAGCACTGCCACTTTTATTATCAGTATGGGAATTATTGCCACATGCTGTTAGCCCTAAAACGGCAGCAGTTAAACACATGAATGTTAATATTCTTCTACTCATTCCAAAAAGACTCCAAATTCTAATTACAACACAAAAATATCCCTAAACTGATTAGGGATATTATCACCTTTATTTTTTACCATTATAAAGCATTTTAAGCTATTTTGCAGTCTTTATTATTTTAAATTTGGTAAAAGTCTGCCTACCTATTAACTATTCCAAATAAATCATACAATTCTAGGTATAAATTTATTAAATAAATTTATCATCTTTCCTACGGTCACTGCTGAAACAATTGTGCCACAGCCAATTCCTTGTATCTTTTTAAAGAAAAAGAATTTGTACAAGCAATGGTTAAAGCAAATTCTACTAAAGTAAAAAGTCAGACAATTGGTGAAATCATGCATAAAAGTGCCAATTACATTGCAGTATATCGTAGAAATCTAATTGACGATTAAGTTATCAAACCTAACGGTTACGGCTATGTTAGCTTTTTACTGCCCTACTTTGATAAATTTGTCGAACAACAAATGATCTTAGAAGATCTTTAATTGACCACTTAATACTTGATTTTGGGTAAAAAAAGAGTCGAGAAAAATTTTCTCGAACTCTTTTTCATTATCTGATCTAATTCAAATTACCAGTTCATGTAACGTTGACGTTCCCAATCTGAAACTGATTGTGAATACTTGGACCATTCTAATTCTTTTGATTCAATAAAGCTGTGAGTTAAGTGGTCGCCTAAAGCGCTCTTGATTAAGTCGTCTTTCTTGAATGCCTTGATTGCGTTGTGAAGAGTGGTTGGAAGTGGCTTAATACCATGTGCTGCTCTTTCTTCTTCAGTCATTTCGAAGATGTTTTCTTCAACTGGCTTCATTGGCATCTTTTGTTCCTTGATACCGTTCAAACCAGCAGTCAAACATGCAGCAAGTAATAAGTATGGGTTAGCAGTTGGGTCAGCTGAACGCATTTCCAAACGGGTGTTAATTTCACCAGCACTTGGAATACGTACAAGTGGTGAGCGGTTCTTAGCAGCCCATGCAATGTATACAGGAGCTTCAAAACCAGGAATCAAACGCTTGTATGAGTTAACAGTTGGGTTACCAATTGCAGTAATTGCACGTGCATGTTCCAAAATACCATTCAAGAAGTAAAGTGCGGTGTTTGAAAGGTGGAATTCACCATCTTTGTCGTAAAAGACATTGTGGTTGTCCTTGAAGAGTGACATGTTGTTGTGCATACCATTTCCGGCTTGACCTTCAACTGGCTTAGCCATAAATGTTGCGAACAAGCCGTACTTTCTAGCAATGTGACGAGCAACCATCTTAAAGGTTTGGCATCTGTCAGCAGTAGTTAAAGCATCATCGAATCTAAAGTCGATTTCTTGTTGACCATCACCGACTTCGTGGTGAGCAGCTTCAACTTCAAAACCAATTTCTTCCAAAGTTTCAACGATTTCACGACGGCAACGTGCACCTGCATCGTCTGAAGTCATGTCAAAGTATGAAGCGTGATCTGGAACTTCAGTAGTCCAGTTACCATTTTCATCTAACTTGAAGAGGTGGAATTCCATTTCAAAGCCGATATCAAAAGTATCAAAACCAGCCTTCTTCATTTCACCAAGAACGCGTTGCAAGTTGTTTCTTGGGTCACCTTCAAATGGTCTACCATCAGTCATGTGTACTGAACAAATCAAACGACCAATCTTACCACCGTGTTCGTCTCCCCATGGCAATACTGACCAAGTTGAGAAGTCAGGGTATAAAACCATGTCACTTTCTTCAAGACGAACAAAGCCGTCAATTGAAGAACCGTCGAAACGAATATCATTAGTCAAAACTTTATCCAATTGACTAGTTGGTACTTCAACAGCCTTTTCAGTACCGTTAATATCAGTGAAGCACAAACGTAAAAATCTAACGTCCTTGTCTGCTACTTCTTTTCTAATTTCTTCTGCAGTATATTGTTTACTCATAGCTTTTCCACCTATAAAAACAAAAAATATTAAATTGGTATGGTCCTATGATTAATTCTTATCTCCTAGAACTGTATAATACAATAGCAGACCAATTTTGAAATGTCAAATTGGTCTACTAAATTTTTTAAACTTTATTTTTTGTTAAAGAATGTATCACGAACCGCATTAATGATTGCAACCTTGTCATGAGCGTAGGTCAAACCACCTTGCATGTAAACTGCGTAAGGTGGTCTAATTGGACCATCTGCAGAAAATTCGATTGTTGAACCTGAAACGAAGTTGCCGGCAGCCATAATAATCTTATCTTCGTAACCTTCCATGTGAACAGCTTCAGGTGTTACGAATGAGTCAATTGGTGAGTTCTTTTGGACTTCTTGGACGAACTTAACCATCTTGTCTGGATCGTTAAAGATGATCGTTTCGATAATGTCACTACGCTTTTCATCCCAGGCAGGCGTTACATTCATGCCCATCTTGTCAAACAAAGCAGCCGCAAAGATCATACCTTTTTCGGCCATGCCAGTTACGTTAGGTGACAAGAAGAAGCTTCATAGAAATCATGCAAGTTGCCGATAGTGGCACCTTCGTCAGTACAACCAGGTGCAGTCAAAGCAAGTTTGGCATTTTCTACTAAGTCCTTTTCACCGACAATGTAGCCACCAGTCTTAGCTAGACCACCGCCGGCATTTTTAATCAAAGAACCAGCCATGAGGTCTGCACCATATTCAGTTGCTTCGTGCTTTTCAGAGAATTCACCGTAGCAGTTATCGATAAAGACAATACTCTTAGGACTAACCTTCTTAACAAAGGCAATCATTTCTTTGATTTGCTCAATGGTGAAAGTCTTTCTAGTTGAGTAACCACGTGAACGTTGAATAGCAACGATCTTTGGCTGATCACGCTTTAAAACTTTTTCTGCTTCATCGTAATCAACAGTGTTTTCATCGTTTAATGGGACGTATGAAAACTTAACGCCTTTTTCAGCTAAAGTTCCGCGCTTATCATCAGTCAAGCCAATTACTTTTTGCAAAGTATCGTAAGGTTGACCAGTTAAGTAAGTTAAGGTGTCACCTGACTTTAAGTTACCGTTTAAAGCAACAAATAAAGTATGCGTACCTGAAACAAATTGTGGACGTACTAAAGCATCTTCAGTGTCAAAAACCTGGGCATAAATACGATCAAGCTTGTCACGGCCCATATCGTCATCACCATATCCCGTAGAACCGTTTAAATCGGCTTCTGCGACTTCATTATCTTGGAAAGCTTTAAGTACCTTAGCTTGGTTATAAACAATCTGATCTTCAATTTCTGCCAATTTAGGAGCAATTCGTTGATCGACTTCTTTTACAATCTTTTGTAATTTTTCTGGTAAATTATTCATTTTTCCATTCCTCGACTTTTGCAATAATCTTTTGTTTACAATCAGGATCATTCAGCGGATCAAACCAAACAACAGGCAGTTGATTTCTAAAATAAGTTAATTGTCGTTTAGCATACCGCCTTGAAGCAGTCTTTAACTGCGTAATACAGCTGTCTAAATCTTCTTTACCTTCAAAGTAAGTAAAGAATTCCTTGTAAGCAATTGCCTGCAAAATTTGATGCTCTTTAGCGCGATTTTCATAGATAAACTTAGCTTCATCAAGCATCCCCTTTTGCATCATCTTATCGACTCGCAAGTTAATTCTGCGATAGATTTCCTGTCTATCAGAATTAAGGCCGATGATCAAATAATCATAGCGAGGTTCGATCTTCTTTTGTTGTTCAGAAAATCTCTTGCCGGTTCGATCAATCACGGTTAAAGCACGCATTGTTCTGCGTGAATTAGGCACCGGAATCTTTTCAGCTGCAGCTGGATCCTTTTCATTTAAAACCTGCCACAACTTTTCTGGACCGTAGCGAGCAAGATAGTCTTTCCATTTTTGAGAAGTACCACGATTCTCTTCCTTCTTTTCACCTAGCTGCATTTTATTAAGCAAGGCATTTGCATAAAAGCCTGTACCACCAGCTAAAATGGGCAATTTCCCTTTAGCACTAATTTCATCAATTGCCTTTGTTGCTTCATCGACAAAATCTTTGACAGAAAATTCGTCAAAAACAGAACGCGTATCAACTAGGTAATGTTTAACTTTGCTCTGTTCTTTTTTAGTTGCCTTGGCTGTTCCTACTTCGACTTCTTGATAAACTTGCATCGAGTCGCCTGAGACAATTTCACCATTAAGTTTTTGAGCCAGTGCAATCGCTAAATCGGTCTTGCCAATAGCGGTCGGACCAACGAGGGCTAATACTTTTTGCATATAATCATCTTTCACAATTCATTTTTATACGAAAAAAGCACATTTGAGCAGATTCTCCTCCCAAATGTGTTTTTAAAATTAATATTTAGATTTCTTAGTTCTGCCGTCCCAGGTTTCAAAGCCACCCTTAAGCCAGTGGACTGAAACAAAGCCCTTCTTCTTCAAGAAACGGGCAGCTCTCAATGTGATTGTGTTTGAGTCTGAGTAAAGGTAAACCGGCAAATCGCTTCTAAGTTCATTATATTGATACTTAAGCATTGTATATGGCAAGCTACGTGCACCATCAATATGCTTGCGTTTAAAAGGCTCTTTTTCTCGCAGATCAATAATTTGTGCCTTACGCATGCCTTCCTTAAATTCTTCATTAGTCAATTCACCGCCAAGGGATCTAGCTTGAATCTTATTCCAGGCCCAAACACCACCGATGGCTAAAAGAATGACTAATAAAACAGTATCTAAGACAATTAAAAAACTCGACATAAAATCTAATCTGCCCTTCCATAAAAGTTTACAAATATAATGATACCGCTAAACTAATTTACTTGCTATTGTTTTTCTCATCTTTCTTTTTTTCATCGAGTTCTTCAATGCGGTGTTCTTTACGCAAGATAAGTTTAGCCACCATATAATCATGCCGGTCAATTAAACCGGCTTTATTAATATTATCGAGTTCAAGAGCCATCAGTTCAATATCCCAGATTCTTTTACCAACATGAACTAAAATGCCATATTTTTCTAAAAGCTGCTGTACATCATATAAAGTCTTCATTAGAAGTTAATAACCATTCCTGTTCTAACTGTCCAAACTATATAAAAAATCAACACAGCACCAGCCAAAACGCGCCACTTGATTATAAGTTCTCATTACGCGATCGCCCATAATAATCGCAAGCAAGAATCCGACAATCAAGCCACCAATGTGGCCCAAAATGTCGATTCCTGGAACAAAAATATCCAGAGCTAAGTTGATCAAAGCCAATACAAAGGCTTGTCTACCCAAATAACTGATCATTGGATTATGGATATTGCGAAGTCCAATTGCAGTCATCGCACCAAAAAGACCAAACAAAGCTGTTGAAGCACCAGCACTTAAGCCTCTGTCAGAGCTAAAGGCTAAACTCATTAGATTACCGCCCATACCAGCTAAAAGATAGGTCACTAAAAATCTAGTATGGCCCATGATTGGTTCCATATACTGACCCATGTAGTAAATAATCACGGCATTGGAAACCAAGTGCATAACACCAATATGCAAAAATTGCGCGGCAAACAAACGCCACCATTGATGTCCAACTACAACTGCATAGTTGCTCATGGCACCCATTTTCATCAATACATTGGTATTTTCTGAGCCGCCAAGGAACACTTCAACTAAGAAGACGATCAACAATACTATTAAAATACCCATCGTCACAATCGATTGCGACAGGTTGATTTTTCGATTCATCTAACAATCCCCTTAAAAATTCGTTATTTTGGTATATTCTAATAGATTTTATCGGTCGTCACAATTGTTTGAATTGGAATATCTGTTTTTTCTACTGGCCATTCTGAACTAGCAAACTGCATTGGCGTACTTACAAGCGATACAGTCTTAGGATTGTATTTGGCCAAAAAGCGATCATAGTAGCCACCGCCAAAGCCTAAGCGGACATGTGAATCTAACGCAAAAGCAAGTCCCGGTGCGATAACTAAATCAAGCTCATTATTGACTTCTGCATTTTCATCAGCAATTTCTTCAACGCCAAATTTTGATTTAACCAATTTACTCATATAAGTGTAATGAAGAAAATCCAATGTATGATCTTGATCTGCTCTGGCTTTAGCTAAATAGACCTTCTTGCCGGCTTCCCATAATCTTGCGATTAACTCTGAAGTATCTACTTCAAAGGGCAAAGAAGCTGTCACACCAATTGTTTGACTAGTCTTGATCAAATTAGTGGTCATTAATTTCTCTAATAAGATTCTATCTTCAGTCTTTTTTTCTTTAGTATTCGCAAATTCTTTTAATTTGTTTATTTGTACTTTTCTTAATTCTGATTTCTTCATTTTTTCGTCCAAAAACAAAAAAAATAGTAGGCACTGAACCTGCTATTTTGGTTTATTACTTAGTTTCACGGTGAAGTGTTACTCGTCTTTCAACTGGGCAATACTTCTTCAAAGATAAACGTTCCGGATGCTTACGCTTGTTCTTCTTAGATAAGTAACTTCTATCGCCACATTCGGTGCATTCTAAAATGATGTTATCTGCCATTTCTTTCACCACCTACACTTTTATTCTGACTGTACTAGGATAGCATTTTTCAAGCAATTTGACCAGTATTAATCATTATTTTGTTGAATAAAGTTTGAAATAATCCTGAATCATTGCCTTTGCTACTTGCAAAGTATATGTACCTTCACCATCTGGATCAAGTCCTGGGAAGACTACTGCAACCGCAAGCTTTGGATTCTTAGATGGAGCGTAACCAATGAAGGTTGCGTTAATTAATTCAATATTGTGTTTTCTGTTAGGGTGCTCTGCATCGTAGTAGAAGGTTTGGGCAGTACCAGTCTTACCTGAGATTGAAGGCTTAACGTTCTTCAATGGGTGAGCAGTACCCCAACCGTTAGTACCATGAACTACGCGCCAGAAACCTTGTCTTACAACATTCAATTCGTCTGGTGTCCAAGGAATTGCTTGTTGAACATTTGGCTTTTTATTGTAATTGATGTAAATCTTCTTACCATCTTTGCTAGTCTTACCAACAGATTGTACGATGTAAGGTTGCATTCTGTAGCCGCCGTTAGCAATAGTTGAAACATATTGAGCCAATTGAATTGGTGTATATGCATCGTAGTTACCATAGGCCAAATCAAGTACTGACCCAGACAAGATATTACCTTTAGAGTTGAATGATTTACCCTCAATGCCTGCAACTTCACCTGGCAAGTCAACACCAGTCTTTTGGCCTAAACCAAACATAGCAAAGTTTCTACGTAAAATATTAAATGAATCATCAGGCATATGAATGTATGACTTAG
The DNA here is from genome assembly GCF_000615285.1 of Lactobacillus kitasatonis DSM 16761 = JCM 1039. Lineage (GTDB taxonomy): Bacteria > Bacillota > Bacilli > Lactobacillales > Lactobacillaceae > Lactobacillus > Lactobacillus kitasatonis. Next base: position 33,166 of record NZ_BALU01000009.1, on the reverse strand, counting down.
GTACATATTTAGCGCCTACCCACTTCATAGCAAGGTGCATCATGTAAATGTTACTTGAAACTTCAAGGGCTGTTTCTGCATCAAGAGAACTGAAAGTACCAATTGGGTAAACAGATTTCTTAACTGGAGAGCCTGGAAGGTAAATTGGTGTATCAGGCAAAGTATTGTTAGTTGGCGTAATTACTTTATTAATCAAACCACCTGAAACAGTTGCCCCTTTAACAACAGATCCCATAACAAATGATTGATTAATTACACCTAACGCATTATCAGTAGTCTTGCCTGTATTAGTATTTCTGTTAATACCAGCAACAGCTAAAAGCGCACCTGTTTTAGGATTCATCGCTACAGCATATGCACCGTTTGAATAGCGAGCAGCACCAGCTGATTCGGCAGAGCTGTATACACGCTTTAATGCGGCTTGAACTTGCTTTTGATACTTGGCATCAATTGTAAGCATTAAGCTGGCACCAGCTTGACCATTATAAACAGTCTTAGTTTGTTGAATATTACCGTTAGCTTTAGTAGTTACTCGACTAGTTGACTTAGTCCCCTTTAAAAGAGGTTCATATTCTTCTTCAAGATATGAAGTACCAACACGGTCGTTTCTTGAATAACCATTTCTTAAGTAATATTGCAAATTATCACTTGGCAAACCAGATTTTTCAGTTGAAACTGAGCCAATGATACTTTGGATTGATGAACCATTTGGATATGATCTTTGCCAGTCCGTACCAATACCAACACCTGGTAAATCTGATAAGTGCTCACCAACTTGAGCAATTTCTCTATTAGTCAAGCCCTTATTCTTAATATAAATAGTTGATAAAGTATACGCTCCGGAAATCTTATTAAAGATTAAAGCAGCAGTCTTCTGCTTTTCAGTCAATTTTGGATTCAGCTTTTCAACATATTGAATTTCAGCTTGATAAATTTCTGAGTTGGTCTTCTTATTGCCATCTGCATCAACCTTGGCTGATTTAGGAAGCTGCGCTGAAATCTTGGTATTATTATCTTCATCAGCTAAATAATAATCGGCTACCATTTGCTTTGTTGGCTTTTCATCGGTAATCTTAATATAATTACTCAACGCATTTGAGATTTGATAAATCTGCGTCGTAGTAGTCGAGGCGCTCTTAGTATAAGTAATGGCATTAGTTGGCCTATTCCCTACTAAAACGCGCCCTTTAGCATCATACATTACCCCACGGGGCACTTGATTAGATACAACTGTTGAATCAGACTTTTGTACCTCCGCTTTAAAGCGAGAACCGTAGACCAATTGCAGATATGCTAATTGTCCTATCAGCATCGCAAAAAGCACGAGAATAACACCCAGAATGATTCGCATTCTTATTGGAGTTGAGGACTGCTTATTTGAACCAGTCCCACTATTTTTTCTAAAATAATCCACGTAAATCGTCCCTTACTAAAACTGTATGTATTTTAACAAAAACTGAACGTTAATTCTATGATTGAGTATGGAGCTTAGATAAATTTTAATATGACCAAATATTCTAAAACGCTTAAGTTAAATTTCAATAAAGAAAAAGTGCTTTATCTGATAAGTTTTGTTTTACCTAGCCTTATTTTCTTAAGTTATTTCTTTTATACCAAAAATGGTGTTTTAACTGTTGATCTAGGACAGCAATATGTTGACTTCTTAGCCTTTTTCAGAAGTAATCTGTTTACTCACCCGCTTAGACTAATTTATTCATTTGCTAACGGCTTAGGCGGTTCGATGCTGGCAACAGATGCTTATTACTTATTTAGTCCTTTTAACCTGCTCTTATTTTTGGCGCCGCAGAGATTCCTGCCGGAGATGGTGTTAATCATTATCGCTACCAAAATTGCGACGGCAGGTCTGACTAGCTATTATTATTGGAAACAAAAAATCGATAATGAATTTTACGCTTTAGCAGCTAGTGCCGCTTATGCTCTATCTGGCTACACCATCGCTAACCATTTTAACCTAATGTGGCTAGATTCGGTATTGCTTTTGCCTTTATTAATTAATGCAATCGATCGTGTATTAGCACAACAAAAGAATCATTTGATTTTGATCACCTTTTTATTGTGGTTCACCAATTTTTACACTGCTTATATGGCTCTAGCATTTGGTTTGTTTTATCTTTTAAGCAAATTATTTTTCTTCGATAAAAAAGAGCGTTGGCCACTTTTCTGGGATTACCTTAAGAAAAACATGTGGGGCTCATTTTTAGATGCATTCATGCTTTTACCTGTGGCTGTTGAAATGCTGCAAGGGAAGGCGGCTTCGAGTGCTGATTGGTCTTTAGGTTTCCAATTTACTCCGTATAACGAATTAGCCAAGCTAGCAGACGGTGCATATGACTTCCATGAAATGCAAGAAGGAATGCCTAACATCTACATTGCTCTGCCCTTTGTTTTACTCGCCGTCTTTTATTTCTTAAGCAAAAAAATTGATTGGCAACATAAATTAGCTAATGGTCTCTTATTAATCCTTTTGCTAGCTTCTTTGTTCTGGACACCACTAGTTTTAATTTGGCACTTAGGTCAGTTCCCAGTCTGGTATCCAGGCCGTTTCTCCTTTGTTTTAATCTTCTTTGCACTGAACTTAGCAATAATTGCGCTAAATCAACGTGAAAAAGTTAAATTCTGGCAAATAGGCATCTTAATTTTATTAGCTATTGGTTTAATCGTCTTTATCACTTTAAACTCCAAGTCCTTTGCCTTTTTAAATCAAAATGCACAGACTGCCTCAGCGGCCTTTTTGGCTTTGGGCATTCTCTTCATTGGCTTTATCTACAATAGAAGTAGTTTTGCTGCTCCGTTCTTTTGCTTGATTATTGAACTAGAACTGATCATTAATTTAGTTCTCTCTTTGAATAATTTGGCTTACCAAGACAATGCTGATTATCGCAATTTCGTACAAAATACCAGTCAAATTACTCAGTATACCAAAGATCATGATGATACTTTATATCGAACAGAAAAAACATTCTATCGCTCTGACGACGATCCATTTAGTGCAAACTATTATGGTTTGAGTACCTTCAACTCAATCTCTAACCAGCGTGTTTTAAACTTGGTAAGCAACTTAGGTTTCGTTAATAACAGCAATTCATACACTAACTTTGGTGGCACGCCTATCACTGATGATTTATTTGGCATTAAATACTATATTTTGCCTAACGACGATATCACACCGCTTAAGACTAAAAAGCAGATGACATATAGCAACTCAAATAATCGTATTGATACCAGTGACTACGCTATCGAAAAACGCTTTAAGCAATTATTCTTAATGAGAAATGATGATGCCCTACCATTTTTATTCTTAAGTCCTAACGCTACTAAGAAAATCAAATTTGATTCATCTGACATTACAGGCAATCAAACCAAATTTTTTGAAGCAGCTACAGGAAACAAACAAAAGCTCTTTTCTAGCGTAATTTGGCCAGACCCCAAGTTAATTAATGTTTCAAGCTGGGACGGCGGCTGGATGCAATATACCAAGAAGAATAAAAGCCAAGAAGGTCGTGTCATTTTCAACTTTAAGCCACAAACTGATGATTCTTATTACCTTGAGCTTCCTGGTGATGTCGATGAAGATCTAATTGATTTAACTGTAAATGGGACTAACATTACTACCAGCGTACGTGATCAAAATTCTCGTTTAATCAACTTAGGCAGCCGTCAACGTGGTCAAACTATTCATCTAGTTTTCACGCTTAAAAACAATCAATTAAATCTAAATGCAGCTAATCTTTGGCGTTTAAACACCAAGAAGCTCGAACAAACAATAACAGCCTTTAAGAAAAGGCAGCCTCAGTTTAAACAAACTTCTGCCTTAACGATTAGATCAGATGCTTTTACTACTAAAGAGACTGAAACAATGAATTCAACGATCCCTAATGATTTCAATTGGATTGTTTTAGACAATGGACATGTAGTTCACAAAAATAAAATCTTATTTATGAACACCTTTTTAAACTTCAAGTTAAATAAAGGCACTCATAAAATCACTTTAATCTATGTTCCATGGATCTTTTTGGCAGGAATTTTTCTTAGTTTGCTTACTCTATTTCTTTATCTAAGAATTAGAAAATAATAAGTGTTAGCGCTAACATTAAAATTAATACTAGACCTGTCATACAAAAATAGGATAAAATGTATACGTTATCATTCGGATAAATTAATATAGAAGGAAGATTTAGAATATGGCTCTTACATACCAAATTGGTGTTGATGCAGGTGGTACTCACTCAACTGCAATCGCATATGATGAAAATGGAAAAGAACTTGGTCGTGCCGAAGGCGGTCCAGGTCAAATTAACGCTGACTACGAAGGCGGAATTAAAAATATTTCAGATACTATCAACGAATTAATCGACAAGGTTGATGGTGACTGCATGCGTGTTTTAGTTGGTATCGCTGGTCTTTCTGTTGTTGGTAACGCTCCAGAAGTTGCCGCAACTATTTCATCAAGAATCAACAACTTGCCAACTCGTGCTATTACTGACTCACTTTTAGCTCTTTACGCAGGCCTTGAAGGTGATGACGGTGCTTTAGTTATCGCTGGTACTGGTTCTGTTTACAACGGCTTACAAGACGGTCACTTAATCGCTGTAGGTGGTTACGGCAACATCTTAGGTGACGAAGGTTCAGGTTACGCTATTGCTCGTTCAGCTATGCAATCTGCTCTTCTTAGCTGGGACAAACGTGAACACAACTCACTTATCGATATGTTTACCAATTTATTCAACGTTGAACACATGGATGAATGTAACGCTAAGTTCTACAAGATGTCTAACCCAGAAGTTGCTGGTATGGCTGTTCACGTTGCTAAGCTTGCTGACGAAGGCGACGAAGATGCAACTAAGATCATTAAGGAACAAGCTCATCTTTTAGCTCGTGACATTCTTATTGGTTTGGATCGTTACGAAGATCCTAAGCCAATGAAGATTGCTTTAACTGGTTCAGTTTTAGCTAACAACTCTATGCTTAGAGGCCTTGTAGAAGACGAAGTTAAGAGCAAGTATCCTGACGTAATCTTCTCAATTTCAAACGGTGAAAACGCTCGTGCCGTATTGTTCGACAAGAGTAAGGACTACCGTTACTTCACTAACCACGAAGATCGTTAATCCAAGTTCTGATAGTTACACAAAAAAGAGATCCGAAAATTTCGGATCTCTTTTTTCTACTCATTTTGACTTTTTATGCCAACAAACATAGCATAAGCTGCATTCCAAATGAACAAGATAATCATCATTGCCACCATGCTCTGACGTAAAGCAAGAACAAGTACGGCACCGACAATGAAAATTAATATTAGCTAAGTAATATAGCCCAATTGATGCCACTATGAGCCATGCTACAAAAGTAAAATTTACCTTTGTTAAATTCAAATATATGGTAGCAACTGTCGTCATCAAAATAGCCACTACGATTTCAATGTGACTATACATCAAGATAAAACATTTGCTTATCTGATGATGATTGATGATTTTTTTAGAAAAATTCACATAACTGGCAAACACGGAATACCGCCATTTACTGGATGGTGAACCATGGCTGTGGTCTTTGAAATTGCATAAACAAAAACTAAATCGTAAAAAAGTTCAAACATCCCTACCGGTTTAGCAATTATTTTCTTCATACTTATCCCCTTAAAAAATATCTATCGCTTAATTTTACCAATATTTCTTCAAAGGTGCCTCATCACGACCATTTCTAGTCTGGTATAAATGCTCTTTCACGATTTCGGTCAATACTTCGGCCAATTTATCAATTTGTTCAACTGTCGCATATTCGTAACGACCATGGTAATTACCGCCACCGTTGAACAAGTTAGGCGTAGGGATACCCTTTTGCGTAATGAAGTTACCGTCAGTGCCGCCTCTAAAAGTTTGAATGTTTTGCTTAATACCAAGCTTTTTATATGCATCAAGCGCCAAGTTGACCACATATGGTTGATCCTTAATCACGTTGTAGATATTTTCATATTGACGCCGCATCTTCAGTGAAAAACGATCACTATATTTTTTATTAAGTTCAGCAACAATATCTTTAATTAATTGTTCTTTTGCAGTAAATTTATTCCAATCAAAATCTCTAATAATCAAACTAATGTCAGCATGATCAACTGAACCTGTCGCATTTAACACCAAGATAAAACCATCGTATCCCTTAGATTTTTCTGGTACTTCATCTTTTGGTAAACGATCCAAGAAATCATTCATCAACGTTGCGGCATTCACCATCAAGCCATAAGCTTCACCTGGGTGAACAACAGTGCCACGAATATGGATTTGCGCTTCTGTGGCATTAAAGGTTTCATATTCAAAATCACCGGGACGACCATTTTCCAAAGTATAGGCTAATTCAACATTAGGGAAATCATTTGCATCAAAACGACGACCACCATAACCGATTTCTTCATCCGGACCAAAACCGATATAAATATCCCCATGCTCGATTTCTGGATGTTCAGTCAAATACTTAAGCATGCTTAAAATACCGACAATTCCTGCTTTGTCATCTGTTCCAAGCAAAGTGTGACCATCTGAAGTAATCAAAGTTTCACCTTTGCAACTGGCTAAAGCTGGGAAATCTTTTGGATCAAGATAAATCCCTTCTTTTTCATCTAGTACCACTCTTTTACCATCATAATTGCGATGAACCTGTGGTCTAATATTTTCTGCATTAAAATCTGCCGTATCAATGTGAGAAAAGAAACCAATCGGTGTTACTTCATCTGACACATTTTTCTTTAAGTGACCAATCGCAAAACCAGTTTTTTCATTGTAATAGGCATCTAGACCAATATCCTGAAGGTGCTTAGTTAGTTCTTTGCCCATCTTAACTTGACTAGGAGATGTTGGCACTTGGTCATGATTTTCTTCATAAGATCTAGTATTTTCTTTAGCGTAATGGATAAATGTTTTTTCAATAAAGTCTAAATCGTAAAAGGACATAAAATTCCTCCTGTTCAAAAATTAATCTTTATTTAATTTTACACTAATTTTTACATAAAAAAAGGGCTGTATAATTTGGTTCTATGATAAATCCTGTTGATAGATTTCTATGATATTCTATCAATAGGATTTTTTGCATTAAAAAAGAGGCACAAGCCTCACTGCATAATGTCCTTTGATACCACTCTTTAGAAATTAAGATGAATTGCTTATGTCCTCTTGTAATGATTGTATTAAATTTTCTCTGAATATTAAAGACCCTTTGTTAGAATTTTTGGATATCTCAACTGGCAAATATCGTAATCGTGAAGCCAAGTTCTACCACGCTATTGTACATTTAGACCATTGCTTAAACTACGGCTCAGATAACATCGTACATAATGGTCACTTATATTCAAATGTGCGTTATCCTGCTTTAGATGCTAGTCTACCTGTCTTTATCAGAATAGCTAAAGAAAGAATTATCTGCCGTAATTGTTAGACGAATTCGATGGCTCAAACGGAACTAGTAGATAAATACTGCTGTATTTCTAATGCCACCAAGCGTAAAATTATTGGCTCTTTAACCGAAGACTGGTCCATGAAGAGCATTGCCAGACAAACTTCAACTTCAACCAATACCGTGCAACGCGTACTAGAGAAATATAGTCCGTCTTCCTTTGAAGATACCGACTGGCTGCCGGAATGCCTGGCTTTTGATGAATTCAGAGGCGTTGGCAGACGGCTGCACTTTATTGCCATTGATGGTCACACGCACAAAATAGTTAAGGTACTGCCTACCAGATTAAAAAAAAGATATTATCAATTACTTTAAACGTTTCCCAATAACCGTAAGAAACAAGGTTAAGACTGTAACTATGGATCTTAATTACTATTATGACATTATGGCTAAGGAGCTTTTTCCTAATGCTCAAGTAATCCTCGACCGTTTCCATATCGTTCAGATGCTTAATCGTTCCTTTAATTCCTGTCGCATTCAAGAAATGAAGAAGCACAAAAAAGGTTCATGGGAATACAACCTGCTTAAATATTACTGGAAATTTTATCTTAAGCCTTTTGATGACCTGGAAAAAGTTAAGCCGTGCTATTAATCCAGATTAAAAGATACCCTAACTCAAGAACAAATCGTGGCTGATGGGCTTTCTTTAAACAATGAGCTTGAAAATACTTATAACCTTATGCAAGATATCAGTAAAGCTTTAAAAGATAGAGATACCAAGAAGTTACGAAGCCTAATTCAAAGCAAAGATCATGTTGGCAATATGATGCACACCACTTTAAATACTTTCAAACGTAATCTACATGATATTCTCAACGCTGCTAAGTTCGATGAATCAAACGGTTGCCTTGAAGGAACCAACCGTAAGATTAAACAGATTGAACGTACTGCCTGCGGTTACGCTAACTTCAATCATCTAGTAACCAGAATCAAGCTAGAAGAAAAGGATGCCATTATTAAAGAAAAAGCATCAGACTACTATTTAGCAGCCTAATGCCTTTCCCTATTATTTAATTTTTAATTGACTTTTATCAACGCCATTTGACAAAGAGCCATTAATTTTCTTTTTTACGATTAATAGCTATACCAAAAATACCCAAAGCAGCTGCTAACAACCCGGCAACGGTAAATGCTACCTTACTTTCATTTTCACCAGTCTGTGGCAAAGTTTGAGAATTTTGGCTGTTGTTCTTGGCAATACCGTTTTCCATATTTGCCTTAGCTGAAGTAGCTGGACCAGCAGTAGTATTAGCTAAAGCGACTGCCTTAGGGCTAATCGTACCAGATTTAGTGGTTCGCTTAGTCATGTTCATAACATTTGCCTTAGGAGATATATCATCAGTTCTGTTGGTGCGCGTTGGCTTCTTATTGTCAGTTGGCTTTGAGGTATCAGTATTGTTATCAGTTGGCTTCGACGTATCGGTATTATTGTCAGTTGGTGCAGTATTTGAATTATTGTCACTAGGATTTACTGGCACAATCGCATCTAAATTGTTACCACCATTGTTGTCATTATTACCTTTGTCCTTGCTGTAATTTGGTTGCTCTGAGGTCTTATTAGCTGTATAGCTAATCTCATCAGCTGAATTTTTACTGTAAGTTATATTTACAGTAGTCTTGTTACTATCTGTATCTGGCGTTACAACTAAACTGTCAATAGTTTCTTGACTTGGAGTATAGCCTGGAATTGTTGGCACATCAATCTTATCAAAGGTATGTTTGCCATCTTCACTCCAATGCTTATAAGTAAGCCCTTTTGTTACTTCATCCAAAACGCCTAAACGAGTAAATGTTACTTCTTGAGTAATGGTCTTGGTTTGATTTGTCTGTGGATCAGTAATATTAATAACCCTCTTAACCGTTTTGACAAAATCATCCTTGTTCATTCCCTCTGGTACAGCATTCGGGTAAATGGTAGTCGTTTTATGACTTAAGTAAACCTTCCACATAATTGGAGAATTTTTACTACTGTCATAATAGTTGTCAACTAATTCATCAGGCTTGGTAGCCAATTGAGCTGGATCGATTTTGCCATTAACTACTTTAAATGCTTTTTCACCTACTATTTCATAACCCTTATCCTTTAGTGATTTGTCATTAGCTTTTAGTGGTTTGTCATAGGATGCTTGAATTGCTTCATTAAAGGCTTGCCGTTGATCCACTGCATCTCTAACTGGACGTTTAACTTGTGCATATGGGTCCTGAGCAATAATTTTTTCTGTTTGGTTATCAACAAATGTTACATATACAAAGTTCGGTGAACCAATACTTGATGGTTTTGTTGGATCCTTAATAACGAAATTACCCTTGATGAAGATAGGCTTATCAGTATTTGAAATAATTTCCATTGGATGTGATTGCTTGAAAGCTTGCAAATAATGTCCATTCAAGTCAGTATCATTGGCAATGATTGTTCTAACTGAACTATTATTAGCACCTCTACCAAATAAGAAAAGACCACTAACCCCCGGGATACCGTTAAATTCAACGGTTTCATTAAGTTTCCAGCCGCTAATATTTAAAACATTTAGATTGTTAGTGTTAGCAAACATAGATGTAAAATCAGCAACATTTGAAACATTCCAAGTACTTAAATCTAGATTTTCAATACCTGAACCATCAAACATATGCGCGAGAGTTGCACTTGGATAAGACGTCAAATTAGTAAATTTTAAATCTGATAATTGCTTGGTACCAAAGAACATGCTATCAAAATAACGTACAGAATTTGTTTGCCAGCCGGTTAAATTCACTTCTTTAAGTTTTGCAGCATTCCAAAACATTTTTGACATGTCATAGACATTTGAAACATCTAAGTTGGCTAAATCAGCCTTAGTCAGATTATTTTGGTAATGTGTGTCAGTACCTCTATTGTGCTCAGAATAGGTTCCAAAAGCTGAAGTCAATTCACCTTTAAAACCGACTTTGTTGTAATTAAATGCAGGTATTACATGTAAACGTGAGTCGCTTAATTTTGAATCCTTGTTATGGCTTATAGTAATGGTAAAATCTTTTCCTTCTGGATTATTAGCTTTACTTGCCAATGTCAAGAAGATATTATGCAAATCATCGCGACTTACATATGCGGCTTGCTTTTCAGTGATTGTTCCTCTTTTGACAAAATCAGCAGTATTTGGCAACACAACATCATAACCACCTTTGGTTATATCCCAACCAGTGATTTCTACTCCTCTACTATTATCGTCATCCGATATCTTATATTTGATTGCTGCCCAATTGATTTTATCCTCAGTAGCCACTTCATTTTTAGTTGTTTGATCGGCTGGTTGTGTTTCAGTCTGAGTCTTTATCTTGGCTTCTGCTGGCTTTACTTCGTTAATTTCAGCTTTAGCAGTTGAAGCTTCTGGGCTTTTATTAGGCTCGACACCTTCTTTTGTTTCTCTAGCTTTAGACTCCATTTTATCAGTAGGTTCACTAGCTGATTTAGGTTTCTCTACTTCAACAGTTGAATCTTTTTTAGTTTCTGTATCTGTTCCTACTGCTTCACCCTTTTCAAGTACAATAGTTTTATCATTAGACTGATTGGTAGCTGCTTGCACACTGGTATTTGAAACTGCAAAAATAATAGTTCCAAACATTACTGAAACAAGACCTATTGCTAACTTTCGCAAAGAATACTTAGGTTCTTTCTCAAAATCCATAGATATCAACCTCCATAATAAATCTTAAATACTGAACGCTTCAGCTGTATTATATATCGTATGTAATTTTTTGCAAGCGGTTACGCTTTTTATATAAAAGTATTAAGTAACAGTTATAATGTTTTAAGCTACTGTTATTTATTGCTTTTTGCCTTTCAACAGAGAGCAAAAATAAAAGGCCTTGAATAAATATATATTCAATAGCCTTATTTATATATAAGCATCATCTACTTGTGAAATCTTATAACCAAAAAAATATGGGGATGCATAAAATCGTGGAATGATTTTACATCAAGTTTCCTCACCTTCATTTAAAGGATAAAAGAATAAATTATATGAGTCCATACCATGAGACAAAACCGAACGTACATATTGTGTTTCCTTTTGAATTAAGTCTGCCCAAATGTCTAAATCTTGATTATGCTTAGTCAAAATATTAACTTCTTGATAACCTTGAACTGGATAAGCTGAAAGATTCATCTCTACATCTCCAGATCTACCCACTTCAAATCCAGTAAAATTATCTTCGCCAATATCTTGATATCCATCCTTGTGATTCAAACCAACGATCTGCATATGAAGATGGGTCAAAGAGCCATCAGACTTAGGGCCAAAAAAGGACGAAACTTCTTTTTAGAAATTTCGTCCTTTAATTATTATTTGTATTTTTTACTTGTTCTTCAATTGATTAAGGTGTTCCTTAATCTTGTCGGCTGCAGCTTGAAGCTTTTCACGTTCACTTGAAGTAAGCTTTAATTCAACAACTTGTTCAATACCATCACGACCAATAATAGCTGGGTAGCCAATATAAGTCTTGTATTCTGGGTTGTAAACAGATACAGGTGCAAACAAGCGAGAATCAGAAAATACAGCTTGGATCAAGCGAGTTGCACAGGTAGCAATTGCATAGCTAGTGTAGCCCTTACCGTTAGCAACAACGAATGAGTTCTTATTAGGTTGCTTACTCAACTTCTTTTGTTCATTTTCACTGAACAATTGAATGGCAATCTTGTTGTTTACACGAACAGTTGACCAAGCAATAAATTGTGATGAACCATGTTCACCTAATACCCAACCTTCAACGTTTCTTGGGTCTTGACCAAGCTTTTCACCAACAATTCTTTGCATTCTAGCAGTATCAAGGAAAGTGCCAGTACCAAAGACTTGGTTCTTAGATAAACCAGTAGTTTCTTGTAAAATTTGTGAAACGGCATCACATGGGTTAGAAATGTTGATCAATACGCCCTTGAAGCCAGAGTTCTTAATCTTTTCCCCAACTTCCTTAGCATTTTTAGCATTAAGTTCAAATTCGCCAAAACGGTCACCAGTCTTAACACTAGCAGCAATATCACCAAAAGCAGTTACTACGATATCGGCATCTTTTAATTCATGCCAATCTTGCATAGTTACACGAACGTAGTAATTGTTTCTAGCTAATGTATCGTGTAAATCATTGTATTCTGCAGCTACTTTGTCTTCATTTTTATCAAGCAAAACCAATTCATCAGCCATACCGTGAGTAAACAAAGTATACGCAACAGTCGCACCAACATGGCCTAAGCGATAATACCTACTTTTCTCATAAGGGGATCCTTTCTATAAAGAGCAAAAAGAGAGGTAGTTACCTACCCCTCTTTTATTATTAAGCTTCAACCTTGTTAATTACAACGTCAAATTGGCCACCAGGAGTGGTAATTGATACGGTTTCACCTTTCTTCTTACCAAGCAAAGCTTGTGCAATTGGTGAATCATTTGAAATCTTGCCGTTCAATGGGTCAGATTCATCACTACCTACGATAGTGTAGGTTTCTGGATCATCTGTACCAACTTCAGTATAGGTAATAGTCTTACCAACTGAAACTTCGTTTGGATCAACACTGTCAGCATCTACAACTTGAGCATACTTAAGCATTTCTTCAACTTGTGCGATTCTATCTTCTACGTGACTTTGTTCATCCTTAGCGGCATCGTATTCGGAGTTTTCTGACAAGTCACCGAATGAACGAGCAACCTTAATACGTTGAATTACTTCCGGACGTTTAACTAACTTTAAATTCTTTAATTCTGCTTGAAGTTTTTCTTTACCTTCAGCAGTCATTGGATAAGATTTTTCAGGCATATTTTTAACTCCTCAGAAATTAAATTTGCTTTGCACTGATCAATGATATTGGTTTACACCACTAAAGTCAACCTTTAACGTACTTTAACATCAAGATCGTTTTCCAAACCGGCTTCGATCTTGTCCATTGCGTCGTTAACAACTTTATCAGTCAAAGTATCTTTTCTGTTCAAGAAGGTCAAGCTGTAAGCCAAACTCTTCTTACCACTGTCAATGTGGGCACCTTCATAAACATCGATTACCTTAAGTCCAGTCAAATACTTACCAGCATTAGACTTAATTACATTTTCAACTTCTTGGTTAGTTACTTCCTTATCAACCAAAAGTGAAAGGTCACGTTCAATTGATGGGAACTTAGGAGCTGGAACAGCAGTCATACCCTTAGTAAGCATTGAGATAATAGCATCCAAGTTGATTTCGTAACCGTAAAGTTCTGCGTTACGAAGAGCCTTGTCAGCGAAGGTTACAGCGTGAGCAATCATACCGATCATACCTACATATTGCTTATCAACGTAGATACCTGCAGTTCTGGTTGGGTGCATCCCTCTAATACCTTCAGCCTTGTAAACTACCTTTTCTGGATCAATACCAATTGCAGTAAACAAGTTAGTCAATTGACCCTTAACAAAGTAGAAGTCTACCTTTTGAGTCAAGTGTTGCCAGTTTTCTGCTAAAGTATTACCTGAGTACAAAGTAGCAAGGTGTTCATGTTCGTTAAATGTGCCACCATCATGGTCATATACACGACCTTGTTCAAACAATGCCAGTTGAGTTTGCTTTCTAGCAAAGTTGTAGCTAGCTGCATCAACCAAACCAGTCATCAAGTTTTGACGCATTACTGAACGGCTTGAGTTCAAAGGCATTTGTACCTTAACGATATCTTTAGGATCCTTAGTGTAACGAGTTGCCTTTTCAGGTGAGGTCAATGAGTAAGAAATTGCTTCCATCATGCCTTGGCCTTCAACAATAGCTTCATGCGGCGCATCATTTCTTCTTTTTCTGAATAGCCACCGTGGGTTTCAGCCAAAAGTGGTTGAGTAGACTTCAAATTGTCGTAGCCATAGATACGACCAACTTCTTCAACTAAGTCTGCAGGAATTGAAATGTCCCATCTTCTGTTAGGAACATGAACAGTAATATCGTCACCATCACGATCAACTGGGAAGCCTAAACGATCAAAGATCTTAAGCATATCTTCTGGGCTAATTTCTGAGCCTAAAACTTTGTTAATGTAAGAAATAGTAGTCTTTACTACAACTGGTTCACGCTTAGTGTCGGCAGCCTTGATAATACCTTCATCAACAGTGGCACTAACATCATTTCTAAGCAGAAGTGCAGCCATGTTGATTGCCTTTTCAGTTGCATCCCAGTTGGTGCCCTTTTCGTAACGGCTTGAAGCTTCAGTACGGTTAGCGTGACGAAGAGCAGCTTTTCTAACCAAAGTTGGATCAAAGATTGCGGATTCAAGAATTACGTCAGTAGTTTCAGAGGTAATTTCTGAGTTCAAACCGCCCATTACGCCAGCCATCATCACTGGCTTTTCACCATCTGTAATAACGATATCCTTTGGATCAAGTTCAACTTCTTTTTCGTTAAGCAAAGTAAGCTTTTCGCCCTTGTTAGCCAATCTAACTTCTAACTTGCCATTTGCAAAAGTCTTAGCATCGTAAGCGTGCATTGGTTGACCAGTTAAAAGCATGACATAGTTAGTTACGTCAACTACGTTGTTGATTGGCCGAATACCTGCATTCCAAAGACGTCTTTGCATCCAAAGTGGTGAATCTTGGATCTTAACACCGGTCAATTTACGTAAGTAGAACTTAGGAGCAAGCTTCTTGTCTACCTTAACGTCAAGTGAATCAGTCCAGTCTGGACCATCTTCTTTTAAGACAACGTCTTCGATCTTAGGCTTTTGATCAACGATAGCACCAACTTCGTAAGCTGCACCTTCCATGCTTAAAGTATCAGCACGGTTTGGCGTAATATCGAAGTCTAAGATGTAGTCATCCATGCCTAAAGCTTCGTAAACATCTTGACCTGGCTTTACATCAGCATCTTCAGGGAAGACGTAAATACCATCAGCGAATTCTTCTGGTACTACAGAATCGTTAAAACCAATTTCTTGCAAACCACAGATCATACCGTAACTTTCCATGCCGCGGATCTTGCCCTTCTTGATCTTTTCATTGCCAGCAATTCTAGCACCGTGAAGAGCAACAATTACTAATTCGCCTGCATCTACGTTAGGAGCACCACAAACGATTTGAAGTGGTTCATCTTCGCCAACGTCAACGTGAGTTAAGTGAAGATGGGTACCTTCAACAGCCTTACAATCAAGGACTTTACCTACAACAAGCTTCTTAAGTCCTTCTTCTGGGTGCTTAACGTCAGCAATTTCAACACCAGTACGAGTGATCTTTTCAGCTAAAGCGTGAGGTTCTTGATCTAAATTAAGAAAATCTTGTAACCAATTATATGAAACTAACATCTATTATTTTTCCTCCTTGCGGAATTGCTCTAAGAAACGAACATCGTTAGTGTAGAAGTCACGGATGTCGTCAATGCCGTATTTCAAAATTGCAAAACGATCAAGTCCTACACCGAAGGCGAAACCACCGTAAACGTTTGAGTCAACGCCAGCACTTTCCAAAACATTAGGGTGAACCATACCGGCACCTAATACTTCGATCCAGCCAGTGTATTTACAAATAGGACAACCCTTGCCGTTACAGTTGAAGCAAGATACGTCCATTTCAACTGATGGTTCGGTGAATGGGAAGTAACTTGGACGAAGACGAGTTGCTCTATCTTGACCGAAGACGTGCTTAGCGATCATTTCAAGAGTACCCTTCAAATCACTCATGGTTACGTTCTTATCGACAACTAAACCTTCCATTTGCATGAATTGGTGTGAGTGAGTTGCATCGTCATCATCACGACGGTAAACCTTACCAGGACCAACCATCTTAAGTGGGCCTCTTGAGAAGTCATGCTTTTCAAGGACACGAGCTTGGTCACCTGAAGTTTGACTTCTAAGCAAATCTTCATCGTCAATGTAGAAAGTAGCTTGCATATCACGTGCTGGGTGATCTTTTGGCAAGTTCATCATTTCGAAACAGTAGTGGTCTGTTTCAATTTCTGGACCTTGTACAACCTTGTAGCCCATACCAATGAAGTAACTTTCAAGGTCATCCAAGATGATGTTGATTGGGTGCTTTGAACCTAAGTGGCCTTCGCGACCTGGCAAAGTAACGTCAATTCTTTCGTCTTCAAGACGCTTAGCTAAAACAGCTTTAACAATATCTTCCTTGGCTGCATCTAATTGCGCATTGAACAAGTCACGCAATTGGTTAACCTTTTGACCGACTTTACGTCTGTCTTCTGGTGCAACATCACGCATTGAGTGCAAAATTTTGGTTAATTCACCTTTACGACCAACAAGCTCAACTCTTACCTTATTTAAAGTTTGCTCGTCAGTAGCTTTATTGATTTGCTTGAGTCCTTCTTCATGAAGCTCTTTTAACTTATCAAATAAGTCCATTAATTCTTTCCTTTCAAAAACAAAAAAGCTCCGTCCCTAATAGGGACGAAGCTTCGCGGTACCACCCTAGTTTGGACATAGTATGTCCACACTTAAGTTTTCGTTAACGGTGAAATACCGGAATGGGTTAGATTCTACTCCCAAGATGAAATTCACAACTGTTCTTCTATCTTCTCTTTCAGCTTGTTAAAGAAGACTCTCTTTTTAGAAGCCAATATTGTTACTAGTCTTGATCTTAGTAATTACCTAATATAATATTTCTTTTTTGGAATTCTTGCAAGCCCTTAGGCCCACTTATCTGCCCAATCATGAACTTGATCAAAGACTGGCTTAAGTTCAGCCCCCTTTTCGGTCAAGCTATAGGAAATAATGCCTGTGTCTTGGTTGACAGTACGCTTTACGATATCGTCTTTTTCAAGTTCCTTCAAGCGTTCAACTAAAACTCTATCTGAACAAGCTTCAATGCAGCGAGCCAGATCCTTAAAGCGCATATCTTCTGTGTTGCACAATGAGCTAATGATTAAGCCATTCCACTTTTTACCAATAATTCGAAAGGCATTGATAAAGTGACCACACAATTCATAATCCTCCGGTTTACAAGGAGTTGACTCCTTTTTTTCTTTAACTTCTTGCATAAGTATCTCCCCTATTCATTGGTATAATTCCAATAAAAATATTAATATATTTTCTTATCTATTATAGAGAAAGTACTTACTAATTACAAGTATTAAGCAAAGTGGTAAATCATAATACCGGCAGCCACAGCCGCATTCAATGATTCTGCCTTGCCTTTGATTGGAATATAGAGCTTTTCATCACTTAACTAGCAATAGCTTCGCTTACGCCATGTGCTTCGTTACCGATAATTAAAGCAAGTTGTGGCACCTTCTCAAAGTCTTGCAATTGCTTAGCTGATTTATCAAGCATGCTGGCATAAACAGGAATTGCAGAATCTTGGAAATCAGTGATGACGTCTGCTAAGTCGCGCTTAATCAAATCAATGTGGAATTGACTTCCTTGCATAGCGCGTTGCGTCTTAGGATTGTATAAGTCAGCACTTTCTGGTGACAAAACCACGCCATCAAAACCAGCGGCATCGGCAGTTCTAATGATCGTACCAACATTGCCTGGATCAGCTAAATTATCAAGCAAGACCCATTTACCATAATTAAATGGAAATTCCTTAGGTTGATCGATCTTAAGTACCATGAAGATTTCTTGTGAATTCTTAGTGCTGCTCAAATGACGGGCAATTGCTTTATTGATTAAAATTACGTTTTTGCCATCTAAATCAATATCGTAGTCTTCGTTTACTTGATCAAGAGCTTCTTCTGTTCCTAAGACATATTGATATTTCTTGCCTGCTTTAACAGCTTCTTCAAACAAGTGAAACCCTTCAATTAAGTAGCGGTTTTCTTCATCACGATATTTCTTTTGCTTTAATTTAGCTAATTTTTTAATTGTTGCATTATTAACTGAACTAATTTGTTGCATAATTCTCTGCTCCTTTTTGCTTCTGTCCCCATTATAATGGATAATTGTATATAGAAAAAAGATAAATTAATTGAAAACGAGGCATTCACTATGGAAACTAGAAAATTAGTTGTTTCGGGTTTAGTTCAAGGCGTAGGTTTTCGCTGGAGCACACAAATGCTGGCCAATAAAATGGGCATCCCCGGCACAGTAAGAAATAATTCAGACGGCACCGTAACTATTTACATCCAAGGCGAACCTAGCGAGCTTGATCGCTTTATTGAAAAATTGCCATCTGCATCAGGTTTTGCTCATATTGAAAACATTGACCAAGAATTAGCCTCAAATGTGGAAAAAATGCATACCTTTAATGTATTATATTAGAGATACATTTTTTAATAGAAACTAAGTGGTGATTATTTTAATGAAAAAAATTAAGAGATATACAGGAGTATTGGCACTCTTAGTAGTCGCTGCTCTTGTATTGAGTGCATGTGGCGCTACCAATAACCCTAATGTGGCTCCCCACAGCGGAATCTACGGTTGGGTTTACCAATGGTTAGGTCGTCCCTTGCAAAACATTATGATCCAAACTGCCCACATGATCGGCGGCGAAAATGGCGCTGGCTGGGGTATCGTGATCATTACTTTTGTCGTTCGTCTTATTTTGATGCCTCTTATGCTTGTGCAACAAAATAAGAGCGTACGCCAACAAGAAAAAATGGCTCGTCTGCAGCCACAAATGAAGCTCATTCAAGCTGCAATGAAGCATAAGGGAATTACCCCTGACCAACAAATGACCTTATCAGGTTGGCAAAGAGAGCTATATTCAAAGAACCAAGTTTCTTTGACTGGCGGTATGGGATGCTTGCCTTTGATTATTCAGTTGCCTATTATGTGGGGAATTTACCAAGCGGTATTTTACTCACCACAATTAGCGCACTCAACATTCTTTGGCATCTCCCTTAGTCAAAAATCAGTAGTTTTGGCTATCATTGCGACTGTCTTCACAGTTATTCAAGGTTACATCTCATTGATCGGCATCCCTGAAGAACAAAAGAAGACAATGCAATCGATGATGATCGTTAACCCAATTATGACTTTATTCTTCAGTTTGTCATTCTCAGGTGCGTTAGCTTTATACTGGGCCGCAGGTAACTTGGTAATGATTATCCAACAATTAATCGTCACCTTCGTCCTCACCCCTAAGGTTAAGCAACACGTGGCTGAAGAATTAAAGGAAAAGCCGGTTGAAGTAGTTGTTACCAAAGAAAAGGTTGATGCTTTATTCAATCCTAGCGGCGAAAGCAATACTGCTAATACCGAAGCTAAGAAAGAATTGCACCAAGATTTACGTAACCGCAACAAGGGTAAGCAACAAAGAAGAAAATAATTAAGATACAAAAAAAGGATCTGGAAAATTCCAGGTCCTATTTTTTTACTTTAAAATGCCATCTGGCACATCATTTTTATGTTTTTCTGCTTCAATCTTTCGTAATTTAGCGGCACGCTTTTTAGAAAGAACTGGGAAGACCATCTTAAATTGACTGCCTTGTCCTTCTACAGATTCAACACTGATTTCGCCCTTATAACTATCAACTAATTTTTGAGCGATTGATAAACCTAAACCATTACCGCCCTTTTCACGGGTTCTGGCCTTGTCCACTCTATAGAAGCGATTAAAGATCTTCTTTTGATCTTCTGGTGAAATACCTTCACCGAAGTCTTGCACCATGATGCTGACTTCTTTTTTGGTTACACCGGCAGAAACATTGATCTGCTTACGATCCGTTGAGTATTTAATACCATTATCGATCAAAATGACCAATAGTTGTTCAAGGTGACCGTGATACATTTGAATCTCAGTATCATCAGGCAAGTCATCCTCATCAAGCTGAATCTTAAAGTCAGGGTGAACCATTGCCAAATCAGAAACAACTCTTCGTACTACTTCATTGACGTTAGTTATTTCATATGGATATTGCACATCAATTTGTTCAGCTCTAGTTAAATCAAGCATTTCTTGGATCAGGTGCTTCATTCGATCGGCTTCTTGCAATGAGGCTTGATTGATTCATCCAAAATTTGCGGGTCATCCTTGCCCCACCGCTCCAGCATGTTTAAGTGTCCTTCAATTACGGCAACAGGGGTCCGCAATTCGTGAGAAACATCCCCAACAAACTGCTTTTGCTGTTCAATATAACTCTGCATCCGATCCAGCATCTGGTTGATAGAACTGGCCAGCTCTGCTAATTCATCGTCACGATTAAGCGGCTTAATTCTGGCCTCACTATTTGGATCAGCATTAACTTCCTTAGCCACTTTAGACATTGTCTTAATCGGTCTAACAACATTGACTACCAAGACATATGAAATAGCCACAAAGAAGATAATTGCAATCAGCGAAATAATCAGCATCCAGTGCAGCAAGTTGCTCATCAAATGGTTGTAATACGTCATTTTATTTGAGACAACCACATACCCAGTCAATTTATTATTAACGGCCGAGTACACCTTTTGGTAGGTGACTAGAGTCGTTTTATTATTTCGTTTAACCTGTACTACCCTGCGATTACCCTTAAAAGGACTAAACTTTGGCGTCGTATCACCATTGGCAAAGACAACCTCGTTATGCCGATTGTAGACAGCTACGTTAATATCAGGATTGGATATTAACGAAATCAGGTTGTCGCTAAAGGCATTGTTCCGCGTATCTTTGCTGCTAATGGCAGGACCGCCGTTCAAGATTCGCCTTGTAGATGGCGATAGCGACGGAATGACATTCGAAATCTCCAACTCATCTGGAATCGAACTTAACGTCCGCTCAAGCGTAACCACTACATTGTTGGAAGTTTCTTCCTGCTGGTTCATCGATTGCTTACTTACAATTTGATAAACCACAACTGAAAATAAGACAAAAGAGACCGTAATCGTCAGTGCAACGATACTTACCCATCGTACAACTAGCGATGAATGCTTGGTCTCTTTAGCTCTATCTCTTTTATTCTTGATCATCATCTTCATCTCTTACCATGTATCCAGTACCACGTACTGTCTTGATGTAAGATGGTTGACCTGGTACATCGATCTTGTTACGTAAATAACGAACGTAAACTTCTACAACATTAGTTTCAATGTTTGATTCAGGTCCCCAAATCTTGTTTAACAATTGATCACGACTAACAACGTTGTTCTTGTTTTCGATCAACGTCATAAGCAAGTTGTATTCACGTTTAGTCAAATCAATTGCCTTACCATCACCACGGTGAACAATTCTGTTGGCAGTTTCAATAGTCAAGTCCTTGAACTTAACGATCTTTTGCTTAGCAACAGTTACTTTAGAAGCATCCTTTTCAATCTTTACACGGCGCAAAACGGCACGTAAACGTGCAAGAAGTTCTTCAATAGCAAATGGCTTAACGATATAGTCATCAGCACCGTGATCCAAGCCTGATACACGATCAATTACGGAATCACGCGCAGTCATCATAATGATAGGAGTAGTCTTAACTTGACGTACACGACGTGCAATTTCCAAACCGTTCAAATCTGGAAGCATTAAGTCAAGCAAAATTGCATCAAAATCTTGGGAAAGGGCATCGTCTAAACCTTTACGACCGTTATTTTCTACTACAGTTTCATAATTTTCATGTTGTAATTCAAGCTCTACAAAGCGAGCCAAGTTCTTTTCATCTTCAATAATAAGAATTTTTGCCATGTTATCTCAGTTCCTCATAGATCAATTTGTTCTTTATTACTAATAAATTAATTAAAAAATGTTTGTATAATTAAAGGATACTTTAAATATCACTTCAAAACAAGATTAAAAAACAATCAAAGTTAAATTTCTTTGATTGTTTCGATAATTTTGTTACTATTTTTTATCGTTTTTGTCATCTTTATTATCAAGCAATACTTTCAGCTTTGCGAAAGCTGGGTTAACTTGATTCTTCTTTCCTTCATCAAAGGCAGATTCAGAGATAACTTCCCAGCCATTACCTTCTGGGAAAATATTCTTTTCCTTTTCTTCCGGTGTCAAAATAGTAGTTGGAATATTCAGCAACATGTTATCTTCAACAGCAGTTTGCAGATCGATAACATCATTATCTACTTGCACAATTGTGTCATTATCTTCTAATTCTTCTTTTGTAGGTTTGCGATCAATGTAGTTTTCTACAAAAGTAAAATCTTCATGATAAGCAACCGGTTTTAAGCTTCTACTAGATGGAACTGTTAAGTCAGCTGTTATATAAAAATTGCCGGTCACAAATGGTTCTTGATAGAACAAATCTCCGGATAGATGCACGTTTTTTGCATCAATCAAAAGTTCCTTACTTCGCTTGAAAAATTCTGGGCGCATCTCTACATCACGTTCAATATGAGTAAGTGGCTCAGAAGCATTCTTTATTTTAGAAAAACTAATTTCTAACATATTACACCTCGATTGGACGCCGGCCAAAGTTTTGGTCAACCCCCATTATTTGTTCAAATAAACGATCAGTTCTAACTTGAAGTGCAAGAGAACCATCCTTTGCACTTCTTTTATCAACTTTAGAAATAATTTCCGTTTGGAAATTCTTACGGTTATTTTTTAAAAATTTACGTCCAATTTTGCTAAAGCCAAGTAACATCAACGATTCATGATTAAAACTAGCAATCATATCATCTTGAGTTACATTCAATAATGTATACAAGCTCAAACGACGCAAACGAGAATAAGTATACCGCTTGGACTTGATTCTACGCAAGAATTCAGTGAAATCACGTGACAAGTGAATCTCTTGCTTCATCTTATACTCAAGTCCTTCACTCATTTGATAAATCTGACGCAATTCTTCAACTGAAGAAGATTCAATGCGGTACTTCAAAAATGGATATAGCAAGTTCCAGTTAGGATATATTTTTTGCTTGCTCAAAGTTGCGGCTTCTGCTTTAGGCATCCAGTACTTCAAATTGCTGGTATCTTCGCCATGCAAAAGCAGGTTTCGAATTGCACTGGCACTTTGTACTACGCTGCTACGCTGCAATAAATCGTCGTGACCCGCACCGATTCGATTGATGGGATGCAATTTTAAAGGTGAGCCCAAATTGTGGTTTGCCACAGCATAGGCTAAACCTAAAATGGCATTAGGTTGATTAATTTCATGGCCTACTTCTCGGGCTACCATTTGATTATATTGAGTTGAATAGGTCTGACTATAATCCTTAAAGTCCATATGATTTTGGGGAATTTCTGCAATTTTGCTACCAAGGTAAGCAAAATTCAAATTGGCATCTTCAACCCCAAATACTAAATCGGTAACGCCTAACTTAGACAATTGTTCAATATTGCCTAATGAGAATAAATCAGCCGGTTCAACCGCTGTAGAAAAAGGCGTTTCAAATACTAAATCAGCACCTGATTGCAAGGCAGCTTTAGCTCGCTCCCATTTGCTCATGATCGCCATTTCGCCACGTTGGACGTAATTGCCTGACATAATAACTACAATCGGATCATTTTTAGCAATTAAACGTGCCTGATTTAACAAAAATTCGTGACCACTATGGAAAGGATTAAATTCTGAAATAATCCCCACAACGCTCATTTTTATTAGTCTTCCTTTAATTCAACGCGTTTACCGTTAGCCCAGAGCTTTTCAAGGTTGTAAAACTCACGTGCTTCCTTGGTAAAGATGTTAACTACTACGTCGCCTAAGTCTACTAAGAGCCAGTTAGAGTCTCTAGTACCTTCAATACGGTAGTCAGTGTAGTTATTTTGGTGAGCTTCATCAACGATTGAGTTAACGATAGCGTGAAGTTGACGGTTGAAACCTGCACTAGTGATTACATAGTAGTCAGCTAAAATACTGATACCGCGCATATCATACGCTTCGGTATCTTCACCGTGACGATCGCTAATTGCTTTTGTTGTAAAATCTAAAATTTCTTGACTAGTCAAATTTTTTCTCCTTATTTTTATTATTTTGCACTCCAAACATTATATGCTTCTATAGTGCGTGGATAAATTCTATTTCTCTTTTCAACTAAAAACTCTAAGGTGTGAGCCAATTGGTAGCCAACACCTTCATCAAGGTTGGCATAAGTAATTTTGCGCGCTTCTTCGACACCATCGAAATCACGACCAGGTTCAATATAATCAGCCATGAAGACGATCTTATCTAATGTAGTCATCTCAGTATCACCTGTAGTGTGACGACGAACGGCTGTCAAAATTTCGGGATCTCTAATCTTTAAATCGTGTTCGATAAAGTAAGTCCCGACGATACCGTGCCAAATTGCACGATTCCAATTAAGCAAATCCTTGTCAAAGTCTTGTTCCTTAATTACTTTACGGTATTCTTCAATGGGAACTTGTTTGGCATAATCATGTACAAATCCAGCAAGTACTGCCTTATCTTCATCATAGTGGTTCAACTTTGCTAATTTACGAGCAGTTTCACTAACGCGAACACAGTGCTTAAATCTCTTTTTGTCCATGTTAGCTTTTTCTTTAGCAATAATTTCATCACTAGATAATGGTGAATAGGTCTTTTTAAATGTTAGTTTCGTCAAGGTAAAGCCCCTTTTCTTCAATATATTGTCTAACTGGTTCTGGTACCAAGTATCTAATTGAAGTGCCAGTTGCCACTGAGCGACGAATTGCAGTAGAACTCAGACGAATATCTGGCGCATCTACCCAAATCATTGGATATTGCGGATCTTGTGGATAGCCAGGGCGACGAATTCCGACCAGCGTAACCATTTTAGCCAAAGTTGGTGCTTCTTTCCAAGTATGGAAGCTGTTAACTTGGTCGCTTCCCATGATTAAATAGTAATTGTTCTGTGGTGCTTTTTCCTTTAAGTAGCGCATTGTATCTACAGTATAAGAAACGCCGCCACGGAACAATTCAAGCAATTTAACCCTAAACTTAGGATTATCACGAGTTGCCAAATCTAACATCGTCGCTCTATCTTTAGCTGATGTTAATGGTGCATTCTTGTGAGGTGGAATATTATCTGGCATAAACCAAACCTCATCCAAACGCAATTTAGTCATTGCTTGTTCGGCCGCAACCAAGTGAGCAATATGGACAGGATTAAAAGTACCGCCCATAATGCCGATTTGACGGCCTTTAACATTTTCACGTTCTAATTGAGCTTTAACTTCAGCAGCAGGTGCTTTTTCAATACATTTTGGATTTACCATACGAAAACCTCTAAATCAATGCACGACGAATTCCTAAACCAATACCATCTGGCGTGTAAGTCTTAACAACGCATCCCTCTGGAACGGTCACAAAACCGATCCCACCAAATAAAAGATCACTCTTGTATTCAGTTCGATATTCCTGACCCTTAAGTGCAGGCAACTTATCATCCTTAGCAGGTGGAGCAAGCAATTCACCAACATGCTTTTCATAAAAGGCATCAGCGTTGGCCGTCTTAGTGCGGTGAACGTACATATCGCGCGCTACATAAACAGTAAAACTAGTTGACTCGCCTTTTAAATAATCGATTCGTCCAAGTCCGGCTAAGAATAAGGTGTTACCAGGCATAAGCTGGTAAGTAGCTGGCTTGAGCGGCTTCTTTGGTGAGATTAATTCCAAGTCCTTAGCATTTAAGTGAGTAGCCAATTGATTATCAGTCATAATCCCTGGTGTGTCGATCAAAAAGTGACCATTTTCAAGTGGAATTTCGATTCGATCTAAAGTAGTGCCAGGAAAACGTGAAGTGGTAATCAAATCTTGAATATCACCCATCATGTCAATGATAGCGTTGATCAAAGTAGACTTACCAACATTGGTAGTTCCTACAAAATAAACGTCTTTATCTTGTGATTGTTTATTAATGTAAGCAATCAAACTTTCAAGATTGACCTTTCTCTTAGCAGAAACCAAGAAAATTTCTTTAGGATAAAGACCCATGCGGTTAGCTTCTTGTCTCATCCAATCTTTGATTTTGCTTTGTCTAGAATTCTTAGGGAAAAGATCAAACTTGTTACCGACTAAAATAAAATCGTTATTGCCGACAAAACGCTTTAGTGATGACAAAAGTGAGTTTGAGAAGTCGAACAAGTCAACAACGTTAACAATCAAAGCCTTCTTTTCAGAAAGTGAGTTAAGCAATGCCAAGAAATCATCGTTGTTTAAATCGACTGGCATGATCTCATTGTAGTGACGCAATCTGAAGCAACGTTGGCAGTAAACTTCTGCGTTTTCTTCATTTCTTGCTTTGTCTAGTGCGCTCTTAGGCAAGTAGCCCGCTTTTTTAGGATCATCGGATTGGAGCACTGCCCCACAACCAATACAAATAATATCCTCATCCATTTTGCAAAGTCTCCTTAAATGTTACTCGATGCGATAAACCAAGAAAGAAAAAGATGATCTTTTCAAAGAATCGATTAATTCTGGTGTTCCACTTATCTGTTTCAACCAGTGGCTTAACCAATACCGTCTCAACTCCAGCCAAATTTCCGGCTTGCATATCGGTTATCAGCTGATCACCCACCATCATTACTTGATCCTTTTGCAAATGCATTTCTTCGCGTTTACGTGTTATTGCAAACGGCAATGGCTTGCGTGCCGCAGAAACAAAATCAATGTGGTAAGGATTGAGCACTTTCCCTACACGTTGAGCATTATTATTCGAAATTACGACCAGCTTAATGTTAGCCTTGGCCAATTGCTTGTTTAATTTGTCCATCTCTTTGGCAGTTTCAAACTTATTCCAAGCAAGAAGCGTGTTATCTAGGTCTGAAAAAACTGCTTTTATTCCCATCTCATTCAATTTCTGGGGGTCCAGATTATAAATAGTATTTATTGTATATTTTGGTCTAAATAACATATAAACTCTCCATTTTTTATCACTCTCTATGATATCAAAAATGCGTTTGTATTAGAAACTTTTGTTTCATTCTTAGCAAAAAGTGATACAATACTAAACAATTTAACCTATTTTATTTTCATCAAAAAATCAGAAAGGGAGAAAAATGAGAAAGTTTATCGATTTGCACCTTCACCTAGATGGCTCAGTACCTGTTGCTACAGTTAAAAAATTGATGCGAGAACATGATATACCCATTCCTACTGATCAAGAATTACGTCAAGAGCTATCTGTTGACTCCAGCTGCAAAAGTTTGGAACAATTTTTAGAGAAGTTTGCCATACCTAACAAACTAATGCAGACAAGGCACGATCTTGAAACGATTGTTTATGATTTACTGACTGAATTAAAAGAGCAAGGGTTGGTCTATGCAGAAATTCGTTTTGCGCCGCAACTTCATACGAAAAAAGGATTAACCCAAGAAGACGCAATTAAAGCCGCAATTGCTGGGTTAAATAAATTTTTGGCTGATCAAAAAGAAGAACGGAACTTGCCCGAATTACACGCTGGGTTAATTCTTTGTTTGATGAGATTTGCTGATAATCAAAAAGAAAATATGGAAACAGTCAAACTCGCCAAAAAGTTTTTAGGTAAAGGCGTGGTAGGTATCGATCTAGCTGGTGCCGAAGGTCCGATCCCTAATATCAAATATAAATCTTTCTTCGATGAGGCACAAAAACTTGGCGTGCCCTACACGATCCATGCTGGTGAAGCAGACGGTCCCGATTCTATTCGCCAAGCCCTGGCCATGGGTGCCAAAAGAATTGGTCACGGCATTCGTTGCACTGAGGCCCCAGAGTTAACGCAGGAATTAATTAAAAAGCAGATCGTGCTTGAATGCTGTGCTACTTCCAACATGAACACTAAAGCATTCGATCAGATTGATTCTTATCCGATTAAAAAATTGCTGCATAAAGGGATGAAAGTTACCCTGAATTCTGACGATATGACGGTTTCAAATACTAATTTACCGCATGAATATAAGTTACTCGAGCAACAAACCAATTTAACGCCAGCAGAAGAAACGACGCTTTATCTAAATGCAGTTGATGCGGCATTTACAACACCAGATGAAAAAATCAGGTTAAGAGCTTTAATTCAAAAATAGTAAAAAAATAGAGGTCAGGAATAATTTTCCTGGCCTCTATTTTTGAACTAATTAGTTCAATGCCTTCTTAGCAGTTTCTGCTAATTGTGCAAAAGTCTTTGAATCGTTGTAAGCAATATCAGCTAACATCTTACGGTTCATGTCAACACCAGCTAACTTCAAGCCGTGCATTAACTTAGAATATGAGATGTCGTTTTGTCTTGCAGCTGCGTTGATACGAGCAATCCATAACTTTCTGAATTCACTCTTACGTCTTCTACGGTCGCGGAATGCGTACTTGTATGAAACGAATAATTGAGTGCTTGCAGCCTTAAATTGCATGTGCTTTGCGCCACGGTAACCCTTGGCAAGCTTCATGACCTTCTTACGACGTTTACGTGTTACAATTCCACCTTTAACTCTTGGCATTTAAATTTCCTCCTACTATAGTCTTTTCAAGAACAAATAATTAGTGCATTTGAGCAACCATTTGCTTGATACGCTTCATATCACTGCTTGAAACCATAGCAGCTTTTCTCAAGTGGCGACGTTGCTTCTTAGTCTTACCGTGGAAACGGTGGCCAGTAAATGCGTGGTGACGCTTTAAACCACCATTTGCAGTTCTCTTAAAACGCTTAGCAGAAGCGCGGTGTGTTTTCATCTTTGGCATATTTCTATTTCCTCCAATTAACTACTTTTTATTTTTTGTCCTTTTCACTCTTAGGTGCGAGCATTAAGAACATTGAACGACCTTCCATCTTAGGCTTGCTAATTACATTAGCAATATCGGAAGT
This sequence comes from Lactobacillus kitasatonis DSM 16761 = JCM 1039, assembly GCF_000615285.1. Classification (GTDB taxonomy): domain Bacteria; phylum Bacillota; class Bacilli; order Lactobacillales; family Lactobacillaceae; genus Lactobacillus; species Lactobacillus kitasatonis. The sequence goes on along the minus strand of NZ_BALU01000009.1, from coordinate 4,170 downwards.
TGATTCAGCCATCTTCTCAAGTACTTGTTGACCTAATTCCTTATGAGTGATGGCACGACCTCTAAAGCGGATTGATACACGAACCTTAGCTCCTTCTTTAGAAACAAACTTACGAACGTGCTTCAACTTCGTTTCGAAGTCATTGCCTTCAATTGTTGGACTCAAGCGAATTTCTTTGACACTAACTGTCTTGGACTTCTTACGGGATTCCTTAAGCTTCTTTTGTTGTTCGAAGCGGTACTTACCGTAGTCCATGATACGTGCTACAGGTGGCTTGGCATTTGGTGAAATCAAAACAAGGTCAAGACCAGCATCGCTTGCGCGACGTAAGCTTCCATCTTGTTCATGACGCCAACTTGCTTACCATCCTCATCAATTAAACGAACTTCGCGTGCGCGAATTTTATCGTTTAAGATTAAACTTTTTGGTATAACTGTTCACCTCCGTGTTAATTTCGAGGACAAGAAAAAGGGCGGGATAAGTATCACCCGCCTTTAATCAACAGAAAATATCGATCAGCCCAGAGGTTAATTTAACTTAGGCGAGAAGCGGGAGCTTCTTCTTGTTCTCAACTAGTTGTATTATACGCGTTTAGCCCTTTTCCGTCAATAAAATTATTATCTTTTCTGAATTAAATTATTTGGCTAATTTCTTATCCTTTTATCCCACTTATCTGCTTCTTTACCCCTTAATACCTTATAAACCTTGAGGCCGTTAATAGTATGTGCAGTAATTTTATTTCTAATAACTTTACCAGCTTCTTTGTGTTACCAAACACCACGCGTATTCTTAGGTGTGGTGAAAAGTTTGGTAGCACCCTAACTAGCAGCATTTGCTGTGTTTGCATGAACGCTAGCCAAACCTAAAACAACTAAAAAAGCGGCAATAAATGATAAAACTTTTTTCTTCATTTTTTATATCTCCCTTTCAAATTTATACGTCAATTATGCCACGGAAAATTCTAATGGGAGCTAAAAATAGAGCAATTTTTGCCCTATTTTTAAACATGAAGATCGTTATTATTTACCCAAGCTGCAGCCACAAACTTTACAGCGTTCCTACCACAGAACAATGCATAAGTAGAAGTTATTCCTTGGAATTTTTGTGGGCAAGAATCACTTTTCAGGGATGAATGAATTTATTAGCAACTAAAATCAATAAAAAGATAAAGTCCCATTTTTCTTTACATATTTATCAGCTAAATTAAATACTAGCAATCCAATAATCAACCATAATACGGTATTAAAGATAGATTCGCTTAAATAAAACGCTAAATTGTATGGTCGATTGTTAACTGCTAATCTCATCCAACTAACCATTGGACAAATTGGCAATAAACAAGATAAGCATTTTGTAAGATTGGAGCAGTTTTCAAAATTAACTAGTAGTATACCTAAGTAAATATATTGAAAAATCACTAAGGTACTGCCAATTCTTTTAAAACGTAAAACTAAGCTAACAATTAAATAGCCTAATCCCACTGTAGTTAGTAAAGCTAATATAAATGGAACAATCATTATTACTGGAAAACTAATCCAGTGATCAGAAATTGCCATTACTGCTATCAGAATTAAAATTGCTTGGACGAATGCCACAACAATATTTGCAATACTTTTATTTAAAAATAATCTTCTAGAAGAAATTGGCATAAGATATTGTTGTTCTAAAATACCACTTTTGGCATTATTCATCACTGTTGATCCCATTTGGCTAATAGTGTTTTCAATTAAACTCCACAAAACATATCCAACTACTAGGGCATTCAATGATTTTCCTAAAACGCCACCTCCTACAAGCTACCGCCCCAAAAAATAGCCATAAACATTAAAATTAATAAGAAAAATTCTGAAATATAATTGAAGAGGTATCTCTTATATAAATAGAATTGACGCCAAAATTCAGCTTTAAAACTTATCATTTTTCCTTCTCCGTGTAGTACTTAAAAATTTCATCTAATCCTCTAGTCACAGTTTGTATACTACTTATTGGTAATTCACTCAATAGTTTAAGTACTTGTGAAAGAGATGCTTGCGGTTTAACACCCAAACGATAAACTCCGTCAGTCTTCTTTGTAAGTTCACAGCTTGCAAGTATATCCTCTTTTTCTGAGGCGGTAAGTTCTTGGGTGAAATGCACTTCAAAAATTTCTTGTTTATTCAGCTTCTTCAAACTATCTTTTATACTATTAGAAAAGACAAGTTTACCATGATTGATTAATAAAATTTTATTAGCTATCTCTTGAGCAAATTCCATTTGATGTGTAGTAACTAGAATCCCTACTCCATTGGCGGATAACATATTCAGACTCTTAATCATTATTTGAGTAGCATTAAGATCCAAACCTAAAGTTGGCTCATCTAAAATTAAAAGCTTTGGTTCGGCAATCATAGCACAGCAAATTCCCACAACTTGCTGCATACCTCTACTCAATCTGGTAATAGAGGTATATTTCTTATCCAACAGACCAAACTGTTTGAGGAAAGTTTCTCCTCTTTTTTCTGCCTCTTTCTTGCTTAAACCACGTTGGCCACCCCAATAAACAAAATTTTCCATTGGTGATAAGGCCCAATACATATTTCTAGATCCTTCTAATAAAACGCCAGTGTTTTTCAATAAAAAGAGATTGTTGTGAGTTACATCTTTTCCGTCGAATACAACCGTTCCTTTATCAGGACTAACTAAATTAAGAATCATTTTTAATGTTGTAGTTTTTCCTGCACCATTAGGACCTAAGAAGGCAACAATATCACCACTATCAACATTAAATGAAACATCAGATACTGCCTTTTTATGTGCTTTTTGATATGTTTTTGAAATATTATTTACAGATAATAAAGTCATGCAAGGGTACCTCTTTCATTTTTTAATTATGGTATTCTATTTTTCCTTTAACTTTGCATTTATTCGTCTAACAGTGTTCCATAAATGTAAAAAATATCCACTGTATGCAATAGCGTACATAATAATAAAATCAACTGTTACTCTAATAACCATCTTTAGTGAAATACTAAAATTATCAATTAGGAGGTTTAACAAGAACCATGCAATAAAACAGACGAAGAAGTTAATAAAAATTTGTTTTTTCAATGACCATTTTTCACTATTAAAAATCCAGCTAGCTAGATAAAAGAAAATACCAATGAGAAAAGAAATAATCGTCCAAAAAAGAAAGGTCGTCAAATATATCTTCGCTGTTGCAGGATTTTGACCATTTAGTGAAAACAAGAAATTCATAGCTATCCAGATCGTACCGATACCAATACCAATCAGTCCACTAATCAGACCGTTATATAAAAGATCTTTAATATTTTTCATAATCCTAGCCTCTCTTTTAAATCCTTTATTCTTCTACGAGAAACTTGTACTCTTAGTCCATTCTCCAAAAGCGCATCAATATTGCCTGTATTTATAATTTCTAGATGATCAATAAAATGATAATTAACAATAGCACCTCTAGAAATCATTATAAAATCGTTAGGTAGAACACTTTGTACTTGATACAATCTGCCTCTATAAACATATTTTTGATTTTGAGTACAAATCATTGTTTTTTCATTTTCTATTTGAATTGCATAGATTTGAGAAAAATTAATTTCATAGGCATCCCCATCTCGATAGCACCAAAGAAAATCCTGCTCCGAATTTAACTCTTTAGTAATCCGTTCAAATCTAGCAGTCATTTTCTTTAACCAAAATTCAGCTTTTTCTTCTGGTAAACTTGGATCGATATTCAATTTAACTTTCAATTGCATCCCTCCTTGATTGATTATTAGTATACCTGCTTATTTTCGTTAAATTATTAAATTCAGGTGAATGGTCTAAATTTAACGGTGAGTGGTATTTTTTGCATCAAAAAAGCTGCTAGACCACGGTAAATCTAACAGCTTTATATTTTCGGAATTAATCCTAATTATTTTGCCTTGTAAACAGTTTCTTTACTGGTGGTGAATTTGTGACCCTTAGCAATATAAACCTTTAAAGTAGGAGTAAAGTCCAAACCCGAGTCATTAAAAGTGTATTGTTGCATGATGTCAGCATCAGCTGAAACAGTAGTTGATGTTTCTGCCATACCAACAACAGGGGCAACTGCGAACATTTCAGCCACAAAAATAGCAGCTAATTTGAAACGTTTCTTCATATCATACTCCTCCAAATAAATAATAAAAATTC
>NZ_BALU01000010.1 GCF_000615285.1 Lactobacillus kitasatonis DSM 16761 = JCM 1039 | reverse complement strand
GTCAAAAAAGCAAAAAACAACACCTACATTATTTTTGGAAGATAAAATAAATTTGAAAATAATTTTGTATTATCAAAAACGACTTAACCACAATATATTGATTATAAATAACCAAAAAATCTACATGTTGTATCATTGAGCAGACTATGCTATAGTGTGCTCACACATATATTAGATAAAACAATAAATAATGATAGGAGCAAAAAATATGGGTTATTATGATCATTCACAGTCACCAGTTGAATTTGCTTACAATAACAACGGCAAAAATATGCGAGCTATTAACTGGAATGACATTAAAGATGATAAGGATCTTGAGGTTTGGAACAGAGTTACTCAAAACTTTTGGTTACCTGAAAAAATCCCAGTTTCGAATGATATAAGTTCTTGGAATCAATTATCTGATGACTGGCAACAGCTTATAACTCGCACTTTCACTGGATTGACTTTATTAGATACAACTCAATCAAGTGTGGGTGATGTAGCCCAAATTAAAAATTCGCAAACTGATATAGAGCAAGCTATCTATACAAATTTTGCTTTTATGGTTGCTGTCCATGCAAGATCATATGGAACTATTTTTTCTACTTTATGTACTAGTGAACAAATTGAAGAAGCGCATGAATGGGTAGTTAATAATGATGCTTTACAAGCAAGAGCTAAAGCGGTAATTCCGTATTATACAGGCAATGATCCGCTTAAATCAAAGGTTGCCGCAGCAATTATGCCAGGGTTCCTGCTTTATGGTGGTTTTTATTTACCATTTTATTTAGCTGCAAGAGGTAAATTGCCTAATACTGCTGATATTATTAGATTGATCTTAAGAGATAAGGTTATTCACAATTATTATAGTGGTTACAAATATCAATTGGCCGTAAAGAAATTAGCTCCAGCTAAACAAGCAGAAATGAAAAAATTCGTTTTTGATTTCTTAGATAAACTAATTGATTTGGAAAAGAAATATTTGCACGAGCTTTATGATGATTTTGATTTGGTTGATGATGCAATTCATTTCAGTTTGTATAATGCAGGTAAATTTTTACAAAATTTAGGCTATGATTCCCCTTTTACCGCAGAAGAAACTTATGTTTCTCCAGAAGTATTCGCTCAATTATCAGCTCAAGCTGATGAAAACCATGATTTCTTTTCTGGTAATGGTTCTTCATATGTAATGGGAACAGGAGAGGAGACTACAGATGATGACTGGGATTTCTAAAAAGCCATTAGTTGTCTATTATTCTTCCACTTCAAATAATACAGCACGTTTTGTAGAAAAGTTAGATTGTAATTCTATTAGGATTCCTATTAAACTCAGTAAAGAAATTTCAGTTTCTGAAGAATATATTTTAATTACGCCAACTTATTCTGGTGGCCATGGGACTACAGGTGCTGTGCCTAAGCAAGTTATCCACTTTTTGAACAAATTGGCTAATCGGCAAAAATGTATTGGTGTTATTGCTAGTGGAAATACCAATTTTGGTAATTCTTTTGCCTTGGCAGGGGATGTAATTTCTAAGAAATTACATGTTCCTTATCTATATAAATTTGAGTTACTGGGAACAACTGAAGATGTAAATAATGTTAATAAAATAATTGCTGATGCAGGTGAAGACAATGACTGATAATCTTAATAATGATTCATATATTTCTTTAAATGCACTTGCTAAATTTAAAGATGAAAAAGGAAATTATAATTTTAAAGCTGACAAGGAAGCTACTAAGCAATATCTTGAAAATCATATTGAACCAAGAATGAAAAAGTTTGCTTCTTTAGAAGAAAAATTAGCTTATTTAGTTGATAATGATTACTATGATAAAAAAGTTCTAGATTTATATACAGCTAAATTTATTAAAGAAATTTTCAAATTAGCTTATGCACAAAATTTTAGCTTTTTGAACTTTATGGGTGCAGCTAAATTCTATAAAGCATATGCCTTAAAAACAAACGATAATAAACAATTTTTAGAACGTTTTGAAGATCGGGCTGTTATGAATGCTTTATTTTTAGCTGATGGCAATGAAGAACTGGCCTTGAATTTAGTTAAAGATATTATTAGTAATCGTTTCCAGCCAGCAACTCCGACTTTCTTGAATGCAGGTAAAAAGAGACGCGGTGAATATATTTCATGTTATTTGCTCAGAGTTGAAGACAATATGGAATCAATTTCACGAGCAATAAGCACAAGTCTGCAATTATCTAAACGTGGTGGTGGTGTTGCTCTATGCTTAACTAATTTGCGTGAATTAGGTGCACCTATTAAAAAAGTGGAGAATTTATCTAGTGGGATAATTCCTGTAATGAAATTACTAGAAGATTCATTTTCTTATGCCAATCAATTAGGGCAAAGACAAGGTGCCGGTGCAGTTTATTTAAGTGCCCATCATCCCCAGATTATGCAATTTTTAGATACTAAACGAGAAAACGCTGACGAAAAGGTAAGAATTAAATCTTTATCACTTGGCGTAGTGATTCCAGATATTACTTTTGAACTAGCCAAAGAAAATAAAAAGATGGCTTTGTTTTCACCATATGATATTAAACGTGAATATGGTAAACCAATGTCAGATATTTCAATTACTAAAGAATACCAAAATCTCCTTAATAATCCACGTATTAAAAAGACATTTATCAGTGCTAGAAAATTCTTCCAAACTATTGCTGAAGTTCAATTTGAATCAGGGTATCCTTATATTATGTATGAAGATACTGTAAATCGAAGAAACCCACAAAAGAAATTGGGGCGGATTGTGATGTCTAATTTATGTTCAGAAATTGCTCAGGTTAATACGCCAAGTACCTATAATGAAGACTTAAGTTTTAATAAGACGGGCTACGATGTTTGTTGTAATTTAGGATCACTTAATATTGCAGCAGCAATGAATAGCGCTGACAAGTTAGGTAGTTTGGTTTCTGATAGTGTTCAAGCGCTTAATCGTGTTGCCAGGTCTTCAGATTTAGATTGTGCTCCTTCAATTGAAAAGGGAAATAAAGCTAATCGAGCAATCGGTCTAGGAGCAATGAATTTACATGGCTTTTTAGCAACTAATCATATTTATTATGATTCACCAGAAGCAGTTGAATTTACAGGAATTTTCTTTTATACAATTGCATACCATGCATTTAAAGAATCAAATAAATTAGCTGAAAAATATGGTGCTTTTAAAGGATTCAAAGATTCATCATATGCTAGTGGTGATTATTTCAAAAAATTTATTGATGAGGAAGTCTCACCGAAAACAGACAAGATTAAAGAAATTGTAGCTAAATATAAATTAGTTATTCCAACTAAAGAAGATTGGGAAGAATTGATTACTAAAATTAAAAAGACAGGTATAGCTAATGCTAACTTATTAGCAGTTGCACCTACTGGATCAATTAGTTATTTATCTTCATGTACACCAAGTTTGCAGCCAGTAGTAGCTCCTGTTGAAACACGCAAAGAGGCTGATTTGGGTCGAATTTATGTACCAGCTTATAAGATTAATAAAGACAATTATGAGTATTACGAAAAGGGTGCATATGAAGTAGGACCTAATGCTATTATTGATATTGCAGCTGCTGCACAAAAGTATGTTGATCAATCAATTTCGTTAACTTTATTTGTTGAAGATAATGCAACAACAAGAGATTTAAATAAGGCTTATATTTATGCCTTTAAAAAGCGATGCAACTCAATTTATTATGTTAGAGTAAGAGAAAAAGTTTTAGCTGGTAGTGAGAACTTGACTGCAGACGAATGTTTAATTCAAAATGGTGCAGAATGCCAGAAATGTATGATTTAGTTTAATAATAGAAAGTGTCTGGGAAAAAACTCAGAAATTTCAAAATCCCATCAAATCTTGGTACATGCAAACCTTGATTTAATGGGATTTTTTTGAGTTAAAGCCTAAATTTAGTTAAAAATCGACTTTTTTCCCAGACACTTTTGTGTATCTAATTTTAAGCACAAAAAAAGCACCGACTCCTCGCAGTGCCATTTTCATATTATGGGTGGCCAGGGGATCGAACCCTGGACCCACGGATTAAGAGTCCGTTGCTCTGCCAGCTGAGCTAGCCACCCATATTTGTTTCATCAGCTCTCGTGCTGACAGTTAAATATATTACCAGTTGAAATAGGTTTTGACAACCCTTTTTTTGAAAAAAATAAAAAAAGTCACAAAAAGTGACTTTCTTCTTAAATTTGATCCTTAATGTGGTGGGCGATTCCGCTTTGATCTTTGTTTGCACTATCGGCATAGTAGACAGCATACACGCCATTTTTATCATTCTCGGCAATGACAATCTGACGGCCAGTCGGACGTTCTGCCTTAATAATCTGTGCACTGCGCCGTGCTTCCTTGAAGTCGTGTGAAGATGCAATGGCATCCCCCGGATTGAAAAATACAGCTTCGTTCATAGTAAAGCCCCCTTGAATAAGTTCTTTTCTTCTATTTTACCAAGAAAGAGCTTACAAGCGCTAATCAAATGAATGAACAAAAAAGAGATATGACCGAAATCATATCTCTTACAGTTATGGGTGGCCAGGGGATCGAACCCTGGACCCACGGATTAAGAGTCCGTTGCTCTGCCAGCTGAGCTAGCCACCCATGTGTTGAATCAATCAACAGATATTATTATGCTATGAAACGTAAAAAAATGCAAGACTTTTTTTGAAAAAAAACTTAAATTTTTTGGCTAATGTTACAAAATTCAGTATAATGTAAGAGCAAAGGAGGCATTCCCGATGCCAAAAAAAATTCTCGTCGTCGACGATGAAAAGCCTATATCTGATATTATCAAATTTAACCTAACTAAGGAGGGCTTTGACGTCGACACTGCCTATGATGGCGAAGAAGCTGTTCAAAAAGTTGACGAATATGATCCAGATTTAATGATTCTGGACTTGATGTTGCCAAAGAAAGACGGACTCGAGGTTGCTCGTGAAGTTCGTCAAACGCACGATATGCCAATTATCATGGTAACTGCTAAAGATACTGAAATTGATAAAGTTTTAGGACTTGAAATGGGTGCAGACGATTACGTAACTAAGCCATTTTCTAACCGCGAATTAGTTGCTCGTGTTAAGGCTAATTTACGTCGCCGTGATATCGTTAAGAAGGCTGAGGCTGCTAACCAAGAAGAGCCCGATAAGAATATTAAGATCGGCAATCTAGTAATCATGCCAGATGCCTATATTGTTGAAAAGAATGGTAAGAAGATCGAACTTACTCACCGTGAATTTGAACTTCTTTACTACTTAGCACAACATATGGGACAAGTTATGACCCGTGAACACTTATTGCAAACTGTTTGGGGCTATGATTATTTTGGTGATGTGCGGACTGTTGACGTAACCGTTCACCGTTTAAGAGAAAAGATTGAGAATAATCCAATTCAACCTCAAGTTTTAGTTACTCGCCGTGGTGTAGGTTATTACGTAAAACAGCCAAGTGAGGGATAGTTAAAGAAAGCCACAGAACTGAAGAAGTAAGTGGCTTTCTTTTTTTAGATGTTGAGTGAGAAATGAAAAGACTCAGAAAAAAGTTAAATGATACGTTTAATTCCATCAATATGAAATTAGCGATCGTGTTCATGCTGATGCTGCTGGCAACAATCGAAGTTATTGGAGCTTATTTTACCAGACAGCTTGAGCAAACCAGTATTGAGAACTTTCAATCGTCAATTCAAATTCAGACGGTTGTAAGTAATCAATTAGCTAATCAACTGGCCAGTAACAGTAAAAATGCCAACGACCGTTTGAACCAGATCGTTAATGACTACAATAATGATGCGATCAGTGAAATTATCGTCGTTGACAACAAGGATACGATTCGTGCCGTTTCTAATTTGAATGATAAAAGCAAGATCGGTCAAAGAATCAACAACACCGATGTTAAACAGGTAATTTCAACCGGGCATCAGATTAACAAAGTAATCGATGACCACGGCAACTACATGATTCAGATTTTACCACTGACTAGTGGCAATGGTTCCAACAACGTCGGAGCGATCTATGTGAAAGCCAGCATGCAGGATGTCTTTAACAACCTGCGGCAGATTTCATTAACATTCTTGATCGCATCCTTAATTGCGGCACTGCTTGGCGCATTCCTGGCGTTAGTCATTTCCCGGGCAATTACGCAGCTATCGAAGAAATGCAGAAGCAGGCCTTGCATATTGCCGATGGTGATTATTCTACCCAGGTAAAGATCTATTCAAACGATGAATTGGGTCAATTAGGTCGTGCCTTTAATACTTTGTCTGTTCGAATCGAACGCTCGCAAGAAGAGTCCGATAGTGAACGACGCAGGTTGGACAGCGTGCTTTCGCACATGAGCGATGGGGTGCTGGCTACCGATCGTCACGGCAACGTCAGCGTTGTTAACCAGATGGCTTTGAACTTCTTAAATGTTAAAGAAGAAGACGTCATTAACAAACCAATCGCGGAAGTCCTTGGCTTGAAGGATACTTCCTCACAAGATTTAATTTCTAGTCAAAAAGAAATTGTCGTTACAATCGATCCAAATACGCGTGACGAAATGATCCTGCACGCTAGCTTCTCTTTGATTAAGCGAGTAACGGGCTTTGTTTCCGGTAGCGTATGCGTTTTGCACGATGTAACGGAACAACAAAAGAATGAAGATTCACAAAAGCAATTCGTTTCTAACGTTTCGCACGAACTTAGAACGCCACTTACTAGTTTGCAAGCCTACATTGAAGCCTTAAACGAAGGGGCTTGGAAGGATCCTAACATCGCGCCAAAATTCTTGGAAGTAACGCAACAAGAAACTAGTCGAATGATTCGTATGATCAACGACTTGCTCAGCCTTTCCAGAATAGACCGTGGCGTTTCAAAGATGGACCTTGAATTTGTTAACCTGAACGATTTTGTTAACCACATCTTGAATAGATTCGACATGATCGTTAAGACTGACAAAAATAAGGATAAAAAGAAGAAATACACGATCAAGCGTGAATTAGGCAATCAAGCTCTTTGGGTAGAAATCGATACCGACAAGATGATGCAGGTAATCGACAATATTATGAACAATGCAATTAAATATTCACCAAATGGTGGTGTAATTACGGTTCGTTTGACGCAAAACAAAAACCACGTCATCTTGAGTATTTCCGACCAGGGTTTGGGTATTCCACGTAAAGACTTGGGCAAAATCTTCGATCGTTTCTACAGAGTCGATAAGGCTCGTTCACGTGCTCAAGGTGGTACCGGTTTGGGTTTGGCGATTGCTAAAGAAATCGTTGAAGCCCACCATGGTCGTATCTGGGCTGACAGTAGCGAAGGCAAAGGTTCTACCTTCTACATTTCCTTACCTTATAAACCAATGACAGAGGAGGACGACTGGGATGAAGTTTAGATTCAAGCTAGGCGACTTTTTATTGGGCTTAGGCACATTTATCGTCATAGTTTTGTCCATTGTGTTGTGGATCTTCATTATGACCAGTGACCAACGCTTCAGTAACATCGGTCAACAGAATCAAGAAAATACGACGACTAAGGAGCAAGTACGCAACCGCAGCGTAAAATCTCTTTATGATCTGTATATTCCAACGACTTCCTATGGTTTTCCTAACGGCAACTTGTGTCAGCTTTATGATTCCAAGAACAACTTAACTTTGGAATTTACTAAAGAAATCAAGAAGGCTAAAGCTGTTAACAAGATCAAGAAAATCGTTCATTCACAAGCCAGATATCAAGAGTACTTGAATAGCCCAGAATACGTGCAATTGGTTTATCCAGATGAGATTACCTTTTCTTTATTTAACCAATTGAACAAATCTGCTAATGATAATCGTGAATTCAACCGTTTCTTCGTTTCCAAATCCAATCACTGGATTTATCTGGGCAATGACCAAAACAACGAAATTTACCAGATTAAAATCAAGGGTGCTAACTTTGATCGTTTGCGTAAATATGCGCAAAATGCCAAAAGCAAGTCACCAGTACGTCTGGTACGTTTAAAAGAAGGTTACTCACCATTTTATAGTCGAGAAATCGATGGTAAGGTTTATAGCTATTTGACTAACCATCAATCATATTCTTACTTTGTCTCACGTTTGTTAGGTACTTCTGGTGTTACCAGTAAGACGAATAAAAACGGTCAAACAATTTATTCACTTAGCTACTACACCAGATTGAAGGTGCCGGCTCCTAAGTCCGGCGAGCATAACTATCTTTACACTCATTACGAAAAGAATAAGATTCCTTCCGCAACGAATCGTTTGCTCGATAGTGTCTACTATGTGCACCAACTTGGTTTGACCGAACAAGATTTGCGTTTCTTTGACGCAGATGGTTCAAACGTCAGCTATTTGAACTACATCGAAGGAATTCCAGTCTTCTTGAATAAGCATGATTTACAAGTTAAAACTACTTTCTCAACGGATTCAATCAATGTAGCTTTTAACAGCATCAACTTTCAGATTCCAATTCCATTTGATGGACAGACCAAAACGATTAAGCCGACGCAAGACGTAATTGATGAATTGGCATCACACGGCTTGAAGCAAGACGATATTCAAAGAATCGTGATTGGCTTTACGACTGAAAAAGATTCTAGTCGTCATGGTTTGATAAACTTAGTGCCAACTTATTATGTGAAGGCCTATGACGAATGGAAGAGCGTCGGCGAGTGGGAAAAACAGGATTTGACCACTTATCGTAAATTTAGTGAATCTGTTACTAGCGGGGAGGCTAAGTAATCAATGGACTATAAACGAATTGAATGGTTGTTTTTCATTGTCTTCTTACTAATTGATATTTATTTAGGGATCGAAATTCTGCGCTCACCCGTTAACTTGAGCAATGCGGATACTACGACGCAAAGCGTGGCCAGCATCCGTTCAGAGATGAAGTCAGACAACATTGATCTGCCCGAATCAATTTCGAATACGCCGGATTCAGGCTACTATTTAGCCACTAAGAATAGAGATTACTTGTCTTCTAAGGTAAGTGATTTAACTAATGTTACTGCACGCTACTCAAAGACTGACAATACGCTTTACGCTACACCAAAGGTAGCTACAAATTTGTCTAAGAATAAAAAGACCACGTTGAAGCAGGTTAATGAGTTTAAAAATGATCCGAAAAACGTGCCTTATGGCAAGCAGTTCAAGTATGAACCGGATATGTCGAGTGCCGACAACTACATGTTTGTTCAAACTTCTGACTATGGTGAAATTTATGCCAATGTGGCTCAATTGACGATCAGCGTTAAGGATAATCAAATTACCAATTACACCGAGACTTACATGGGGCCGGCTAGTCCTGTGAGAGAATTGCAATCGACGATCAGTGCCTGGCGTGCGATTCGTGCCATGTATACCGATCGTGAATTGACCAATAATTCTCGCGTTGCACGAATTAAGTTAGGCTATTCTAAGTTGACTGAAGTTCGCGGTAGTACGATTCTATTACCAACTTGGTTAGTTTGGGTAGAAAACAAGACGACTAAGAACGTTACTTTGAAGCGTGTGAATGCTTATACGGCACAAATGCTGCAATCGAGTACTTATAACGTAGAAAGGTAGAAGTAAATAATGAAAGTTTCCGTTTTGGCAAGTGGTTCAACCGGAAATACCAGTTTAATAGTGACAGGCCAGCATAAAATCCTTATGGATGCTGGCTTGTCTGGTAAAAAGACTAAAGATTTGCTAGCAGATGTCGGAGTAGACATCAATGACATCGACATGGCCTTTTTAAGCCACGATCATACGGACCATAGTGGCGGCCTTGGTGTGTTAATGCGACGCTATCCTAGAATTGATGCTTTTGCCAACAGCGGCACGTGGCAGTACTTGCTTGATACGCAAAAAATTGGCAAATTGCCGGCTGAGCAGATGAACACGATTGAGCCGGGACAGACAAAAACTTTTGGCGATTTAGATGTTACGGCGTTTGCTACTAGCCACGATGCAGCTGAACCCCAATACTACGTTTTCACTAGTGGTGGCAAACGTGTCGCATTTTTAACCGACACCGGTTATGTCTCTGAAGAAGTTGAAGGCACGATCGAAGACGCAGATGCATACATGATGGAATTTAATTATGATACGATGATGTTGCGAGATGGACCGTATTCTTGGCCATTGAAGCAGAGAATCTTGTCAGATGTAGGGCACTTATCTAATGATCAAGCTGCTCAAGCCTTGGTGGACGTGGTGACGTCGAAGACTAAGCACATCTTTTTAGCACACCGCAGCCAGCATAATAATACGGAGTATCTCGCTCATGAGACGGCGAAGGAAATGTTGATTGAAGGGAATGCAGATTTAAGCGATGATGCTAAGATAATTGATACAGAGCCTGCTAAGCCAACGAAATTGATTCAAATTTAGCAATTTTAGCACCTTTTTTTCATACAAAGTTCAAATTTAATAGGTATGATATTAAAAAAGTAAAATTGAGGGGAGACAAGTATGACAGAGAATCAAAACAATAATAGTCAAATGCCAAAAAGAAGAAGCGGCAGCGGTAAAATTATTGCCACTGCAGCTATTGTGGGTATAGTTGGTGGACTTATCGGTGGTGGAGTTTCATATTACGCAGCTGATCAAATGAACAGTGCATCAGTTAATAATAGTGCAGCTCAAACCAGCATCTCATCAAGCAGCAGCAAAGTCTCACAAAAGAGTGCCAAGACAAGTGGCACTATGACAAGCGCCTACAACAGCGTTAAAGGCGCTGTAGTGTCCGTAATTAACTTAAAGCGTCAATCATCAAGCAGCACGAATTCACTCTATAACAGCTTGTTTGGCGATGATGAGGGCAGTTCATCCAAAAAAAACGGCAAGCTTGAAACCTACAGTGAAGGTTCAGGTGTTGTCTACATGAAATCAAACGGTAAGGGTTACATCGTAACTAACAACCACGTTATTTCAGGTAGTGACGCAGTTCAAGTTCAACTTGCTAATGGTAAAACTGTAAGTGCTAAGGTTGTTGGTAAAGATAGCACAACCGACTTGGCTGTTTTATCAATCGATGCTAAGTATGTAACGCAAACTGCTGAATTCGGAGATTCTAAGAGCTTACAAGCCGGTCAAACTGTTATTGCTGTAGGTTCACCACTTGGTAGTGAATATGCTTCTACGGTAACGCAAGGTATTGTCTCAGCTCCTGCTAGAACAATTGAAACCTCATCAGGCAACCAACAAACAGTTGTCCAAACTGATGCCGCAATTAACCCAGGTAACTCAGGTGGTGCTTTGGTTAACTCAGCTGGTCAAGTTATCGGGATCAACTCAATGAAGCTTGCTCAATCAAGTGACGGTACTTCTGTAGAAGGTATGGGATTCGCGATTCCTTCAAACGAAGTTGTAACTATCGTTAATGAATTGGTTAAGAAGGGTAAGATTACTCGTCCACAACTTGGTGTAAGAGTAGTTGCACTTAATGGTATTCCTGAAGCATACAGAAGCCGTTTGAAGATCAAGTCAAGCCTTAAGAATGGTATTTATGTTGCTTCAATTAACAAGAACAGTTCAGCTTCACGTGCTGGCATGAAGAGCGGCGATGTGATTACTGCAGTTGACGGCAAGAAGGTCGACGATGTGTCATCGTTACACAGCATTCTGTACAGCCACAAAGTCGGTGACACCGTAAATGTAACCGTGAACAGAAATGGTAGAAATGTCAGCTTAAAGGTTAAACTTGAAGGCAATTAATAAGTAAAGTAAAAAGTTTATAAGAATAAAAGGCTATATCATGCGCTTTGAACGCGGATATAGCCTTTTTGCTAACTATTTAAATGTGTAACACAGAAAAGTTCGGCTTTAAGATTTGTCAAATATATATACACCTGTTGATAAGTGTGGATAACTTTGTGGATTGTGTATAACTAAGGAATTATAGCTTTATTCACCTGTGGAAAAAATATAAAAATGTTCATAAAGTTAATGAAAATAATTTGTTAAAACGAATGTTCATGCTGTTATATCGGGAAAGAACAAATAAAGTTTGTGAAAAAATGCTTTCAAAATAAAAATGTGGGAAAGTATTTTTCAAAAAAGTTTTGGAATTTATTTAGCTACAAGTTATAGAGTATAGTTAAAATCATACCACAAAATATGGATTGTGTTTCATGATAAATGTGGAAAACTATTGAGTAGTTTTGTAGTAAACTAGTGGGTATGAATATTAAGATTGTTTGTGTTGGAAAATTAAAAGAGAAATATTTTAAAGATGCGATTGCGGAATATAAAAAGCGACTAAGTCGTTTTGCAAAAGTATCGATTGTGCAGGTGCCTGACGAAAAAGCACCGGAAAAATTCAGTGCGGCTGAAGACGAAAAGGTTAAGGAAATTGAAGGCCAGCGAATTTTAAGCAAGATCAAGGATAAGGAGTACGTGTACGTTACTGCGATTAAGGGAAAACAGCGTAGCAGTGAGGAATTTGCTAAAGAAATTCAGGATTTGGCAACGTATGGCCATTCGGATATTACCTTCGTCATTGGTGGTAGCTTGGGAACAAGCGATGCAGTGAATAAGCGCGGGGATGATCTGATCAGTTTTGGTAAGTTGACCATGCCACACCAGTTGATGCGGGTGGTATTGATTGAGCAGATCTATCGTGCGTTCATGATTAACTCGGGTAGTCCATATCATAAGTAGAAAAAAGCGTCTCTGAGAAATCAGAGGCGTTTTTGTGAAGTAGGAGAAAAAATGAAAATTGACGAAGCATTAAAAGAAGAGCGACTTAAATTAGGGTTATCAATTAGGAAGATGGCAGATGGAATAATTGATCCTACCTTTTATTCACGTGTAGAACAAGAGCATCGTAACATTGGATCTGAAGCTTTAGTAAGGATCTTATTTGCTCGTGAAATTAATATTGATGAGTTTTTCAATAAAATAAAAGATACATATGCTCCAAGTGAAGCAACTAAAAAAGCGTACTTGGAAGAGAAAATTCGAATTGCTTTTAATAGTCATGATATTACTGCAATGCGAGACTATCTAAAGGATGTATCTAAGTTAAATGACCCTATTTTAAGACTACGTGTAATTGTAGGAATCGCGTATTTAGAAGATAAAATTAAAGAATTACCACATGAAGTTGTGGATCAAACTTACGCAGAATTAGATAAAAATGACGAACTTAGTAGCAACGTGAATGCGATTAGATTGTTTACAAATGCAATGCCTGTCTTTTCTGATGAACAATTAACGTGTTTCATGCATATGTTACTGACTAGAGCGAAAGAAGTAGAAAATAAGTCGGAAAAATATGATGAAAGAATCGCAATTACTTGTAATAACTATCTGTACAGCTGCTGGCAGAGAAAGATAAATCCATCGACTGTTGAGGAAGCTTACTCTTTTATGATGGGATTAACAGAGCCACATTTATTGATATATAAGCTTTTAGGAAAAATGGGTAAGAATTTAATTGATGGAAATAGTGAGCAGGCAATTGCTATAAAACAAGAAATAATTACCTATGGATACGGTGAAATGATAAAAAATTGGGGAGTGTAGTTTATAGACTGCAGTTGGATTGATTTGAGAAATATGATGCTTTAATTGTTGTAATCTCAAACAAATAGGAAAGAGGCAAAAAATGCTATGGGAGTTACCTGTAATAATTAATTAGAAGTAGACAATTATAAAAAGGAGATCTTAATTATGAAAAAAGTCATTCTTAGTTTGGTTTTGGTATTATCATTAGGATTAGCAAGTAATCTTACGGTTTCAAAAGCTTCTGCGACTACTTACTCTACCAATCGTTATATTCATCGCCTTCCAGGTGCTGGTGTTGGACAACATGAAATTCAAGATTAATTTATAAAAATGCTGATATTAATAAATTATCAGCACTTTTATTTTTTTAATAAAGAGGCAATATAATGGAAAAATATGTTTCTCAGACTGAGCCTTCAGAAGGCATCAAAACCAAAAAATTTATTCGATCTCGTAGAATTGGTGTAATTCTCCCTTGGTTTGGAATTTTAGGAATGTTAGTACTTGTTTTTTCATTGATAATGTATGGCCTTCTTTTATTTCTAACTGAACTAGGCTTTATTGCCAATTTTTATTATTTTATTGATAGTTACAATTGGCTAGCTGATCGATTATTATATGATCCTCAAAAGAAAGTTTTTACTCATCGAAAAGATAACCTTGTTAAATTAATAATGTGGGTTGCTATTATTTTGGTATTAATGTCAACCATTCTACTTGCTTGGATGAGAGTAAAAAGTTTTTTATGTTTTGTTGCTTGGCTTTGCTTTATCAGTATTTGTTATTTTGGTAGCAGAGTAATTGAAAATTGCTTAGTAATTTTTCATATTCAACTAAATAATTGGAAAAGGTTTTACCAAATAGTAACTGTAGGAATTATTTTGCTAATTATGGTTGCGGTGGTTTTGCTGAAATGTAATGTATTAGCTTATTACATTTATTTTGGTGTAATAGGAGTAGTTTATTGTTTTACTTATTACTTTTTAATTGAGCTTTATCGCCGAGTTGAGAATGATTTAGGTGGTCATAAATATTTTATTGATTTACCTGATAATCGCTTTGAACATAAATATTAATCATTGGCATCAAGCCATTTTTTAAGCAGATCAATATATTCGTCGGCCTTTTGGACAAAGGACATATGACCACAATTTTCAAATAGTTTCCATTTACTGCCAGGGATGTTGTCCTGCATCGTTTTAGCAACATATGGAGTACACAAATCGTCGGTTCCACTCGTAATCAGAGTTGGAACTTTTATTTTGCTTAATTGGTCGGTATATTCGTAATCATGTAAGTTGCCTTCAGGCGTATATTCATTAGGACCCCACGCAGTTTCATAGGCAACCGTGCCACCTTTTTTCTCACGCATGACGCACTCTGGCCATTTCTTCGTCATATCGATGGCGTGTTGGTTCATGAAGTGCTCGTTAGCTTTGAGGTAATCATCTTCAGTGAAATTATTAGTAAGTTCTGCGCGGTGAATTGCAGCTTGCTCTTCGATTTGCAAATACTTGATCATGCGGTGGAGTTCTTTTGACCATAATGAAGCTGATGAAAGAGTACTTGATAAGATCACACTTTGAATGCCTTCTGGGTGGTGATCACACATGTAAATGATGGCGAGCATCCCGCCCCAGCTTTGGCCCAATAAGTGGATCTTGCGCAAGGCCAAGTGTTTACGTAGAGCTTTTAATTCTTTAACCCAAGTTTCTTTGTTATAAAGTTCTGGATGATCGTCAGGGATGCTGCTGTTGCCACAGCCTAATTGGTCATACATGATGATGCGACGATCGTCGATTTCTGCGAGTTTATCCAAAACTTCAAAATAATTATGCGTTGAACCAGGGCCACCATGAAGCAGAATTAGTGGCGGCTTCTCGCTTCGTTTACCAACAATGCGGTAGTAAGTTTCATAGCCCATGAAGGGCATTTTTCCTTCGATAATTTCCATTTTTTTCACCTACTTAAAACAAAATAATGAGATATTTACCAAAATTAGCAATGTAAAAAAGATCAACCAATCTTTTTTAGTCAGTGGAATTGCCACTATTGTAGATCTTTTTTGATTCTCAACATAGCCGTGCGATTCCATGCCTTGGGCCAGATTATCGGCTGAATTTAGCGCAACTAAGATCGCCTTAAAATAAAGAACTGGTGACCAAAAGCTGAGGTACATCCCGCGCATCATTGCCGAAGTACGGATCTGTTTAACCGCCATGCGCATCTTCGGAATGATATTGATCGCTGCCAAAACGCCGTACGCAAACTTGCTCGGCAGGTGCAAATTTCGTTCCAGCGAACGAGCAAAATCCGTCGCAGTGACTTTACGAGTCATGCAGGCAATCGTCAACGTATAAACGTAGACACGAGTTGATAAATTCCAGGCATAATAGGGGTCTGGCGTAGGCGAGAACCAATAAAGCGTCGCAAAGATCGTAAAGGCCGCGATGAAGGGCAAAATGATCAGTAAAAGCAATTCTTTGAGTTTAGTCTTAGTGACCAGTAAATAAACTAACGCAAACGCAATTACTAAAATGTTGGTAGTTAAACTAGCTTTTAACGATATTTCCAGCGAAACAATAAAAGCTAAGATAAATTTTAAACTGGGATTCATAGTTACTTCTCCACGTATTTAAGCTGCTGCTGGTCAAAAATAAGGCGATAAGAGCAGAAATCAGCTAACTCGTCTATCTGATGGCTGATGATTAAAAACGTCTGCTGGAGCCTCTCTTGGCTTTCTCGCATTAGGTTCAACACCAGCTTTACAGACTTATGATCTAGACCACTGAGTGGTTCATCGATTAAAAGTACATCATGTTTGGTCATGAGTAGTAGTAAAATTTGCAACTTTTTTTGTTGACCGCCTGACAAGGTATAAACGACCTGATCCAAGTGATTAGCTAGTCCCAATTTATCCAACCATTCCTCTATTTTTTGGTCCGTAAAAAAGCTATTGCGATCTTTCTTACTGAGCTTGAGTTCATCTTTTACAGTCACGGTCAAAAACTGATCCGTTGCCTTTTGAAAGACTTGCGCAACTTGAGCTAAATACTTACGTTGATGCAATTTAGCTATTTCATGATCATGGTAAGTAAAACTCCCACTATAAGGAATCATCTTCGTCATCGCCTTAAACAGGGATGTTTTGCCCACGCCGTTAGGTCCAGTGATCAAAGTGCTCTTTGAATAAAGATTTAGATCAGCTTGCTTAAGCAACAATTTATTTTGCGTAATCTGCACGCTTTTTAAGGTGAAAATTGGCTGACCGGTTGGCAAAGAAAATGAACATTCGTGTTCATGCATTTGCTTATTTTGTATAAATATTTTTTCCTTTTCATCAGCTGACAATTCCTGCGCAGTTTTAGCTTTAAACTCAAATAAATGATCACAGACCTGCTCATAATCATCTAAAACGTGGTCACTCAAGATGATGGTCTTGCCATTTTTAGCCAGTAAAGCCAATTTGCTGATTAAAAAGCTCCGTGCATCTGGATCGCAGCTGGCAAAAGGCTCATCAAGCAAAAGCACGTCCACGTTCATAGCGAGTAAAACAGCTAAAGCTACACGTTGTTGCTGGCCACCCGACATGGTATTGATCTTCTGATCAAGTAGGTCCGAAATTTGTGTAAATTCTATTGCTTTAGCTAATCTTTTTTCGTAGTCCTTTTGCTCAACTTGCAAATTTTCCAAGGCAAAAACGATCTCTTCACGTGGGGTCGCCATCGTAAACTGCTCAGCCGCATTCTGAAACATCATGCTGTTTTTTGCCCATTTAATTCCACGGTGCCAGTCAATTTGCCCGCATATTTAGGGTAGAGGCCCGCAATAATTTTAAGCAGCGTGGATTTGCCGCAGCCCGTAGGTCCTATCAGTAGTGAGAAGCCTGCCGGAATTTTTAATGATAAATTTTGGATTATAGGTTCTTTTTCATAGGAAAAAGTAATATTATTTAGTGTTACTATCATAATTCTGATTGTACAAGATGATTTTTTGACTGTCTAATTTGTAAAAGAAATTTTTTCACTATAAAGATGGTCGAATTTGTAATCAAATAGCTTATAATAATGCATTATAATATAGCTATAATAGTACTATAATTTGATTTATTGTATGGAAGGTGGACATGGATATGGCAGCTGTTGCTTTGGACCAATATCTGGCTAGCATATTAAAGTCGAATTCAACAGACAGGAATGAAATAAAGCTAGAAGCAGGAAATCCAGATTTTGATCTGTTTACTATCTACCTTGAAAATCATAATACTGGAATCCACCGTTATCAGATGGATGTATCAACAATACTCTATGTTGCTAAAGGTACTGTGACAATTAAGAGTGGTGAAAAGATCATTACCATGAAGTCTGGTAACGTGCTTCTGTTAACAGAGGGATGGAAGTATGAGGTCAAGAGTCAAAAAGAAGACTCAGTCCTTGTTAAGTTAAAGTTTAAGCCAGGTTTTGTCTATCGTGAATACTTCAAGTACTTTAGTTACAAAGGAAAGCGTGAAAGCAAGGTTATTGAACAAATTATTGATAGCCTTGGCAATGAACACGTATTGTGGCTAAAGAACAATCAAATAACTCGTGCATCCCAAATAATGCAACACATTATCGGCGGTTATTTGAACAATGATTTATTTGCTAAGGCCTTAATTCAGGCCGAATTGACCGTAATGCTAATCATTTCGATTAGAACCCAGCGAATGGCTACTCCAACTAATTTAGACAAGACTAAATTCGAAAAGAAGTCATTAGATAATTATATTGATGCACATTTTGCAGATGTATCGCTAGCTGACGCTGCTAAGTATTTTGGCTTCAATCCAAATTATTTCTCAAACATGGTTAAGGCAAAAACAGGCAAGAGTTTTGTCGATCATGTTGATGAAAGAAGAATGCAAGAGGCACGCGAACTCCTTGCTCAACCTGATATTTCACTTAAGGAAATTATTGGACGAGTTGGATATTCAAGCAAGTCATTCTTCTACAAGAAATTTAATCAATATTATCACATGACACCTGCTGCCATGCGAGAAGAATTGTTTAGACAAGCAAATATCAATTTGAAGTAGCTAAAACTAAAAAAGAATCCGGAAATTCCGGATTCTTTTTTTATTACATTTGTTGTAGACGTTTAATTCGCTCGGCTGTAGGTGGGTGCGTATCAAAAAGACTGCCAGTATGTTTAAATGGATTTTCGATATACATGCCGCTACTTGAGCGATCGGCTTGTTTCATTGGCTGACTGCCTTCAATTTTTTCTAAAGCAGAAATGAGTCCTTGCGGATTTCTGGTTAATTCGACGGAACTAGCATCTGCTAAAAATTCACGGTTTCTGGAAAGTGCCATTTGGGCTAGGGATGCAGATAATGGACCTAAGATCAAAACAAAGACAATCGCAACAACTTTAAAGATCATCTCAAAAGCATTGTTATTGTCATCGTCGTCATCACTGCCGCCGCCAAACCAAATGAAGTGGCTAGCAAGACCTGAAAGAAATGAAATTACCCCAACCAGGACAACAGCAATCGTTGATAAACGGATGTCGTAATTTCTAATATGGGAAATCTCGTGTCCTAATACGCCTTCCAGTTCTTCACGATCCATCATGTCTAATAATCCTTGCGTAACCGCTACGGCGCTGTGATCGGGATCTCGGCCCGTCGCAAAGGCATTAGGACTAGGATCATTAATGATAAAAACGCGGGGCATAGGCACGCGGCCCACCATTGCCATATCTTCTACGATATGCCAAAGCTGCGGATTGTCTTGTTCGTGAATTTCTTGAGCATGGTTTAAACTCATTACCATGTTGGCAGGATCGCGCATTACTAAAAAGAGATAGATCAAACTACCGATTAAAGCAATAAAAATTCCCGTCCATGGCGTATTGCTGAATAAATAGCCAAAACCTGCTCCGACTAAAGTTAAGATGATAACGAAGGCAGCCATAACCACTACAGTTTTGCGTTTATTACGTGTAATTTGTTGGTATAGCATTTTCGTATCCTTTAAAACTTAACCTTTGGTGCTTCTTTTTCTTCCTTTGGTGTTTCTAAGTAGTCAACCTTAGTGAAGTGGTGAATCTTAGCTACAATATTTGATGGGAAGGTCAAAAGCTTTTGGTCGTATTGAGCAGCACTTGAGTTGTAAAGTTGACGTGAGTAGGCAATCTTGTTTTCAGTGTTGGTCAATTCTTCTTGCAAGCTTAAGAAGTTTTGGTTGGCCTTTAAGTCAGGGTAATTTTCTGATAAGGCAAAAATTGTCTTTAATGAGTCAGTAATTTGGTTAGAAACCTTCAAAGTTTCTTCGTGATCGCCAGCAGGGATTTCAGTTAATTGGTTGCGTAATTGCACAACCTTTTCAAGCGTTTCACTTTCGTGCTTAGCGTAGCCCTTAACAGTTTCTACCAAATTAGGAATCAAGTCATTACGGCGCTTCAATTGAACGTCGATTTGACTCCAAGATTCTTCTGTATAAACTTTGGCTCTTTGCAAGCCGTTGTAGGCAGTAATGTAAATAGCCACAATTAATACGATGATAGCTAAAATTATCCATAAAAGTGGTGACATTTTTGTGTCCTCCTCCACACTATATTATTTAAATTTTAGTCGATTGTATACTTTTGGACAATAAAAAAGAATGCTTTGAAAGCATTCTTTTTCATTTCTTAAATTCTGAAAATCAACAATCCTAAACCAACGATTGTCAAAATAATCAAGCCAGCAAATTGCATGATTGTCCATTGAATAAAGAACTTCTTGCGGCTGACTGTAGCGTGTTGGTTGAACGTCTTAATTACCAGCATGTTGGCCATTGAACCGATTGCGGAACCAAAACCACCGATGTTGGATCCAAGGAACAACGCTTGCGCATAATTAGTGAACTTACCAACCAAAATAGTTGATGGAACGTTGCTCATAATTTGACTAGTAAGAATTGATGCGAAGTAAGTTGAGCTCTCAGAGTGAACAGTTATATGAATCAAGTTCACGATTGCTGGAATCTGTTGGATATCACTGATAAAGATAAAGAAACCAGTGAAGGTTAAGAGCAACGCATAGTCGATCTTAAGCATGATTCTTGGATTAATTGCTAGTGCCAAGATAATTGCGATCAACATTGGCCAAACAATATTCACGATTCTGAAAACTCCAAAGAAGAAGAAGATAAAGACAGCGGTCGTGATAATAGTAGGACGCCAGCTGATTCGAATTGGTTCAGTCTTTTGAACCGGAATTTCTTTCTTCGGAATAAACATGAAGACCAAAATCATGATCGCCATTGAAATGATCAAGTAAGGTACTGACCATTTGAAGAAAACTAGTGGCCTAATATCGAAGCGACTAACTAAAAAGATGTTGTGGGGATTACCCCAAGGTGTAAATGCGGCCCCAATGTTTGCGCCCATACCGATTAAAGTAACAGGCAAAATTTGTGGCAGCTTGTAGCGCTTAGCGATATTTAAATAAAGTGGAATTAAAGTTAATACAGTAATGTCATTACCTAAGAACATACCGGCGATAACGGCTAAAACCGTGAATAGCATGTTCAACTTACGCGTATTATCTGCGATACTCGTAAGTTTGTACGCTAAAACATCCAGAACGTGCAAATAAGCATAGATCTGGATCAGCGTCAGCATTGCGGCAACAGACCATAAAGTGTGAAAGTTAATATCTGCTAACCGCGGCCTAGCGAAAAAAAGACTTACTACTGTAATTAAAACTGTAATCTGTAAAATTCTATCTTTAGCAATATTCTTTAAGACGGTCATAAAAGGTCCCCCTTACGTATTACAATCGTCTAAAAACCCTATGTATCATTTTGAGCCTTTTTAGGATAGCTTGCAATGATAAATTTGAAAAAACTAAAGATTTAGGCCACTTTTGAGCATTTTAATAGGTGATTTTGCTTAAAAATACTATACTTGAGTAAATGAGTAAACGTAAAAGATTAGAGGAGGACACAACTATGACACAAGAAACTATTTCAATTAACATCAAACCAGAAGCAAAAGAAATTATTGAAAAGAAAAATCCAGAAAACAAGCTACTTTTATTAGCTTTAAATGATGGTTCAAACAAGTATTCAAGACTTGGTGGTACTTGTACAATTGGTGCCAACTTTCAATTCGTGATTCTTGATGAAAAGGATCCTAAATATACTATTAAAGTAGAAAACAATGCCGGTTTTGATTTATGGACTTCACCAGACGAAGTTAGCTTCTTTGAAGGTGGCCTAGTAGTAAACGCAAGAAATTATACATTGAGTTTATCCGATGATAGTGGCATTCTTGATGGGGCGGTATCAATTGATAAATACACACCGCAAGAATTAACTAAGAAGGAAATGCAAGAGGGTAAAACTTGCTAATCATTGGGTAATGAAAGCAATTAATGAAATAAAGGATTTTTCAGCGGAATTTAAACAAAATTGGTTACAATACTTAGTCCTTTTTACGGGCATTAGTGTATTGAACCAGTTTGTTTTTATTCCGTTTTTTCGTTATATCACTACATTTGTACTGCAAAAGGGTGCCATTCCGTTTGTTTCGCTTTCTAATTTAGAAATCATTTTAACTAAGCATCCCTTTGTGGCTTTAGCATTGCTAATTGAGTTAGCTGCGTTGCTATTTGTCATTTACAGTCAATTTGCGCTGCTTATTTTGGTGATCAAAAATCAATTTGATGTAAAAGAGAGCCTCAGTGAGTACGGGCAATGCTTGAAACACTTTCGATTAGGCTCACTACTTTTATTGGCAATTTATTTTTTGTTAATTGTACCTTTTGCCAATATTGTCTTTAGAACGCCACTTTTAGCCAAGCTAAAAATCCCACAGTTTATTGTGGACTACATGACGCGAGATTCGATTTTACTGACGATTTTAGTTGTCTTTTATGTCGTGATTTTTATTTTTGCACTTCACTTTTTATTCACTTTGCCGATTATGGTGCTGGATAAAACAACCACTAGAGAGGCAATGAAGAAAAGCGCCAGTTTAATGAAAAAGAGTTGGCGCAAGGTATTGGGCTTCTTTATTACCTTGGGAATAATCGCTATTTTGGCCATGGTAATTAACAGCGTGCTGGCATATTTACTGCAGCTATTATGGGACATATTTCCCAAGGAATTAGCCTTAATACTAGCTACGATAAATCTATCACTCTTTCAAGTGATCAGTGAACTACTGCTGATCTGGACTAGTGCTATTTCACTATTATTTTTAATTATAATTAAAATTACCACAAAAGAGGAAAAATTACCTAATGCATCCCACAATAAAGCAATCGTGACACCAATCATGATTATCTGGATCTTTGCCATAATCGTCAACGGAGTCGAGAATGTTTTTTATCTGACGGGGATAGACGATCATGCGCCAGTCACCATTTCCCATAGGGGAGTAAATGATAAAAATGGTGTGCAAAACACGATCGAGGCTTTAAAGAAGACAGCCAAATTTAAGCCGGACTATGTAGAAATTGATGTCCATGAAACTAAAGATAATCAATTTATCATTATACACGATGAAAATCTGAAAAAGCTGACAGGGGTAGACAAAGAGCCGAAGGATTTAACCGTAAAACAATTAACTCAGTTAACTGCTAAAGAAGATGGCCATCGTGGCAAGGTTGTTAGTCTAGATCAATATATAAAAGCCGCTAAAAAGTTAAAGCAAAAATTGCTGATAGAGATTAAGACTACACAGCATGATTCCAAGAACTTTGTGGCGAACTTTAATAAAAAGTACGGTCAAATAATTTTGAGGAATAAGTACCAAGTGCAGTCGCTTGATTACACTGCTGTCAAAAAAATGCAGCAGCTTAATTCAAAAATCCCAGTTTTATATATTCAGCCTTACAACCTAACTTATCCGCACAGTGCGGCTGATGGCTATTCCATGGAATATTCTACTTTAACTTCTGATTTCATTTGGCAAGCTCATTTACAAAATCACGTGGTATATGCTTGGACAGTCAATAATACTGCCGAAATGAAAAAGATGATGTATGAACACGTCGATGGCGTTATTACCGATGATGTGGCTAAATTAAATACTACGATTGAAGACTTTGAAGGGCGTAAAAGTTATGCGGAACGACTCTTAAATTACATGACTGCCTTTCCTATACTTGATTAACACGTTTGATCATGGTAAACTATACTAGATTTCGAAATCTGAAAGGAAGTATAGCATATGCGTAAAGGTGAAAATTACAACACTGGTTGTGAACCAAACCAAAGACCTAAGAACAAGAAAAACGCAAAGAAGCGTGTTGCTCACGTAGCAGCAGTTGTTGCATTTCTTAACAAGGCCGTAAAAGACGAAAACAAGTAATTTCGTTTTTTAAAATTAAGAAATAGAGAATGGCTACTAAGAGAGCGTTAGCTTTTTTAGTAGCCTTTTTTCATGCAATGGGAGTTTTGAGAAGGTTAGGTTATGAATAAAAAATATATTAGATTAGTATATTTTGCACTGCTGGCAGCACTGCTTTTTCCAATTATTACATTTTGGCTAGCGGATTCTTTCCAAATTAACGTGATTAACGGTTTGTTAATGATTTTTGTATTAGCAATCTTCGTTGGCCTATTTTCAGCTAGTTACTTAGTTAGTTGGCTGATTATTATTTTGACTACAGTCGCAGTTGCTTTTTTGCTGCTGGGGTATGTGGTAATGGCAAGTACTGAAAAGACATTCTTGATTATTGCCTTTCCGGTTGAAGCAAGTTTATTAAGTGTAGTGCGACACTATATTTTGGACTGGGGTATTGTCTCTGGTCGTGAAAGCTATGCTAAGCGCTTGATAGGCCACTATGATTTAAACGTGAAGCTGCAGACTTATTGCAATGCAAGTAAATTTTATGAAGATTATCTGAGAAAGATGAAACGTTACCCTGACATGAATATTTGGGTTAATGCGGAATTGATCAGTTGGGAACATCACCAACAAGTCGAAGAGCACCATCCACGATATCATGCCAAGTTATTACGTGAGATTGCCAAGATTTTAAAGGAGACACGCCTAAGATGCGAGTGTATCTATTACACTGGCGATGGTAAATTCTTGATCCTTTCACCTAGAGTTACAGATGAGATGTATAAGGAATTAGATGAGCAAGCTTACATTGCTTTGCAAAAATTGGATACCGGAATTCCGTTGACGCTTAAGGTAGCAACTCAGAGAGTAGACTTGCAAAACTGTGAAAAGTTTTCTGATCTGGACAAGCTCCTTAAGCATTTGGAACGAGGCCTAGAAACAGATATCATTGTGGAATATTTGAAGGCTGATCAAAATGACTAATTGGTTTTACTTTTTGGCAGTTGGCATTACGTTGATTTTTATCATCTACTTTTTCATCATTTTCTTTTGTACATTAAAAATTTTAAGTAATGTAGAACAGACTTTAATTAAATCGAAGAGGAAGAATGACAATGAGTGATGTAATGCAGATAATTACGTTGATTTCGATTTGGCTATCGCTGCTCATGTCGATGGTTACTCTAAGTGGGGCAATTGCATTTTGGCTAAAGCACAGCAAGGTTTTAGTTAAAATCACACCGCTTCCTCGTTATCCTAAAGTGACGATCGTTGTCCCAGCCCATAACGAAGAATTGGTAATTGAAAATACGGCGACAGCAATTTTGAATCTTAATTATCCTAAGGATAAATTAGAAGTCTTATTTTACGCGGATAACTGTGAGGACCATACTGCAGATGTTCTAGACAGTGTTTTAGCAGAAGAAAGATTTAAAAATCGTAACGCTAAAGTAATTAGACGAACTGGTACCGGTGGTAAGGCCGGAGTTTTAAACGATGCTTGAAAATTGCTCACGGTGAATACCTAGGCGTTTATGATGCAGATGCCATGCCTGAAAGCAATGCACTGTACTTTTTAGTTCGAAAAGTGTTGAAAAATCCTAAGCGTTATATGGCGGCTTTTGGTAGAAATAAAACGCGTAACGCTAAGCAGAACTTTTTAACTAGATGTATCAACCAAGAGATCGTTGTAACGCAGCGAATTCAACACTGCGGTATTTGGCAATTATTCAAAATTGGCCGAATTCCAGGTACTAATTTCATTATTAATAAAGAATATGTAGAATCAATCGGTGGCTGGCGTAATGGTGCCTTGACCGAAGATACCGATATTTCCTTTAAGATTATGGGCTCAGGCAAATTGATTGCACTGGCTTATAACTCTGAAGCTTTCCAGCAAGAACCAGAAAGATTGAAAGACTATTACTTCCAGCGTTTGCGATGGGCTAAAGGTAACTACGAAGTGGTCATCAACAACTTCAAGCACTTGTTTGATCGAAGCGATTGGCGCGTAAAACTAGAAACGTTTTATTACTCATGTACTTTCTTCTGGTTTAATGCCGCAATTATTTTGTCTGATATTATTTTCTTAGCCAATGTGATTGCAATGATCGTCCACATTTGGAAGCCAGGAGTGCAATTGCCATTCACAATTACTTCAAGTAACATCTTGCTGGCACAGATTTTGTTGCTTAATTGGCTACTGATGATTTTGCTTTATATTTTGCAAATTTATGCGGCCATGTGTACGCAGTTTGGTCAGGCAACTACTGGGCAAATTTGGCTAGCCTTGGCCTCATATTTCTCATATTCGCAATTGTTTATCGTAGTTTCCGTTCATGCAGTATGTTCAGTTACGGCCGATAGATTGTTCCACCGTGATAGTGCTAAGTGGGTCAAGACGAAGAGATTTGCCGATTAAGGAAGAAAAATGAAGAGACTAAATCATAATCATCATTTATCCCTGTATTTTATAGTGGTTATCGCTATTTTTTCAGGGATTATGGCATATGTACGATTGCAAAACAGTAGCCAATTGCGCCACAATTTTTATAGACAATGGCACAAAGATTACGTTGTTAAAGTTAATAAACAAGAGAGTTTTATTGATACGACGCCAAAAACAGAAACCAGAACCGCGCTATCTGAAGGGCAAGGCTACGGCATGTATATTGCTGTTTTGTCTGCTAAAGGAAAGTGGAGCAAGAAAGAATATTTTGATCAACTGAATAATTTTTATCTCAAGCACCGCGAAACGATTAATAAAGACAAGACAGCATTAATGTCTTGGCGTGCCGTTGAAAATAATGGTTACTGGACGATTAATAAAAATAGTGCCACAGACGGTGACTTATTTATTGCCCAGGCATTATTACTAGCCAGCAAGCAGTGGCATGATGATAAGTATCAAAAAGAAGCGCATGCTATTTTGCAAGATATTTTGCGCTATGAGTATAATCCTGATACTGAAACGCTGACTGTCGGAGACTGGCTGATTCGAAGTCCAAATACTACAATTTAATGCGGACTTCTGATGTGATGCCGGAATTCTTCGACAACTTTTATCAAGAAACAGATGATAAGCGCTGGCTCGTGATCAAAAATACGATGCTTAAGCGACTTAACCAGCTCAGTCATCAAAATAAAACTGGCTTAGTGCCTGATTTTGCTTGGGTAAGCAAAAATGACGCCAAACCGGTTAAGCCTAAGACTATTTCAACGGAAAATGATGGCTGCTATTCTGCTAATGCTTGTCGTGTTCCGATGATGCTGGCGGGATGCAATGATCGCTCAGCACAGAACACTTTAAAGAGGATGCTTAAATTCTTTAGTAAGCAAAACACCATAACAGCAGGCTATACTCTAAAAGGTAAGCCATTAAACAAGTACCAGTCTGCCAGCTTCAGTGCGCCGATTTTCGATGCCGTATCGTTCAATCGAAATGAAGGCTATGACGATTTGTTCATGTCTCAGCAGTATATTTTTACGCGTCATTTACCGGGAAATAATTATTATGATGCCGCATTGACGACAATGGCTGCTTTAGATGCTGATAAGCTATAAAAAAATCCCACAAAAGTGGGACTTTTTTTATTTTTGTTTTTATTTATTCACTTATTCTTGCATCCCGGCAAATGCTCGTTGCAAAGCTAGGGAAACAATTAGAGCTAAAAGATCGATGACGATGAAGACGACTAGGGTCACAAAGTAGTTGTGCAGTATTTGGTGAGTGTAGGATAACAAAATTGGACCTACCATTCCCGCTGCGGCCCATGCCGTTAAGACATATCCATGAATTGCTCCTAATTCACGAGTACCAAAAACGTCGCCTAAATATACTGGAATTACTGAAAAGCCAGCACCGTAACATGATAAGAGTAGGCAAAGGGCAAGAGCAAAAATCACGGGTACTTTGCACAAGATTAAGGTGATTAACATGGCGATATCCAAAATAAAGATGGCGCTGTAAGTTCTAGGCCTACCAATATAGTCTGATAAAGTTGCCCAAATTAAACGACCAAAACCGTTGAATAAACCTAGGATACCGACCATTATGGCAGCGGTATTTGCTGTCATGTTTGTCATCGACTGTGCCATTGGCGAAGCGGCAGACACTAGGGCAATACCGGTAGTGATATTGATGAAAAACATGAACCATAATGACCAAAACATTGGGGTTCTGACTGCTTCGTTAGCTGTCATGTTTTGACCAGTTAGGCTGAAATGACTTGCTTTTTTGATCACTGCTTTTGGCAATTCATTTTGACGCGGTTTTTTAATAAATTGGGCAGCTATAATCATGACCAGAAAATAAAAGATACCTAAAATATAAAAGGTTCTGGAAACACCAAAACTTGCCATTAGAGTTTGAGCAATTGGACCCGTCAATAAAGCCGCAAAGCCAAAGCCCATGATGCTAAACCGGTAGCTAGGCCACGCTTGTCCGGAAACCAGCGGATGATTGTAGAAACAGGAGTTACGTAACCTGCTCCAAGGCCTAATCCGCCGATTACACCATAAGCTAAGTAAAGTAGCCATAGTTGTTGGTTGCTAATTGCAATCCCAGTTAAAAAGACACCCAAACCGTAACAAACACTAGAAATTGTACCAGTGATTGTGGGTCCGAACTTTTCAACTAAACGTCCCATAAAGGCTGCTGACATCCCTAAAAAGAAAATAGCTAAACTAAAGGCAAAAGAAACGGAGGTTTCTGCCCAACCTGTTTGTTTAACAATCGGACCGGTAAAAACGCTCCAGGCATAGACGCCGCCGATCATTAAATGCAGTGTGATCCCGGCTGAGGCGATAACGTATCTATTTCTAGTTTTTATCATTGATCCCCTCCATAAAACAAGAACAAATATTGATGAAACTAAATAATTATTAATTATCTAAAAGATACGTTATTAATTATTATCTGTCAAGAGAAATACTTTATATAAAACACAAACAATACTGCCAAAATCCAGCTATATTTGCAACTCATTTTGATTTTTGTTAACATAGTAAAAATTTTTAAACATTTTTAGCAATAAATTTTTAAGAGGAGGACAAAAAATGGGATTAAATGCATACATTCAAGGTTTTAACAGTTTAGAGTCAATCGATCGCGCACCAGGTTACTTCAAGTACCACCACCACTCAGTAGCTGATCACTGCTTCAGAACAGCTGAACTCGCACAAATGATGGGTGATATCGAAGAAGTTCACGGCAATAAGAAGATCAATTGGAAGGCCCTTTACGAAAAGAGTTTGAATCACGATTATACTGAACGTTTCATCGGTGATATTAAGACACCAGTTAAATACGCTACTCCTCAACTTAGAAAGATGATTGGTGACGTTGAAGAAACAATGACCACCAAGTTCATTAAGGATGAGATTCCAGAAGAATTTCAAGAAATTTATACTAAACGTCTCTCAGAAGGCAAAGATGATACTTTAGAGGGTAAAATTTTATCAATCTGTGATAAATTAGATTTGTTATATGAAGCTTATGGAGAAATCGAATTAGGTAATCCGAACCCGGTTTATATGCAAATGTTCAAGGAAAGTCTTGAAACGATCAAGAAGTTCGACGATTTAGTTTGCGTACAATACTTTATTAAGAAAATTTTGCCAGATCTTTTTAAAGGTGATTTCGCGGGAAAGGATAAGATGCAACGAATAGCTTTTAGCATTCTATTGTTAGGGGATGATTAGGTGAAATTTCAATGTAGTTCATGCGGGCTGCGCATGGACTCTTTGCATTTTAAGCAAGAGGGGTTAATGAATCCTAAGTTGACCAGTATTTGCGACATTTGTATCACGCGCAACCTGAATCCGGAAGATTACGCAAATGATGCGGTCGCAACTTTTGCTCAAAGCTTGCTTTACACGTTTGTCGGTGCAAAGAAACAAGATCAATCAGGTTTTATTGTGAAAAATAAAAAGGACCGTAAAAAATACGAGGCCTTTTTACAAGATTATGATGGCAATGAAATCGCCCGCCAACAGATTAAAAGGTCTGATTTGAATTTGGCGGTAATTAAAAGCGAAGATGGCAAGCTTAATTATGTGCCTAACCAAGGCGTAACTTTTGAGCAAAATTTAAAAGAAATGGATTTGGAGATCAATTTCCAGTTAAACGAAGTTGATTTTATTGATCGTGAACGCATTCGGGCCAAGTATAAATACCGCTGCCAATATTGCGGCAGACGTGGCCGCAGCGTAGATCATAAGGATCCTGTTTCTCTTAGTCACAACAACAGCTTAGATAATTTAACTTTAGCTTGTGCGGAATGCAATCGAATTAAGTCGGATATGCCTTATAAGTTGTTTATTCAACTGAATGATCAAATTTCTGAGATCAATAAAAAGCTAGTTAAGTATGAAGATGCACTGGGTACTTTGAGAGAAGAATTTGAGCATCGTCGGCGCTATTTAGCGGCTCAAGTACATCTTAAGGGCGTGATCAATGATCCTGAGCTAAATGCGATTAGAAAGCAAAATAAGAGCTTACAGGATGCCATTGATAGTTTACAAAGTGATTATGATGATTTGCGTCAAACGCGCAAGACGTATTTTGATACGGGCTGGAGATTAGCTCGCATTAAGGAAAATAAGGATATTATTTAAAACGTAAAAAAGCGCTATTTTTTGTAAACTCAATTCAAAATAAAAAATGAGTTTTAAAAAGATCATCCCCATATAGGAATGATCTTTTTAATTTCGATCTATCTAATTCGATCTTCTGGCTCAAATAAATATTTGTCCCATTTAACTTCATTTTGAACAGTAGGGTGGAAGAGCAAGAATGCTAGCAACAGTTGACCAACGTAAGGAATTACGCCCAGCCACCACCAACCACCGTTAAAGCCTGCGTCGTGCAGACGACGAACAGTGTGACCTAATTGTGCTAAAAAGGCCCAAATAGCTGCTGCAATAAAGAAAATAATAAAAGTGATGAAGATTACACCGATTACCTTGGCATCGCCAGAATCAAATTCAATAACGCTGAAAGGAGCTAAAAGCATGAAAGCGAGTAGGTAACAAGCAAATACGCCGATTGTCATGATAACTTGGCTAATTGCAGTACCTACCCAGAATGAGGTTCTAGTAGATCTAGCATCCCACTTGAAGCAGTCAAAGAAGTGTTCCTTCAAGATTTGACCAATAGTTGGTATAGGAACATTACTTTTTGCGCCGCCCTCAGGATAATCTTGATCGCTGAACAAGTACTTGCCCCATTTAACCTTGTGTTGGACAGATGGTTGAAGTGCTAAGTAAAACATAAACATTGTGCCATAACCAGTGAAGGTAGCCCAGTACCAGTAGCCGCTGTAGCCAACGTCATGCAAACGACGGATCATTTGACCAAGGCCAGCTAGAAATACCCAGACATAGATAGCAATCGCAACCACAGCGTCGATTACTCTGATACCTGGATTAAGGCCTTCATTGAAAGCATAGAAGCCAACTACAATAGCTAAAATGGCAATAATGAAGTTGGTTAAGACGCTCCACCAGTAGGACTTACGAGTGGTTCTTGCGCTCCAATCGAAGGGATGCAAGTAGGTTTCGTTTAAAATTTGACTAAAACTTTCTGCGGGTGGTTTTGGTAAATCTTCATCATACGATTTGACGAAGTAATACACTCTTTCATTCATAAATATTCCTCCAATTAATTTTTTATTAATTATAAACTAAAAAAGCAGAGAAGTAATCAAACTTCTCTGCTTTTAAAATTTTAAAAGTCCATTTTTCTGAAGTTACTCAGGAACTTTTGTGTCTTTTCGTTCTTTGGATGATCAAAGATTTGATCAGGTGAACCTTGTTCAGTAATGATACCGTCACTGATGAACAATACACGGTCTGAAATGCTCTTGGCAAAGCCCATTTCGTGGGTAACGATCACCATCGTCAAACCGGTTGTAGCAAGCTTTTGCATAACGTCTAGTACTTCGCCAACCATTTCTGGGTCAAGGGCACTAGTTGGTTCGTCGAACAATAAAACTTCTGGATTCATTGAAATCGCACGGGCAATAGCAACACGCTGTTGTTGACCACCAGATAATTGTTGTGGTTTAGCCTTGATAAATGGATCCATACCAACCTTTTTAAGGTTCTCCATAGCAATCTTACGTGCTTCGTCTTTTGAACGCTTGAGGACCAATTCTTGGCCGATCATGCAGTTTTCCAAAACATTCTTGTTTTCGAATAAGTCGAATTGCTGGAATACCATGCCGACCTTAGATCTAAAGGCATTACGGTTGTAACCAGGTGCCAAAATATTTTCACCGTGGAAATCGATCTCGCCACCAGTAGGTTCTTCGAGCAAGTTGATGCAGCGAAGGGTAGTAGACTTACCACCACCGGAAGGACCAATGATGGTCACGATCTCGCCTTTGTTGATATCGAAAGAAATGTCCTTCAATACCTTGTGAGCCCCATAGGACTTTTGCATATGCTTTAAACTTAAAATTACTTCGTTTGATTCAGTCATTAATTGTTTGCCTCCGCATCTTTTGGAGTACCAACTTGAACTTGGTTAGCCATCAAGTTGTAATTCTTGTTACCTTCGAGTCTCTTTTCAATGAAGTTGAAGATTCTAGTAATAGTAAAGGTCAAAATCAAGTAGATTGCTGAAATCATTAAGTAAGTTGGGAAGAACTTGAATGATTGACTGGCAATAGTAGTACCAACGAAGAACAATTCAGAAACTGAGATGATACTCAATACTGAAGTATCCTTGATGTTAACGATAAATTCGTTGGTGATTGATGGTAAACAGTTTCTAATAGCTTGAGGCAAGATGATATGCCACATTCTTTGGTTGTGGGTCATACCAAGTGCACTAGCTGCTTCGAATTGACCTTCTGGAGTTGAAATAATACCACCACGGATAACTTCGGCCAAGTAGGCACCAGTGTTGATGGAAACAATGATCAAAGCGGCAACGGTTCTGTTCAAGTTCAAGTGCCAGAATTGAGCAATACCGTAGTAAATTACGGCTGCCTGAACCATCATTGGAGTACCACGGAAGATTTCAACATAAACTGATAATAACCACTTAACAAAGTTTAATGCCCAGCGCTTGCCGCGAGTAGTAGGTGTTGGAATAGTACGAACGATACCAACGAGCAAACCGATGAAGAAACCAACGATAGTACCAACTAAAGCTAAGAGCAAAGTCATGCCGATACCTGACATGATCATGCCACCGTATTGCTTCCAGGTAGTAACAAGCCAGTTTTCCTTCTTAGTTTGGTTACCAGCCTTAGGTTGTTCCTTAACGGCTTGTGCCATTAATTGATCACGCTTTTTGTTAGAAATAGTTCTCAAAGTAGCGTTAACTTCGTTTAAAAGTTTAGTGTTGCCTTTCTTGACACCGATACTAGTAACGGAATCGTCGTGGTCAACCTTGAAGCCGGCCATCTTGTTCAAGTTAATGGCAACGATGTTAGGGTTAACGTTGTGGTAACTTTCAAATTCGATGTCTTCGGCAACGTAACCGTCGATAGTGCCTGAAGCTAAACTTTGACGCATAGCTGAGAAGTCACGCATCGCAGGTTGACGCTTAGCACCCTTTAATTGCTTGATTAAGTTGTAGTGCAAAGTACCTTGTTGAGCGGTTAACTTAGCACCTTTAAAGTCAGTTAATTTCTTAGCATTTGAGTACTTGCTTGCCTTGTTAGTGATAACAACGAAAGTACTCTTACGGTAAGGTTCTGAGAAGTTGATGGCCTTACGTCTTTCAGGAGTAGGTGACATACCAGCAATGATCAAGTCAATTTTGCCTGAAGTTAAAGCTGGTAAAAGTCCATCCCATTGGGTCTTTTCAACGATAACCTTTTTATGAAGTCTCTTACCAATGATCTTGGCAATTTGAACATCATAACCGTTAGCGTATGAGTTAGAACCATCGATATGAACCGCACCATTAGTTTTGGTTGGTTGAGTCCAGTTATATGGTGGGTAGTTAGCTTCCATACCGATCTTTAATGTGCCGGAATCTTTTTTAGCAGCTTGAGTCGAATTACTACTAAAGCTGAAACCGATAAATATACTGAGGAGCACTGTAAGTAATGCAGTGATCCATCTAAATCTTGACTTCAATTGTAAAACCTCCGAAAAAATAGTTTTAACATAAAGCCAATACAATAAAGCGTAAATAAAACCCTCGTTTGCCAAAACAAACGAGGGTCATAATCATCAGTATTTAAACCAAATCTTATAGCGCTCCCTGGGGACTAACCAGGACAGTCTATAGAATATTGTTCTATAGCCCAACAGATCAACACGCGAATGTTAAATCCATTTCGGCGGCAGCCTAAGATAACCTTCATTGTCTTCGCGGACTCTGAATTATCTTGTGGTTGTCGCAACCTCTATTGCATTGGAAAATTATTTAACTGATAAAAAGATTAAAAGAAAAATGAAAGTTTGTCAAGCCCAACCGTTGCTGTAAGCGCAATCTCTTTTTTTCATATCTGAAACGTAAGGATTACCAGCAACGTAAAAACGTAATTTCTTGTTAGCCCAGACAGGATCAGATTGATTAATCCCGACGCGTTTATCTGCGATTATTTCCTGGGCAATACGTTTATGATTATCGTCTAAATCGATGATAAATGGCGAATCTGAAAGAAAATGTAGATTCCAGTTTTTATCGTGGATACCAAAAGCTTGCATCATTTTAGCAGGACCGTTGGTGAGGAGAACTCCGCTTTTACCATTTCTGTTTTTAACCATAGTATCAATGCCCCAAACAGGATCAATTGCGCGAATCAAAACTCCTTGTGGCTCATTTTCTTTTTGGCAGGAAACATCGAAGAAAAAGTATTGTCGTTGAGCATAAATATAAATGGTGCCGCCAGTGCGATAAAGGCCTTCGTTAGAGGGACTGCGGCGACCACCGTAAGAGTGGGCAGCACGGTCGAGTTTTCCCATGTAAGCTTCGGCCTCTACGATATAGCCGCCAAGTTTTTCTGTTCTATTATTAAAAGTGAGTGGTCGTCCAATTAAATCACGGGTGATTTCGTCAGTGGGACGGTTAGTAAAATATTCTGCGTAATCCATAAAGTGCCTCGTTGTTTCTAATTTTTGCTTTTAGTAATACACTAAAAAAAGAAGCGAGGAATTTCAAATGACGGAAATTAAATTAGTACGAATTTATGATCATGAACAACCCGAAGGCTACCGAATTTTAGTTGATCGGATGTGGCCACGTGGTATGAGTAAAGTTAAGGCAGACTTGGTGAATGGGATAAGCAGATTGGCCCAACAACTGAATTAAGAAAATGGTTTAACCATGAAGATGAAAAATTCCTTGAGTTTAAGGAAAAGTACATCAAGGAATTGGATGAAAATGACTTCACGCCTGAATTTATTGAGATAGTAAAGAATAAGTTAAAGTCTGGCGATGTTCTGTTTCTTTATGGAGCAAAAAATAGGGAACATAATCAAGCAGTTGTACTTAAGGAATATGTTGAAAATAAAATGTAACTAAAAAACTTACCTCAATTGAGATAAGCTTTTTGCTTTCTATAAATGTTTATGTCCATGCTTTCTGATGCGCCAGAAGTGGAAAATAATGGTTATACCTAAAATTGCAAAGACGAGAATTGCGAATGCTGTATTAGGCATTTCCCATCTTAGTGGTGGCAAAGCAAGCAACAATTTCAATGCAATAATCGCAATCAAAACATAAGCCATTGGCTGCAATTCCGGAATAATGTCCATCAATTTGATGATGATCTCGGCCACACCTCTCATGCAAAGGATACCGATCATTCCACCAATCAGAACAACTACTGGGTTATCAGAAATAGCCAAAGCTGCAAGAACGGAGTCGATTGAAAAGACGATGTCCATTGATTCAATCGAAATAACTGTCCGCCAGAAAAGAGAAAGGACGTGTTTTTTCTTCTTTTTCTTTCCTTTATGACGTGCTTCTTCACGCTCTTCCTTTTCTTTTTCGTGTTCAGCTGCTTGCTTAGGGTGGCGCTGATCATAGAAGAACTTGAATGATAGGTAGAACAAATAAATACTACCAGCTAATTTGATCTCCCAAAAGTTGATCAAGTAAGTACCAATCCCGATAACGATGAATCTAAAAAGGTAAGCTCCCCAAAGTCCATAAATTAAGGATTTTTCCTTTTCAGATTTAGTAGGCAACACCTGAGTCTGAGCTGCTAATACTACAGCGTTATCAACTGAAAGCAGACATTCCATGATGATCAATGTAAGAATGATCATACAATCTTTGCCACTTGTTAAAACGTGCAACCAGTTATTGCCGTCAAAAAAGGGCGCGTACAATTTAAGAATTGACATGCAAGTGACTCTTTTCTAGTTTAATTAATCTAATTTTTTCTTTTTGTCCTAAACGATATGTTCCCACTTTGGAGTTAGACAAGACAACCCTATGGTCGGGGATAAAGATTAGCACTGGATTGAGAGCAACAGCATGTTCCACTGAACGAGCAGATTTTGCATCAGGTAAACTAGTTGCTACATCCCCATAGCTGATAGTCATTCCATACGGAATACGTTGCACTGTTTGCAAAACTCTTCGTTGAAATTCAGTACCAAATTCAGAAATATCAATAGGAACGTCGAATTCTTTTCTCGTTCCGGCAAAATATTCTTTTAGCTGTTGAACGTATGGTGCCAATCTTTTAGGATTACGCACGAGCATCCGGTGAGGATAGAAACTGAAAATAGGAGAAACAGTTTCATCCCCTTTAAGCCCTACATATGTTAAACCGAATTCTGAAGCCGTTAAAAAATAAGTCCACGGCTCAATCGTAACGTAATCATAATAAAAAAACTCTGCCATGTTTTCACCACCCATATAGCTATTGTTTATAAGAATAACAAATCGTTTATTCTAATTCAATTGCTTAAATGCATCGAGTGCGTCCCCAATGATTTGTTTTACGCCAGGAGCAGGAATTTCGGTTTTATTAATCGAATATATTTTTGCGCCTTCTTTACGGTAAGCCAATAGTTGTGCAAATGGGTAGACCACAAAACTAGTGCCACTAATGATTATTAGGTCGGATTTTTGCATAACATTAACCGATTTATTTAACGTATCAGGATTGATTGATTCACCATATAATACGATTTCTGGACGGATAATTCCGCCACAGTTTTGGTGAATATATCCTTGAGCATATTTGTCATAAGAAACGGGCTGATGACATTTAGTGCAATATATATTATACAGGTTGCCGTGGAATTCTGTTACGTGTTTATTACCTGCTTTCGTATCCAATCTGTCGATATTTTGCGTGATTAAATCGCCTTTTTCGTTGCAGATTTGCGCGATTTTTTCGTGGATTAAATTTGGTTTGGCATCGGGGAAGTACATATTATTCATCACGAAGTGATAGAAGAATTCGGGACGATTGTAGAGTGTGCTTTCGCTTAAAATCGTCTCAGGACTTTCCTGTACGCCGTTGTAGATTCCGTTTTTTGAGCGATAATCGGGGATACCAGAGTGTGTAGATACACCAGCTCCTGTTAAGAAGACAACATGTTTTGCATTATCTAAATCTTGTTGCAATTCGGTTAAATCATCATGATTCATATTTTGCCTCCCAAAGAATTCCTATGTATAATTATATATCGACCTTTTGTTATAATAGAAAAAATAAAACGTTGAGGAGAATTCTTATGACATACATGTACTACTTTTATATAGTAATTAACATCTTAATGTTGGCCTATGCTTGTTACAGCTGGTACTGGCAGGCTAAGGTCGAATTCCGTGGTCATTACCGTGTTTCCTCAATT
Source organism: Lactobacillus kitasatonis DSM 16761 = JCM 1039 (assembly GCF_000615285.1). Taxonomy (GTDB): domain Bacteria; phylum Bacillota; class Bacilli; order Lactobacillales; family Lactobacillaceae; genus Lactobacillus; species Lactobacillus kitasatonis. Next base: position 54,709 of record NZ_BALU01000010.1, on the reverse strand, counting down.
GTTTGGGCCGTCATTTTTATTTGGCTAGGCTTTACTTGGAACTATATTGAAAAAGGTGATCCAGGTTTAAACGTCTTTTTAGCCTTATTCGTATTAATCAGTATCGTTGATGGTTTCTCAGGCTTCAGTCCTAAGAGATTAGTCGTTTCAGGCTATTTCAAGAGAACTGTTAAATACGATAACATTGCATATATCACTTTGATTCAAATCCCTAATCAAAAAAAGCCTTTAGTCGTGGCTCTTTTTAGGACTGAGGACAATAAGTCATACATGATGCGTTTCCGCAATCAAGTTAATGAAGTAGTGCCAGCTCTTCAAAAATATATTGGTAAGAATATTCCCGTTGAAGTCCAATCATAAGATTGGTGAAAGCATACGAGAGAAACTCTGCAAGGTCCGCAACCAGCGGCCTTGCTTTTTTATTTCTCTAGGGGTGAGCAAGTGAGAATGCTTCATATCTTCTTCAAAGACTTGAGCCATTTTTGCATTGAAATCTTTATCATAAAAAATGGCATTATCTTCAAAGTTTAAATTATATGAACGATAATCTTGGTTCATTGAACCGACACTGGAGAATTTATCATCGATGATGGTAGTTTTGGCATGTAAGAATCCATCTTCGTAAATATAAATTTTGACGCCGCAACGGGTTAATTCATTTGCGTACCATTGCGTAGCGCGATAAATAAATGGGTGGTCCGGCTTGCAGGGAATCATGATACGCACATCCACTCCTGAAGCGGCGATGGTTTGCCAAGTGGCAAAAACAGCGTCATCTGGGATCAGGTAAGGTGTTTGAATCCACAACCTTTTTCTTGCAAGAAGCATCAAGCGCATCATACCGTTACGCATGTATGGCGTGTAACGATCGGGCCCATCTGAAACGATCTGTGTAGCGATATCGCCTTGGTGAATATTAGTTTCATCAAGGTCAGGAAAAAGAGTGGAATTAAAGCGAATGAGTTGATCATCGTTCTTAACTGAAGCGTTCCAGTCCATGACGAAGCGTTCTTGCAAAAGCAGGGAAGCAGAACCAACGATACGTACTTGACTGTCACGCCAATGACCAAATTTCTTTTTCTTTCCTAAGTATTGATCACCAATATTGAAACCACCGGTCCAGGAAATCTTACCGTCAATGACTACGATTTTTCGGTGCAAGTGGTAGTTGATGCGGTATCTGGTGATCATGTTTTTAGAAGTGATAAAGGGTACTACTTCACCGCCGGCATCACGTAATTGGTCAAACCAGGCTTTGGTTGCGCCCATTGAACCCCAGGCATCGTAAATTACACGCACCTTTACGCCTTGTTGTGCTTTTTTAATCAGCAGCTGCAAAACACGGTTACCGATGTTGTCGCTGTAAAAAGTATAAAATTCGATATTAACTGTTTCTTTGGCTCTGACAATATCTTTAAGCATGTCATGGAAGAAGGTCTCACCTTCTGTATAAAGCTCGACATTGTTGTTTTTGGTTAAGGGAGACTCGTCGTCTTGATTAAAAAAGTGAATGGCAATTCCACCGGCACTTGAAGTGTCTGCAGGGCTGACTTTTTTCGGTGCCTCCGTGATCGATTCTTGGACATTGCGCAGTCCAATGTGTTTCTGTTTATTAATTGCAAAAATATTTTCCTGGGAAATACCACGGCCAAAGAAGGCATAAAGGGTAATACCGATTACTGGCAAAATAAGTAAAATGATTAGCCAGGCCCAGGTTGTAGAAACGGAACGTCTACGGTGGAAAACAATGTAGAAGGCTAAGATCGTATTAGTTATGAAGATAATTCTGATAAAATCATGCCACCAAATCATTTTCTTCCTCCAAAGAAACTATTTTTTTAAATTAAGGAACTTATCAATAATGTCAATTACAAAAGGATTATCATGCATCCAGCTGTGTTCTGCATCGTTTTTGCCACGAACTTCGACTTCTTGGTAGAAATGGGCTTTAGGAGCCAAAATGTAGCGGATGCTTTTAGCTGATACGACTGAAATAAATTTATCTGTATTGGTATTGTCTAAAACATTGCCATAGATATTCAAGACTGAAATATTAGGATTAAATTTTCTACGGTTGAACAGAAGGTAAAGATAATGCGGGTTCATCATGCTGGGACGTCCATTTTCGTTTAAAACATTAACGTTAGGGATGTCGCCTAAGTAAGTTACGCCATCAAATGGTCCAGCGATGAGGGCACATTTAACTAGGTGAGGAAAGCTCTTGCTTGAAGAATGTTTCATCTCAGTTCTAATGATACAAGGGCAGGCTAATGAGTGAGCCACCGCAATGTAGTTTTTGAAATTATATCTTTTAGATAAAAATGGTAAAACGAAACTTAGATAGTAATCGATGCCGTAGATGCCGACGATTCTTTGGCGAAAGGCAATTTGCACGATGGGATGCTTGTCACCGGTCCAAGTGCCTTCTAGTTTGAAATTGCCGAGCAAATCAACAGTGACTTTTAAAAATTTTTTGTTGCCTTTCTCTTTAGCTGCTTGATGCACCATAACGTTGGTAGTGTAGTCACCGCCGCGAAAGCCGTGGAAGTAAATAATGGGTACTTGCTCGACATCACTTTTTTCAACGACCACATTGTCGGTAATGCGACGCTTGTGCATTTTTAAGAAAATACGGGTTGGAGCAAAAGTTGCAAGCAGTCCTAATGAGATCATATTAAACATGGTCGGCTCTTGCTTTAAATCGTGTTTATGGTTCTTTTCCGCTTCTTCAGCGTATTTCTTGGTATTGAAAAACAACTTTTGCTCACCTTCATTCCTTTTCTATATAATGTGAATAGTAATAAGTACATTTTAACATTTAGTGGAAGTTTTTTGATTTTTGAGGTAGCTATGAAAATTTATGCAGTAAAAAAAGGTCGCGTTCCAGGCGTTTATCGCAATTGGGATGAGACTAAAAAACAAGTTGACGGCTTTTCCGGTGCTGAGTACAAATCCTTTGAAAATATCACTGACGCGATTGATTATTTAGGCTGGCAAGAAAAATCGCGTGAAGAAACGATCAATAGAAAAGATGACACGCTAGAAAATGCGATCGAAAAAATAAAGCATAACAGTAAAAAGCCGGTTAAGGCAACCAAAAATAAGAAAACAAAAATGCAAAATACTCAATCTACTGAATATTTTGCGACTACTTATACTGATGGCGGTACCCGAAATACTGGTGTTTATAAGGGTGGTCATGTTAAAAAGACGGATAAGGCTGCCTGGCTTATCTGATTGAATGGAATGGTGGATCGGAGTCTGGTTCCGGCGGTGAATATGGCGCAACCAACAACAAGATGGAACAAACGGCTTTGATCAATGCTCTGAAAAAATTAATTGAGCTAGGCTTTAATGAAAAGCATTTGTTGTTCGTACTTGATTCAAAATATGTGTTAAATGCAATCAATCAGCACTGGCTGCAAGGCTGGAAGAAGCGCGGCTGGAAACGTTCATCAGGTCCATTAAAGAATGTGCCTGAATGGAAAGAATTGGATCGCTTGTTGCAATCTTTTCCTGACAGTACATTTGAATGGACAAAGGGTCACGCCAATAACCGTGGCAATGAATTTGTCGATCACAAGTTAAACGAATATATGGATAAAAACATGTAATAAAAAAGGTCATGACTATCATTGATAATCATGGCCTTGATTTTTATCCTAAAATAACTCCGCCAAACATGTGGCTAAAGAAGTTCACGATGCTGTCCCACAATTGTTGTAGCCAGCTACGATTTTCTGGAGTGTTGAACTTGTTAAAGATGTTCTTAGCACTATTTTCGATTTGACTAGAAAGCTTAGAAGCTTGACCTTTAAAGTCACTGCTCTTAAGGGCACCAGAATCGCGAATTTCAATCAACAGGTTAACGATTTGGTTCTTTTGATTGTTGTTAATGGTGTTGCCCAAGTGATTGATATTGATTTGGTTATTTACAATATCACGAATTTGGCTGTCAGAAATGTTTTGACCTTGCTTAGCCATTTCACTCTTGGCACCGGCAACCGCATTGTTTAATTGGGCATCAGAATAGCCCTTTTTGTTCTTATTGTCTTGAGTAATGCCACTCAAAGTGTTCATTTCGTCTTGGGCTGCGTTAACTTGCTTTTGGTTTAAAGCATTACCGTTTTTAGCATAAGCAGCGTAAACACCGGCTAAGGCACCTGAACCATCGATTGGAATAGCACTAGTAACGTAAATGTTAGCGTCAGTAATACCGGCAGTTAAAGCTGCATTTTTGTATTGGTTGGCAGTGATAGTTGTGATGTTGTTTCTGCCATTGTAGTCCAAAATCTTAACGTTAATTCCGCTACCGCTGCTGGTCTTTTGAATCATGGCACTGGACCAAACACCAGAAGAAGTAGTGAAGTTGTCACCAGATGGATTCAAATATCTAACCAAGTCAGAACCGGTAACAGTGATTGTTTGGTAGTTACCGCCATTTAATGGGGCGGTCAAAGTCTTTAACGTACCGTCTTTTTGTGAATCGGTTAATGAGGTACCAAGTGTTACCACTGGAGTATCATCGTCAGCTAAAACAAGATTATTTTGACCAACCAGAATTGTCGCGACAGCACTAAACAAAATTGCTGTTAAAATTTTAATAGTCTTTTTCATATTTTTTCCTCTTATCGAATGTTTATTCTATTTGATACGAAATATTATACTAGATAATTTTGAACGGAATGTAAATCTTCTCCTAAAACTTTCTTAATTTCAACCTAAAACTTGAAGATGGTATAATGAAGAGCAATAAAGGGGGACAATATGTTACAAGTGCCTAAGTTAACTATCATTATGCCGGTCTATAATACGGCACAATATCTACCACGCGCTTTCGAAGCTTTACTTAAGCAAGTCGACAAGAGCTTCAAGTTAATCGTGGTGGACGATGGCTCAACGGATAATTCGGCTGAGGTAGCCCAGAGCTACGCCAAACGTTTTCCATACTTCAAATTAATCAAAAAGAAAAATGGTGGCCCATCTGACGCACGTAATGTCGGTATGAAGTATATCGACACGCCATATGTCACCTTTCATGATGGTGATGATTGGGTAGATCCAGGTTACACAGCATTTTTTATCAGAGCCTTTGAAGAACATCCAGATGTAAGTCTGGTATCTTGTGGCTACTGGATGGACTATCTTGACAAGAAATCTCACGTTGTTGGTCATCCTGAAGGCGGTCTTTTAACACGCGGTGAAACTTATCTTAAATTAACTAATGTTTTTGGCTCGCCAATGAAGGGCTACAGCTGGAACAAGGCTTATAAGACTGCAATCATTAAGAAGTATCATTTAAAATTTGATCGCGATATTTCACTTCTTGAAGATCAAATTTTTAACGTAAAGTACATTTCAGTCTGCAAGGGCGTATATTACACGCAAAAGCCTTACTACCACTACTGGCAAAGAAAGGGCAGTATTATTCACCAGCCTAACATTAAGAAGGTGGCAGATAATTTCCGTGGTAATTACCGTGTATGGCGCAAGATTATCAAGACTATGCTCAAGGATCGTGAAGACGAGAAGCTGCGCAAGAAGATGGATCGTCCAGCTTTACGCGACAGCGACGCTCAATAAGAGAGGATTTTATGAAAGAAAAAGTCAACGGTGTTGAATTTTATTACCATAAACTAGGCGAAGGTGCACCTTTGCTTCTTCTTCATGGACATCATTTAGATGGCGGTATGTTCGATAAAATTGTGGCACCATTATCGCTATACTACACGGTTTACGTTTTGGATATGCGTGGCCATGGTCTTAGTGAAGGCGACATTGCGGAACACTATCAAACTGAAGTGGAAGATGTTTATGCCTTTATTAAGCAAATTGGCATTGTGGGATGTTACTGCTTTGGCTTTGATGCAGGTGGCTTAGTCGCAATGATGTTAGCCAAACAACATCCTGATATATTTAAGAAAATGATTGTAGCTGGTGTTTTCGTAAATGGTGCAGGTATTCGTCCATATCACTATGTAACTGAAGGATTTCACCGTTTCTTTAAGTTAGACCGTGATAGTCGAGTTGAATTAACCGAATCATTTATTTCAGAAGATGATCTAAAGAAAATCAAGACGCCAACTCTTTGTGTAGTTGGTGAAAAAGACTGGGTTAAAGTTGAACATGTTCGTTGGTATAGTCAATTAATGCCAAATGCACGTTTAGTAATCATGCCTCGTCAAACACACGATAGCTATGCGGTTAGAAGCTTAAAATTGCTTGATTTAATTAAGAACTTTTGTAAGTAAATTAGCTTATTTTTTTGTTTTGGTCTAGTATGTAGGTAGAATAATGCATAATAAATTTTGACTAGATTAAAAAGGAGAAAATTATGGTTAAAGTTGTAGTACTTGGTGCTCACGGACGAGTAGCCCAAATTGTAGAAAAGTTTTTATTTGCAGATAAAGACGTTCAAACTTCATTATTTTTACGCAATGCTTCTCGCATGGCAGACAAGAAGAATCAAGCTACGATTTTCGAGGGTAGTGCAACAGATGCCGCTCAACTTGAAAAGGCAATGAAGGGTCAAGATATCGTTTATGCCAACTTAGGTGGTAAAGATGACATCGATCTTGAAGCCGAAGCTACAGTTGAAGCAATGAAGAATGCCCATGTAAAGAGACTTATTTGGATTTCAACTTTAGGCATTTATGATGAAGTTCCTGGTAAATTCGGTGAATGGAATAAGGAAACTTTAGGCGATTACATTACTGAATATGCCAAGGCTGCTAAGAGAATTGAAGATTCAGGTTTGGATTACACCATTATTCGTCCAACCTGGATGACTGATAAGAACGAAGTTGACTACGAGAAGAGTGAAAAAGGTGAACCAATCAAGGATACTGAAGTTTCACGTAAATCTGTTGCAGCTTACGTTTACCATTTGATTAAGTATCCTAAGGAAGATATTGGTAAGTCAATTGGCTTGGGCAAGCCAGGTACTGAAGGCGACAAACCAAGCTGGTATTAATAAATTTACGTTTGAAATTAAACGCAAAAAAGGGACGCAAAAATTTGCGTCCTTTTTTGCGTCCTTTTTTGGACGTAAAATCTTAAATTTGCGTTTAAAAAAGGATGTAAATTATATAATTTAGAAAAAAGAAAAGTAGGTGGTCTAAATGCGTGAAACGAACAATTTAGAATTTAAGGAAAGCATAACTAATACTTTTTTGAAAACAGTTAGTGCTTTTGCTAATTATGGCGATAGAGAAATTAAATTTGGTGTTAAAGATGATGGAACTGTAGTTGGAGTAAAAGATCCAGTTCAGACATGCTTGAATGTTGAGAATAAAATCAATGATTCAATTAGACCACAAGCTGATTATCGTTTACACATTGATGAACAAACTAATGTAGTTACATTAAAAATCTTTCAAGGATTATATTCTCCATATTTTTATAAAGAAAAAGCTTATAAAAGAAATGATAGTGCATCTGTGCCAGTAGATTCTTTAGAATTATCACGTCTTATCCTAGAAGGGTAAAATCCCTCATATGATAGTTTACCTTCTCATATATCAAATCTGCATTTTTCAATTTTAGAAAAAGCCTTACAGGAAAAAATTGGCATTGAAAAACTTACGCCAGATTTGTTGATTACATTAGGCCTGAGAGAAAAAGATGGCAGATATACTAATGCTGGCGTATTATTTGCAGATAAGAATGATTATCGTGGCATTGATTTAGTTAAATTTGGTGACAATATTAATGTCATGCTTGATCGTACTCAGGTGGAAAAAGTCTCTATTTTAAAACTCTATCAAGATGCACTGCAGAAATATCGCCAATATTATCTAAATGAGGTAATTGATGGAGCATATCGGAGAAAGAATGAGCAAATTCCTGAAAATGCCTTCAGAGAAGCAATTGCTAATGCAATTGTGCATCGAACTTGGGATGTAAATGCACAGATCAAGGTTGCAATGTTTGCTGATTGAATTGAAGTGACGTCCCCAGGTGGGCTGCCTAAAGGTTTAAGTAAAGAAGAATATATGGCTGGCCAGCTCTCTATTTTACGGAATTCGATTATTGCAAATATTTTCTTTAGGTTAGGACTAATTGAACAATTTGGTACAGGGATTCAAAGAATTATTGCTGCTTACGCTGATAGTAAAACTCAACCCCCATTTTTAATTTACAAAAATTCGATTAAGATTGTTTTGCCGGTAGTTAAAATGAAACTTCAGGGTGTTTCAGAAGATGCAAATGAAGTATATTCAATTTTGCAGAATACACCATTATCAAGCTCCAGCATTAGTCAAGAAACCTCTTTTAGTAAAAATAAGGTTTTGAATCTTTTAGAAGAATTGCTTCAAAAAGGCTATGCAGTAAAGCTGGGCAATGGTCGTGGTACTAAGTATTGTAGATCAAAGTAGAAAGAAACATCTCTTTTATTTATAAGAGATGTTTTTTTGTATATAATAGACCTGTATATAATTTTTAGAATTCAGAAGAGGTCGTTATGAACAAGGAAGAACTCCATCAATTATTACACCCAATGAAGGTGATCGGGTTAGGTGGTAATCCCGCATTAAATGAAAAGATTGCTTCAATTTTGCATCAACCACTAATCGAAACTGCAGTTCATCACTTTAGCGATGGTGAAATCCAAGTTAACATTGGTGAATCTGTCAGAGGTTGTGACGTTTTCGTTATTCAATCTATTCAAGATCCAGTTAACGAAAACTTCATGGAACTTGAAATTGTTTTGGATGCACTTCACCGTGCTTCAGCTCACGTTATTAACGTAGTAGTTCCATACTTGGCATACTCACGTTCAGACACTAAGACTCGTTCACGTGAACCTATTACTGCTAAGCTTGTTGCCAACTTGCTTCAATTAACCGGTATGGATCGTTTGATCACTGTTGATTTGCATGCTTCACAAATTCAAGGTTTCTACAATATCCCTGTAGATCACTTGCACGCTATCCCACTTCTTGGTCAATACTTCTTAGACAATGGTATTGCTACTAAGGAAGACGACGATATCGTAGTTGTTTCACCTGACCACTCAGGTGCTAAGCTTGCTCGTAACTTTGGTCAATACTTCAATGCTCCAATTGCTATTGTTGACCAACGTGGCGCACGTTACGACACTGAGGTTCACGATATTATTGGGGATGTAAAGGACAAGAAGTGTATCATTGTTGATGATTTGATCGATACTGGTTCACGCATTTCATCTTCAACTAAGTCAGTTTTAGCTGCAGGTGCTAAGAAGGTTTACGTTGCAGCAACTCACGCACTTCTTTCAAAGAACGCAACTGAAGTACTTAACGAATTGCCAATTGAACAAATCGTTGTAACTGACACTATTAAGCACACCCGTTACCCAGACAGAATGGTTCGTATCTCTGTAGATCAACTTTTGGCTCGTGGTATTGATTATGTTTACAACGATCGTTCAATTCACCAAATTTTTGATGAACAAAATCGCTTAAAGTAAAAAATAATCTGAAGTTGATATATAATAATCCTCATCAACATTGAGGATTATTTTTTGTGTTAAAAAGTTGAGTAGATGATCATAAAACTATTCATAAATAGTAATGATTGATATAATTGATGTAAGTTGTATAGAAAGAGAAAGTTAGAGGATTAGACATGGCACGACGGAAAAACATGAAAAGACGGAGAATTATTCTTGGCAATACTTTCCATCTGATCAGAGAAAATGGAATGGATAATGTTTCTTTGCAAATGATTGCAGAAAAATCAGGTATTTCCAAATCCTTGTTGCAATCATATTATCCGCATAAAGCCAAGTTGACTAATGATATCATCCGCAATCTTTTTAATACGTTAGGTCAACAAGTAAATAACTACGACATGGCTAATAGCAGTGCTCCATATGCCAGAACCAAGGCCTTTATTTACACAATTGCTATTTTAGGGATGCACGATGAAGGATTAGACAGAATTATCTCTGAAGCTTTCGTAAGCAACGCTACTTTGGATAACTGGGGCATAATGCTTAATGACTGGATTCAATCTAATCACTTGTTTGATGGCATCGATGTTGATAAAAAGGAACTTGAAACTGGTATTGCCTTTGTAACTAGTGGTATCGGTCGCTTGTACCATGACCGTAAGAAGCACCATTTATCAGCTGAAGCATTAGCTGACTACGCAACCAGTGCATTGATGTTCAGTTTCTTGCATTGTTCTTCTGAAGAAATTGATCAAGCCTTAAAAGAAGGACACGAAATTATTGAATCAGCTGATATGGAAGTCGTTCACCGTGCGATTGATACGATGTTTGACGAAGGTAAAGAAATTTTCAGCTAAAGGGGAATCGTCATGGTTGAAGGCAAAAGAGCTGATTTGCGACGAATGGGACATGAGCAAAACAATCAGTATAAACGAACGCTTGCTTTCGTAATCTTTTTGATTGCGGCATTAGCCCTAATCACAGCTACTTTTCTGAATCCAATTTTTATGAAAGGTCAGATTAGAACTAGCTCCAATCAAGCTGTTGTTGTCAGACAAATTAATAAAAATTTTGATAATCTTGCTAATTTGGTAGGGACAAGAAGCGAAGATGATGCAAATTTGCTTGCTAATGCGCAAACTCAACCCATTGCCGACCATGTTATTGACTACTCGCTAGGCATTCATGGATTTAAGGTTAATAATCTAGATCTGGCTAATCAAATTCTGACAGATATTCATAAAGGAATTGATAAGGGTTCATCTAGTGGAGCCCAAACAATCGACAGTAAATTGAAAAAGCAAGGGACTAACGCACCATATGCGGTAGCTAAGGCATTTAATCTAAGCGTAGTAACGTTAGGTGCCAATATTGCTTGTCTGCTAGTGATTGTTAATATCATTATCATCATTGTCACTATCATTACTTTGTTCTCACTGCTCAATGATATGAGAACTAAGTCGGCAACACGCATGTTGATTCACGACATCGCGGCGGCTGGCATGTGGGCTGGTTTCTGGGTGATTTTGATTTCAGGATTGTTAGCAGTAGTGCCAGTTATTTTTGACGTTGATAATATTGAGTTGGGTTTCTTGCTAGAAATTGGCAGCAGCGTCTTCTTAGAGTACGTAATTACGGGGGTAGTTATGTACGTGATCTGTGCCATTCCTTGGCAAGCAACATCAGCTAAATAGTAATGTGAAAAACGTAATTACGCAGTGTGGTTACGTTTTTTCTCTTGCACAAAGCTTGTTCTTTCTTTACAATTAAAAAATAATTAATAATCTTTATATATATTTAACGAAAGAGTTAGGCGAATTGATATGAAAAAAGCAAAGATAATCCATTTGTTTCTTGCTTTCATTACACTAATTTCAACTCTTTTTTTGTTTAATCAGCCAACTTTTGCGGCCACTAAGAAGGTCGAAAACGGCATAGTCATGAAGAAGATTAAACAATCAAAAGAACTAGTCGTGGGTACCTCTGCCGATTATCCGCCACTTGAATTTACTACTAGTGTGAATGGAAATACTAAATATGTTGGGGTCGATATTGAATTAGCTAAGGATATTGCAAAAGACTTGCATGCCAAATTGGTCATCAAGAACATGAGCTTTGACTCACTTCTTGTTGCGCTTGAAACAGGCAAGGTTGATATGGTTATTTCAGCTATGACGCCAAACCCTGAGAGAAAGAAGAGCGTAGACTTCTCCAAGATTTACTACAAGCCAAGTGGTGAATACTTCTTAATTAATAAGCGTGATCAATCTAAATATAGAAAGATCAAGGACTTCGCTGATCAAACTGTTGGTGCGCAAACAGGCAGTATCCAATACCAATTGATCCAATCTCAAATGAAGAAGTCTAAGGTTAAAGGCTTAGGCAAGATCAACAACTTAGTTTTGGCATTGAAATCAGGCAAGATGTCTGGAGTAGTCATGGAAGAATTGACTGCTAAAGCTTATGCGCAAAATGACAACAGTTTAATGGCTGTAAGAAGTGACTTACGTGAACAACAAGCTGGTAACGCGGTAGCTGTAGCTAAGGGCCAAGGTGACCTGGTTAAGGCAGTTAACAAGACAATTAACCGTGTAGAAAAGAAAAACTTAATTAACAAGGAATACTTGCCAGCAGCTGCCAAGTACATGAAGACAGCACAAAAGACCAACACTATGGCAAAATATGCACCATACTTTGTTAAGGGGGTTGGCTACACTCTTGTAATTACTGTGTTCTCAGTTTTGATTGGTATCGTTCTGGGGATGCTGCTTGCACTAATGCGTTTGTCTAGAAACAAGTTGCTCCACTGGATTGCAGTTTGCTACATTGAATTTATTCGTGGTACACCGCAAATGGTGCAAATCTTATTCGTTTACTTCGGTGTTGGGGCATTGATTTCTAATTTGTCAGCCGTAGTTGCAGGTATTATTGCTATCGGGCTTAACTCAGGTGCCTATGTTGCCGAAGATATTAGATCTGGTATTGCCTCTGTTGCTAAAGGTCAAACTGAAGCTGCAAGATCACTTGGACTTAGCCAAGCCAAGACATATCGCTACGTCATTATTCCTCAAGCGCTAAAGAATATTTGGCCAGCTTTAGGGAACGAATTTATTACTTTATTGAAGGATAGTTCATTGGTTTCAGTCATCGGTGTAACCGAATTGATGTACCAAACTGAATTGATTCAAACTTCAACTTACCGTGGTGTATTGCCATTGTTTATTGCGATGATCATCTACTTCATCATGACCTTTACTTTGACTAGACTACTTAATTACCTTGAAAAGAGGATGAAGCACAATGACTAAAATGCTAGATATTCAACATCTAAAAAAGACTTTTGGCAAAAATGAAGTGTTAAAGGATATTTCAGCTTCTGTTGAAAAGGGCCAAGTAATTTGTATCATTGGTCCTTCAGGATCTGGTAAAAGTACCTTTTTGCGCTGTCTGAACGTGCTTGAACATCCTACAGCCGGAAAAATAATTTTTGATGGTACTGATTTAGCTAGTTTGAAGGATGGTAAAGAACTAGATCAATTGCGTGAAAAGATGGGAATGGTGTTCCAAAACTTTAACCTCTTTCCAAATATGAACGTAATTGAAAACATTAAGTTAGCACCGATGAAGGTTAAAGGCATCAGCGAGGAACAGGCTGAGAAGACTGGCTTAGCTCTTTTGGAAAAAGTTGGTTTGGCTGATCGAGCACAGCAATTCCCAACTAGTCTTTCAGGTGGTCAACAACAACGTGTGGCCATTGCTAGAGCTTTAGCGATGGATCCAGAAGTGATGCTATTTGATGAACCAACTAGTGCGCTTGACCCTGAAATGGTTGGCGAAGTTTTGAAAACGATGAAAGACTTGGCTAGCTCAGGGATGACAATGGTAATTGTTACTCACGAAATGGGCTTTGCTCGTGAAGTGGCAGATGAGGTCTGGTTTATGGCTGACGGTTACTTGCAAGAAAAGGGCATGCCTGAAGAAGTGTTTGAACATCCTACAAGTGAGAGAGCAAAAGACTTCTTATCCAAAGTTTTATAGCAAACAAAGTACTCAACGTGATTTCACGTTGAGTATTTTTTAATATCTCTGAATCCGCAATGTTCTAACAAAGAAGCTTTGTTTCCATCTATTCTTTTGCGCTAACTGTTCAAATAAATTATTTGAATTAGCTGGCAATGCAACAGTTTGAGGAGAAACCGCCGCATTTAAGATTTTATTTTGCAATAAAATTGGCGATTGGACTTCAGTTTGCTTGTTCAAGGAAGTATTAGTTTGATTATTTGGACTAGCTGGCTTGTTTTCCTCTGTAGCGTAAATAGTAGTGTCGTTTGTGGCATCTTGTTTAAAGAGCTTAAACCGATATTTGTAGACGCTATTGACATTAACTTCATATTCGTGTCCTGGCACGATATGTGTTCTACCGGGCGAGTAGGTGATGATCGTCTTGAAGTTGCCATAGCCGCTAGAACTGTAATTTCTAACATGAGTACCATTAGTAACGATATCAGTGTCGAGATCCCTAATCGTAACCGTTGGCGTAGTTCTGACCACCCTGTTGGATAAATAGATTGACCAAACGATGTTCTTTCCCTTAGCTAATTCTGAAGGAAATAGCCGTACGCTAGGGTAAGTCACTATTGGTTGACTAGCCGCACGAAACATGTCGTTAGCGTTAAGTACCTTTTGAACAGAATAACGGTAACCATTCTTTCCGTATGCGGCGCCAATGCCGGTCGTAGTCAAACGAGTAGAGAGCAGCCATGCCCTGTGGCCAGTATCAGTTCCGTTTAAATTATAGTGATCGGTAATTAAATCAGTAATAACGTCGCCGGCTGATTGACGCGATACGTTGAAGTTCAAGTTGGAACTTTCAGAAGTTTCCTTGGCTAATTTCCAAGTTGCTTTAGAAATAAAAGCTGGTTTTTGTTCACTAGGCAATCCATGTTGATTGATAAAAGGATTGGCGTTGATTGCGGCCATCACAGCTGCTGTTTTTTGCGTGTCACTATTTGATCCTTCAGTGGTAGTAACGGGCGTTAAGCAAAGAGTGAACGGTAGTAATTGATGTAGTCGACTTGTGTATTGATGTATTTAGAATTTAAACTACCGGCCTTAAATTTTTTGCTTAAACTTGGTTTAACAGCGTAAATGTTTGAAACGCTATAATTAGTTTTATCTAAATTAGCGTATTCTTTTTGAAAATTATGAATTTCGTTAATTTCTTGAGTAGTAAAGGTGGCGGCTTGCGCTTTTTGGCTGGCAAGCGGCACAAATAACAATGCTACGATAGCCGTGATAGAGAATTTTCGTAAAAGCATGTTTAACTCCCTTCTGGGGCTTTCTTAATATATTATTAATTATAAACTATTGTGAAAAGGCTTTAATGAAAAATATTCCACTATTTTGAGTTTTTCTGGTATTCTTTGCGTATAATAAAAGTTTGGAACATTTAAAAGAGGTATAAAACAATGACTAAAAAAATACAAGTCGGATTAATTTTTGGTGGTAACTCATCAGAATATGAAGTATCAATTGTTTCGGGTCACAACATTTATAAAGCAATTGACAAGGATAAGTTTGATGTGCACCCAATCTGGATTACTAACGAAGGCTACTTTGCAAACGAAGAAGAAAGTTTCAAAGTTTTGGAAGATCCTTCATACCAAGTTAAGAATCCACACAAGCTTCACAACATTTCTAATTTAATCGAATTAGAAAACTTGCCAGAAATTGATGTCTTCTTCCCAATTGTTCACGGTAATTTAGGTGAAGACGGCGTTTTACAAGGTTTATTCCGTTTGATGAACAAACCATTCGTTGGTGATGACGTCTTAGCTGCTGCTGTAACTATGGATAAGGAATTTACCAAGATCTTGGCTCAAAAAGTTGGTGTTCCAGTTGCTGATTGGATTTCAATCAAGCGCTTTGAATACGATGACAAGAATAATGATAAACTTAATTATGAAAAGGTTGCTGAAAAGCTTGGCCGTGACATGTTCGTTAAGCCATCCAACCAAGGTTCATCAGTTGGTGTAAACCACGTTACTAACGCTGATGAATACGCTGCAGCATTAGAAGAAGCCTTCAAGTACGATGATAAGGTTTTAGTTGAAGAAACTGTACCAGGTACTGAAGTTGAAACAGCCGTTTTGGGTAACGACAAGCCAATTGTAGCAGGTGTTGGTCAAATCACCAATGCAAAAGGCACATTCTACACTTACGAAAACAAGTATGATGACAACTCAACTTCTAAGTTGCAAATTCCAGCAGACTTGCCAGATGAAATTATTGATACAGTTAGAAAAAATGCTCGCAAGGTTTACGAAGTTACTGAATGCAGCGGTATGGCTAGAATCGACTCAATGCTTACCCCAGGTGGCAAGGTTGTTTTAACTGAAGTTAACGCTCTTCCTGGCTTTACCAACATTAGTATGTATCCTAAGTTGTTTGAAGAAGCTGGCATTCCTTACACTGAATTGATTACTCGCTTGATTGAAGCAGGTATGGAAAGATTCGATCACAAGAAGACTTTGCTTCACAAGCACGATTAGTGCCGAAAAGTACAGAGGTATATTGTAATGACTAACACGCATGATTTTGAGGAGTTAGCTGCACCTAAAGCAGCCGCAGAAGAATTAGGTATTAGTGTAGCTACATTAAGGAAATATTCTTTAATCGTGGAAAAGGTTACGGGGAATCCTAACTACTTTGCCCGTACTAAGCAAAAGGCCCGTTTATACCACCAAAAGGATATTGATGATTTGAAGGCTTTCCATCGTTTATCTAAAAATAGCGGCTTAACTTTGCAAGAAGCTGCTCGTCAAATTTATGCAGTTAGCGATAAAAAAGACGAAAAACCTAAAGAAGAGCCAAAGAAGGCAACTCCATACACCAGTAGAGATGTAATGGATACTAAAGAAGTAGTAAAACTGCTCAACACTCTTCAACAAACTATCTCTAACCAAAATGAAGCTATTAGTTCTTTGCAAAAACAATTGAACGTGATTCAAAAGCAGAATCAAGATTTGATTGAAGCTCAAAAACAGCTTGCTGCACCTAAGGATAATTCTGATAAGATCGCTGCCTTGCCAGATATTTCTGGTATGGTTAGCGATGACGAACCAAAGAAAGATGCGGCAGAAAAGCGTGAAGAAGTGAAAGAAGACATGCACAAGAGTCAAGAAGAGATGCATGATGAAATTATTTCTAAGGCCAAAGAAAATGCTAAAAAGCGCGCAACTGCAAATGTTCACAGAACTCTAGAAGATATGCAACTTCCTGAAAGAAAAGAACATTGGTGGCAAAGAATTTTTAAGTTTTAAACGAAAAGGTAAAGAATTGAAAGGCGACCTAACATTAGGCCGCCTTTTGTTCTACAGTAAACATATAAAATAAATAGGAAGTTGTAATAATGGAACATAAATGGAAAAAACGCTACACTGCAGCGATTATCGTTGCAATAGTGGGAGCAATCTTTACGGTTTTGGCCTACTTTGCGACGGATATCTATCACAAGGATGAAGTTGCAGTTATTACGGATAACCAAATTAAAGATACGCTGATTGAGAAAAACGAAGACGTTTATAAAAATCAGGATCAAACAAGACAACAAATTTTGCATTTAAAGGTTTTGTCAGGTAAGCACAAGGGTGAGACGTACACCACAAAGAATGTTTACTATCCTTCACAGCTGACGACGCAAAAATATCGTGCGCATCAACGAATTTTCGTTAACATCAAAAAAGGTGATCCGGCAATCGTAAATCCTAAACGAGACTGGGTGTTGGTTTTAGTAGTTACGATTACTTTGACCTTGATGGTGGCTGTGTCAGGTAAGCATTTTATTTCACTGGTTGTTTCTATGATAATCAGTTGGATCATTTTCTATTTGATCATTGTCTGGGATGTTCATTTGAACGGTTCACACATCATTTTGTTGTTTGGACTAGCTGATATTATCTTCTCATTTGTGAGTCTTTTGACTGTGCAAGGACTTAATAAAAAGATGCTGGCTACGTGGCTGGCAACCTTACTTGGGGTATTTGTTTCCTTTGCCTTGTGCTATGCCATCATGAGATTAACTGGCGAATCTGAAATGAAGTATGAAACTGGTGACTACGCAACGCAGGACCCACGCGGACTGTTTTTAGCCCAAACCTTAATCGGAATTTTGGGTGCGGTAATGGATGAAGCCACTGATATCATTTCTAGTTTGTATGAATTGATTCAAACAAAGAAGGATATCACAATGAAGCAATTGATTCAGAGTGGTCGAACCATGGGACAGGAAATCATGGGGCCATTGATCAATGTCTTGGTTTTGATCTTCATCGCTGGCGCTTTGCCTGAGACGATTTTGTACTTGAGGGATAACAATACCTTAGCTTCTACTTTTGGCTTTACGCTGTCACTAGGAGCCACACAGAGTGTTATTTCTGCGATCGGGATCGTGCTGACGGTTATCTTTGCGACGGGATGCAGTTTGTTCTTCTTGAAGGATCGAGATTGGGAGAGTTTGTTTAAAAAAGAAGGTGAGAATAAATGAGTACGCTGATGGCATTAATCATCGTTTTGGCGATTTTGATGACGATTGTCGGCGGTGAAACTGGAATTCGTAGTTTCTTCAGTGTTTTAATTAACACCTTGCTGCTAATTTTGGTAGCGATGCTGATCTCATGGGGAATCAATATTGCGATTTTGACGTTGATCTTTATTCCGTTAAAACTTGTGACGATCATTTTCTTAGGAACACACGATTACACTGTAGCGAAGAACTCATTTTATTCAGCCTTTTTGGTCTGCTTGATTATTAGTCTGTTCATCTGGGGATGCCAGTACTTGGCACAAGCCGCAGGGCTTGGACCAGAAGCTGGAGAGCTGCTAGTAGGTTTGTCACAGATGCCGGGGTTGAGCTATCCAATGATTGCAGTGACTGTGGCTATCTTCTCAACGTTAGGTGCAATTGCGGAAGCGGCTGTAGCTATGAGTTCAGGTTTGCTTGAAATTAAAAAGCACAATCCTGATATTGGTGAAGAAGAGTTGATGAATAGTGGAACGGCGATTGGTAACGACGTTTTAGGTACTGCCATGAACACTATTTTATTCGGGATGTTTGGCAGCTTCTTGTCACTATTCTTGTGGTATTTCCGTTTAGGTTACACACCAGGTGAAGTCGTTAATGAAAAACTTTTTGTTAATGAAGCATTAATTATCATGTATTCTTTAATTGGGGTTATATTAACAGTACCTCTTTCATCGTTTATGTTATCTAGAGGGATGAGCAAGAAAGGACTGAAACATGAAGATAGAAAATCTGACACTAACTAATTTTAATAAGCGTGAATTCAAGATTCATACTTACGTACTGGATCAAAATCCGGAGCTAGTGGAACAAAAACGTCCTTTAGCAATCGTGGTTCCGGGCGGCAGCTTTGAACACTTGTCTCAAAGAGAAAGTGAGCCGGTTGCTTTAGCCTTTAACAATGAAGGCTTCAATAGTGTCGTGATGGAATATAACTTAGTGCACGATGAGGGCAAGATTTATCCTGATGCGGGTCTTGATGTTTTATCAACTGTAAAGTTCTTTAGAGATCATGCGGAAGAATATAATTTAGATCCTGAACGCATTTTGACAATTGGTTTTTCAGCTGGTGGACATGTTGTCAGTGTAGCCAACAATATGGCAACTAGTCCTTTGTATCAAAAAAAATACGGTTTTGAAAAAGATGATGTATTACCTAATAAGACGATTTTGGGATATCCACTAATCAATATTGAAAAGATTGGTTTTCCTATTCCAGAAGATCAAAAGAATAAGATGCCAGAAGAGAAGGACCTTTTGGATAGTGCATTAGGTGTTACACGTGAAACACCAAATACATTTATCTTCCAGGCATGGGATGATCCAGTTGTTTTGATCGGAAACTCAATTGAATATATTGGTGCATTGAATAAGAATAAAGTCCCAACTGAAGTACATTTGTTTAATCACGGCTATCATGGATTTTCTTTGGCACGTCATAATGTACAAACTAAGGGTCGTGAATGGCAAGAAAATCCGCACGCCGCTCATTGGTTTAATTTAGCAATGGAATGGCTGAAAAGTGAGTGGGGAGAATAATTTAAGTTATGATAATTTGCTAAAGCGCCTTTACAGGCGCTTTTCTATTTGAAAGATACTAGCAAGAGATACATGAAAAGAAAATAAGAGAAGCCAAAAAATCCTCAGCTGATTAATAATCAACTGAGGATTTTTTATTTTAGTTTTGATTTATGCGATTTTCTTTTCTTAATTAGATTAAATATCCATCCAATAAAAAAGAAAAGGCTGATCAACACAAATTGTGTATCAATAGAATAGGCGAACCATTTAAAATTAAAAACTAAAGTCATAGCTAACCAAACGCAGTAAATTGCTTCGATTGGTAAAATTATGCGATTGATTTTCCGATTTTTTAGAATTGCGTGATAAATATCATGATTATGCATAAAATTCATCTACTTTATTAGGACAATATTAGGACCAGGTTAAGTAAGGAATTATCCATCCTTACACAAAACATTTTACAGTCTCAATTAATTTCTTGTGTTCCTTTTTCTATTCGAGAATATTGTGCTGCAGAAATAATATCTCCAATAAATTCTTTTTGTGATAATCCAATTTCTTGTCTGTAGTTTCGTAATGCTTCTGATATTTTCATAATGTATTTTTAAGTAAAAATAGGCTCTCATCATGAGAGCCTATTTGATTTCTTATTAATCCTTCTTTTCTCTAAAGAAGATAACTTCCTTAGATGCAATGAATGGACCAGATGACTTGTAAACCTTCAATCTGATCGCCTTAGCAGCCACATCACGCAAGCCGACAACCTTATTCTTGCTGTCAGACTTCCAAGTAAGACGATCACCATATGGTTTAAAGTTGATTCCATCTGTAGAAGTTTCAACGCTAACTTCAACCGGATCACCTTGATGATCAATCTTTCTAGGTACCCAAACCATGCGGCTCAAATGCTCTAATTGATTAAACTTGAAGTTCAATTCAAGCGGTTCATCTTCACTTACGCCATTAACTGTTGCCCATTCGCTAGCCAGTTTCAAATCAGTCAAATACTCAAGTGGATGATCTTTTTGACTGGTTAAGTTGCTAGTGACGTTGATGTGGTTAATCGCATAATTCATTGGATCTGGCTTAGTAATTGCACCAAATGGATCTGACCATTCAGAAACCTTATTACCTGCGACATAACGTAAACGCAATGTGTAGCGAGTATTTGGTACCAATTCATGGAAGGTGAATGAACTACCATCGATACCGTCATGCAAAATACCATTAACTTCAATTTGAACCTTGTCAGTTAATTGTGGCCAAACAACCGTCAATGAGTGTGAGCTAATCTTGTCTGGATCAACTGTTGGTTGTTTTGGTGAACGAAGCAAAGAGTCGGTAATTGCGTGAACCAAAGTTTCATTACCGTATCTGAAGTTACGGATAGTAATTTCGATCTTAGAATCAGTAATATCACGCTTAGCCAACTTAATTTGCAAAGCTGTTTGTTTCTTTTCCTGGTATTGATCAAATTCTGGCATCCAGCTGTAGTTGGTATTGAAGAAGAAACCTTCCTTTGCATGGGCGAAAGTATCAACTGTGCCATATTCTTGCATGTTGATGACTTGATCATTGATCTTAACGGTTAAACCATCAGGGTAACCATCGCACATGATGTTCAAGTTAGTCGTATTCTCTGTTTGGAAAGTACTGAAATCACCTTGAGTTGGATCGATCGTAATGGTCAACTTGCTTGCTTCAAGATCACTGCTGATTTGAGTAGAAACATGATTTCTTGAGTAATCATTGTAACCATTGTCATCGTAAGTAACCATCTTGCTGTGGCCTTGTGGGTAAAGGACGTAGTTGCGTTCACCCAAGTCAAAGATTGAACCGCCACGAACGAAGACTGGTAAGTGCCAAGATGGGTAAGACTGCTTGTTGTAAACACGGCCACCCAAGTATTTCTTACCATCGAATAAATCAATCCACATTGTACGGTGGTTAGGCAAATAAAGGTTGTCTTTTCTAGAATTACCATTGCCATCTTCACGTCCGTTAACAATTGGTGAAATGAGCAAGTTAGGTCCAAGCATAAATTCGTGACCTGCTTGAGGCGTGTAGTTAATTTGTTCATGTGGAAATTCCAAGAAAAGTGGACGCATGATTGGTTCGCCAACTTGTGCGCAGTAAATTAACGTGTACATGTAAGTTTGAAGCTGTTCACGTAATTTCAAATATGCGCGGTTAATTTGAGTCATCTTGCTGTTATAAGCAAATGGAGTCTTACTGAACTTGCCTTGGTCATCCAAATTGAAGAGTAGTGGAGTGAATGCCTTCCATTCGAAGTCACGAATACTGATTTGAGCATTACCACCGCCAGCAGTTCCGTCAACTGCACTACCAATTAAAGGCTGACCTGAAAGACTAGAGCCTAAGAAGCCTGCCACTTGAGTTGGGATGTTTTCCCAGTTGCCGCCAGTATCACCAAAGGCCAAAATAGTTCTGCTTTGGCTACCAGCAATTCCTGTATTTGAGAAAATAAGTGGACGCTTGCGCTTTAAGTTGTCGCGCAAAATAATTGCATCGTCCTTTAAAGTCTTAGGATTGCTGCTGGTAGTTTGAATAAAGGTAGTATCTGGAGCTGTCTTAGGTGTTTCATCCCCGCTCCAAACACCGGCATTAACATCACGGCTAGAAGCATAATCGCTAAAGCTAGTCATCGCTTCTGGATTAACGTCTTGAATCTCGTAGTTAGGCACAATCCAGCTTAACTTGAAGTGCTGCTTTTCATAGCGGTCGACCATGGCACGAGCAGAAAATTGGTATTCTTCTTCACCGTTCAAGGAAGCCTTGCCGTTAGAATTTTCTGGATTATCAGTTCTAGTGTAGTAATTGCCATCTTCAAAGACGGTGGCGTTTCTTTCCTTAGCTTCACCAGGTTGCCAAAGCGTGGTCAAAAAGTTACCGATGTGACCCAAGCCTAATGCATACTTAGGTGGCATCAATGGCTTACCAGTCAAAGTGTAGTATTTAGCCAAAATATCTTTAGGAGAATTACCCAAAAGATAGAAGGTATCAAATACGTTAGTATTATGCTTCAAGATAGCAGCATCAGCTTCAGTTTTACCAAAGTCGTAGCTACCAGTTGATTCAGTGTTGCGCAATTCACCAAAACCAGAGTTAGCCCAGAAAAATGGGATTTGGCTTAACACGCCGCCCTTACCAGTAATCTTGTCGCGCTTGATTTCGATGACTTGATCCTTGTGGCTGAAGTAGCCATTTTGCATCCCGCCACCAAAATAAAATTCATTCTTATGTTGCTTCAAAATCTCAGTTGTTTGATTTTGATCTAATTCAAGCGGACTAAGCTGCATTACGCGATTGCGGTGCAAAGTCTCATCAAAAATATTCATTACGGCTGGTTTTTGCTGAAAAATAAGCTGATAATTGCCGGATTGAATAATTAACGAATCACTAGTAGCCTTAGGCTTAGATTTTTCAAAGTAACTATTATCAAATTGAGCCAGGTCAACAAAAGAAGAGTGATTCTCATCAAAATTTTTAGCAGGATCAAGGAAATAACGGAATATCCCGTCAGCTAAAATATAAAGACGAGCAACTTCTCCAGTGGAATAATGGAGTTCATAATAATGATCACGTTTATTAGCACCGATGAGCTGACCTAATTGGTGTCTTTCTATTTGAGTATTTTGTGTCATATTGCTTTCTTCCTAATTTTACTTGTTACCATATATTATAACTAAAAAACAGAAAACTTTTTGTTCAAATATATTAAAACTGGTATTGACCAATTTTATCGGATATAATAAAGATATTGAAAGCGATTATTATTTTTGAAGAGAGAAGATACATATGACTTATTACATTCATGCAGATAAATTTTTCTTAGAAAACAGAACAGAAAATGGCGGTTACCTTGAAGTTCAAGACAACGACAAGTTTGGTTTCTTCTATCCTGAATCTAAAAAGCCAGAAGGTAAGATTGTCGACTATAAGGGCAAGTGGGTTGCTCCAGGTTTAGTTGATACTCACATCCACGGTTCACTTCGTGAAGATGTCATGAAGAGCGACTGGGAAGGCATTAATAAGATTTCTAATGGTCTTCTTAGTGCAGGTGTAACTTCATGGCTTCCAACTACCATCACTGCAGGTAGTGACACTTTAACTAGAATCTGTAAGATGTTCGCAGACCACAAGGGTCAAGAAACTGGTGCCAAGATTCAAGGTATTCACTTTGAAGGACCATTCTTTACTGAAGAACACGCTGGTGCTGAAAACCCTAAGTACATGATGGATCCAGACATCAACGAATTTAACAAGTGGTTAAAGGCTTCAGACGGTATGCTTTGCAAGATTTCTATGGCTCCTGAAAGAAAGGGCTCAAAGGAATTTATCCGTGAAGCTGTTAAGGAAGGCGTAGTTGTCGCATTAGGTCACTCAAGTGCAACCTTTGAAGAAGCAGTTGAAGGCGTTGAAGCTGGTGCAACTATGTTTACTCACACTTATAACGGGATGCCAGATCCAAGTCACCACACTCCATCAATTTCAAACGCTGCAATGGCTTTGAATAATGTAACTGATGAATTAATCTGTGATGGTCACCACGTTCAACCATCAATGGCTAGAGCTTTGATCAATGCAGTAGGTACAGAACACATTGCTTTGATTACTGACTGTATGGAAGCTGGTATGATGCCAGACGGCGACTACATGTTGGGTGAACTTCCAGTTTACGTAAAAGACGGGATGGCTCGTCTTAAGGAAGGTGACAACTTAGCTGGTTCAATTTTGCAATTGAAGCAAGCTATCAAGAACGTTGTTGACTGGAACATCGCAACTCCAGAAAAGGCAGTTATGATGGCCAGCTATGTTCCAGCTAAGAGTGCTCACATTTTGGACAAGTGCGGTACTATTGCTCCAGATAAAGATGCCGACTTCCTGATCTTGAACCCTGATATGACTTTGAGTGAAACCTACATGAATGGTGAATCAAGATACAAGGCTTAATTAACACAATTAAAAAGATAGAAAAATGGCGTTAGAAATCTAAAGTCATTTTTTTATAAATATTTTTATGTAAGCGCTTTTAATTTTGGAGAAAAGGTGGTATATTATTGGTGAAGAGAAAAATAATTACTAGTTGAAAGGTTTGTGATACCGATGGGCATTGTAAATTGAACAGTAATAAATTTCTCACCAAGTGACGAATAGTTTATATAAGAGGTCCGGACCTTGTGAGGTGGGCATAAAACAATGAATAACTTGGCAGTCGCTTGAAGAATGATGTATGTAATCTGTAGTAGAAAGATATTTATACATGATTAATTCTAATAAAAAGTGACCCTTCGCAATACAAGTGAAATTGCGAGGGGTCATTTATTTTGTCTTTTTTATTTTTTAAATTAATATACGGCACCATCGTAGAAGTTGAAGCGAGGTCTGTTGAAGTCGAAGTCCTTCAATTCGCTGATCTTGATTACGTTGTCGCAAACGCCCCAGCTCATCAAGTTGATTGGCTTACCGTAGTCTTCATCAGGAATAACAAGCAAGATGTATTTACCTTGTGATAAAGCATAGCCAAGTTCCATACCAAGACCAACATCTTCTTCTTCAGGCAAATATACGCCAAGCATTACGTCAGAAGACTTAATACCAACTAAGTCATTGTGGTAGGTAGCAGATGCCCATTCGATATCGTGTAAATATTCAGGGTGTTCGTCTACACGAATGCCCTTGTATTGGTTATCAAGTGGAACGTAGCTGTTTTCCAAGTCAACAGTAGGGTTCTTCTTTAAAGCTTCCATGGCTTCTTTGTAAGCTTTGTTTTGCTTTTCGTTGAACCAACCAGCACCGAAATATAAAGTCTTTGTTTTTGTCATCGTTTTCTCCCTAAAAAAATAAACAACTATTAAGTTAACTTTATCATCTTTTTTGTTGAAAAAAACGTCTTGTTAACTTATGGTGAAAATGTTAATTCCACATTTAGAGAGGAAATTTCAATGACTAATTCAAAAAAACTTTTCGCACCTAATGCTATCTTTGTTTCAGACCAACCTAAGCAAGATTTAGTGTTAAAAGAAATCTATGACAATTTGCTTGAACAAGGCTATGTAAAGGGCAACTTTTTATCTCACATTATTGATCGTGAACACAATTTTCCTACTGGCTTAGACACTTCAACCTTGGGTAAAAATATTCCTAATATCGCCATTCCCCACACAGAAGGTGAGTTTGTTAATACCAGATTGATTGTTCCAGTTTCATTAGTTCATCCTGTCGTTTTTCATAATATGATCAATCCGACTCAACCACTTGAAGTAAAGTTTTTGTTCATGCTCTTGGATAATGATCCTGATGGCCAAGCCGAATTATTAGCTAGCGTCATGGACTTTTTAGCTGATACGCCAGCCAATGAATTGCGCGAAGTATTTAACTTTACCGATCCGCACGCAATATATGCCTTTTTGAAACAAAAGTTTGAGGATAAAGAAAAAGAAGACTAAAAATTAGTCTTCTAAGTAAATATCACGTAATTGCATGATGTCGACGCTTGAAAGCTTCATTACATCACGTAAGTAGTCGTTGATGCTGCCGTATTCGTCGTTTAAAACTTTGACTGCGTGGACCAAGTATTCTGGACGCACGCTTTGAATATCACGAATAGATTGCAACACATTTTCGTTTCGACCATTTTGACGAGCATGTTCAATCATACTGTCAACGAAGTCCTTAGTAGTGATGTTGGTTAAAAGGTAATCTTGCTTAATAGTACTAAAAGGCACGCCTAGTGCGCTAAGAATAAGTAGGGCACCAAAACCAGTTCTATCTTTACCGGCAGTACAGTGGAAAATTACACTTTCACCATCAACATCATTTTTAAGTAAGACATCAAAAAACTTACGGTAGGCCTTTTGAGCTGATTCGCTTTCAATCATGTCTTCATATGCATAGTGCATGTGGTTGAAACCAAAGTCCGCATCGTCGTGAGCCTGCTTGTTTAAGTCAGTTAAACTCTTGGATGAATTGGTTAAGTCTTCACTGAAAACAGGATCGTAAATGTATTCTACGCCGTCTGGGACACGGTCTGGTTGATTATCAACTTCTTCTTTACTACGGAAGTCGACATCGTATTTAACACCGTAATCGGTCAAAAATTGTTTATCAAATGGTGAAAGATCAGCTAAGTTACCAGTTCTAAGCAATTTATGCATTTTGATCTTTTTGCCAGAAACTGTTTCGTAACCTCCAAGTTCGCGGAAGTTACGACCACTGGTAACGCCGATCAATTGATTAGTTAATTTTTTAGTCAAAAATTGCTCCCCTTTCCTTAATTTGTTCATGAACAATATTTTACCAACAAAACTTATCCCAAACAATTATTAAAAAAGTAACAGCTTACAAAATTATGCTAAAATAAGAATTAAGTATTAATGCATTTTTAGGAGATGAAAATTATGGCAAAAGAAAGCATTTTAGTTCCAGTAGATGGTTCAGAATCAGCTGAAAGAGCTTTTGACAAGGCTGTTAGAGTTGGCCAAAGAGATGGCGCTCACGTTGATGTGTTGAACGTAATTGATACACGTCAATTTATGGGTGAAATGCAAGATACTTTAATTTCTGGCGACACCATTTATCAAATGACCCAAGACTCTGAGGAATACTTGAAGAGCTTAAAGAAATGGGCTCATGACAACTTCAATTTCGATGATGTTGATTACCACATTCGTTATGGTAGTCCTAAGCGCATTATTTCTTACGACTTCATTAAGGACCACCACAATACTTTAATTGTGATGGGTGCTACTGGTTTGAATGCAGTTGAAAGAATGTTGATGGGTTCAGTTACTGAATACGTAAACCAACATGCTTTAGCTGATGTTTTGATTGTTAAAACCGATATGGGAAACAATCCTCTTAAGCCAACTATGAAAAAGAACTAATATAAGAATAATCGCCAAATGATTCTAAATTCATTGGCGATTATTTTTTTGAAAAAAGTTGCAAAATACCTTGATAGAACACGAATGTTTCTGGTATTATTTTATCAAATGAACGTGGGAACGAAAAAGGGGAGTGAAAGATAATGTTTATGCAATCAGAACAATTTATTGCAAAGGATGTGTCTTTCGCTAGTAAAGACGTTTTTTCTGTTCGTTTAGTTATTAGAAACGTCATTAATTAGGCTTAATTATTGATCGCCTTTGGCGACCCGTAATTAAGTCTTTTTTTGTGATGTAGAGTAGTTTGTTTTATCACTGTGTATTTATGTTTATGGAGGACATAATGAAAAGATTTAGAAGAATCTTGGTAGCAGTAGTTGCACTTCTTGTAGCAGTAGTTGCAACTGCATGTTCAAACAAGAGTAATAGTTCTAAGGGTGGTTATACCCCAAAGTCATTAACTATTCAATTTGTACCAAGTCAAGCTGCAACTAAGTTGCAAGCTCGTGCAAAGCCTCTTGAAAAGATGCTTTCAAAGAGATTGGGTATCCCAGTTCACGTTTCTATGTCAACTGACTACAACACCGTTGTGGAAGCTATGAAATCAAAGAAAGTTGATGTAGGTTTCCTTCCACCAGATGGTTATGTTTTAGCTCACAAGCAAGGCGCAGCCGATTTGCTTTTGCAAGCTGAACGTTACGGTGTTAAGCAACCAGGTGGTAAAGCAACCAACCAATTAGTAAAGAGCTATCGTGCAGAAATCCTTGTTAAGAAGGGTTCAAAGATCAAGAACTGGAGAGACTTAAAGGGTAAGTCAATTTCAGTACAAAACCCAACTTCATCTGCTGGATACGTATTCCCAGTTGCTGAACTTAAGCAAAAGGGTTTGGACGTAACTAAGAGTTGTAAGTTAGTTACTGTTACTGGTCACGACCAAGCTGTTTTGAACGTATTAAACGGCGATACTGATGCAGCCTTCGTCTTTGAAGATGCACGTAACATCGTTAAGAAGGACAACCCAAAGATCATGAGTCAAGTTGTTCCAATTTACTTTACTAAGCCAATTCCTAACGACACTATCTCAGTAATTCCAAGTATGTCTAAGTCATTCCGTAAGAAGCTTGCTAAGGCATTCATCTCTGTAGCTAAGTCAAAGGAAGGTAAGAAAGTTATCGAAAGCGTATATAGCCACGAAGGTTACGCATACGCAAAAGATAGTGACTTCAACGTTATCCGTAAATACGACAAGATCGTTGAATCAACTAAGAAATAATAAATTTAATTAAGGGAGTTTGACGATTAAATGGCAGATAAGCCAATGATTCAATTAAAAGATGTTTCCAAGATCTACGACAATGGTACTGTAGGTTTAAAGGGCATCAACTTAACTATTAATAAAGGTGAATTCGTAGTAGTTGTTGGTTTGTCTGGTGCTGGTAAGTCAACTTTGCTACGTTCAATCAATCATTTGCATGATATTACTTCAGGCGATATTTTGATTGACGGCAAATCAATTACAAGTGCTAAAGGCAAGAATTTGCGTAAATTACGTCGCGATATCGGAATGATTTTCCAGAACTTTAACTTGGTTAAGCGTTCTAGTGTTTTGCGCAATGTTTTGGTAGGCCGCGTAGCTTACTACCCAACTTGGAAGACTACTTTTAACTTATTCAGTAAAGAAGATAAACAAAAGGCTTATGAAGCTTTACAACAAGTTGATTTGGCCGATAAAGTTTATGCACGTGCTGACGAGTTATCAGGTGGTCAACAACAACGTGTAGCTATTGCACGTGTGCTTATGCAAAATCCAAAGATCATCTTGGCTGATGAACCAACTGCATCACTTGATCCACAGACTTCAGTGAGAGTCATGAATGACTTGAAGATGCTTAATGAAAAATACGGCATGACCGTAGTTGCTAACTTGCACAGTATCGAACTTGCACAACAATTTGGTGAAAGAGTAATCGGTATCCGTGCTGGTCAAGTAGTTTACGATGGCAAGATGAAAGATACTCCTAAGTCTGTCTTCACTAATATTTACAATGGTGGTAACGGCAGCGAGGAGGATGAATAATGCCTGAACAAGTAAATCAATTGCCTAAGCGTAAGTTCAAAGTAATGAACTTGGTTTGGACAATCATCATGATTGCAGGACTATTTATTTCAATCAATGTTACTAACACGCACATTAGTGTCTTGTTTGAAAACTGGAACCAATTTGCTGACATCTTTATTCAAATGTCTCATCCAGATTGGAGCTACTTGAACGTTGTTTGGCCTAAGTTGATTGAAACCATCAAGATGGCTGTCTTGGGTACGGTAATTGGATCTGTTGTCGCATTTATCTACTCATTATTGATTGCCCGTAACATCGTTAAGAACAAGGCTGTGACTGGCATTCTTCGTGTGATCATGAACATTGTCAGAACCATTCCCGACTTGCTTCTTGGTGCGATCTTCGTAGCTATCGTAGGTATCGGTCCAGTTGCTGGTATCTTGGCTTTAGCAGTCTTCACCTTTGGTGTGGTTGTTAAGTTGTTCTACGAAGCAATCGAAACAATTGATCCAGGTCCAATTGAAGCTTTGACTGCCGTAGGTGCAAACAAATTGCAAATTATCCATTACGCAGTTATGCCACAAATTATCACTTACTTCATTTCATATGTTCTATATGCATTTGAAATCAACGTCAGAGCATCAACAGTCCTTGGTTATATCGGTGCCGGTGGTATTGGTTTGAACTTGCAACAAACTTTGCAGGTCTTCAATTACGCTCAAACTGGTACGATCATCATCGTTATTATCGTAGTTGTTGTCTTGATCGACTACGTTTCATCTAAGTCACGGGAGGCGTTAATGAAATAATGGATACTACAATGAAAAAATTACCCGCTAAACCCGTTGACCGTAAGAAACAAGTTGCACATTGGCTAATTGCAATTGCCACTATCGTAATTATTGTTTGGTCATGTACTGGTATTAACTTCGGTGGTATTAAAGCCACTGCTGGTCAAATTGCCGGTGCAATCTTCTCAGGTATTTTCCATCCTGACTGGAGCTATGTTTACAATGGCTCAGGTGAAGACTTGGTCTCACAATTGTGGCAAACCATTTGTATCGCTTTCTTAGGTACATTCATTTCCGCAATTATTTCATTGCCATTTGCCTTCTGGGCAGCTCACACCAAGCACAAGCATTGGTACACTTCAAGAATCGGTAAAATTGTTTTGGCAATTATCCGTTCATTCCCTGAAATTGTTCTTGCTTTGATGTTCATCAAGGCCGTGGGTCCTGGTTCTGCAGCCGGTGTTTTGGCATTAGGTTTCCACTCAGTTGGTATGCTTGCCAAGTTGTTCTCGGAAGCTATTGAAAACTTGGAAGAAGGGCCAAACGAAGCTGTTATTGCAGCCGGTGGTTCTAAGTTCCACGTAATCATGTTTTCAACTATGCCTAACTTGATGCCAGCTTTGATTTCTAACACCTTGTATCGTTTTGATGTTTCCATTCGTTCCGCATCTATCCTTGGTTTGGTAGGTGCCGGTGGTATCGGTTATCCATTGATCATTGCACTTCAATATCGTCAATGGGACCGTGTAGGTATCATTTTGCTTGGTATCATCATTATGGTTGTTATCATTGACTGGATCTCAGGTTGGATCCGTAAGAAATTAGTTTAATCGTTGATAAACTCAAAAAGAGTGAAGATTTATCTTCACTCTTTTTTTCATGCTCGGTATTTAAAATCACAACGTTCTAGATGGTCATTGATTAAACCAATCGCCTGCAAATATGAATAAACAATAACTGGTCCCACAAAGAAGAAACCGTCTTTTTTCATTTGCTTAGAAATTTTCTTGGATAATTCATTTGAAGCGGGAACATCATCGACGGTTTCGGGATGATGCATGATCTGACTTGGAATAAAGTTTTGCAAGTACTTAGCGAAACTACCATATTCTTCTTTTACTGACAAAATTGCACGGGCATTTTTAATAGCGGCATTGATCTTCAAATGATTGCGAATGATGCCTTTGTCCTGCATAAGCATCCCCGCATCATAATCAGTCATTTGCGCTACTTTTTCCACGTCGAAGTCTTTAAATGCCTTTCTAAAGTTCTCTCGTTTATGCAAAATCGTGCTCCAGCTCAGACCAGATTGGAAAAGTTCTAGCACCAGCATTTCATAGAGATATTTCTCATCTAAGTTGAGCTTGCCCCATTCGTGGTCATGATATTCTTGCATTGTCTTGTCTTTGACATCGCCCCATGGGCAACGGTTAATAATTTGATCGTTCATCTTTTGCTCCTCAATCTATATTTTTACCTTACACTATTTATTACGCAAAAAAGAGGCGTTTTTTTCTAAGAAATTTTATTTTTATGCATGAAATAGGGGCTTTGATTGCTTTTTTTGCTATAATTAGGGATGAATTTTGAGGAGGTCCATATGGAAAAATTAGATACCATGATGTTGGCTGACGATTTAGCCTTATCACAAGACAAAATTTTGAATGGTGAACAAGACTTTGATGCCGAAGCTGTTTATGAAGTAATCGACAACTTAGACGTTTTAAATAATCCAATCAAGGATTATTTCGATATGACCGAAGAACAATATTACGAAGCAGAAAGCGATCATAAATTAACTTTAATTAAAATGGTAAATAAGTTAACTGATTTGCATGATCGTATTTTAACGAATCACGTTGACGGCTACGTTGATAAGGACGAAATCAATTTAACTTATAACCATGAAGATCCATATGAAGATGATTTATATGACCCAGCAACTGATTACCGGGTTATTGTGTACAGCTTAAAGGTTATTGGTGCAGTCCAAGCAATTGCTGCTAAGGATTTGCAAGAAGTATTATCTAAAGATGCTGTATTGTCAATTGGACTTGCTGCTTACGCTTTAGCACACAACGCATAAATTATTTGAGTCGGTTCGTGTTGGGCCGGCTTTTTTTGTCTTTGAGGCGAAAAAATGAATCTTTTTAAACAAACAAAAGGGATAGTTGATAAGATTATTGGAGCAAAAAAGCGCTCCAAAATAGAAAAAGATGGTGAGTTACTCGATCCAATGCAAAAATACACTACCATTGGTGAATATCATGTTGGTCCAGAAGATGGTACGCCTGATGGTAAAAAATTTGTTTTGACTGTTTATCAAGATAAAGATGGTGTTTTGCATCAAGGCTTAAGCTCAGAAAGTACCACAGAACTTGCACCAGAGTATGTACGTAAATATAGTGAAAAACTAGATCGTTTCCGTGATTTTCATGATACAAAAACGGATCGTCGTTATGTAGTTGAAAATTATTTGGATGATTTTACTAGTGAAGTTAAAAAGCATATTCGCAAAGGCAAAAACTCAGTTAATATCGGCGTTATCACTGATACGCACTTTAAAGATAAGGATAGTGTCGATTTTTACGGTTGGAATGGCCTGCAGCACGTTCAAGAATTTTCTTATCTTGATCAATCTGGTTTGCTTAACATGAAGGCTCACTTAGGCGATTGGATCGATGGTTCTGATGCGGGTCTGCTTGGTGAAGGCGAGCTGATCAAGTTAAACAATTCGTTTAAGTCAGATACGCTTCCTTATTTGAATATTAAGGGTAATCACGATGAAAACGATAAGTTTGATGAACACCACGATCTAAAAGCATCGTTTCCGGAAAACGAGTTTGAAAATATCATGTGGCCCGACATGTATCGACAAAAGAATATCCATTACGTTTCACGTCAACATGGTGTTGCTTACTTTGATTTCGATGATATTCGTGTAATCTCCGTCAATACTTCAGATTTGCCTTATATTTTGAATAATAAGGGACAAAAGAAATACGATGCCAAAATCACTTTGGCTGTGCGTGAAGATCAAATTGAAGAAATCATCGAAATTTTAACCAGATCATCGAATAAGAAAATTATCTTTATGAGTCATGCCAACCCAATCAACCGCAAGGGTAGCAACGCCCTCAAATACAACGGTAGATCCTTGCATGAATTGCTCGTTGCCTTTAACCAAAGAGAAAAAGGCCGCATGCATGCTAGCGATGGCGAGCCAGCAGAATTCCGTTTGTCCAATGACTTCGACTTCACTCATGTAAAGAACGCTCGCATCATTGCTTATTTCTGCGGCCACCGTCACCGCGAAGATCAATACAGAATCAATGGTATCCAATACATTCTGTTTAACTGCTCGGCTTTAATGGGGCCAAAACATTCTTTGACCACAAAATTCAATAAAAACTTGAAACGCAAAATTGACCATAATAACGAAGCAGCTGGCTATATCGTTAACGTCGACTTGAAACGTCGCCGTATTCAAGTCTTTGGCTATGGGGCTGCTTCAAGACGGCGGGTATATTTTATTTAGTTTAGGTAAAGAAAAGTAAACCTATTTGGCTATTACAAGTGTTTAGCTTATAATAAAAAAGTTAAAGTAGAAAAATTATAAGTGTAAGTATTTTTATATATAGATAAAGTAGAGAGAAATTAGCTTAGGGGAAGTTGAAATATGTGCGGAATTGTCGCATTTTATGATCCAAAAATAAACGAAAAACAAGCCGTTATTGGTAAGATGATGGCTACTATCAAGCACCGTGGACCTAATTCCGACGGTTATTATATTAATGATGAGGTTGCACTTGGTTTTAGAAGATTGTCAATTATCGACCTTCGAGGCGGCAGTCAACCAATTTATAATGAAGATAAGTCTAGAGCAATTATCTTTAATGGTGAAATTTACAACTTTAAACCATTAAGAGAACAATTAATTAAAGCAGGCCACACTTTCACTACCAAGGCCGATACTGAAGTATTGCTTCACGGTTATGAAGAGTGGGGCATGGATGGCCTTCTTAAGAAGGTACGTGGTATGTTTGCCTTCCTTATTTGGGATGATAACAACAAGACCCTTTATGGCGCACGTGACTTCTTTGGTATTAAGCCAATGTACTACAGCAACCAAGATGGCCACTTACTTGTAGGTTCAGAACTTAAGAGTTTCTTGAAATATCCAAAGTTCAAGCGTGAATTGAACGTTGAAGCTGTTAAGCCATACCTCATGAACCAATACAACGACCTTGAAGAAACCTTCTTTAAAGGCGTTTACAGATTCCCAGCAGGTCACTGGTTCGAATACAAAGATGGTGAAATGAAGACCCACCAATACTGGGATGCGGAATACAAGGAAAATAGTTTAAGCTTTGAAGAAACTTTGAAGCGTATCAACGATGACTTGAAGGAAACCGTTGATTTGTACAGAATTGCTGACGTTAAGGTTGGTGCATTCTTGTCAGAAGGTATTGACTCTTCATACTTGACTACTTTGCTTAACCCAGACGATGTTTTCTCAGTAAGTTTTGATGACTCAACTTACGATGAAGCTTCAAAGGCTAAGGCATTAGCTGACATCAACCACTGGAAGTTCTACAGTGACAAGGTTGATGCCGACGAAGCTATGCGTGATTTTCCAGAAATGCAATACCACATGGATGAACCAGATGCCAACCCATCAATCATTCCACTTTGGTACTTGTGTAAGTTAGCTCGTAAGCACGTTACTGTTGCACTTTCTGGTGAAGGTGCCGACGAATTATTTGCTGGCTACGTTAACTACGGGATGCACACTCATAACGATATCATTAAGATCTTCACTAGCGAACTTAAGAAACTTCCTAAGAAGAAGCAAATTAAGTTGGCCCACAAGATTAAGAAGATGCCTAATTTCCCAGGTAAAGTTCACATGTACACCAACTTGGCTGAACCAAGTGAATTCTACGTTGGTCAATCAGTAATTTACGATATGGATTACCCAACTATCTTTACCTCAAAGGATGCCAACAGCATTTTGCAACCAACTTACCGCAACAAGTTGACTGTTAACGGCATTTACCAGAAGGACTTCAAGAAGGTTAAGGGCATCGATAACGTTAAGCAAATGCAATACATCGATTTGCACCACTTCATGATTAACGATATTGAACAAAAGGCCGATAAGATTTCAATGGCTCACTCACTTGAAGTTCGTGTTCCATATCTTGATAAGAAGATCGCAGAATTAGCTAACTCAATCCCAACTAAGTACTTGGTTAACCGTCATGATACCAAGTACGCACTTCGTAAGGCTTCAGAGAAGGTATTGCCTGATGAATGGGCTAAGCGTCCAAAGCTTGGTTTCCCAACACCAATCAAGCAATGGCTTAAGGAACCACGTTTCTACAAGCAAGTACGTAGCTTGTTCGAAGAAGAATTTGTTAACGACATTTTCGATCAAAAGAAGATCATCAAGCTTCTTGATGATAACTATAAGGGCGATGGTTCATACAGAAGACAAATCTGGGCCATCTACACCTTCCTTGTTTGGTACAAGTTGTTCTTCGTAGATTACGAAAACACTGTTAAGAAGTACCAACATGTTCAACCTGAAGTTGCTAATTTGATTAAGCAAGGTAAGTTACTTTAATTTAGGGGATTATTGAGGATAATGACTAAGAAATTTACACCAATTTTACTTGGTAGTGACATTAACGTTTATGGTATGGCTCGTTCATTTAACGAGGCTTACGGTATTAAGGTTAAGGCAATGGCTGATGTACAACTTGCCGCAACCCGTTATTCAAAGATTGTTGACGTAGAACTTCACCATGGTTTTAGCGCAGATCCAACTTTCATGGATGTTATGCGTAAAAAGATGGAAATCTACAAGGACCATAAGGAACCTGTAATTTTGATTGCTTGTGGTGATGGTTATGCAGAACTTCTTTCAAAGCACAAGGATGAATTGAGCAAGGTCTTTGTTGTGCCTTACATCGATTACGACTTGCTTGAAAAGTTGATCTCTAAGGAAGGCTTCTACGAAGTAGCTGAGAAGTATGGTTTGCCATATCCTAAGACTAAGATCATCACTATGGATGATTACAAGTCAGGCAAGTACACTGATGTACCATTCCAATTCCCAGTAGAACTTAAGCCAGAAGACCCAGTTTCATGGCTTAACTGCCAATTCGAAGGTCGTAAGAAGACTTTCACTATTCATGATGAAAATGAATTCAAGGATATCGTAGGTAAGATCTACACCCACGGTTATACTGAAGACCTTATTTTACAAGACTTCATTCCTGGTGATGACTCAAACATGAGAACCTTGAATGCATACGTTGACAAGAACCACCAAGTTAAGATGATGTGCTTAGGTCACCCATTATTAGAAGACCCAACCCCACAATCAATTGGTAACTACATGACTATCTTGCCAGCATACGATGAAAAGTTGTACGAACAAGTTCAAGCCTTCCTTGAAAAGTTGAACTACACTGGTATGGCTAACTTCGATATCAAGTACGATACTCGTGACGGTCAATACAAGTTCTTCGAAATCAACTTGCGTCAAGGTCGTTCAAGTTTCTACGTAACTTTGAATGGTTACAACTTGGCTAAGTGGTACATTGACGACTACGTTGAAGACAGCTTGAAGGATAAGGACACTGTATACGGCAACAAGTTGAAGTCTAAGCACGTTCTATGGATGGGTGTACCAGTTAAGATCTTTAAGGAATACGCCTTTGAAAACGATGCTAAGGACACTGCAGAAGAATTAATTCACGAAGGCCGTTATGGCACTACTGTCTTCTACGACAAGGACCGTAACTTTAAGCGTTGGCTTTTGATGAAGTACATGTTCCACAACTACTACGCTCGTTACAAGAAGTACTACGAAGTAAACAAGGGTCAATACTTCAAGAAAAATAAGTAATTGAATATATTTCAGAAAGTTTGGCAGATATTTCTACCAAACTTTTTTAATGTTCTGATATGTTTAATTATGAAATAGGGAAAGGGGGATGTTCAAAATGAAGAAGAATTTTGGAAAATTTGTCGGTGTGTTGGCATTGGCAACTACTTTAGGATTAGGCACATATGTAGCAAGTAGCACAAATGCTGTGAATGCGGCAGTTGCGGACGGCACTGAACAACTTGATGATGGCTGGGAAGCTAACCAAGGTAATTTGAGTCTGAAGAAAAATAAGGCTGCAAAGGATGCTTTTGATAAGGCAACAAAAGGGTTAGTTGGTTATACTTATCGTCCGATCGCTTATCTTGGTTCACAAGTTGTAGCTGGAAATAATTACTCATACTTGTGCAAGGGGGAAGTTGTTTATCCTAAGGCTAAAACAGAATATTTCATTTTGAACGTCTATGAAGACTTAAATGGCAAGGCTGAAATCACTGGTACGCATAATTTGTTAGCTCGTGGTTGGAAGTACAATCAAGGCAAGACTAAGAATGCTGGGGTGAATGCCACTTTGAAGAAGGCAATGAAGAAGCTGGTTGGTGCAACTTATACGCCAATTGCCTATGTTGGTAAGTCTGGCAAGAATTATGCTGTATTTTGCAGTAAAAAGGTGACTACACCTAAGGCTAAGAGATCTTACAGCATGGTTGTCGTGAAGAAGCAATCCAAGAAGAAGGCAAAATTGGTGAAGATTCAGGATGTTTCTTTGGCTGCGCTGGATAAGAAAAACTAAATTATTATTAATAGCGAAGAAAAGAGCAGATCATAAAAATCTGTTCTTTTTATTTCACTTTTTTATAACGTATGTTATACTAAATGCAGAAAGAGTATAAAATATATTCAATTAAAAATTGAATTGAGAACGAGGGGATCGATTATTATGCGGAGAAAGGATAATAAATTAACTTTTTCAATTAGAAAATTAACTATTGGCGCGGTTAGTGTAATGTTTGGTGCACTTATTTTTGGTGTATCTACAACACAAGTTCACGCTGATGAAATTAACGGTAGTGAACAAGCACAAACTGAAGAAGCTCAACAAAAACAAGATGATGTAGCTAAGTCAGATGCTGGGGATGCACAAAATCAAAATGCTGAAACTCAAACTAAGAATACTGATACGACTAAAGTTACAAAGACTGAAACTCCAGCTCAACCAGCGCAGTTTAAAGTTACTAAAACTGAAGAAACAAATACACTTGATTTAACTAAGACTAATGAAGAAGAAAAGAGTATTAGTGCCGCTGAAATGGGTGCTTCTTTAGCTAGAGATATTGATCCAGTTAATATTAATGATTGGGATTACAGTAATTTAGCAGACGGTAATGTTGAAGTTTCGAGAAAAAATGGAGTTACTTATGTTGGAGATATAGTCGTTCCAAATACGGCGGACTTAATTAAGGCTGGTAAGATTACAGTTATTAATGGTAAAGCTTACGTTGACACAGAAACTTTACATCACTTAACAACTACTAGAGGCGTTAAATCAATTACTATTAGTAAAAATGATGGTAGTAAATTATACGTAAAACCAGGTTCAGATGGCAAAGCAAGTTTGCACTATGCATTTGCAAACTTTGATGGTAGCTATACCCCAAATCCTGATTTACAAAAGCTAGATGTTGGTGCGTTAGATACAAGTAACGTTACTAACATGGCGCAAATGATTGAACTTAATACTAATCTAACTGAAATCGATGGACTGGAAAATTGGAATACATCAAATGTTATTGACATGACAAATGCGTTCTGGGGTAATCCCAAACTTACTTCAGAAGACTTTAGCGGTCTTTCAAATTGGGATACAAGCAATGTAACGAGCTTATTTGCAGCATTTCATAGTGATGCAGGTCTAACTAACTTAGACTTTTTAAAGAATTGGAAAACATCAAGAGTGACTGATATGCTAGCTGCATTTATGTATAATTCAAATTTGACTGATGTAAGTGGCATTGCAGGTTGGGATGTTTCTAACGTAAACCGTTTTGACTCAATGTTTTTATACGATGATAAACTCCAATTAGCTGATTTAAATAACTGGGAAATTAAAGATAGTGCTACAACCAATACTATGTTCTACCCACGTGATACATCAAAATCAACTCCATTGTTGGTTATTGTAAAGAGCGGTGCTGAAAACATTAACAAAGGAAATAAGGTTTTTGGGGCTGATAATTACAAACACTACTTATACAAAGTAGAAGTTAACGGTCAAATTATCGAAGCAGTTCCAGCTAAAGCATTCAATTCTGCTGAAGAAGCTGTAACAGAGATTCAAAATCATTTGAATGAGATTGCCACCAGCAGAAATTTAAATCGTGCAGGCTACACATTAAGTTGGCAACCGGAAAACCAATATGGCAATACTGCTGCATATCAGTTGTACATTGCAAAATGGACTGCTAACACACCAAGTGAGCCAGATACGTCCGTAACATCTGTGACTCCAGTTCAACCAACTAATGCCCCAGTTGAGCCAGATACGTCTGTAACACCTGTGACTCCAGTTCAACCAACTAATGCCCCAGTTGAGCCAGATACGTCTGTAACACCTGTGACTCCAGTTCGACCAACTAATACCCCAGTTGAGACTGAAGATAAACCAGGCAAATCTAAGAACAACAAGAAGAATAAAAATAACACTAAGACTGTAAAGCCACACGCAGAAAAGAAAGTTATTAGACACGATAACAAGTTTGTTCCAGCAGCTGCAGTAAAGAATACCAAGGCTGTTAATCCACAACCTGTTGTGTTGAACACTAAACAAAATAACACTCATCCTGAAGCAGCAGTTTCACCAAGCAAACCACAAGATGTAGGATTGGCTAACAAGAAGCAAAATCAAAAGGCATTGCCACAAACTGGTGCTAAAGAATCTACCGGTATCTTAGGATTCTTGCTCGCTGGCTTAGGACTGTTCGGATTTGCCGCAGATCGCAAGCGTAAAAATAACTAAAAATATTTCAAAAAATACCAAAAAGTTGGGAAAAATTTCTCTCAACTTTTTTTCTTGCTCAAAAATGTCTTAATGACGGCAATTTGCTAAATACAAGGTGTAGATGCCTCTATATGTATAGAATACAATATATTGTGCTTTATGGTAAGATTGATTCATAGATTTAGAGGGGTTGATCTTTATGTTGAAGCAAGAATTGGAACAAAAGTTAAATACACCGACAATGTTTGTTAAGCGTGATGGCGCTAAATATCCGTTCGAATTGTTCAAATTGGAGATGGTTATTCACGCTCTCGGCTTGGACGATGTTAAGACAGTAATTTTAAGCAAGATTATGGATAAGCTTGATGATAACACTGTAACAGCACAAGATGTTGCGGATGCATTTAGACAAAGCTTGAATGAACTTGGCTATATTGAAGTTGCCAAAAAGTATGTTGCTTATCGCAAGCATGACGTTGCCGAATGGGAAAAACAAATTGATACTAAGAACCGTTTGGAACGCTTAGTCCATAAAGACCCAACTATCGTTAACGAAAACGCAAATAAAGATAGTGATGTCTTCAGCACTCAACGTGATTTGACTGCAGGTACAGTAGGTAAGACCGTTGGTTTGACTATGATGCCTGAACACATTGCTAAAGCCCACCTTCGCGGCGACATTCACTGGCACGACTTGGACTACACTCCACTTTCACCAATGTCCAACTGCTGCTTGATCGACTTCAAAGAAATGCTTACCAACGGCTTCAAGATTGGTAATGCCTACATGGAAAGTCCTAACTCAATCGGTGTTGCTACCAGCCAAGTTGCCCAGATCATCACTAACGTAGCTTCAAGTCAATACGGTGGTTGTTCGTTCGACCGTGCCGATGAAGTTTTAGCTCCTTTTGCTCAAAAGAACTACGAAAAGCACTTGAAGGATGCTAAAGAATTAATCGATGATGAAGAAAAAGCTAAGGCTTTTGCTAAGAAGCGTACTAAGAAAGACATCTACGACGCTATGCAAAGCCTTGAATACGAGATCAACACTATGTTCTCAAGCCAAGGTCAAACACCATTTACTAGCTTGGGCTTCGGTCTTGGTACTTCTTGGATTGAAAAAGAAATCCAAAAAGACATCTTAAGAATCAGAATTGCTGGTTTAGGTAAGGAACACAGAACCGCGATCTTCCCTAAGCTACTCTTCACCCTTAAGAAGGGGCTCAACTTGCACCCAGGCGATCCTAACTACGATGTTAAGAAGCTTGCCATCGAATGTTCAACCAAGAGAATGTACCCAGACGTTTTGAGCTACGACAAGATTAAAGAAATCACCGGCTCATTTAAGTGTCCAATGGGTTGTCGTTCATTCTTACAAGGTTGGAAGGACAAGAACGGCAAGGAAGTTAACTCAGGTAGAATGAACTTAGGTGTTGTTACTGTTAACTTGCCAAGAATCGCTATGGAAAGTCACGGCGACATGGATCTTTTCTGGAAGATCTTCAAAGTTAGAATGCAAACCTGCCACGAAGCATTGCAATTCAAGGCTCACCGCGTAACCGAAGCTAAGCCAGTCAACGCACCAATCCTTTACCAATACGGTGCATTTGGCAAGCGTCTTCCAGAAGACGGCAATGTTAACGAC
Source organism: Lactobacillus kitasatonis DSM 16761 = JCM 1039 (assembly GCF_000615285.1). GTDB lineage: Bacteria > Bacillota > Bacilli > Lactobacillales > Lactobacillaceae > Lactobacillus > Lactobacillus kitasatonis. The sequence goes on along the minus strand of NZ_BALU01000010.1, from coordinate 12,870 downwards.
CTCTTCAAGAACGGCCGTGCCACTATTTCCTTGGGCTACATCGGTCTTTACGAAGTAGGTACTGTCTTCTACGGTTCCGATTGGGAACACAACAAGGAAGCTCACGACTTCACTGTTGAGATCGTTAAGAAGATGCATGACTACTGTGCTAAGTGGGAAAAGGACGATCCTAACCACTACCACTACAGCTTGTACTCAACTCCAAGTGAAAGTTTGACCGACCGCTTCTGCAGACTTGATACTGCTAAGTTCGGCAAGGTTAAGGACATCACTGACAAGGAATACTATACTAACTCATTCCACTACGATGTTAGAAAGCACCCAACTCCATTTGAAAAGTTGAGTTTCGAAATGGATTATCCAAAATACGCTGCCGGTGGTTTCATCCACTACTGCGAATACCCTAACTTGAAGCAAAACCCAGCAGCTCTTGAAGCCGTTTGGGACTGGGCTTACGACAAGGTAGGCTACCTTGGTACCAACACCCCAATCGACAAGTGCTACAAGTGTGGTTTTGCCGGTGAATTCAAGGCTACTGCTAAAGGCTTCCAATGCCCAGTCTGCGGCAACCATGATCCACGTACCTGTGACTGTGTAAAGAGAACCTGCGGCTACCTTGGTAATCCTTTGAAGAGACCTATGGTTCACGGTCGTCACGAAGAAATTGCTCACAGAGTAAAGCACATGACCATGGGCTTGGTACGCGAAGAAGCTGAAGAGGAAACTAAAGAAAATGCCAAAGAAAGATAAAAACAATCAAGAAGGCCCTGACATTCGAAGCAGTTTGATCAAGGTTAATATTGATGGTGATACGGTATTTGTTGACTCAAATCAATATAAGCCTCAAGTTGATCACGCTAAGAAGTTGCTTAAGCAAAAGGCGATGCCTAAGAATCCTAAGCCACAAGAATGGAAGAGTGAAGAGCATAGTTTGCACAAGATTGCGGACTATAAGCCGTTCAACTTCGTTGATGGTGAAGGTGTAAGATGTAGTCTTTACGTTTCTGGATGTTTGTTTGACTGTCCGGGATGCTACAACTTGGCTGCGCAGAACTTCAACTATGGTCAACCTTATACGCAAGATCTTGAAGACAAAATTATCGAAGATATGTCACAACCTTATGTGCAAGGTTTGACCCTTTTAGGTGGTGAACCATTCTTGAACACTTGGGTTTGCTTAAGAATTATCAATCGGGTGAGAAAAGAATTCGGTCATACCAAGGATATCTGGTCTTGGTCCGGCTACACCTGGGATGAACTGCAAAAGGAAACTCCCGATAAAAAAGAGATGTTGTCAAAGATCGACATCTTAGTTGATGGACGATTCCTTGAAGCAAAGAAGGATTTAACCTTGCAGTTCAGAGGTTCAAGCAACCAACGAATTATCGATGTGCCTAAGTCATTGAAGGCTGGCAAAGTCGTTATTTGGGATAAATTGCAAAGATAGATAATAGATAAAAACAAGGGGTAATTGTAAAATTAGATTTACAGTTACCCTTATTTTGTGGAGAAAAATGATGAAAGAAGAAAAAATAGAGTTAGTTGATCAAATTATGACAGCCTTGCAAAAGGTCATCGATCCTGAATTGCAGGTTGATATTGTTAACTTAGGTTTGATCTATGGCATCGATATTGAAGGAAGCAAGGCAACCGTAAGAATGACTTTGACGATCAGCGGTTGTCCATTGTCTACTTATTTGCAAGACCACATTAAACAGGCTGTGTTGACCATGGACGGCATTGATTCATGCCAGGTGCAATTAGTCTGGTATCCTGTTTGGTCGCCTGAAAGGATGACTAAAGCCGCTAAGAAGCAGCTTGGGATGCTTGATGATCAAAGTGAAAAAGAAGAGATCGAAGACACTGAAAAAGAACAAAAAGTCATCGACTTTTCTGTGCCAATTAAAAAGCTGGCTGATGAATATCCTGATTTTATCCAGATTATGTATGACTGCGGTTTTACCAGAATTAAGATTCCAGGCTTGCTCAGCACAGTAGGTAGAGTAATGACGATTCCGCTTGGTGCACAAGCAATGAAGATCGATTTAAACAAGATTAAACAGGCTTTTGAAGAAAAGGGCTACAAGGTGATTGAATAATGGCGAATTTAAGTAAAGAAAGACAAGAGGCGCTACTCAAGATCTTGCATTATATCCAAGATGGCGGCGATTTTGCGACAGCGAAGAAGATGTTTCAGGAGGCGTTCGATAAGGTCGACGTATCTGAAATTACGGCAGCAGAGCGGGAATTAATCGCACAAGGTTTGGATCCACGTAAGATTCAATATTTGTGTAACGTTCACGCTGATGTGTTTAGGGGCAATATCAAGGAAAACAAGGAGAATCCTGATTTTTCCATGCCAGGTCATCCGGTGAACACAATCAAGCAGGAAAACGTGGTTATCAAGTCACTGGTGAATGACTTTTTATTACCTAACTTGAAAAAGTGGGAAGATAACAAATCTGATGAAACCTTAGATAAAATCAAACAAGCATTGTCTGATTTAGCCACGATCGATAAGCACTATGCGAGAAAAGAAACCTCGCTTTTTCCACTAATGACCAAGTACGGCATCACCGCTCCGCCACAAGTAATGTGGGGCGTGGATGATAAGATCAGAAAGTTAATCAGAAATGCCAACGAAATTGCCAATGAAAATCCGCTTGATGCAGAAAAATTAGATAAGGCGATCAAGGAAACTAGTCACGAAGTGCTTGAGATGATCTTCAAGGAAGAAGACATCATGATTCCAATGATCGATGAAGTCGCAAACCAAGAAGACTGGAAAAACGTCAAGCAAGAAGAAAAGCAAATCGGCTATACCTTGATTAATCCACCGATGAACTGGAAGCCAAAGAAGGAACCAAAGGCTGCCGGCCCAATTTCGGTTGATAATCTTTCTAGTTTGTTTATTAACTTCAAGGAAGGATCATTGAATCTAAAACAACTGTCCGCAATTTTAGACATGTTGCCATTTGCTTTAACTTTCGTCGATGCTAACGACAAGGTAGCTTACTTCGGCGGCGGTGCGAATATTTTCCCTCATTCTAAAAACGCGATCGGCAACTCCGTCTTCTCCTGTCACACACCGGCCAGCAAGCCAATCATCGAGAAGATCTTCAAGGAATTTCATGAAGGTAAGAAGAACGAGATCTCATATTGGTTCACGCCAAGAAAGATGGTAGAAAGCTCTATTTGCGTTACTACGCCGTCCATGATGACGATGATCAGTATCTGGGATGCCTCGAGGTGGCGCAAGATATCACCGACATTGAAAAATTGACGGGACAAAAGAAAACAGAATAAGTTAAATAGTTTACGAACAGTGTCAGCTTGGCACTGTTCTTTTTTTGTACTTCTTGATAAGCTAGACAATGGAGAAAAAGAACATTAGGGAGGCAAATATGAAAAATGCACATGGAAAAATTAAAACTGATGAAATTAAGTTAATTTGGCTGATCGTAGGTGAATTAGCTACTTGGATCGGTGCTAGTTTCATTTGGCCATTAACTTCTGTTTACTTAAATAAACAACTGCACATCAGTCTGTCAATCATTGGTGTGGTCCTGTTCTGTAACTGTGCCGGCAACATTCTCGGCTCAATTATTTCAGGACGTCTTTATGATAAATACAATCCGTACCCATTGATGCTCTGGGGCTTAGGTCTAGATGCCGCAGTCTTATTTTTGATGGCCGCATTTCATGGCTGGCCAGAATATTGGGTCTGGCTGACTTTGACCGGCTTCTTGGGCGGCTGGAACGGAACCTTGATCAACTCTGTTGCCACTAGTTTGAAAAAATATCCGGGCCGCTACGTCTTCAACGTTTTGTACTTCTCACAAAACTTGGGTGTGGTAACCGGTACTTTGATCGTAGGATACCTCTACGACTTATCAATTACGCTTCTATTCGTGATTGCGGCACTGCTCTTTGTAACTGCCTTCATCAATGCGATCTTCAACTACAGGCCAATTATTGCCTTCCATAAGGAGAGAATGGCCAAGCATAAGAAGGGTGAAAAGCATAAAGCAGAACCAATGCCAAAGCGCAATTTCATTATGACGATGGTCTTCTTCACCACCTTGGGCGTAACTTGGCTGATGTACATGAACTGGGAATCCAACTTGTCCGTTTACATGGTTTCACTTGGAATTCCATTCCACTTGTACAGCTTGCTTTGGACCCTTAATGCCGGCGTTATCGCCATCATGCAAGGGATTTTGGCTAGTTTTCCTAATATTTTTAAAAATCTCTTCCATCAGATCATCTTTGGGATCTGCATGTTCTCACTATCGTTTATCACATTAGTTTTTGCCAAAGACTTCGCGCACTTTGCTTTATCAATGTTCATCTTGACCTTGGGTGAATCAACCGCGTTCCCAGCTATTCCTGCTTATGTCAACGACTTGTCACCACTCACCAGTAAAGGCAAGTACCAAGGTGCCAACATGGTGGCTTCCGGGATCGGGCGTGCGTTTGGACCGCTCTTTGGTGGTTTAATCATCGACCATGCTGGTTATATTCCATTCTTCTGGGTAGCCGCTATCGTGATTGCCTTGATGATCGTGGTCATGATTCCAACTTACATGAGAGTGCACAAAGAATTAACTATTTATAAATAAGTAAAAAGCATACAAAATTAAATTAAAATGATATAATTAGTTTGATTTAATTTTTTAGACACCAAAAAAGGAGGACTTTCCTGAATGAATAATAAAATGGCCGTTCGCGGCGGTGCCGGCGACATCCTCGAACCAAAAGTAGGTACTCGTCCACAAGATAATTTATACTTAGCAGTTAACTCTGAATGGCTTGAGAACGTCAAGATTCCATCAGACCGTTCAAGAATTGCTAGCTTCGACAACATTGACCTTGATGTTGAAAAGAAGTTGATGAAGGACTTCGCAGATTTTGCCGATGGTAAAAAAGAAGTTGCTGATGTGCCTAACTTGAAGAAGGCAGTTGAACTTTACAAGTTAGCACGTGACTTTAAGCGTCGTGATGAAGATGGCGCTAAGCCTATCCAAGCTGATTTAGCCTTGCTTGAAGGTATTCGTGACTTTGCTGACTTCAACTTGAAGGCTCCAGACTTGTTCAAGGCGGCTTTTGCATTGCCATTCAGCTTCGACGTTGATGCCGATATGAAGAACACTAAGATCAATGTATTGCAATTCTTCGGTTCATCAATTTTCTTGCCAGATACAACTACTTATAAGACTGATGCGGCACAAAAATTGCTCGACGTTTTGAAGAAGCAATCAATTGAGCTTCTTAAGATGGCAGGTCTTTCAGCAGGTCAAGCTGAAGAATACGTTGACGATGCCATGAAGTTCGATGACAAGGTATCTAAGGTAGTTAAGTCATCTGAAGAATGGGCAGACTACCCAGCAATGTACAACCCAATGCCAATCTCAGACTTTGAAAAGAAGAGTACTAACTTCAAGATGGACTACTTCTTGAAGGAAGCTTTGGGTGAAGTTCCAGACCGTGTAATCGTCGCAGAACCTCGCTACTTGGATCACTTCGATGAATTAATTAACGAGGACAACTTCGATGAAATCAAAGGTTGGATGATCGTTAAGTTCATCAATGGTGTTGCTAGCTACTTGTCACAAGACTTCCGTGAAGCATCATTCCCATTTAGCCAAGCTTTGTCAGGTCAACCAGAACTTCAAAGCCAAGAAAAGCAAGCATACCACCTTGCTAACGGCATCTTTAGTGAAGTTGTTGGTGTTTACTACGGTAAGACTTACTTTGGCGAAGACGCTAAAAAAGACGTTTTATCAATGATTCACAAGATGCTTGATGTTTACGAAGAACGTATCAAGAACAATGACTGGCTTTCTGAAGAAACTAAGCACAAGGCAATCGTTAAGTTACGTGCCTTGATCTTGAAGATCGGTTATCCAGACAAGATTGAAGAAATCTACGATCGTTTGCACGTAACCCCAGCTAGCGAAGGTGGCAGCCTTTACTCAAACGCTAGAGCTGCTGAAATTGAACAAGTTAAGTACAACGTAGAGAAGCTGCACAAGCCAGTTGACCGTACTGTATGGCTCATGCCAGGTAACTTGGTTAACGCTTGTTACGACCCACAAAGAAACGACTTAACTTTCCCAGCCGCAATTTTGCAAGCACCATTCTACGACTTGAAGCAAGATCGTGCTGAAAACTTCGGTGGTATCGGTACTGTTATCGCCCACGAAGTTTCACACGCATTCGACAACAACGGTGCACAATTCGACGAATACGGCAACATGAAGAACTGGTGGACTGACGCTGACTACGCAGAATTCAAGAAGCGTACGCAAGCTGAAATCGACTTGTTCGACGGCATCAAGTATGGTCCTGTAACTCTGAACGGTAAGCAAATTGTTTCAGAAAACATCGCTGACCAAGGTGGTTTGACTGCTGCTGTTCAAGCTAACAAGGGTGAAAACGGCGATATGAAGAAGTTGTTTGAAAACTTTGCTCGTGTTTGGGCTAATAAGCAACTTACTGATCTATTAAGACGCAAGTTTCAGTTGACGTTCACGCACCTGGTCCAGAACGTGCTAACGTCCAATCACAATGCCAAGAAGAATTCTACAAGGCATTTGACGTTAAGGAAGGCGACGGTATGTGGCTTGATCCTAAAAAACGTGTTGTGATTTGGTAGTTTAGATAAAAATAAGCACGAGGTTCTTTTGATTTAGAACTTCGTGCTTTTATTTTGTCATGGTAAAATATTCGTAGAATAAGTGTTGTGATCTCATTGATCATGGATGCATGCAATGCAAGACGATAACTTGCAAGTGGCTCTGCCGTTGTGCAGAGCTTTTTTTATCATGTTATAATGGTACTTAATATGAAGAAATAATACACTATAACGTGTGTTGAGGGTCGACTAGCTATCGACTCGAAAGAATTGTGGGCGGTCGAAAGACCGCTTTTTTCTGTCGTTAGAAAATTGATACAACTATAATATTTACTCTTTATTAATATTAAAAAGCACAAATGTTAGCTATTTTACATTTTCAACACTATAATAGAGCTGATTGCAGTGCCGCTACTACGCTGCAGTCTTTATAACTTACTTACTACCCATATAATAAGTTTATTGCACTAAAAAGGCGCCCATCACGGGTGCCTTTTTGATTTGTCTATTATTATTTCTTAGCGTTGGAATAATCCTTAGGCTTAATTCTCTTAATGTAAGATGGATTTGGACGACCTAAGATCAATGGAACACGTTCGATCACAGTGTCCGCATATTCCAAGCCGAACCATGAGGCAGGGTTGGATGACAAGTTCTGCAAACGAACACGTGCTTCAACCAACCACTTTTCATAACCAACCAATTGGGTTTGTGGACTGATGACGTCGTTAACAATAACGAATGAGAAATCACCTACGTCACGACCTGGGCTGGTGGTGTATTCCTGTGGTTGTGGCTCAATCGTACCGTCGGCGATCAAGTCATGAACGATCTGACGGATGTAGACATTAACACTAGTCTGCTTCTTGAACCCTAAGTAAAGCTGAATGTTGATTACGTTCTTCGTACCGTACGTGTTAACTGCGTATTCGGCGGTAAATGGTTCGTTAGTTACGTTAACAGTGACGAACCAGTAAGCCTTCGCACGCTTTGGACGTTTATCCAAAATTGAGTACAAGATTTCACGTTTAATGAACTTGTTGTACTTAACGTTGGCCATGTAAACCAAGTTAGTTGCGTAGGTAGGGTAATCTTCATCGTGACTCAAGTTAGTCAACATGTCGGTGTATTCGTCAAGACGAACGTAGGCATTGCGTGATTCACGCTTGTCACGAACCTTGTTACCGTAGTACCAAACGTACATGATAAAGCCGATTGCACCAGCGATGAAGAGTGATACGTAACCACCGTGGGTGAACTTGGTCAAACTTGATACCATGAACATGATGTCAAGAACGCCGAAGAAGATGAGGAAGATCCAGTTCCAAATTGGCTTAACCTTCTTCATTACCAACCATTCGTAAAGAAGGATGGTAGTCATCAACATTGAAATCGTGATGGACAGACCATAGGCTGCTTCCATGTGAGCTGAGGTTTGGAAGTACAAAACGATAGCGATGGTTGCAACACAGATACCTTTGTTGATGGAAGGAATGTAGATCTGACCCTTTTCGGTTGATGGGTAGTTGATGTTCATTCTTGGCAAGAACTTCAAACCACTGGCTTCCGCAACCAAAGTGAAGGAACCGGTGATCAAAGCTTGTGAGGCAATAACTGCGGCAACAGTAGCCAAGATAATGGCTGCCAATCTAAGGTTTGCTGGAATCATTTCAAAGAATGGGTTAAGTGAACCACCATTAGCTGGAACGTAGTGAGAATTGTTCAAAATCCAAACACCTTGACCGAAGTAGTTGAGTGACAAGCAGACGAATACGAATGGCCAAGAACCAATAATGTTCTTCTTACCAACGTGACCTACGTCTGAGTACAAAGCTTCGGCACCAGTAGTGGCCAAGAAGATTGATCCTAAGATAAAAATTCCGGCCTTGTTTTCAGGACTGAATAACAGCCTGATTGCGTAGATTGGGTTGATTGCGGCTAAAATTGACCAATCACCAGACATGTTGATCAAGCCCATGATTCCTAAGAATGAGAACCAGACAAACATGATTGGACCGAAGGCCTTACCGATAATACTTGTACCCATCTTTTGAATAGAGAAGAGGACCAGCAGGATGATTACGGTAATTGTAATAGCCATGCTTTGCGTTGAAACAGGTACGCTACCACCGAATTTCAACCCCTTCAACCCTTCAATGGCTGTCGTAACAGTAACAGCTGGGGTTAAAGTACCATCGGCTAAGATAGCCGCACCACCGATTAACGCTGGAAGAACCAGCCACTTGGCACGCTTTCTTACCAATGTGTATAAGGCAAAGATACCACCTTCACCGTGGTTGGTTGCCTTTAAAGCGATAACCACAGTTTGAAGAGTAGTAAGCAAAGTCACTGTCCAAAGGACAAGTGAGATGGAACCGACAATAAAGTCGCGGTTGACGTTGCCGATACCACCGTTGCCTGCAACAATAGACTTCATAACATAAAGTGGACTAGTACCGATATCACCATAAACAATACCAATGGCGATAAGAAGGCCAGCCGCACTCATGCGTTTGGACGTATTATTCATTATCAAAATATCTCCCACAAAATAATTTGTAGCATTAATATAAAAAAAGAAAATGCCACGCTGACATTTTCTTGATACACCCATTTTCTTCCATTTGAGGTCACATTGCAAGCAAAATAATTATGTTTTAATGTTACTCGACAGTTTTGCAAAAAGTGGGTAGAAATTGAGGGGGTAGTATATCGAACACCTCATGGTAAAATACATTTGGTGATTAAGGTATGTTGAGCGGGCGTGCAACAAAGGTAAGCCGATTATTTACCGAAAGACGTCTTAAGGGTGATCGTTGGATCATCCTTTTTTGTTACAAAGATGGCTAAAATATGAAAGAAGACAAAAACAGGGATGCAGTGGATACTGAATTAGCACACAAAGCTGAAAAATAGCATGGTATAATGATAAAAGAACAAACAAGAAACCAAAAATGGATCATCGAAGGAACTCCTTCTAGCATTCATTTAATAGAGTGAAGTGGGAACTCACTCGAATTAAGCTCTGCGAAAGCAGGGCTTTTATTTTTGCCACGAAAAAAAGCTCCTAATCGGGAGCTTTTTTGATAAGCAGATATTATGAAAGTGATGAAGGAATTTGTCTACGTTGATCTTCATCCCATTTTTCCCATGCTTCGTAAGTGAGCATTTCTTCTGGCTTAACACCAGTCTTTTCAGTCATCACCTTAAGCAAGTTCTTGAAGTTGTGGTCGTGGTATTGCAATACGTGGTCAACCAACTTCTTGCGTGGGAAGTGAATGTTGTTCAAAAGGTAGCTGTTGATGTCAACCATGTTGTGGTTTTCATCGTAAAGGTTGATTACTTCAAGATCGTCTTCATCGAATTCAGCGATGTAGAAGTTAGCGAAAACCTTCAAGTAGTCAGGTTGTTCCTTGAATTCTTCAGCTGGCATGGTAGTCTTGTTAGCTTTTGGCATTACGACTTTAAGTTCGTCGTTTTCTTCTTCATTTTCTTTATTTGCTTGAGCTTGTGCGTTTTTTTCTTCTTCAGTCAAAGTTGTTACCCCTTTATTTAGAAAATAAGTAGTACAAAGTCAATAATAATTCTATCTACTTTTGCAAATAAAAGCAACTAATCTATTTTACTACACTTGTTAGGATGATGTAGAGAAGAATATTGGATTATATAAAGTAGAAACTTTCTAAAATAATAAAACCCTTGCGATAGGACGTATCCATTAGAGCAAGGGGATTGATCTTTCTATAATTCTAATAGAGATTGAACTTTAAAGCAAACTACCATCTGTATGGATGGGATATACTAATATTAATGATCAAGACAAAAAATAGAACATGGAGATGAACGACATGAGTAAAATTCAAGACTTCATCAAAAAAACATTAAGAAACATCCAGAATTAAAGAAAGAATATGAGCAAGAAAGCCACGACCTTGATGTGGCCATTTCAGAGAAAACTTTGAAAGTTATGGATGACTCCATCGCTAACTTTAAGAAAGGAAAAGTATCTGCTCCAGTAGATTTATCAGATTTTGAAAAATAGATTCAAAAAGCGTCATTTATTATCAGAAGATCAACATAGACAGATTTCCATATCGTAATGTCTTTATAACAAAAAAGCTCCTCACTCAGGAACTTTTTTAATTGATCTGTATCTTTAACCAGCCACGCTTTCTCTGACTAAGCTTAGACAGTGCGATCACAATGATCCATGTCATGCTCCAAGCTCTCTCAGATAAACGCAAGATGGGCAAACCGATCACAGCGGAAGCTAGTACAATAGCACTAAAAATAAACCCGTGACATCGAAACGCCCTTTGAAGCAAACAGTAATATTCGCTCCTTTTTTTGTGTACGTTATACCAAAAGAGTCCCGTACTTAGTAGACCCAGCAGCAAGGAGATAATAGTACGGTATTCGCTAACAAAAACTAACAAATCAAGCACATACGAGCTACTAACTGCCAAGTTCAAAAGCCAGGGTACATTAAGGCTAGACAAGGTGGACCAGTATCCTACGATGTTAAACAATGCTACAGCCATAAACGATAGCCAGTACTGAACGTCTGGACCACTCAAGAAATTTTTATTTTGAGCCATTTTTGCTCTCCTTTCGTCTAAAAAATATATTGCAAACTTCTGTTCGCTTTTTTAACTTTAAGTTTAGCACAATTCTTAATGAAAACAAAAAAACACCATTTCTCACCTAAAGATGAAGAATGGTGCTTATTTCTCTTACTTTCCAGTCTTGCCACCTTGAGTGCTAGACCCAGCAGCCGAAGATTGGGTTGATGATTGAGTAGAGGATTGCGTGGTGCTGGATTGCTTGTCATCTTGGCTACTTGACTGACTGCTCTGCTTGTCGTCATCGCTTGAAGATGATTGCGCAGAACTGTTCTTGTCCTCGTCTTGCTTCTTGTCGCTGCTGGAGCTGGAAGAATCGCTGCTATTATCAGCTGACTTGCTTGAATTGGAGTCGTTAGAAGAATTATCTTCCTTATTATTGTCATCCTTACCATTGTTGCCGTTGGCAGGGCCGGACTTAGGATTCTGACCCTTGGCGGAACCGGACGTGTTGTTGGTGTTCTCGTGTTGCACAGCGTTGGTGTGGTGAATGTAAGCACCGGCGCCGCCCCCACCTAAGACGAATAGCGCAAAAATAGTACCCCAAAAGATTAATTTCTTCATTATCTTTCGTAACTCTCCCTTGATTAGAAAAATTATTTCAACAAATTTGGCCCATTTTTGGGTTTCAAATTGTTAGTAATAGTGTAAGACATCTGGCCGGCAGGTTGATTACAAAAAGCTCAAAATTTAACAAATATTAATATAGGGAGAATTAAACATGAATTTTGAATTAACTGAACAATCAATCCAATTTACTTTCGGTAACAAGAAATGCAAGAGCGGACTTAAGAACCGCAGCTTCAAGAATGTGTCTAAGGATGCAAAAGCTGATGCTCTTCAAAATGTGGGTAAGGCAATTGCAAGTCTTCAAGACGATTCACTTGATGATGCGATCTTAATTCAGAGAAAACGCATTGTAGATACAGCTGAATAATTAGGGTAGAGAAGTTAGTTAATATAATAAGGAAAACAAGGGGAAATTTACATGGTTAAGACTACTAAGACTTTGAAGTTAACTTTTTTGAATGGTAAGAACAAGAAGACAAGTGTTACGTTGGGGATGCAATGGATAATCTTACTGCGGAACAAGTTCGCGGTGCAATGACTACTATTGCGCAAGCTAACGTGTTTGAGAAAGACGGTGTTGCATATCACGTTACTCCTCAATCTGCTGCATACATTGAACGTACTGTTAGCGACATCTTTAACGATGGGGATGCTGATCAAGCAGAATCTACAGACAAGCAAGACTAATCTTGAGTTACTGTTTGAGGTCATAGATTTACTCAAAAATAAACTGGTTAAAAGTGAAGCATCATACTAAGTTGATAGCGAAATCTTCAAAGAAACATTATTAGAAATATTACTTTTTAGCAAAAGTTTGTTATATTTTTGTAAAAAAAGGTAAAGATTCTAAAAGAAAAAAGCGGACTCCAGTCCGCCTTTTTTCTTGTTATAGCTAGGATTTGGCTATTTATTAAAAAAGAGGTCGGCTAAACGTTGATGTGACGGAAAAGGTGGAAAATATTACAAAAGAAAATTTTCAGTTGATTTAACTTGCTATTTTGTGAAGAGGTTAGTACAATATGAATCGTGGTAAGTAATAGG
>NZ_BALU01000011.1 GCF_000615285.1 Lactobacillus kitasatonis DSM 16761 = JCM 1039 | reverse complement strand
AAAGATTAAAAAATCGATCTACGAGAAAAATCTATTTACACAAAAAATTTGACAGTTTCTTCTAATTTTTAATATTTTCTTGAACAAATTCCACTAAATTAATATTTGGATATTTATTTTTTATTTGTCTTACTAATGCGTTTTTTCTCTTCTTAGATAACGGCTTTTTTAACTCTATCAAAGTAATTTGCTTATTTTTATTATCACTAACTGCAGTAACGGAAGAAATTGCAGATGACAGTTTGCGAATTTTTTGATTACGTTTTTCTTGTTCTTGTTGACGTTTTTCATCAGCTTGATCTTGTTCATGCTGACGCTGATTAATAATATTATTTACTTGTCGATCTAATTGATTTTCTGCATTTGGATTAACCTGAGCTACTTGCACAATATTCAGTGAATAACCTTCCAGGTCATATTTCGTCAAATTTGCTTTAGCCGCTTGAATTTTCTTAGCGTTAATTTTATCGCCTGAAACTGTAAGATTAATTATTTTCCCTTGCGTATCAACATTTTCCTTAATTAAATTAACATTGCCTAATTCATTAACAACAAGATTTTGAACATTTTGATCTACTAGAGTTTTATTCACCATCTGATTAGCTGACAAGATACTAGGAATAATTAAAATAATTACTACTAAAATTATCACAAACTCTTTAAAGGTCGGCTTATGCAAAAAAAACAACTTAGATTGCTTAGTAGAATAACTTAACCACTTCATAATTTTTACACCCATGAATGCAGTCAAAATTATGAAAACACAGTTAATCAAAAATAAATAGCTTGATCCTAAAAAATATTTAAGATTACCTGCCGCAATTGAATACCCTATCGTGCAAGCTGGTGGTATTAAGGCTGTTGCAATCGCTACACCAGGTACAATATTATTTGCTTCTTTTTTGCGAGCTCCGATTATTCCAGCGACCCCTCCAAAAAACGCAATCATCACATCCCAGATTGTTGGTGAAGTTCGTGCAATAATCTCTTGACTAGCATAAGTCAAAGGAGAAAAATGAAAATAAATTGTAGATGCAGCTAAACTGATAATAATTTCTGCTAATAATGAAATTGTTCCTTTACGCAGTAAGTGAACATCATATAAAGCAAGACCTGTGCCAATTGCTAGTAGTGGTCCCATCAGAGGAGAAATCAACATTGCACCAATAATAGTAGCTGTTGAATTAACATTTAGTCCAACACTTGCAATAAAAATTGCACAAGTCAGGACAATTAAATTTTCAATATTTAAAGTCCCATCGGCACTAATCTTAGATAAAAATTGAGAAGTTAAATAATTTTTTCGCTGGCGTATTATCATCTAATTTAGTCTAATCCTTATGAAAAAAGCACTGAATTAAGATTTCAGTGCAAAAATATAAAAATGTAGTTGAACACATCAAGAAAATTATTATAACTTATTTGATTAATTTTTTGCTCTTATAACAATAATATAAAAATGAATTATCTGATCCATTTCCTACTCGCAGTGCATCTACTTTATCATTATTACTTTTATCTTTTTTCTTTATAGCAACATAAGTGTGTCCTGAATCAGCTCTATCACTAGAAAGCCAACCATTGGCAGCAAAACCTGCTGTTTTATGAAATTTAAAATCAGTAGCTTCGTATTGAGAGGTACCAACTTTTTGAGCTAATTTATACCCCGACTTTTTATCAGTTTTAGCTAATTTTTTAGTCCACTTAATCGCTTGATTACTGCTCAACATTTTATATAATTTGATTTTATTAAATGTATGCGTTGTAATTTTAAGCTTTTTTATTTTGCCTTCTTGCTTATAGTACCATGTTCCGCGAGTTTCCTTTGGTGTAGTAAATAAATTCTTAGCTCCCCAGGATGCAGCATCTACTCTATTTTGACCCATTACAATAATAGCTAACATGAATAGCGCAGTTGTCATAAATATAATGAGCTTATTTTTCAAGTTTATCACCTTCCCTTATATAACTCCTATTTTCATTATTTCATTAAAATATTTCATAAAAGTTAAAGGGGATGACAGTTCTTTTACTTCTTACTTACAAATGTAAAAAATTAATTACATTAGCTTTACCAAAAAAACGTATGCAATAAAGCCATCTTAATTAGACCTGGCATAGCATACGTTTTTTTATTTTATTTTTTAATTATATTAATTAATTTTCTCTTGAGTATGACTTAACGTCAGCGTCAATCTCCTTGATGAAGTCGTCAAGACTCTTAGAAATTTCTTCGTCAGTACCGTAACGACGTACGTTTACGCTACCGTTCTTCATTTCTTCGTCACCTAATACCAAAGTGTAAGGTACCTTTTGGGTTTGTGATTCACGAATCTTGTAACCCATCTTTTCATTTCTGTTGTCAACTTCTACTCTGAAGCCGCGCTTAGCAAGTTCTTGACGAACCTTTTCGGCGTATTCGCCGTGAGCGTCGTTGTTAACTGGGATGATTTCAGCTTGGATTGGAGCAAGCCAAGTTGGGAAGGCACCCTTGTAAATTTCAGTTAAGTAAGCAATGAATCTTTCCATAGTACCAACAATACCACGGTGGATCATAACTGGACGGTGTTCTTCACCATCTTGACCAACGTAAGTTAAGCCAAATCTTTCTGGAAGCATGAAGTCAAGTTGAATAGTTGACATAGTTTCGTCGTTACCCAAAGCGGTCTTAGTTTGGATATCAAGCTTAGGACCGTAGAATGCTGCTTCACCTTCAGCTTCAACGTAGTCAAGGCCAAGGTCATCCATAGCACCCTTAAGCATCTTTTGACTTCTTTCCCACATTTCATCGTTTGCAAAGTACTTTTCAGTGTTCTTTGGATCACGGTATGAAAGTCTGAAGTAGTAATCAGTAATGTCGAAGTCCTTGTATACGTCCATGATCAACTTCAAGATCTTAGCAAATTCGTCTTGAACTTGGTCAAGAGCTACGAAGGTGTGACCATCGTTCAAAGTCATTTCACGTACACGTTGAAGACCTGACAAAGCACCTGATTTTTCGTATCTGTGCATCATACCAAGTTCAGCAACACGAAGTGGCAAGTCACGGTATGAACGAATGTGGTGCTTGTAAATTTGGATGTGTGATGGACAGTTCATTGGACGAAGTTCAAGCATTTCGCCATCACCCATGTCCATTGGTGGGAACATGTCATCACGGTAGTGTGCCCAGTGACCGGAAGTCTTGTAAGCGTCAAGGTTCATAAGTACTGGAGTGTAAACGTGTTGGTAACCGTCAGCTACTTCACGGTCGATGATGTAACGTTCAACGACACGACGAATAGTAGCACCCTTTGGCATCCAGTAAGGAAGACCTGCACCAACCTTAGGATCAACGAAGAAGAGGTCAAGGTCACGACCGATAGTGCGGTGGTCGCGTTCCTTAATTTCTGCACGACGCTTTAAGTCATCCTTCAATGCTGCTTCCTTGAAGAATGCAGTACCGAAGATTCTTTGAAGCATTGGGTTTGATGACTTACCTAACCAGTAAGCACCAGCTACTGACAAAAGCTTGAAGTGCTTGATCTTACCAGTGTTTGGAAGTAATGCGTCAAAACCAAAGTCTACGAGGTCGCCTAACTTGTAAGCGTCAACCTTGTCGCCTTCAACCTTCTTCAAAAGTTCACTCTTGTATGGGTCGTCCTTGTAGATATCTTCAAGTTCTGACTTATCCATTTCAACGTGTTCAATTGCTTGACCACTCTTAACAAGCTTTTCCATAGCCTTTTCAAGTTCTGGCAATTCAGTAACCTTGATTTGGTCCTTCTTGTCAGTGTCAACGTAGAAGCCACCTTCGTCAGCTACGTGTTCACCTAAACGAAGTTCTGGGTACTTCTTCTTAGCAACAGCTTCAAGTGCGAATGCTGCAGTTGCTCTTAAGATATCCAAACCTTCTTCGTCTTTATCAGTAAGGATAGCAATTTCAACGTCGCTATCGATTTCGTAATCAAGTGGCTTAATTTGGCCATTTACCTTAGCACCAACAGCAGCTTTTCCAAGTGAAGTTGCGATTGATGAAGCTACATCTTTAACTGAAACGGCTTTGTCAAATTCTTTCTTTGAGCCGTCTGGTAAAGTAACTGAAAAACTCATAAAATTACCTCCAAAAAAAATCCCAGTGCTCAATAGCACTGGGACGTTAATTGCGTGGTTCCACCCAAAATTCAGGTTAGCGTGTGTCTAACCTCTTATATTCGGATTGATAAAGGTATCCAACCTAAAATTTTAACTTTGGGAATAAACGATTGGGGTGAGCCTCTAATGAAGGGCTTCCAGAACTAGGTCCCTCTCTCTGAAGCGAGGTTCATCATGTCTCGTTTAGTTAGTTTCAATTATACGCATTCAAGCTGGGGATGCAAGACCTTTTTAAAAATTAATGCAAAGAATTTCTGCGGTCAGGTCCTGGCACCACAATTTCTTTAGCTAAAAAGCGGACACGCTGCATCAGCCTTCTCGCCTTAATTGGGTCGGTCGCATTACGCGTTTCTTCAAAGTGTGACTGCAATGCTTCCATGTCCAAATTGGATGAGAAGAAGGTTGGCAAAACATTATCCATTCTTGCCTGCAAAATTACACCTAAGACGTCATCACGTGACCATTGGCTGAGACTTTCTGCTCCGATGTCGTCTAAAATGAGTAAATCACATTCAGATATTCTACGAATTTCTTCTTGCAAGCTGATTGGACTATTATCGTCAAAATGGCTAGCAAGACCCGCAATAAATGTTGGTACATGCAAGAAAATCACATTTTTATTCATGTTGGTTACGACATAATTAGCCAGGCCAGCCAGAATGTAAGTTTTACCTACGCCAAATTCACCTGAAAGATACAATCCCTTTTGATGCAGATCTTTTTTAAATTTATTTAAAAAATCATAAATTAAAGTAAGGAGCTTGTTTCGATCATCCGTAACATCAACATCTTCCATTAAATCAATATTATGTAAACGAGGAGGCAGATCAATGAGTTGCAGTCGTCTTTGTGCCGCTTTTTTACGATCTTGTGCAATCTTAGCCTTTGTTGGCGCATAGCGAATATCGATCACTCTACCGTTTAAAAATAATTGCGGTGCATACCCTGCCATCACCTTGTTTGGGTGATGTTTTTGCATGTAAAATTCATACAAATTAGATATGCTGTTTTTAACCATTTTTTGATCGATCTTATCGGCATTTTGCTTCAAAAAAGCCTGCACATCGGGATCATGCAAAGCTTGGTTTTCCAATGCTTTTTCATCGCCTAAATTGCGTTGCTTGACAATATGCTTGATCACATCGCCTATTGGTTCCATCTATTCACCTGCTTTCTCATCATTACCTAAATTTTTATCCAAATTTTTAAATAATTCTTTTAATCGTTCAGTAGAAATACCGGAATTGGTATCAACCTTCTTCTTGCTCCAATCGGTGCCCTTTTCTACGCGCTTATTTTGATAGTTATAGTTTCTTCTGGATCTTCTATTATTGCCATTGCCAAAACTATCGCGACGTTTCTTCACATACTGCAAAGCCTGAACCGCGGTTGCAACGCCATGTTGGAGCCAGTCGTTAGCGATCTTGTAGGCCAAGTTCGAGTTCACTACAGTATCGTAAGTCAAACAAGTATAGGTCAGAATATTGATCAAATCTTCTGGCAAACCATACTGGGTGTGCAAATTATTGATAATCTGCCGCTCGCCTGCACTGGCAATACCGCCCTTTTCTGTTTTTATCTTATACAAAAACTCAGCGGGTGAGCTTTCATTGGCTTCCTTGAGCAACTTCTTATCGTTGTCGTCCAAGCCCTTAATTGCAGCAAGAGCCTTTTTACGGCCTTCATTTACCTGCTTTTGCACGTGTTCTCTTGTGTTAATCCGTTTGTAGTTCTCAGCTAAAGTATTGCTAATGTCGCGCATGTTCAATTCATACGAACCATGAAGCATGGCAAACTCTCATCCACGAATTCTTTTTCGGACAAGCCATACGTCTGCATCAAAGAGCGAATTTGATTCTTCTTATTA
The DNA here is from genome assembly GCF_000615285.1 of Lactobacillus kitasatonis DSM 16761 = JCM 1039. GTDB lineage: Bacteria > Bacillota > Bacilli > Lactobacillales > Lactobacillaceae > Lactobacillus > Lactobacillus kitasatonis. The sequence continues at coordinate 85,350 of NZ_BALU01000011.1, read as the reverse complement.
TCAACTTCACTAGCTGGAATTTGATAAACCTCATATTGCTCTTTGATAAAGTCCCAATCGATTGCATCCTTGTCGTTAACTTGGGCCACCTCTTCTTCATGAACTTTGTTTTCTTTGGCGGCCTCAATTACATCGCTGGATGGAGTGATTGCTTCATCCCCTGGCAAACGAAATACATCGAAGAAATTAGCCGAAACATCGCGCGCATTCTTAATAGGCTTTTCTCGCAACTTAGCTTCTTTAGCGAACTTGTGGCTTAATTCATGAAAGGTTTCTTCGCCAACTTTTTCCTTAAGCAAACTCGCAAGCAGCGGCGTAGCGAAAAACTTATCAGCACTAGGCACTTTAAGCAGTTTAAACACTAGGAGATTATTGAAAACATTATCGGATAAAAATGTTTGAACTAATCCCACAGCCTCTAACTTATGAAGCGAAGTAAACATCTGCTTTAAGCTGCAATCTAATTGTTCTTGCAACGAATAAATGCCCTTAGAATCGGAAACAATGCCATATGGATCGTAGTTGCTGATTAAAGTTTGATACAAAGCTACTGCAACAGCACCAACTAATGGCTGATATAGTTTAATCAATATTTGCTCGTCTTCGGGAAAAAGCGTAACGCGATTGGCTACATAGTAGAGATGCTTGGGATCAGATGTCTCAAACATTTCTAATTACCCTTTCCCTTTTTGGCCATCATGTCTTCCATTGTCTTCATAAAGCTAGACATATCTTTAAATTCACGATAAATGGAAGCAAATCTGATATAAGCTACATCGTCTAAGTCAGCCAATTCATCCATGACATATTGACCAATCTTCTTAGATGAAATTTCGCTTACGCCTTGTTTTCTAACTTTATTTTCGACATGGTCAACCAATTGTTCGAATTGTTCGCTACTAATCGGACGCTTTTGCCCTGCGGCCATTACACCATGCAAAATCTTCTTACGGCTAAATGGTTCACGCGTTCCATCATTCTTAATTACTAATAAAGGCGCCGTTTCGACTCTTTCAAAAGTGGTAAAACGAAAACCACAGTTTTCACATTCTCGACGTCTTCTAATTGCCCGGTTTTCATCACTAGGACGTGAATCAATAACGCGGGAGGCATTTTGATGACAATTTGGACATTCCATAGCTATCCCTCTTTTTTGATTTTATTTAATAATTGTTCTAGTTTACTTTCTAGTTCTTTTATTGTACCAGTATTTTCAATTACAAAATCAGCCAATTGTGTTTTTTTATCCAAAGGAATTTGGCTCTTAATTCGCATTCTGGCTTCTTCGTCAGTTAAATTATTTCTTTGTTTCAAACGGTCTATCTGAACAGTCTCTGGCAGCGTAATTACCAGTATCCCATCGGCAATGTTCTTTTTATCCCAGCCTGATTCAAAATAAACCGGTGCATCAAGAATAACCATATCTTCATTTTGGTATGATTCTATCTTTTGTATTGTTTTATCGAAAATTAGAGGATGAGTCAACTGATTTAGTTTATTTAACGCACTTTTATCGCTAAAAACTAGTTGGCCGAGCTTTTTACGGTTAATCGTTTGGTCATCATTCAAATATTCTCCGCCAAAATTATCCTTAATTACTTGCCAAGAAGCATTTTTTGGCTTCATTAAAGCATGCGCTATCTTATCACAGTCGACGATAGGAATGTTTTTCTTTTCAAAAAATTGATCCGCGGTGCTTTTGCCTGTTGCGATTCCGCCAGTTAAAGCTAAAACGTATGTCATTTATAAATCACCTGACAATGAGGGCAAAAAGTGGTGCCCCTTCCTGAAACCTTAATCTTTTCCAAAGTCGTGCCACATCTAGGACAGACTTCACCAGCGTGGCCGTAAACTTGTAGCATCTTTTGGTAGCCACCGACTTCTCCGTTGGCATCTAGATAGCTGTGAACGGTGGTGCCGCGTTTTTCTGTGGCAATTTTGATGGTTTCATTAATATTTTTACGCAGATCTTCTACTTTATCGGCAGGAATTTTATTGGCGCTACTTAAGGGATGAATCTTGCTTTGCCACAAGGTTTCATCGACATAGATATTGCCCAGACCTGCCACAACAGTTTGATCGAGTAAGACATTTTTGATGTTCTTCTTTTTTCTCTTCAAACTATTTAAGAAATACTGCTCACTAAATTCTGGCGTATTTGGTTCTGGGCCAAGCTTACCAATACCAGTTACTTGTCGTTCGGTCCCAGTCAAAATTAATTGCATGCGACCAAACTTGCGCACATCGTTATAGCGCAAGGCAGTACCATCAGTGAAAATGAATTCCACATGATCGTGCTTATCCTTGGGTGCATATGGCGTAGTTAAATGATACTTTCCTTCCATCCGCAGGTGCGACACAATCGTTAAATTATCGCTTAAGCGGATAAGCAGATACTTGGCATAGCGGTCAATCCGAATGATCTTTTTGCCAGGCAATTCGTTGACAAACTTATCATGATCGGTCGCAACGATTTTGGGATACCACAGAATTACTTTTTCAATTGTCTTTCCTTTAATTAAAGGCGTTAAAGTTCTTCGTACAGTTTCAACTTCGGGCATTTCAGGCATCTAATCACCTACTTTGCATCGTACCAATTGTTGCCCCAACCAGAATCAGCAATTAGTGGCACATCAAGCTTAACTGCTGATTGCATTACTTCTGGCACAATCTTCTTGATTGTTTCAAGTTCATCTTTTGGCACATCAAAAATCAATTCGTCGTGAACCTGAACCACCATCTTGGTCTTGAGGTGCAATTCATCCAGCTTCTTTTGCATGTTAATCATGGCAATCTTGATGATATCGGCAGCTGATCCTTGGATTGGTGAGTTGATGGCGGTTCTTTCAGCAAAGGCACGCACAGTGTACTTCTTAGCGTGAATATCTGGCAAGTATCTGCGGCGGTGCATAATTGTTTCGGCATAGCCTTTGTCACGTGCTTCTTGTACTGCTTTATTCATGTAATCCTTGATTTGAGGATATTGTTCAAAATAATTATCGATAAATTCTTGCGCACGTTTTCTAGAAATACCTAAATTCTTGGACAAACCATAATCGGAAATACCATAAACGATACCGAAGTTAACAGCCTTAGCGTGACGACGCATCAGTGGCGTTACTTGATCTGGTGAATCCAAGTGGAAAATCTTCATCGCGGTGTGTGAGTGGATATCGTATCCGGTCTTGAAGGCTTCTTGCATGTTTTGATCGCCCGAAACGTGAGCTAAAACACGAAGTTCAACTTGTGAGTAGTCGCAAGAGAAGATGTAGCCGTCTGGTTCACTTGGCACAAAGGCTTTTCTGATTTGCTTACCTTCTTCGGTACGGGTAGGGATGTTTTGCAAGTTAGGATCTACACTGGAAAGACGACCAGTGGCAGTCAAAGTTTGCAAGTAACGTGTATGTACACGACCATCTGGTTGGATAACATCAAGCAGCCCCTTTACATAGGTAGATTGAATCTTGGCAATTTGACGGTAATCCAAAATTTCACTAACGATTGGACTTTGCGTCTTTAATTGATCCAAGACTTCAACTGAAGTTGAGTAACCAGTCTTGGTCTTTTTGATGACTGGCAAACCAAGCTTTTCAAACAAAATGTGACCTAATTGCTTTGGTGAGTTCAAGTTGAACTTTTCACCGGCTTGGTCATAAATCTTGTCTTCGAGTCCCTTCAATTTAACGGCAAATTCATTTTGCAGTTGAATTAAAGTACTTGCTTCGACCTTCATCCCGTTCATTTCCATTCTGGCTAAAACGCGCGCGGTTGGAATTTCGATTGTTTCAAATAGATCGTCTTGTTCATGATCCTTGAGCTTTTCAAGCAGTGGCTTTTTAAGTGATTCGATAGCATTGATCTTAGAAGCTAAGTGGTTGAATAATTCATCATCGTCATCAGGGATGTGCTCACTCTTACCTTTTCCATAAACTTCAAGGTCAGTCTTAACTGAATAATCACCATAAAGGTGGGCAATTTCACCAAGGTCGTTAGAGTTATTTTCATTATTAATCAAGTAAGATGCCAAAAGCATGTCGTAATCAAGACCGTGAGTGTGAATGCCTAAACGATGTGCAGCAACCATTGTTCTCTTTAGGTCAAAGACGTTCTTCTGAATCTTTTCGTCTTCTAAGATGTGCTTGAGATTATCTTCTTCAAGCAATTCCACGTCTCTTGAAACGTAGATCTTATCGTTGATCTTCAAACTGAAGCCAACAAAAGGAGCTAAGTGATAGTTGGCACCAAGCATTTCTAAGTAAAATTCAACGGTGTCATCTTCAGTGGCCTTAACATCTTTAACGTTGTCGTCGTTTAAAACAGTGTATTCTACTTTTTCAACTTCGGTGTTATCTTGACCAGCACCTGAAGCATTTAAATCAGCTAAGAACTTGCGGAAGTTCATCTTTTCATAGAATTGACGCAGCTTTTCATAATCAACTGGCTGACGTTTTATATCATCGATATCTAGAGTTACCGGTGAATCACGGTCAATTGTGGCAAGTTTTTAGCTAAAAAGGCCTTGTCTTTATCGTTGATCAAGTTTTCTTTCAACTTGGACTTCTTCATTTCGTCGATATGGTCGTAAATGCCTTCAACAGAACCATATTTTTGAATTAAACGTGAAGCAGTCTTAGGACCAACCTTAGTTACACCAGGATAGTTATCGGAATTATCACCCATCAAAGCCTTCATATCAATGAATTCAGTTGGAGTGACGCCGTTAACTTCCTTCATATGTTCAGGCGTGTAGGCTTCAAGTTGAGAAACACCAGATTTAGTTACTTCGACAGTCGTCTTGTCGGACGCAAGTTGGGTCAAGTCGCGGTCACCAGTCACAACAGTAGTAGTAAAGCCGTTCTTCTCACCCTTATCGACAAAAGTACCAATAATGTCATCTGCTTCGTAATTCTTCAATTCATAAGTTTTAATACCCAAGTCATAAAGCATTTCTTGAATATAAGGCATTTGCTCGAGAAGCTCTTCTGGAGTTTTGGCACGTCCACCTTTATATTCTCCATACATCTTTGTTCTAAAAGTTACTTTTCCTGCATCAAAAGCTACCAAAATGTGAGTTGGATCAACGTCCTTCAAAAGGACATCAAGCATATTTTTAAAAGCGTAAATGGCATTAGTGTGCAGGCCATCCGGACTCTTGAAAGATTCTAGTTGACGATAAAGAGCGTAAAAGGCTCTGAAAGCTACAGAGTTACCATCGATTAGAAGTAATTTTTTATCTGCCATTTTATCTCCCTTTTTCAATAAATTGTTCTCTATACTTACTTATCTATTTTACCAGTTTCAAGGGTAATCTTTTAATAGGAAGTTTAATCGAAAAGAAAAAAGCTCCACTTTTATGGAGCCTTTAAATATTAACCTTTCTGATTAGCCTACAATTAGCTTTAAAAGGAATAACAGAAAGCATATATTGATTTCAATCCACGCACTCATATAAATGCGACCATAATTTTAAAAATTGTTTTAACAACAATCTTAAAATTAGATTCTTAATTATTATATCAGATCAAATATAAACTTTTAGCTTAAAATTTAGTTGACGTTATAGTTCTATCAGAAATTTTACTAAAGTCTTTTTTTATTTTTAGCATTAAGTCTTTTCTTTTTTGATTATTCTCAGTGGCAAAACCCAATGTAGATCTTTTCGTAATATCACGTAATAAACTTTTCACCTCAACTGAAAGCATCGTTTTATTTTCAATTAAGTATTTATACATATTTACTATATCGGATAATGCTTGATCACTTATTTCACTATTCTTCAACTCTCCCAGAATTATATCTAACTTAGGTAATTCATCATACAAAAAAGCATCTTCTAGTTTTTCACTATTTAAAATCTCACTTATAGTAATGAAAATTTTTATTTCGTTATTATATCCCTTCTTAAAACGTGAATCCTATAGTAAATTCTTAATATTATAAGTCACATAATAAGATTGTTTATCTGTATTTCTAAATAATTTTCTTTTAATAGCCTTAAATCCGACCGTTAAGGTATCTATATTTTTTATTTCATCGGGATCAGTAACGATAATTGGTAAATTAAACTTAGTATATGAATTAGCTTTAAATACTCCATATCGTTCTGTATACGCAAAAAAGGACGATTTCCACTAAGGAATCGCCTTTTTTATTGTAAATATATTTATTTGTAATTCTCTTGAGTTAGATAAAAAATGGACGTCGTGAAGACTTTAAGCCATTGTTTATTGTATTTACATTCCTCTTGGATTAGATAAAGAAACAGCTTTTGCAAACAGCCTGTTTTTATCAGGATCTATTTACATTTCTCACGAGTTAAATAAAGATTTAAAACAAAACGTTTGTTTTCTACTTATAAAATTATATCAAAAGATATCAACTAAAAATAGTGTTTACAAGCGGAAATTTATCAATCTTATTTTTGATGCTTTTTATTAAAGTCTCTAATAAATTGTTTCAACTCATCATCAGGTTTAAACTCACACCGCTTTATCTCACTACTAAACAAAAATTCATTAAATGGTGGAAGGCCCCAACGTGGATTACTGTATAAGATTGCTTCAATCTTAGCAACAATGCCTATCGGTATAAATATGGTAACCATATTACTGCTTCTTAGATGTTCTGTTTTATAATCCGTGTCATACCACATTAAAGTTAGGCTGTTTCCTTCTCCAGTATGATAAGGCTCATCTGCAAAGCCTTCGTAGACTTTACCATCATTCGTAGTAATTCTAGCTTTTTGACCTAGAATACTATATTTATGTTGTGTAATTTCATTTGAATTTATAAATCGTGATTCGACTACTTCACCACTTAATCTATATCTAGTGAATATTGGCATGGTACTGTTCCTACTCTTTAGTTAGCTTTATCATATCAAAACAATACTACCTTTTTTAGACAATACTTTTCGATTCAATCTATTTAGATAACTTGTCTATTGAATTTACAATTTTTTCAATTTCAAAAACAATACGTTTTTGTTCATTTAACGGTGGAATTGGTATTAATATCCCCTTTAAATTTGTTTTATTAAACTTTTTCATTGTTGTCCCTGAAGCTATTTGCAATAACTCAAAATTACCTATTGGAGATTTAATAAAGTAATACAAAAACTTATTAAGTTTAGGATCAATCAGTTTAGTCATTATAGAATTAGGAGCTAATGTCATCGGCCTATTTAATTTAGGAACAATAAAACATTTCCCAATTGATCCAATATTGCTTAAGATCAATTCCCCTCCAAATAAATTTGAATTGTTCAAGAAATTATATCCATGCTCATCAGTATATGTCAGATTTTTACTAAAATGATTAGCAAAATCTGCTGTTTTTACCATAATAGCGTAATTTTCTGTTTTATATTTTCGTACGTTATCTCTAATAGCTGCAAAACTACCACTGGCAACTTCATCTGTAATCTTTTCCGCATAGTCTCCCAGTCTTATCCATTCCCAACTATCAGGAATATCAAACGGCTTTTCATCATCAGTAATTACAGGTAACTTTTTGCTCTTCTTAATCTTGCCTTCTTTGATTAATTCAGCTTTTTCATTTTCAATCTTCTTGATTAATTTACTGGCCGGTTCATCACTAGGATCTTGTTTAACCAGCTTACCTTCCATTGCATACTGTAAGACAGATTGTTTTAATTTATCTTCAAATTCATTATCAATCTTTTGAAGACGATTATATGATTCAGCATATTCATCCACCAAAGGCATTAATTTTTCAATTTTTGCTACAATGCGCTTTTGTTCTTCAAGTGGTGGAATAACACCGATAGTATTGGCTACTCTTTCTCTATTAAGATTTTTAACTGTTGAGCCAGTAGCTGCTATTGAGAACTGCTTTTTTACAAACGAAGATAATAATAAGTAATATAAAAAATCCTTATTGAATACTTGATCATAGTCTGATATTATCAACCATCCATCATGAACGGCTCCATTTATTTTTAAAATATAAGGCCGACCAAAACTCATTGAATTGGATAAAACAAAATCTCCGATATGAACAGCCCTAGATTTCTTCAAACCCTCAGGTATTATTTTTTCTTCCGTTTTAGTAATGTACTTACTATTAGGATCAGTATCACCGATTTTTATCCAATTAATTCCATTCTCATCATTAGTCAGAAAAGATTTTATAGGTCTAGGAGAACCACCACGTAGAATTGTAAATAAATCACCTAATCTACTCCATGCCCAGTTATCAGGAATATTAAATGGTTTTTCACCATCAGTAATTACAGGTAACTTCTTGCTCTTTTTGAGTTCACCATTTTTAATCAGTTCAATTTTTTTATCTTGACTTCTTTTTACTAATTCACTAGCCGGTTCATCATTAGAATCCTGCTTAACCAACTTACCTTCCATGGCATACTGCAGAATTGAAGTTCTTAATTGTTCAGGAGTCATTAGTCATCCTCCTCAAGCAATTGTTTAATAATGGATAATTGTTTATCAATCTTAGCATTCAATTCTTTACGCTCTTTTTGATATTTATCCATCAATTCAAACGGTGGCAATACTTCTTCAGTTTCTGTTGGAAAACCACACAAATCAAAATTGTAATTATTCTTAGCTAATTCTTCAGGAGTGTAAGCTTGGGACTTGTAATTACCATCTTCATCCTGAATTTCATGACGATTATTCCACCACTCACGTACAGGATTAAAATGTTCTAATTTCATTGGACGAGTCTTAGAGAAGTGCTTATATCCTTTAGGCATATCTAAACGATAGAACCAAGTCTCTTTAGTAGAACCTGTCTTATCAAAGAATAAAATGTTAGTTGCAATTGAAGTATATGGACTAAAAATGCTACCTGGCAAACGAATAATTGTATGAAGGTTGAAATCCTTAAGCATACGCTTCTTGATGTTAAGCTTGGTACCATCATTACCAAACAAGAAGCCATCTGGCAAAATTACACCAACTTTACCATTATCCTTAATACGGTACATGATCAGGGCTAAGAATAAGTCAGCAGTTTCACTACTTTGTAAATCTGTAGGAAAGTTTTGCTTGATAATAGGCAGCTCAGATCCACCGAATGGAGGATTCATCATAATCAAATCAAACTTATCTTTGTCAGTATATTCAGTAACACGCTTTTCGAGCGAGTTCCCGTGAACAATATCTGGATTATCAACATCATGAAGAAGCAAGTTGGTTACGGCCAAGATATATGGTTGACCTTTCTTCTCAATACCAAAAACTTCTTTATTGTAGAGTTCCTTATCTTCAACAGTCTTAACTTGTTTATTTAAGATATTTAAGGCACTAACAAGAAAGCCGCCAGTACCACAAGCCAAATCAGCAATTCTTTGACCTAATTTTGGCTTTAAAGTTTCTGCAATAAAGTCTGTTAAAGCACGAGGAGTATAGAATTCACCAGAACTACCAGCACTTTGAAGTTCTTTTAAGATGCTTTCATAGATATCACCAAACAAGTGACGATCTTTAGGATCAGTAAAGTCAACTTCATCAACCACATTAACTACTTGACGCAATAAAACACCATTCTTCATATAGTTGTTAGCATCAATAAAGGCATCTTTAACAATAGCCTTGCTAATAGGTGTTTCATCAGTTACAGTAATATTTTTTAATGCAGGTAATAATTTATTGTTAACAAAATCTAGTAATTCATCACTAGTTAATGCTTTACCGTCCTTATTATCATGAGCCCATTCACGCCAGTGCATCCCTTCAGGAATGATTGACTCATAATTATCTTGATCAATATCCCAAACAAGTTCACGATCATCATAAACTTTCAAAAATAAGATCCAAGATAATTGTTCAATTCTCTGCGCATCGCCATTGATACCTGGATCATTACGCATGATATCTCTTATTCTCTTAACAAATTGAGTAGTCGTACCTGCCATCTAATAAACTCCCTAACTGTATATTTTTTCTTTTACTTTCTTAATAGTATCTTCGTAATTCTTTTTGCCGCCAAAGGACAAAATAATCTTGACGGCACCGCCATATTTCTCGAATTCAGGCAAACTTAATACCTTATTACTCTCCAAATCAGCAATCCCATCATCTTTATATTTTTCTAGCAGAGCATCAAGAATATCTCTAGCAGCACCTTGATATTTATCGAGAATACCTGACTTTTTAACATTCTTGATTCGCTCTGACTTCGTCAGTGGCTTTTGATTGTATGCAAGATGAACCATCAGGTCAAATGGATCCATATCCTTAATCTTCTTTTGCTTGATAATTTCCTTATAAAGAATGCCATGCTTTTCCATCTCATCAAGCAACACTTGCTTCTTATCAGCCTTATTCCAAGCTTGAAGGAAATTATCCAATGTAGCATATTCACCAAGAATATTTTTCTTAGTGTAGTCAACCAAAGAAGTGGTGATTAGGTTACCATGTTCATCTAAGAATTGAGTTTCGGCATTTGAAACCTTTACATTACGATTTACTTCATATTTTTGCTTAGCAGAATCTGATACACCAGAATAATGAGATTTGTGAGAGCTTGTGCCTTTATTACCATCAATTATCTCAATTGGTTCACCATCAAATGCTGGATCAGCAAATAATCTTGATACTCCACGGAAATCAATAATAGTGAAGTAACTCTTTCCATGATCAGTATCTAGTCGAGTACCACGACCAATAATTTGTTTAAACTCTGTCATGGAATTAATGTTTGAATCTAACACAATTGTTTTACAAGTTTTTACGTTAACACCTGTAGTTAACAATTTAGAAGTCGTAACTATTGTAGGAACTTTACTTGTAACATCTTCAAAATTATCTAGTTGTGATTTACCTGTATTATCATCACCAGTAATTCTCATAACATAACGTGAATCTTCAGCAACTAAATCCGTATTTTCATTTACGAAAGCCTGACGCATTCTTTCGGCATGTTCAATGTCCTCGCAAAAGACAATAGTTTTATCCCAGCGCCGATCATTTTCTTTCATATACTTACTTACATATTTAGCCACCATTTCGGTACGTTCATCGATGACTAAACTTTTATCAAAATCACGTGTTGTATATAACTTCTTATCAAATTCGCGACCATGCTTATCTCTCTCACCTTTAAACGGGCGAAATCCGTTAATATCTACATTGAAGTTAACTCTGATAACTTTGTATGGTGCTAAGAAACCATCTTCAATCCCTTGTTTAAGTGAGTATGTATAAACCGGATCGCCAAAGTATTGAATATTTGAAGCTTCTTTATCATTCTTAGGAGTAGCAGTCATACCTAAATGAGTTACATTAGGACCATCAAAGTAATCCAAGATCTTGCGCCATTGACTATCAGCCTTAGCAGAACCACGGTGAGCTTCATCAATTACAACTAAATCAAAGAAATCAGGCTTAAGTTGTCTAAATGGTTCATGACCAACATCTTCATCTTTTCCTGCCAATTGTTGATACAGAGCGAATTGAATTGGATATGCGCTATCCATATGTCCATCTTGAACTTTAGTTATCTTGTCACTTAATGGACTAAAGTCGTTTAACCTTGCTTGATCAACCAGAATATTACGGTCGGCTAAATAAAGGACTCTATGCTTGATGCCAGCCTTTAACAAACGATAGACGATTTGAAAGGCAGTGTAAGTTTTACCCGTACCAGTAGCCATAACTAACAAAATACGACGATCACCATTGGCTATCTTTTCTACTACACGGTTAATAGCATTTTGTTGGTAATATCGAGGTGAATATGTATCTCTGGATGAATAATATGGCTCATTAATTGCTTTGATTTCTTTGTCAGATAGTTTCTTTTCTTTAATATATCTCTTCCAAAGTTCTTCTTTAGTTGGAAATTCATCTAGAGCAAAAGTTCTTTCTTTACCTGTCAACATATCATGCTCAACAAATGCATCCCCGTTAGAAGAATAAGCAAATGGTACTTGCAAGTCTCTAGCATACCCCATACCTTGTTGCAAACCAGCGCTAGGTTGTGGGTGCTTTTTTCTGTCCTTAGCTTCAATTACAGCAATCGGATAATTAGGCTTATATAAGAGTAAGTAATCAACCTTTTTACCATTACCACGTTTAGCCACATCGTCTACAACATTGATCTGGCCATCCGTATAGTAATATTCCATCAAAGAATCTTTTTTCTTCCAACCTGCTGTTTCAAAAATAGCAGGAGAAATATATCTATTCTTGATATCCTCCTCCGTTAAATTCATTTTTTCAGGATCCATATCATTCACCTCATTTAGTTAGGATTTGATTCATCAAAAATCACTTTTAGTTCTATTATCGTAGAAAAAGCGCTACAACTCAATATTCCTGCTACTGAAAAAGCCCTTAGTTTTCACTAAGGGCCCCTATTTCATTTAGATATTTGTAAATTACATATAAAAAATACTTTCTTCAGAACAAGAAGTGTATATCCTCTTATTACTTATCCAAAAATACAATACAACAGATTGTTTCCAAAATCTGTTGGCTGAATCTGTCCAGGTATCATTCTAACAAAAGGTATATCATTATCATTGTTGGCTTTATATTTGTCTTGGGTTTGTAAATAGCTCTCAAGCAAAGCATATTTCTTATCAAATTCTCCGCCTGTCTTATAGTGGTTATCTTCTTGTTGAATTATACCTAATGACTGCAATACATCAATAGATTCTGTAGGAATTCTTTTTATCTCATTGTTATTGTTACAAAGATATCTATCCGTTACTTCAATATACTCTGATTTAGATATATTTGTATAACGCAGATGACCAATTGGAAAGTAGTGATAGTCTTGGTCATTTATTTCTTGAAGGAAAACAGCATCTTTATAGCCTATTTGAGATAAAACTGTAGCATATCTAGGTGTGATATCTTCATTCTTTTGTCTGTTAACCCCTGAAGCCAATAAACTAGAAAACATGTCCTGAAGTAACTCATTATTTATTTGATATCGAGCTTCTTCTAAAGCTTTTAATGCTAAACCTGGCTTACTGAAATCTTGATCTTCCTCTGGTATCTTATTGATCTTATTAGCAATTTTATTGGTGAATTTAGCAAGTGCTTGTTTCTCAATAACGTTTAATGCTAGTAGAGGAGAAAACAATATTGATAAAATAGCACCAACACCTTTTCCAACCTCATTTGCTGCAGGATTAAAAAGTAATTCTCTAGTTGATTCGGGAGTAAGATCTTTAATTACCTTCAATGTATTAGGATCAAAGATGTTTTTTAACATATTAGGATCAAACATAAATATCCTTTCTAGCTACTTTTAGGTAGCTTTTCATAATTGTTTTACAGCGCAGAGTAAGCAGAAGTCTAATGTACTATAAACATACTGTTTAGTAACTAGTTGAAGCAATCAATTAAATAAATGCCAATTTATTCATTTTCTTTTGGTGCAGGCTTATACAATACACTACTTGAATAATAATCATTGTACATATCAGATATACCATTTAATAAAAGATCACAAAGATTCTTTTGCGTTTTACCAGTATTATGATGATCTACAGAATTTCGTGCCATGTATAGCAAATTAATAAAAGTAGCTTGTCTTGAAGTAACATTAATAGGAGCTCTTTTAAAATATCCTACATAATCATAAGCAGTTGGATTCTTAGGAAAATCTTTAAGCAATCTTTTTCCTTTTTTATCCTTAAAACCATTTTTATCATAATTTGTAAGAATAATTAGCATTAAATGTTCTAAGCAACTGCCTAAGCCTGTAGCACATAAAAACCATTTTTCATTCTCGTAAGCAAAAAGGCATTGATTAAATTCATCTTCAAATTGACTATCATTTAAACTCTTAAGCATATCTTTAAAATGATATCTATCAATAAAGAATCTTTGTTTCGTATTAGGAAAATCTGGAAATTTTTGTACTGGTGTTGAATTTTCTTCTGCTTCTTGAGCTGCATCATATTCTCTATCTACCCATGTTTTAGCCCACTCCTCGAAGAAAATATCATCCTTCTTGTTTTCATCAAAATCTGAAAAAGTAAAATCTGTAGATGCTTGGCAAATTGTTTCACTTATATTCTTATCTATTAAACCTTGACTTATTAGCCATGCAACTCTAGATAAAACAAGAGAATCACCAATCCTACTAAATTCAGGATTGCTTGTCCTACTAATCAAATCCATAAACTTAATATCATCTTTTGCTGTGTCAGCTTTGACTGCAAAATACATTGTAGAATGATCATATCTTCGATAATCACTAAATACCTTAACAACATAAATAATAACGTGTTTATGTCCACTCCAAGAAAACCTAGCCAATTCTGCTTTAGGAATGTGATAGAAGTTCACTCTCTTTAAATATGCCTGATGCAGTTTATCAATAAATTGATTGTCAGTATTTGATTCCAAATTGCTCATTTGAACCTCCTAAAAAATAAAAGCTCCTAGCTACACGAGCTAAGAGCTTTATTAATTTCAAACATTATCCAAAAGTATTATATCATAAATTCATTATCAGAATTATTTCAATTCTTCACATGGATTTTATCTTACATTCTTAAACCATCTGGCATCATTTCTTAAAACGGTCCAATAATGTCCACCAATCACAAATTGCCATAGATAATGAGTACCTGGACAGCGCAGTCTTAAATATGTCCCTTTCCTAATAGGTGTTTTATGAATAAATTTCATTTGATACATAGCAGCACCTCTAGGCACATATGGCTTATATCTATAAACCTTCTCAGTAGTTTTTACAGTATGCCATTTTTCAGAATACTTGCTTATGGCTTGAACTGGTTGAGCAGTTGAAACACTTACACCAGCAAATGTTAAACAAATCAATGCCAGCAACATCGTTATTTTCTTCATAATATTCTTTTCTCCTTTACCCCCAATACAAGCCTATTATATAAGAGAAAATTTAGTATGACCTAGAATGTTATTAACTTATCAAAAAAGCCCTTAGTTTTCACAACTAAGAGCTTTTTAATTATCTTCAAAACCTCCACTTGCGTGGAGAACACTAATTACTCGTTCTTCTATTAAAAGTCGCTTCAGGATCACCTCCACCCACGTGGAGAAAAATATATCATCGATCCCATTTCTGCGATCAAGTGTTCGTATTAATTATACCAAATCTTACCAAAACAAAAAAGCCCCAACTGGGACTTTCTTCATACGTCTAATCTCTCAAAGCACGATTACCAATATCATGACGGTAGAAGCAATCTGGCAGATCAAGCTTACTCAAATAAGAATACACATTATCCTGCGCCTGGACTAAATTATCAGCTTCCGAAATCACCATGAACAAGCGACCACCATCACCTATTAGATTATCCAAGTCGCCTTTCACATTAGCATAATCGATATAAGTATTAGTGCCTTCAGGCAACTTGCCAATCTTCACGTTAGGAGCCGGATGCGTTGGGTAACCTTTGCTGCAGACAACCACGCCCAAGATAGAATTATCATTTTCCTCAATCTCAGGCAGTTTTTCATAATTTACCGCTGCGTCGATCACTTGCGCAAAGTCATTTTTAACACGAGGCAAGACAACTTGCGTTTCAGGATCGCCCAAGCGGACATTATATTCAATGACCTTCGGACCATCTTCAGTTAACATTAAGCCAATGTACAAAACGCCGCAGTAATGATAATTGCCATGAACTAAACCATTCATCGTGGGCTTCACAATCTCGTCGATCATTCTTTGCCGATCTTCTTTTTTCAGCTGTGGCAAAGGAGAATATGATCCCATACCGCCGGTGTTTGGACCCTTATCGCCATCACCAACTCGCTTGTGGTCTTGCGCCATCGGCAAAATCGTAAATTGATCTTCAGAAACAACCACAAACATTGAATATTCCGGGCCAACCAAGCATTCTTCAAGAACGACAGCAGTTTGACCACCAGCAAACATTTCTCTGATCGTCTCTTCTGCCACATCTTGATTCTTAGCAATGGTTACGCCCTTACCGCCAGCCAAGCCATCTTCTTTGATAACTACTGGGAAATCAAAATCATTCAAACCAGCAATACAAGTTTCGGCACTAGTATAAGTTTTATGGCGTGCCGTTGGAATGTTGTATTTGCTCATGAAGCGCAAAGCGTAATCTTTTGAACCTTCTAATTGTGCCGCTCTTTGGTTAGGGCCAAAAATCTTTTGCCCAGCTTTTTCAAATTTGTCGGTAATGCCAGCACAAAGGACATTTTCTGGTCCAACAAAAGTCCAATCAATATGCTTACTTTTGGCAAAATCCAGCAGACCATCAAGATCAGTTTCTTCAATTGGCACGGTTTCAACGCCAATTGTTTGCATCCCCACATTGCCCGGTGCACAATACACAGTCTTAATATGTGGGCTCTCCTTCAGCTTTTTCGCCACGGCAAACTCGCGTCCACCTGAACCAACAACTAGTAAAACTAAATCATCTTTCATCGTTTTCACCAATTAGTGTCTAAAGTGACGGTAACCTGTAAATACCATTGCAACGCCGTACTTGTCGGCCATCTCGATTGAGTCTTTATCGCGGATGGAACCACCAGGTTGAACGATTGCCTTGATGCCATGCTTTGCAGCGTATTCAACACAGTCGTTAAATGGGAAGAAGGCATCTGATGAGAGCACTGCGCGGTCATCAATGGCATCCCCGGCGTGGTTGATCGCAATCTTAGCCGAATCAATTCTGTTAGGTTGGCCTGCACCTACACCAAGAGTTCTTTCATCGTTAGCTACAACAATCGCATTAGACTTGGTATGCTTTACTGCCTTCAAGGCAAACATCATGGTCTTAAGTTGTGCTGCAGTAGGTTGAGCCTTAGTTACCACTTTCCAGTCGTTGGTATTTTCAACAAGCGTATCTTGTTCTTGTTGCAAGATACCGCCCATGACTGAAACGACTTCTGGACGAGTTGGCTCATTTTCTTTGTCAAAGTCTAATTCAAGCAATCTAACATTCTTTTTCTTTTCCAAAATTTCGAGTGCATCGTCGTCAAAGCCCGGTGCAATGATGATTTCCAAGAAAATCTTGTGCATCTTTTCGGCAGTAGCTAAATCGACTTTTCTGTTCAAAGCGATAACCCCACCGAAGATTGAAACTGAGTCAGCTTCATATGCTCTGTCCCAAGCTTCTTCAAGACTATCACCGCGGCCGATGCCACATGGGTTCATGTGCTTCATTGCAACAACAGTTGGTTCATCTTGGAATTCACGAATGCAGCGCAGTGCTTCATCAGCATCCTTGATGTTGTTGTAAGAAAGTTTCTTGCCGTGCAATTGATGTGCTTGCAAGATTGAGAATCTCTTTGGAATTGCATCTTCGTAAAGCCATGCTTTTTGGTGGGAGTTTTCACCGTAGCGCATCTTTTCTTTCAGATCATAAGTCAAAGTCAACTTTTCAGGATCTTCAAGGCCAACTTGCTTGGTTAGGTAATTTGCAATAATTGCATCGTAAGCGGCAGTTGCTCTAAACACCTTAGCTGCTAATTTTGCTCTTGTTTCGAGCGTGGTGTTACCATTTTCCGCAATTTCTTTTAAAACTAAATCATAGTCAGCTTTATCGGTTACGACAGTGACATCTTGATAGTTCTTCGAAGCTGCACGCAATAAACTTGGACCACCAATATCAATGTTTTCGATTGCTTCTTCTCTAGTAACATCCGGCTTTTCAATCGTTTGTTTAAATGGATAAAGGTTAACGCAAACTAAATCGATTGGCTTGATGTTCAATTTCTCTAAAGTTGTCATATGTTCCGGATCGTTTCTTTTAGCAAGAAGTCCGCCATGAATATATGGGTTCAAAGTCTTCACACGGCCGTCCAAAATCTCAGGGAAATTAGTAACTTCTTCAACGCTGATTGTCTTGATACCAGCTTCGTCTAAAGCCTTCTTGGTACCACCGGTAGAAACAATTTCATAGCCATTTTCGGTTAACCCTTTGGCAAAATCTACCAAATTGGTTTTATCACTGACACTGATTAATGCACGTTTCATTTTAGTTTTTTCCTTTTCCATTCTTTGACTTAATACTTTTCTTAACGTAGCTGGGAATAGTTGATGTTCTGTTTCATGAACTCTTGCCTCAAGCGTTTCAACCGTATCATCTGGATAAATTGGGACAGCCTGTTGAGCAATGATAGGCCCATGATCCAAATGGCATCGATAAAATGCACCGTCACGCCGGTTTCTTTTATCTTGCCTTGCTTGTAATCTTCAAAAGCTCTTTCGATTGAATTGAGGCCGGGATAACTTGGCAGTAATGCGGGATGCAAATTGATGATTGAGTTTGGATATTCGTTTAAAATCGTGGGACCAACCACTCTGAGATATCCGGACAAAACAATGAAATCAATTTGATAATCTTGCAAAACTTTCAGTAGACGCTTTTCATAGGCATCTTTGCCGCCGCATTCTTTAACGGAAAAAGTTTCGTATGGCACGCCTAATCTTTCGGCTCTTTTAACTACCGGAGCATTCGGATGATTGCAAAACATTAAAGCCTCGGTTCCGGGAATTTCGCCAGCTTGAAACTTTTTAGTTAAAGCTTCAAAGTTGGTTCCATTCCCAGAAGCTAAAATAGCAACTCTCATTTTTCTCCTCTATTTGATTACGATCTTTTCTTCCCCTTCGGGGCGTGCAACTAATTGACCAATTTCGTAGAATTTTTCATTCTCGCGATTTAGTTGTTCTTTGACTGCAACAATGTTTTCTACTGGAACGGCTAAAACTAAACCAACGCCCATATTGAAAGTGTTGTAGCAATCTCGTTCATCTAAATTGCCTAGTTTTTTCAGATAATCAAAAATTGGTAAAACAGGCCACGAACCTTTATTAACCACTGCTTGCAAGTCATTGCTATAAATTCGAGGTAGGTTTTCAATGAAGCCGCCACCAGTAATATGGCAATGCCGTGAACTAAATGCTTTTTTACTAGTGGTAAAACTGCTTTGACATAGATTCTGGTTGGCGTAAGGAGTGTTTCGCCTACGATTTTGCCCGCTAATTCTGCTGGTTTGTCGCTTAATGAAACGTCGTGATCTTTGAACAAAATTTTTCTAATTAAACTGAAACCATTAGAATGGACGCCACTCGATGGCAAAGCAATTAAATAATCGCCTGCTTTGGCTAAAGAACTAGATAATAAGTCCTCTTTTTCCGCAATCCCAGTTGAAAAGCCAGCCAAATCATATTCGTGGGGTTCATACATATCGGGCATTTCCGCGGTTTCACCACCAATTAAGGCAGAGCCGCTTTTCTTGCATCCCTCAGCCACGCCCTTAACTACGTCAGCCAATTTCTTTGGATCGTTATGACCACAGGCAATGTAATCTAAGAAAAATAAAGGTTCCGCACCTTGGGCTAGCACATCGTTAACGCACATGGCCACGCAATCGATGCCGACCGTGTCGTTTTGGTTCATCTTTTGCGCAATCATTAATTTGGTACCTACACCATCCGTGCCTGAAACAAGAACGGGATGCTTGTAACCCAATTCTTCTAAATCAAACATGCCGCCAAAGCTACCAATCCCACCCATGACACCTTTACGCTTAGTTGCAGCTACCATCGGCTTAATTCGATTGACTAAATCGTAACCAGCAGTGACATCTACGCCGGCTTCTTTATAACGATTCATTTGATAATTCCTTTCTTTGTCGCCGTTCCTGGGCATTAAGAGAAGCTAAATAGCCAGCTTCATAGTCATCCAATTTAGTTGGATACTTTCCATTAAAGTAGGCAACTGTCAGACCCGATGAATCGCCTCTATCAGGTACATCGATGGCCTTGATCAAGCTATCAATGCTTAAAAAGCCAAGGCTATCAGCGCCAATGATTTTGCGCATTTCTTCTACTGAGTAATGGGCAGCCAGCAGTTCAGAACGAGTTGAAATGTCGATGCCATAAAAACAAGGGAATCTAAATGGTGGGCTGGCGATTCTCAAATGTACTTCTTTAGCACCAGCTTCTTTTAGCATTTTGACAATTTGCTTAGAGGTAGTCCCTCTTACGATTGAATCATCAATGACAGCGATCTTTTTACCAGCAACGACACCACGAACAGCTGACAGTTTTAACTTAACACTCTTTTCACGCAAGGCTTGGGTTGGCTGAATGAAGGTTCTGGCAACGTATTGGTTTTTAACCAGACCCATTTCATAAGGCAACCCCAATTCTTCGGCGTAACCAGAAGCAGCTGACAAAGATGAGTTTGGTACGCCAATTACCATGTCGACATCGGCTGGAGCCTCACGAGCTAGCAGCCGCCCCATTCTTTTTCTAGCATTATGAACAGTCACACCATGTATGATTGAATCAGGACGAGCAAAATAGATGTATTCCATTGAACAGATTGCTAAATGAGTATTTTTAGTAAAATGATCAATTTTCATTCCGTCTCGATCGATGATAATCAATTCACCTGGCTGAACGTCACGGACGAACTTGGCGCCAATGATGTCGAGTGCACAAGTTTCGCTAGAAACAACGTAGGCGCCATTGTCCAATTTACCAATACATAAGGGACGAATCCCATTAGGATCAAGTGCCGCAATCATGCGATCTTTTTGCAAAAGCAGGAAGGCAAAACCACCGTGAACTTCATTCAGGCTTTGCTTTAAAGCTGAAATAAAGCCATCTTTGATATGATTACGAATCAAGTGAATCAAGATTTCGGTATCAGATGAGGATTGAAAAATTGCCCCTTGCTTTTCGAGCTTGTCGCGTAAAGATACGGCATTAACTAAGTTGCCGTTGTGAGCTAAGGCAACATCACCGTCTAGAAAATGAAAGAGAAATGGTTGTACGTTTTGAATCGAATTACAACCCGTTGTACTGTAGCGAACGTGACCAATAGCACTGTCGCCGACCAATTTTTTTAAATCATTCGGATCAGCAAAAGCATCGGATAAAAGGCCACGATCGCGGTGTTGATACAAATGCTCACCATCGCTTGAGACGATGCCGGCCCCTTCTTGTCCGCGGTGTTGCAAGTTATGCAAACTAGGTAAGTTAATTGACTGGCATCAGGTGCACCAAAGACGCCGAAGACGCCACATTCCTCATTTAGGCTTTTGATTTCATTAAACAAGGGATGCACTCCTTCCAAATCTTTTGCAATTCAGCTACATCTTCATTTACTTGATCGTTGGCCAGCGAAATATTCAATTGCTGATCAGCAGTAACTTGACCAATTTCACTAACGGAATCGCCCATTTCTTGTTCAAATTTTTCCGCATTTGCAGGATCAACTGAAACGATCAAGCGACCTGGAGTCTCACTGAAAAGCAGATTTTTATCAAAATCAAGTTCGATCTTTGCACCAAAGTCTGTATCAAAAAGTGTTTCAGCTAAGGAAACGCCTAAGCCACCTTCGCTTAGATCGTGTGCACTTTTGACTAAGCCGTTAGCCATTAATGCTTGCAATTTGTAAAGGTATTGCTTTATCTCTGGCAAGTTTGGCGCATGTGGCAATCCGCTAATTTCACCAGTGATCATCTTTTGCAATTCTGAGCCAGCAAAATCATCATCTGTCTTACCAACTAGATAAATCTTGTCGCCTGCTTTTTGCATGTGCATTGGAATGACGTGATCATAATCCTTGATTAAACCAACCATCCCAATCATTGGTGATGGATAAATTGCCTTGCCATTATTTTCGTTATAAAGAGAGACATTTCCTGAAACAACCGGTGTTTCTAAGATTTCACATGCATCGGCAATCCCTTGACAAGATTGATGCAATTCCCAGAAAATTTCTGGATCATTAGGGTCACCATAGTTAAGACAGTCAGTAATTGCTAAAGGTTGGGCACCACTAGCCACGATATTTGTTGCACTTTCAAGGACAGTTCTTTGACCACCAACTTTTGGATCAAGATAGACAAAGCGTCCATTAGTATCAGTAGTCATCGCAATTGCCTTCTTAGTATGGCGCACGCGCAAGACACCACTATCTGAACCAGGACCTACAATCGTGTCCGTTCGAACCTGTGAATCATATTGTTGCGTTACAAATTGATCGTTAGCAATGGTTGGCTGATTCAAAAGATCTTTTAAAGTTTGACCGGCACTTTCAATATTTGGTTGCCAATTTTCACTTTGCTCAGCATCAATGATTCTTTGTGGTTTCTTTTCTGCGCTTTTTTCTTCAAGGACTTTTTTCAGTTAAAGTTACCACTGGAATATCACATACCACTTGATCATCGTGATGAAGCACGTATCTACCATCATCAGTAATGCGACCAATAGTTACAGCGTCAAGGTTGTAATCATCAAAAATCTTCTTAACGTCTTCTTCATGACCCTTCTTTACACAAAGGAGCATTCTTTCTTGAGATTCACTAAGCATAATCTCGTAGGCTGACATGTTAGGTTCACGTTGAGGTACCAAGTTAAGGTTAAGATCCATGCCAGACTTACCTTCAGTGGCCATTTCAGCACTTGAAGAAACAATTCCAGCTGCACCCATATCTTGAATACCAACAAGCCATTCGCGGTGATGCAAAATCAGTTCCAAGCAAGCTTCCATCAAGAGTTTTTCCATAAATGGATCACCAACTTGTACGGCTGAACGTTGGGTCGCATGTTCTTCAGAAAAGTCGGCTGAAGCAAAAGTAGCACCGTGGATACCATCACGACCGGTTTTAGCACCAACGTACATTACGGCATTGCCAACACCGGTGGCATCCCCGTGTTCCATATCCTTGATATCCATAATGCCGACATTCATCGCATTTAATAAAATGTTGCCGTTGTAACAAGGATCAAATGTAGTTTCGCCACCTAAGTTAGGAATTCCCATGCAATTGCCGTAGTCGCCGACGCTTTAATGGTTTCTTCCATCTTGTAGCGCATCGTAGGATTATCTTTTAATTCACCAAAGTGAAGTGAGTCAAGAATTGCGACTGGACGAGCGCCCATACTGAAAACGTCTCTTAAAATACCGCCAACACCAGTTGCGGCACCTTGATAAGGTTCAACTGTAGTTGGGTGGTTGTGGCTTTCAGCTTTAAACACCACTGCTTGACCATCATCAATATCAACTACACCAGCACCTTCACCTGGACCTTGAACAACGCGTTTACCCTTGGTTGGGAAAAGCTTCAAAACTGGCTTAGATTTTTTGTAAGAGCAGTGTTCACTCCACATTGCGGAGAACAAGCCGATTTCTGTGTAGTTGGGCAAGCGATGAAGCAAATGATCGCAAATATAATCGTATTCGTGTTCTGATAAACTCCAATCGAGATAAGGCTTTTTCTCTTTAATTTCTTCTGGTGTCATCGCTTGTTTCATGCTTGAACTCCTGCTTTCAAAAGTGACTTAAATAAAGGCAATCCATCTGTGCCGCCAAGAATTTTTTCAACGGCTCTTTCAGGGTGAGGCATCATGCCTAAAACATTGCCTTCTTTGTTACAGATACCAGCAATATCATGAAGACTGCCATTAGGATTTTCACCATGATATCTAAAGACAACTTGATGATTGTTTTCTAATTCTGCAAGCACATCTTCGTCTGCGTAATAGCTGCCATCACCGTGAGCGATAGGAATACGGATAAGTTCTTTATCTTCATACTCAGTAGTAAATGGCGTATGTGTATTTTCAACTTCTAGCGTTACGGTTTTGCACACGAATTGAAGACTATCGTTTTTCTTAAGTGCTCCAGGAAGCAATCCCATTTCTGTTAAAATTTGGAAACCGTTGCAGACACCTAAAACTAGCTTTCCTTCTTCTGCCATCTTTTCAACGGCTGGAATAATATTTGAAAAACGAGCGATTGCTCCAGTTCTTAAGTAGTCACCGTAAGAAAAGCCACCTGGTAGAACAACTGCATCAAAACCGTCTAGGCTTTTTTCTTTGTAAGAAACATATTCAATGTCTGCTTTGCAAACGGTGTGAAAAGCTTCATACATATCGATATCGCAATTAGAGCCTGGAAAAACAACTACTGCAATTTTCATGCATTTTCCTCCAAAACTTTAATCTTGTAAGTTTCCATATTGAAGTTAACCAATAAAGATTCGGCGATGTCTTTAACATCTGCTTTAACTTTATCTAAGTTGTCTTCGTCTAAAGTTATATCGAAGAACTTACCAACAACAATTTTCTTAACTTCGTCATGACCGAGGGAATTAACTGAATCGGTGATTGCGGCTCCTTGTGGATCAAAAACTGAAGGCTTGTAGGTTACGTAAATACGGACAGTAGTCATTTAAATCTCCTTTAGTGCTTGCTTAATGCGGGCTAAATCTTGTTCATAGACAGTAGTTAAATCACCAATGTCTCTACGGTAGACATCCTTATCCATATGCTTCTTGGTCTTTTTGTCCCAAAGGCGGCAGTTATCTGGTGAAAATTCATCTGCGAGGATGATGTTTCCGTCTGCGTCTTTACCAAATTCAAGCTTAAAGTCGACTAATTCCATTCCAGCCTTATCAAAAAGTGGAATCAAAAGCTTGTTAACTTGGCGAGATAATTCCCAGATCTTCTTTTGTTCTTCTGCAGTTGCAACGTGCAATGCAATCGCATCAGATTCGTTCATAATGGGGTCATCGAGTTCGTCGCTCTTGTAGAATAATTCTTCAACTGGGGTATCGAACTTTTCACCTTCGCCCAAGCCATAACGACTTGAGAAATGGCCAGCTGCAATATTTCTAGTAACAACTTCAAGTGGGAACATGTCACACTTTTTAACTAATTCTTCGGTATCTGAGATTTTCTTGATGAAATGAGTTGGAACACCGTTCTTAGCTAAGTATTCAAAAATTAAGGTTGAAATCTCGTTGTTCAAATAGGCTTTGTTCTTAAAGTCATCCTTCTTCTCACCGTTACCAGCAGTTGCCTGGTCGGTATAAACCACGCGTAAAACTTCTGGGTCATCTGTAGACCACATTTCTTTAACTTTGCCGGTATACAACAACTTTGCCATTTTATTTTTCTCCTTGGTAAAAACACGAACACTTCTGGCAAGTGAATAATTATTTGTTCACTTTTATGTTAACGATATTAACAGTAAGTACTTACAATGTCAACGTTTTAATGGACAATAAAGACATAGCTAAATAACATTGTTCGTGTTTTTGCGAAAATTAGACAAAAAAAGAGAGCATTAAAGCTCTCCTTTTCAAAGAATATTAATTAACTTTTGTTTTCCAGATATGGGTGTCATTAATTTCTTGCAGTGTCTTTTCAATATCGTCAGTAAGAATTGTGACGTGACCCATTTTACGATTATGACGGATTTCGGCCTTGCCATAGTAATGGAAATGCCAGTTACTCTTTTCAGGGATAACCTTTCTTACGCCAGCAACGTGTTGGCCCAGCACATTCACCATTACGACTTTGGATAGCAGCTTAATTTTAGGCAATGGCCAATTGCAAATAGCACGGTCGTGGATATCGAATTGATCAAAATTACATGCCTCAATAGAATAGTGACCTGAATTATGAGGACGTGGTGCGAGTTCATTAACGTAGATGTCACCGTTATCCAGGATAAACAGCTCTACGCCCAAAATACCGCGCAAATGAATTGCCTCTGCTATTCGTTTAGCGATAGCTTGCGCCTTGTCATAAACTTCTTTTGAAACACGTGCAGGCACAATGCTGATATGCAAAATTTCGTCCGCATTGTAGTTTTCACTAACTGGAAAAACAGTTACTTCACCTTTTGCATTTCTTGCTACCATAACAGACGCTTCAACTTTGAATAGAACCCAGCCTTCAAGAATGCAGTCTCCCGTAGCCAAAATTTCTTTGATATGCTCATTATTTTCAAGATCAGTGCCGCTCTTTAAGACCTCTTGACCGTGGCCATCGTAACCACCTTCACAAGTTTTGAGGACACAATTATAGCCAATCTTTTTAATGGCATCTTTTAATTCAGTCATATTTTTAACGGGTAAATATGGCGCAGTCATACAGCCAGCACTACGTAAGAAGTTCTTTTCACGCAGTCTATGCTTAGTAATATAAAGCAAGTTAGTGCCTTGCGGTATTTTCACCTTGTCGGCAACATCCTTCAGTGCATTAAGATCCACATTCTCAAATTCATATGTCAAAACGTCACTTTCTTTTGCCAGTTCTTCGATCGCTTTAACATCTGAATATTCGGCCACAATTTGCTTATCGGCTACCTGACCACAAGGACAATCTGGTGTCGGATCCAGCGTAATAACCTTCATGCCGCCATATTTAGCTGACAAGGCCATCATTTGTCCTAATTGACCACCTCCGATAATGCCAATTGTTTTACCTTGCTCAATAAAATCTGAATCAGTCAAGTTCCGCACTGCTTTCTTTTGCTTCATCATGCATCTTTTGTCGATAGTCTTTTAGCTGCTGTCTTATTTTTTCATCACTAATTCCAAGAATTTCCAGTGCAAGAAGTGCCGCATTACTTGCACCTGCATTACCAATGGCAGTCGTAGCCACAGGAATTCCTGTTGGCATTTGCACAATAGATAAAAGAGAATCCATGCCACCTAATGCCTTAGTTTGACCGGGAACACCAATCACTGGAATCACGGTATTTGCGGCAGTCATGCCAGGCAAATGAGCTGCCATACCGGCACCCGCAATAATTACTTTAGTGCCATTTTTCTCAGCGTTTTGGGCAAAATCATACATTTCTTTTGGCATTCTGTGTGCAGAAATAACGTGCTTATCATAACTAACACCAAATTGATCTAAGATTTCGCAAGCATGCTTCATCGTTGACCAATCTGACTTACTACCCATAATTACGCTTACTTCAGCCATTTTTTCTCCTTTAGAATAGTCCTGTAATTTGACCATTATCATCAATATCCATGTTTTCTGCAGCTGGGTGCTTAGCCAAACCTGGCATGGTCATCATGGTACCTGACAAAGCAACGATGAATCCTGCACCAAGCTTAGGAACAAGATCACGAATATGGAAGTCAAAATCGGTTGGGGCACCTAACTTGGTTTGATCATCAGTAAATGAATATTGTGTTTTAGCAATACATACAGGCAAAGTGTTCCAGCCTTGTTTATCAAAAGTTTTAATTTGCTTTTTGGCCTTGTTAGATAAAACTACACGCTTAGCACCATAAATCTTGGTAGCAACTGCAGTTAATTTATCTTCAATCGAGTCAGTGCTCTTATACAATTCATGGAAGTCAGCAGGTTGATCTGCAAGTTCGACAACTTCTTTGGCTAAATCTTGCGTACCTTCTCCACCTTTTGCCCAAGCATCAACCTCAATTGCTTTTACACCCATTTCGGCAACGGCATCTTGAATAGTTTTGATTTCGGCTTCAGTGTCGCTAGCGAAATGGTTAATCGCAACAACGATTGGCAAACCATAATTTTGCATGTTTTTAACGTGTCTGCGTAAGTTAGCCATTCCCTTTTCCAAGGCAGGAATATTCTCTTCGGTTAAATCGTTCTTGTCTACTCCGCCATTAAGCTTAAGCGCACGAGCTGTAGCAACAATCACGACGGCATCCGGGGTTTTGCCTAAGACTGGTCGCTTGATATCCAAGAATTTTTCGGCACCAAGATCTGCACCGAAGCCACATTCAGTAACGGTATAATCAGAAGTCTTTAGCGCAATTTGCGTAGCCAAGACTGAATTACAGCCATGAGCAATGTTGGCAAATGGTCCACCGTGAACAATAGCAGGAGTATGATCCAAAGTTTGAACCAAGTTAGGCTTAATAGCATCTTTTAATAAAAGAGTAATTGCGCCGGTGAAACCTAATTGATCAACGGTGACTGGCTTTTTGTCATAAGTATAGCCAACAACGATACGGCCAATTCTCTTCTTTAAATCATGAAGGTCTTCGGCTAAGCAAAGAATAGCCATCATTTCTGAAGCAGCAGTGATGTCAAAACCAGTTTCTCTAGGAACGCCTTGCATGATGCCACCAAGACCAGTAACTACGTTTCTTAAAGCACGATCGTTGACGTCTTCGACTCTCTTCCAAATAATTCTGCGTGGATCTAATCCTAAGGCGTTATCGCGCATAATGTAGTTGTCGATCAGCGCAGCCAAGGTGTTGTTAGCAGAAGTCAAAGCATGCATGTCACCAGTGAAGTGTAAGTTAATGTCTTCCATTGGGACAACTTGGCTGTAGCCACCACCCGTGGCACCACCTTTGATACCAAAAACAGGACCCATTGATGGTTCACGCATGGCAATGGTAGTTTGATGGCCTAATTGGTTAAGCGCATCCCCCAAGCCAACTAAAACAGTAGATTTTCCTTCGCCCGCAGAAGTTGGGTTAATACCTGTCACCAAAATCAATTTGTGTTTCTTGTCTTCAATTTCCTTAACAGGCAAGTTGATCTTAGCTTTATAGTGACCATATTGTTCAATATCATCACTGGATAAGCCTAGCTTTTGGGCAATTTCAGTGATCGGTTGCATTTTGGCTGCATCAGCAATTTCAATGTCAGTTGGCATGATTGTTCCTTTCATATATCGTACAATATTACTTAATACTTATAATATTGTTCTTATTTATTTTTATATTAATACAATACATCACTATATAAGGATTTGCAAAGCTATATTTTACGAACTATATTTTATTTAAGCAAAAATTAAAAAGCCTAAATCGAGGCTATATCCTAAATAGTCTTCAACCATCTCTTAACTTCCACATCACTTTCGTCAACGCGATTGCCATCGACTATCAATGCAGAAGTATAAGTATTATTTTTACCACCATCACGTGCAATAAACTCACGGATCAATTCAGTACTATCACTCGAACCATAGCCACCTTCAGAAAGGAATGGCGCAATCTTTTTATTAGAAAATTCGCCGCTATATTCAAGTAGGAATGCCCTCATTGGTTGTCTTAAAGTCATTGCCCAGGTCTGATAGCCTAAATAAATTGTGTCATATTGGCTCAGCATCTCAAGCTCAGGTGGATCATTTTGAATTCTTTCACAGTTAGCGCGCGATTGAGCGTTTTACGGTAATTTGCTGAATAAGTACGACCAAACATAATTTTCTTTCCCCTCTTGTTCTCAATTGTTACTACAAGTATAAGTTGTGCAAGAGAGTGTGAAAATTACTTAATGTTGATGCTGGTATACGTTAAAAGCATAAAAAAGCTCAATCCTCATTTGAGAATTGAGCTAATTTTTATTTATTCATTTTTCTTATCGTCGCTGGCATCCCACACCTTTTTCAAAGCAGGAACCTTACCCAAGTCGGTCATTTCATCCTTGCCAACCACGATCAAGTTGTTAGGACCTTGAGCCAATTGGTTAAAGCTGTCCAAACTTTGGTTTCTGAAGTAACCTTCGCCAGCCTTTGACAAGGCTTCTTGCATCTTTTGTACACGGTAAGCGTCGGCATCAGCTTGCGTCTTAACTGCCTCAGCGTTGGCTTTAGCAGTAGCAACCAAAGCATCGTTCTTAGCCTTAGTGGTCATTTCAATGGTACGAGCTTCACCTTCGGCCTTAGCAATTGCGGCAGTTTTTTCACGGTCGGCAGTAAGTTGTTTGTCCATGGCACGTTGAATTTCAGCACTTGGTAAAAGTTCATCAACGTTGACACGAACGACCTTGATACCGTAGATATCAGTCAGGTCACCAGTTGCAGTGAAAAGTTGATCGTTAATTTCCTTAGTTGAGCCAAGGGCTGCGTTCAAATCCATACGACCAATAATGTCACGCAAGTGACCACGGATTAATTGCACCATTGACTCAACTGAGTCGGTGTTGTTGTAGAAGTAACGGTATGAATCAGTGACCAAGTAGTTCAAAGTTAAACTAGTAGAAATTTCAGCGTTATCTTTGGTAATGATTGAGTACTTAGAAATTTCAAGTGGTTGAAGTGCCAGTGGAACCTTGCGAATTCTTTGGAAAAGTGGCCAGACAAAGATAAATCCAGCTTTTACTGTCTTAGAATACTTACCCAAGGTTTCAACCAAACCTTCATTATTTTGTGGAACGATTCTAAAACCACAACAAATATACACAATAACTAAAACGACAATAATGCCAATAATAATTCTTGCCATCATAATTTTTACCTCAAAACTTAGTTGTCTTTCTTTTCATTCTTTTCCGCATCAAGCCTCTTGGCGACATCTCCAAGTAAATCTTCCCTTCCGCTCAAAGTGTTCAGGCGCTCGTCAAGCAGTTTGGCGTATTCATACTTATTCATTTGATCCAAATTATCCCATGCATTTGGAATCTCAACTCTAAAAGGAATTCCATTATGCAGAATAATCTGATCGTAGAACATGTTAATTGCTGTCGCCGAATTCAAACCCAGCTTTTTCAAGATTGCTTCTGCCTTTTCCTTCTTTTCTGGATTCATTCTGACATAAAGTCCTACTGTTTTTTCTACCATAATTTTTACTCCTTTCTGAATTTGATACTATTATATATCTTTTGCATATAAATTGCATATATTTTTGTAAAATATTTCATTTTGAATTAATCGATCTTAATAGCTAAAAATAGGTTTGGTTTTCAGAGTATACTTATATATATTTATAGAAAGTGAAAATGAAGGAAACAACAATGAAAACTAACAGAAATTCAAAGATTAAGAAAAACAAGTCTAACTTTTGGGATACTCTTCCTCAAATCAATAACAAAGAAAAAAGACAAGAAATTGAAGATTTAGGTTATAATCCTTCCGAACAACGTGCTGTTGGTAAAGAAAGAATTACTGATTAATATGAAATAAAAAGTGCTGATAGTCTTCATAAGCAAAGACACATCAGCACTTTTTTACTTGGTTAAATTTTTATTATTCTACAAATCAGTAATATGGAAAATTTGGTTTTCCAAAGTTCTTAATTTATATTCTCCACCCTTAATGTACTTTTGGTGGTAAGCCACAGTTAAGTAAATATCATTTGCGGCATTAACATGGATACTTTCCATTTCACTGTAACGATCTGGTAAATCAATACCATCAACCATAGCTACTTGCCAGTTATCACTGTTTGTTTCACCCCATGGGAACTTAACAATCTTACGTGACCAAGTAGTTACTTCACCAGTTTCATGGTTAATCTTTGGTGACAATTGGTTAGAAATATAGATATTCTTGTCATCATCAATAGCATAGCCTTGAACTGAATCAATCATTTGTGGCATTTCTTCATCTGGAGCAACACTTGGATTATCGAAGTTGTCGATGTGGAAAGCACTTAAGCAATGCAAGTCCGTAATTGGTGTATTCGTAGTGCCATTTTCGTCCAACTTTTGGTTTACTTCATTTAAAGCGAATAAGCCGAAGTGGCCTGAACCGTCATTCCAGATTGAAGCAATCATAAAGTACTTGCCATTTGGTGAAACTGAAGCTTCAACTCTGTGCAAGTGATTATGGCCATCGTAAGGAAGATCAGTTACGTGGTTTAAATGTGATAAACGTGGAAGTTGTGTATTTGAAGTATATCTTTCTGGTAAAAGTCTTGGGTACTTTACTCGTGCAATTTGAGTAGTCCAGTTGCCTGAATTTGGTTTAGCACCTACGAAATACTCATCCTTGTCATTAGCTGGTACCCAGGTTTGCGTGTGGCCAAAGCCCATCATTACTAAGTGTGGATCAGTATAATCGATGTTCTTGGTTAAACCTTCATGTTTTCTATAAACCAACACATCATGTGCACTGTGAAGAAGTTGCAAGGCAAAAACATGATCACCATTTACTACACCAACTTGCGCTACAACATGGTGCATCCCATTCAAGCGATAAACCAAATGAGGTGTAATACTTTTAACCATTCTTATTTATCTTCTTTCTTTATATCTATTCATTTTCACTTATACATAAATTATATCCTATCATCAAAAAATAGATTGACTTTATGCCGCTAATTTCCAATAATTAGAGTTAATTTTTCTTGGAGGGAAAATTATGAAAAGAAGAACAACACTTTTATTGTCGAGTGCAGTAACCATTGCGGCATTATTTAGCTTCAACTCAAAAGTTCAAGCTGCGGCTGATCCTACGATCAAGGCAACAAATTACAACATGATCGTGAAGTTGGACACTCGCAAGAATCAATTAACAGAAAAAGTTACCATGCACGTTGTTAATACCGGCAATGAACCTGTTAAAAATTTATTGGTTAGAAATATTGCTAGCGGCGTGTTGAAATACGACCACAAGCATTTTGAGGCTACAAGAAATGCGACAACTTCAGTTAAAAGCATTTCATCAGATGGTCAAAAGCTTTCTTACACTACCGGTAAAGACAAGAGCAATTTATTTGTTAACAAAAGTCTAAATACAGGTGAATCTACTAATTTAACTGTCAACGTAGTTACCGGTGTACCTAAGAGACAAGATCGTTTTGGCTACCAAAATATCAACGGCGGTAAAGTTTATAACTTGTCATTTTGCTTCCCATATTTAAGCGATTATCGCAACGGCAAGTGGAATTATCATCCTTACTACGACGCCGGTGAAAACCGCAACAGTGCTGTAAGCAACTTCCACGTTAGTTTCTTTGCACCTAAGAGCTACAAGGTTGCAGCTTCTGGTCAAAATACCACTAAGAATGGTAAAACCACAATTGTTGCCAACAACATGCGTGAAGTCGGCATCGCAGCTTCCAACAAGTTCAAGGTTGATCACGCTTATGCAAACGGCGTAAAAATCAATGACTACTACTTGGTAAGTAAAAACAGCAAGCAATACAACAAGCTAGCTTTAATGACTGCTCAAGACAGTTTCCACATTTTTACCAAGAAGATCGGTAAATATCCTTACAAAGAAATTGATATTACTGAAGGTTTACTTGGCAAAGACACCGGCGGTATGGAATATCCTGGTTTGATTATGATCGACGCTAGTGGCTTTTTACAAAAGAAGCACCCACTTGATAGATATAATGAATTAACTGAAGATGTTTCTCACGAAGTTGGTCACCAATGGTTCTACGGCACTGTCGGCAGCGACGAATACATGGAACCTTGGCTTGACGAAGGTCTTACCAACCTCCTTGAAAATGGCGTTTACGATTTGACCTACACTAAGAGTAAGGCCTACTGTGCTAAACTGATGCACAGCAAGTTCTACACTCGTAAGAACGTCAAGCGTGCTAACAAGATCTTAAAAGAAAACGCTAACCAATTCATTAATAAGAATCAAGAGGCCAACTACATCAACTACCCTGTTAATAATCCACCAAAAGGTGTTGATACTGAAGACATGGCTTACGAACTTGGTATGGATTTCCCTGCTGTTTTAAAAGTAGCCATGGGTGAAAATAAGTTTTTTGATGCTTTACACGATTACTACCAAACTTACTACTTGAAGCAAGCAACCACGCAAGATTTCTTGAACATTATCCGCAAGTACGATAATTCAAAGAAGGTTAACAACGTGATCAATAAATTTATTGATCCTAAGTACTTAAGTGAATAAAATCAAATAACCCCGAAAACGTTTGAGTTTCGAGGTTATTTTTATAGTCTCATAAGTGCTAAAATCAACTTAATGGATTATTACAAAGGAGAAAAAATATGACTACTAAAAAATTAGCAACTATCGCAGCAGCTTTATTAATCAGTGTTGCACCAGCAGCTGCCATTATCAATCAACCTGTTCACACAGTTCAAGCAGCTACGCAATCACAAAAAGGTAAAGTTACTCTCAAGAAATCCTTTAACGGCACAGTTCAAGTCTTCAACAGCAAAGGCAATGCCACTACCACTACCCAAAAAGTCAATGGCAAGAAGATGACTGTTGCTTCAACGGTTAAATCAGGCTCAAGTTTTAAATATTATGGCAAACCTATCCTGATCCAAGGTAAAAAAGTAGATGCAAAAACTTCTAAGAACTACCACTACACTACCGCTTCTTACGTTAACATCGGTAAAAAACGCTACATCAAATCTTTGAATGTTAGCTCAATGGATGGACAAAATGTTTTAATCTTGAGTTCCAACTCTCGCATTTATGATAAAAACGGTCACCGCACTACTTTCAACGGTATGTCGCTTATTCCTAAATATATGCTAGTTAAAACACCAGCTAAAACCCACGCCACAACTAAGAATGACGTATTTTTCTACTTTGCAAATCTTAGCGGGTCTAAGAAGAAAAGTTTGAATACAACCACTATCAAGGGCAAGCCATTTTATGCTTTAGGCAACGGTGCTTATATTTATGCTTCAAATGCTGGTTTTGTTAACGGCAGCACTCTTTACCAAGCTTCTGGCACCACTACAGCCACTATTTTAAACAAGATCCACGTTTTAAATAATAAGCTCAAGTCAACTAGCAAGTTGCTCAAGATTGGTCAAAAAGTTAAGGTAGATGCCACCAAGACCACTGGTAAAGGCGACAGCGCTGCACTTTACTTCAGAATTGCCGGTACCAAGGGCAAAAATGCACAATACATTTACTGGGGCGACGATGCTGAATATGGTATGGATCAAGAAAGCACCACAGATGAATTCCAAGGCAACTTCAATTTAGATAATCACCTTGCTAATTAAGATAATATGCTAAAATTAAATTAACGATAATATATGGCGACCTAGAATCGTGAGGTTTTCCTCAAAGTATCTTTCTAGGCCGCTTTTTCAATGTGGGAGAAAATATATGGATGAATTATTTGCTAAAGCCCCGATCAAAAAGGTCTACTTTAAGCTAGCATTGCCAGTTGTTCTAGGATGATCACTACCATGATCTACAACCTGGCAGACACAATGTTTGTTGCCAAAACTGGTGATACAAACTTGGTAGCAGGAATCACGATTGGTGCCCCGCTCTTTACCTTTTTAATTGCCGTTTCCGACATTTTTGGTCTCGGTGGTTCTTCATTGATTTCGCGTTTATTCGGCGAAAAGAATTATGCCTTGAGTAAACGCGTAAGTAGTTTTTGTATGATTGGTGGAATTGTCACCGGTTTAATCTTAACAGCTATTTTATTAATCTTTGAAACCCCTATTCTTCATCTTCTTGGTGCTAAAGCTGCCACTTATCAGGATGCCGCCGATTTTTATCGTGTAATATCAATTGGTGCTGCTCCAATTATCTTTTCAATTATTCCGCAAAATCTAATCAGAACAGAAGGCCTAGCTACTCAAGCAATGGTTGCCACAATGACAGGCACAATTTTGGCAATTATTCTTGATCCGATTTTCCTATTTGGTTTAAAAATGGGCGCAATTGGTGTTGGGACTGCGAATGTTACTGGTTATTTAGTCACCGATATTATTCTTATCTACTATGTTTTATACAAAACCGAATATATCAAATTAAAGCTAAAATACAGCAAAATTAACGGCAAAACAATCAAGGATATCGTAGCCATCGGCATCCCTGGTTCAATCACCAACTTTGCGCAAAGTTTCGGTATGGCACTGCTCAACTCATCTTTGGCCCTGTATGGCGCAAACAAAGTCGCCGCAATGGGGATTACCCAAAAAATTTATAGTATCGTTATCTTGGTAATCGTCGGCTTTGCCTTTGGTTCTCAGCCTTAATCGGCTACAACTACGGTGCCAAAAACTGGAAACGACTAAAGAAAATTTTGAACTTCGATATTCTTGTCCAAGTTATCTATGCTGTAATTTCAGGTGGATTGCTTATTCTATTTGCTCGTCCAGTTACTGCACTATTTATGAATCAACCGGACATCGTTAATGCTGGTAGCTACATGTTAATTGCAACTATTATTACCACACCACTTGTCGGCATCATTTTGGTTTACACTACTGTTTTCCAATCCGTTGGGAATGCCTGGGCTGCTTTCATCATGGCAATTGTCCGTCAAGGAATCGTCTACTTCATCGCATTAGAGATTTTGAAAGCTACATTTGGTTATCACGGCATCGTTTGGGCTCAAGCAGCCAGTGATATCATCACCTGCATCATCGGTTACTTTATTTATGAAAAAAGCCTGGATCTCAAGGATAAAATCAAAGATTAGTCAAAATAAAAACTGCTCTCTTATTGAGAACAGTTTTTTTCATGCTTATCTTTCAATTAAAGCAATTTTTCAAAAGCGTCTTCATACTTAGGAATATCGCCGGCACCCATAAATACGATGACAGAATTCTTATTCTTAGTTAAATCAGCAATATTGTCTAAGTCGATAACTTCTGAACCTGGGATATTCTTAACCAAGTCTTCACTTGAAATATCACCATTAGCTTCACGAGCTGAAGCATAAATTGGAGTTACATAAGCCTTGTCTACGCCACGTAAGATTTCTTCAAAGTCTTTTTGATACTTCTTAGTTCTTGAGAAAGTATGTGGTTGGAAGACGACAACCAACTTCTTGTCTGGGAACTTTTGACGGGCAGCTTGAATAGTTGCGCGCATTTCAGTTGGGTGGTGAGCATAGTCATCAATAACTGCAATGTCACCAAAGTCTTTTTCACTAAATCTACGCTTAGCACCCTTAAAGGTAAGAAGACCATCACGAATGTCATCCATTGGTACCTTTTCAGTGTAGGCAACCGCAATAACAGCAGTTGAGTTCAAAATGCTGTGGTCACCAAACAAGTGAATTTCAAATTCACCAAGATCCTTGCCATGTGCTAAAACATGGAACTTAGAACCAGTAGTTGACTTCTTAATGTCAGTAGCTTGGAAGTCATCAGTATCGTTAAAGCCGTAAGTGTATTTAGGAATTTCAGTCTTAAGGCTTTGAAGACGCTTGTCATCGCCCCATACAAACAATGCCTTCTTAGTTTGATCAGCTGCTGATTGGAATGCGCTGGTGTAATCGTCTTGATCCTTGAAGTAGTCCGGGTGGTCAAAGTCGATGTTAGTCATAATTTGGTAATCTGGGTGATATGCCAAGAAGTGACGACGGTACTCATCAGCTTCGTAAACGAAGAAGCGTGAATCTGGAACACCCTTACCACGACCGTCACCAATTAAATAAGTAGTTGGTGCAACTTCACCTAAAACATGTGACAAAAGACTAGTGGTTGAAGTCTTGCCGTGAGTACCTGAAATACCGATTGAAGTGTGCATTTGCACGATTTCTTCAACAGTATCTGGGTAACTTTGCCACTTAACGCCCTTATCAAGACATGCCTTAACTTCTGGATTATCTTCCTTGAAGGCGTTACCCTTAACGATTACTTGTTCATCGTTACTATTGATGTTGCTTGGGTCAAAATCCTTAACTTCAATACCAGCTTTTTCAAGTGGAACTTGAGTGAAGGTGTACTTTTCAATATCACTACCGGCAACGTTGTAGCCTAAGTCGTGAAGAAGTAGTGCTAAGGAAGCCATACCGGTTCCTTTAATACCAATAAACCAAATTTGTTTGTTTTTATCTAACATATTTAACTCTCCATAATGTTAAAAATACTCGTCTTTTATTCTAACATTATTTCATTTTTCCGTAGCAAAATCAGAGAACTTTAGAAGTACTTTTTTAGCCCCGCTGCTTGGGATTAAGTAATATCTTGTCTTTTGGTTACCTTTCCAACCTTCTGCAGGATAATAGCCTGGCTTGTGTGCCCACTTTTGATATACGCTAACCATTGGATATGGCTTGTCACTATTGTAGGCTTGACGCATTAAGTTCAAAACTTGTTGTGCTTCTAGTGGCGTTAAGTTGTTGATGTCTTTTACTTTGACTTTTGCACCCTTCAAATTTTTCTTAGCAAAATTAACTTGCCATAAAGCTTCGTTAACTGCAGCCTTAGTTGCATCTTTATCCACTGCAACAGTCTTCGCATTTTCTATGGCTTGGTCGTACAAGCTACGATTTACCCAATTATCAAGACGATACTTATCGGATGTCTTAACAGTACTTTCATCAGAAATTGCATTGGTAAGTGAAGTCTTTTCACTAGCAGTTGCTAATGCACTATTTGCTTTAGCTTCAGCTTCTGTGTTGCTGGTCTTAAGCTTTCTACCACTGAGTGCTACATCACTAGCTTTGACATAGAGATTGCTGTAGGCAGTATTTTGACGATCGTCTTCTGCACCTGATTTGTAAATCAATGAGTTTTGAACATGGTAGTACAATTCAGCTTTGTTTTCCTTGGCATCCCACAAATAAAGTTTTTGGTTAACGGCCAACTCATCACCGTCAAATTTAGTATCAACCTTTTCACCGTTGACGTTGTAGAAAGCCGTTTGACCTATCTTGAAGTCAGCCACACTATAGCGCATGTTATACGCATCTTCACCGCTAAGATATTGTTTAGCTAAAGTTGGACCATTATCACCACTCCAAACATAAGGAACGTCTGGACTGCTTTCTTCATATAAGCCAGTATCAATATAAACTGGATTCTTACCGCCTTTTACACGATAGTAAGAAGCAGTATAGTCTCCCATACCGGTTTGAACCACCATATCGGCTGTTACAGTTTGTCCTTTCTTGTACAGCTTATTGATTTGTTGGAAGTCTTGATTGTAAGCAAGTGTATCGGCAACAATCTTAACCTTGATAGGACCTTTGGTATAAAGAGCATTACCATTAATGGCATTTACGTTGTTAGTCTTGATGTACTGATTCTTACCAATTCTGAAGTAATAGTTACCCTTAATCTTGTAGCTTTTAAGTGAACGAACAGTATGGTTCTTGTTATTAGCCACATAGAAATATTGGCCACCTTTGTCCTGAACTTTACCAGCATATGGTACTAATCGACCTGCTTTAATTACTTGTCTTTGACGTTGACCGCGAGAATTATAAACGGAACTATTTTGAGAAACGAATAAAACTCCCTTGCCATTTAATTTAGCAATTTGGTCACTTTGAATATAGATGTTCTTGCCAATGTTGTAGTAAGTATAAGGCTTACGGTAGTATTCCTCACCGTTTGGAGACTTAATCTTAGTGTTATATGGCAAGTAAGCACGCTTTCCGCGGTAGATCTTCAGTCTATTACCATTTTTATCGTAGACATATGAATTTCTAGTAAGTACATATGTACCGCCCTTCATTACATACGCATTATTTTGTTTGACATATCCACCATTGCCGATATAGTAATAAGGTTCCTGGTTAATAAGACCTGGTGTTGTGGCACTAGCATAAACCACTTTGTCACCCTTAGTTAAAATAGGTTTACCATAGAATTTATAATTCTTAATTTTGATACTCTTATTGGCATGGATAAATTCGCCTTTTTGTCTAATATAAGGCGTTGCGGTTTTATCGTAGCCTTTATGTAAGGTAATACTTTGTGCATTAACTGTTTGAGAAGTTATTAATCCTAAAGAAACTGCTGCTAAAACAGCCGCTGCACTGGATAAAATTTTATTGTTGAGTTTCATTTTCTCCACTCCCTTGTGGTTTTGTTTTAATAACTCTTATAGTTCTATTATACCTTGGTTAATTACTCTAGGATGGAATTTGATTTACGGCAAAAAAAGCGTTGAGATTTTTTCTCAACGCTTCTTTTATCTATATTGACCTATTACAATATCTTCTATTTAACTTTATTTAGCTGCAGTAACTGCTGCTTCTTCCTTAGCTTCCTTGGATAATCCAGCAAGGTCACCTAATAAAGTAAAATCAATTTGAGTTGCTAAATCTGGCTCTTTACGCAAGAAATCAATCTCAGATGGTTTAACATTTTCAGTTGGATGGTCTTTGTCAATTAACTCTTGTGAGATTTCACTATCAGTTAACTTCTTATCCTCTAATACGCTTTCTGCTTCTTTGACTTCTTTTTCATATTTCTTTGTCATGAAAAACGCCTTCTTCAACTCTTATTGTAGTTGCTTTTACAAAAAGGTTTAGCAAAACGTACTTTTTTTATTTAAACGTATCAAAAAAAGCATCAGACTACTATTTAGCAGCCTAATGCCTTTTCAAATTATAGAGTGATTTCACCACTAGCGATCAATTCGTCACACTTAGTTGGTTCAAATTCTGCACCAACTTCAAAGTTGTCAGGAACAACCATGATACCGCGCTTTTGAGGTGCGTGTGGTAAACCAAGTTCTCTAGCTGAACAAATCATGCCATATGAATCAACGCCACGTAATTCACCTGGCCAAATTTGTTGACCATTTGGCATCAAAGTACCAGGAAGTGCAACAACAACCTTTTGGCCTTGAGCAATGTTAGGAGCACCACAAACGATTTGGTGTTCTTCACCGTTGCCAACTTCAACAGTAGTTACGTGAAGGTGGTCTGAATCAGGGTGCTTTTCACAGGTCTTAACGTAGCCGTAAACAAGCGTTGGCTTGCCGTATGCTAACTTGTCGTCAAAGCCTGCTTCAGCAAGCTTCTTGTTAAGAGCTTCAAGTTCATCATCTGAAAGCTTAACTGGACCATTTGGCAATTTGTCAAAGTCAATCAACTTATCAACGTTGAAAAAGTTATAACCAATAGTCTTACCTTCATCGTTGGTTACGCGAGTAACGTCTTCTTTTTCTTCAAATGAGCTGCGTCCTTCATCATGACCCAAGATAACGATCAAAGTGTTAGGATAAGCTTCTTTATTAGTACTAGTAATCATGCTTTTTTAAATCTCCTCTTTTAGTCAAGTGATCGCAAAAATTTTTCTACTTCATCTTTAGTTTTACGGTCCTTATTTACTAGTCTACCAATTTCTTTGCCATCTTGGTAGACAACAAATGAAGGAATTCCCATAATCATTAATTTTTTTGCAACGTCAATTGAGTCATCACGGTCAATTTTGTAAAATTTAGCTTCTGAAAAATCCTTTTCAATTTCTGGCAAAAATGGATCAAGGAAGCGGCAGTCTGGGCACCATGCTGCTGAAAATTCCAAAACAACGCGACCAGATTTAGTAATTTCTTGTAACTTGTCTTCAGTTAATGCTTTAATTTCTTCCATTTTTTATGCCTCTATTCTTTCTTACTTTTTACAAGTATTATACAAAAATGCTGGCTTTTTGCAAACTACTTGGTTTCAAAATGAGCATGCAATGCATAGATCGGATTGCCCTTTGCCGCAAATTTATGCTCATATTCAGTTTCAATATTCTTTTCAACGACTTCTGGCTTTTCATGGTGTAAATCAACACTCACAAAATCGAAGAACATTCCGTAATTATTCATACTTTGCACAGAATAAGCGAACAAGCCTGAATTATCAGTTTTAAATTCAATATGACCTTCTGGCTTCAACACTTCTTCATACTTACTTAAAAAGCTCTTATAAGTTAAACGACGCTTTTTATGACGAGCCTTTGGCCATGGATCACTAAAGTTCAAGTAGATTACGTCAGTGGTGTTCTTGTCAAAAAAGCTGTTAATATCGGCCGCATCCCCACGCAAAATTTGCAAGTTATCCAACCCCTTTTCAAGCTTAGTTCGCAAGATAATACCAGCTGCAGTAGTTTGCAATTCTAAAGCAACGTAGTTTTTGTCGGGATGCATTTTAGCCAATGTAGTAATAAAGTGACCCTTACCTGATCCTACTTCAATTTCAATTGGATGATCATTGCCAAAACGTTCAGCCCAATCAATCTTCTTATCAGGATCTGGGTTTTGCAAC
Source organism: Lactobacillus kitasatonis DSM 16761 = JCM 1039 (assembly GCF_000615285.1). Classification (GTDB taxonomy): domain Bacteria; phylum Bacillota; class Bacilli; order Lactobacillales; family Lactobacillaceae; genus Lactobacillus; species Lactobacillus kitasatonis. The sequence continues at coordinate 43,987 of NZ_BALU01000011.1, read as the reverse complement.
ACACTTTCAGGGTGATCATTAACAAGCTTTACAGCCCAAGGTTTATTTCTTAATCTCATTTCTCTATTCCCTATCTAATTCCAAAGTTCTTTTGATTAATTTTTCTAACGCGATTTGGTAAGTAAGTGGCAACTACCAATGCGGTAAACACGAGTAAAATACCAATTGCTTCAAATAAGTTTACATTAATTGGCAATAACAATAACCAGAAAATACTGATTAATACCCATTGAATCAGCAAGCCTAAAGTTAATACTTTGACCAAGTCCTTGCCACGATCTTGACGTTCAATTGGGTAAACACGATACATAAAGTTTCGGTCGAATTCGGTTGCCATTGGCAATAATTGATAAACAGTCAAGAAGATCACCAAGCATGATAAGCCAAGCGCCCAGCGCCAATCTTGCACTAACCATGAAATCAAAATTGCGAAGACGGTCATTCTAACCAGCAAGTTCAAATACTCTGGATTTCTAAGTAGTGATCTTCTGTATAAGAACAAGTTAGGATTTTCTTTAGCAATTGACTTAGGCAAAAGGAAATCCAAGTACTTTCTTCGCTTGATGCTTACTTGCTTTTCTTCGACATCGGTAAACATGCTGAAGACTGAATAAACACGGTCTTTTCTAGCCTTTTCGCTTTCTACAGCATAGCGCCAATCAAAGAGCAGCTTTTTATTCATCTTATCGCCAAACGATGGCTTAAAGTTAGGCGCAAACAAGATAGTTCCAACTACACCTAAAGCCAAACCTACCATTGGATAATAAGTGGAAAGCATTGCAATAAGCAAGGCAACTAAACTAACTAGTCCAAAACTTAGCTTTTTGCCAAAGTATAGATTGCTTTTTTCAATTTCTAGTTCTGCATCTTTGATAAAGAGCATAGCGAGCACCAACAAGATATAGTTCCAAACACTAATGCCTGCTTTAACTGTAGCGAATGGGAGGACAATACCTGCAAGCAAGATTTCTAAAATGAATGGTAAAACCAAGCTATATCTGTGCATCGGTTTCAAATATTCATCCATCTGCTCATCTTGCGTGAACAGAAACTGCATATCTGCTTCTTTGATTAAAGTAACAAAGCGTCCTGTCAAAAGAGGCAGCCATAAGATGAATCCTGTCAGTGGCTTATAGAACCAAAGGTTAGTTGGCATCGTCTTCATCGCTTCAGCATACCAAAACATCAATGCACCAACTAAAAAGATCAAAGCCAAAATAAAGAAGTCATTGAAAACAAGCGTTAAATACTTAACTGATTGCTTGAGATTTTCATTTAATCTCTTTTTAGCTAACTCACGCATTGCCATGATCCTCTCTATTCAAAGCCAAATATAACTTATCAAATGGATCATCAGGCTTTAAGCCGTAGTGTTCACGAATATCTTGCAAACTGCCGATAACTTCGATCGTACCGTTGTTTAAAACAGCATAGTTTGAAATGGCTTGTTGTGCATCAGCTAAAACGTGAGTGGTCATAAGCACCATCTTGCCATTAGCAATTGCCTTTCTAATCAAATCAATCAAGTTGGCAACAGCCAAAGGATCAAGTCCTGTAAATGGTTCATCGATCACAAGCAAACTTGTATCAGCTAAAAAGGCAGATACGATCATTACCTTTTGGCGCATCCCTTTTGAAAAGTGAATTGGCAACCATTCAAGCTTATCATCAAGTCTGAACATCTTGAGCAATTCATGTGCTCTTGCCCAGGCCTTCTTTTCATCCAGTTTGTAACTGAGCATTGTCAATTCCAAGTGCTCTTTTAAGGTCAATTCTGGATACAAAATTGGCGTTTCAGGAATATAATCTACTTCACGCTTAAACTTCGTAGGTTGCTCAGTTAAAACAACGTCGTTTAAAGTGATCTTGCCTTTTTGAGGTCTCAGCAAGCCTAAAATATGCTTAATTGTTGTTGACTTACCAGCCCCGTTTAAACCGATCAAGCCCAATGCTTCACCTGGCTTAATTTCTAAATTTATATCTTTAATAACCGGGACACCCGTGTAGCCCCCAGTTAAATGTTCAATTTTTAATGTCATTTTTCCTATCTTTCTTTACTGATTTAATACATATAGTATGATAGCATGAACTTAATAAGAAACTAAAGTTCAAACACAAGAGGTATATATTATGGAAAAATTAGTAGATGATTGTTTATTCTGTAAAATTATTCGCGGTGAAATTCCTAGTTACACAGTTTTTGAAAATGACGATGTTAAAGCTTTCTTGGACATCTCACAAGTAAACCCAGGTCATACTTTAATGGTGCCAAAGAAACACATCGTTAACTTGTTTGATTACACTAAAGAAGATGCACAGCAATACTTGCAATACATCCCTGAAATTGCCAATGCAATCAAGAAGGCCTTCCCTAACGTTACAGGTATGAACATCACCACTAACAACGGTAAGTCCGCTAACCAAGTAGTTATGCACTCACACATCCACTTCATTCCTCGTTTTGAAGGCGATGGTTTGAAGCTCATGACTCGCAACAACGCTGACAAGTACGATGAGGCTAAGTACAACGAAGTTGCTGACAAGATTAAAGCTCAATTTTAAGGAGTAGACAAATGAAACGCTTTTTATTAGGAACAGTTTTTGGTGCTGCTTTTGGTTTTGTTTTTTCATGTTTAACAGACAGTGACGGCAATCGTCCTGGCAAACCATTGAAAGTTGAATTCGATGCTTTAAAACATGAAGGCAATCGTTTCGCTACAGCTTTGCAAAATGCTAAGCAAGCTAGTCGTGAATTAAGTGAACAAATGCCTGCAGCACAACGTACTATTAGCGATATCAGCGATGATGTTGAAAAATATTCTAGACATATTCAACCTACAGTTGATCGCATGAAACAAAAAGGCGAAGAAGTTAACCAAGATTTGAGTTCATTTACTGGTTCAGATGCTCAAGATGACGAAAAGGCCTAAGAAAATTTAAAGAAATTTTGATTTTTCTGTGAATATTCGCTATTTAAAAACGATTTGGTCATTTTTATGGTATATTAGTTGACAGTTACTTATTTAAGGATGTGGAGATTTAATTATATGAAGAGTTATATGAAGAAAATTGCTGCAGTCGTAGCTGTAGCTGGTGTTGCATTATCAACTGCTGCTTGTTCTAACAGTGGCAGTAATTCTACTGTTGCTTCCTACAAGGGCGGTAAGATTACTCAACAACAATACTACGATGAAATGAAGAAGTCACAAGCTGGTAAGTCAGCTTTGGCTAACATGATCATCAACCGTGCTTTGAAACAACAATACGGCAAGTACGTTTCATCAAAGAAAGTTGACAAGCAATACAACAACTACAAGAAGCAATACGGCTCACAATTTAGTGCTGTTTTACAACAAAACGGTATGACTGCTTCAAGCTTCAAGGAAAACTTAAAGACTAACCTTCTTTCTGAACAAGCATTAAAGCACATTAAGAAGATTTCAAAGAAGCAAGAACAACAAGCTTGGAAGAGCTACCAACCTAAGGTAACTGTACAACACATTTTGGTTGCTAAGAAGTCAACTGCTCAAAGCATCATCAAGCAATTGAAGGATGGTAAGAGCTTTAAGAGCTTAGCTAAGAAATACTCACTTGATACTGCTACTAAGAACAAAGCTGGTAAGCTTCCTGCATTTGACTCAACTGATAACACTCTTGACTCATCATTCAAGAACGCTGCATTTAAGCTTAAGACTGGTGAAGTAACTTCAACCCCAGTTAAGTCACAATCTGGTTACCACGTAATTAAGATGATCAACCACCCAGCTAAGGGTAAGTTTGCTGATCACAAGAAGGCTATTGACAACGAAATTTACGCATCAATGGCTCAAGACCAGGCAATTATGAAGGACGTTATCTCAACTGTTTTGAAACGTGCTGATGTTTCAATCAAGGATAACGACTTGAAGGACGTATTAGCATCATACGTTTCAACTACTAGCGCTACTAAGTAATAAATATTTAGTTAGTAAATTAGCAAAAAAAGAGGTTAACTTTTTTGAAGTTAACCTCTTTTTTCGTGCACTTTTTATTCCAAATGCTTAGCATTATCCAAAGCTGGATCATGTTTTGGACGATAATAACGCTTGCCATCTTGCTAAGTAGCGGTTCAGTAAATGTCCCTCTGCCAGTGTGTTGTAATGCATTTGTTACTGCATAAACCATTGCATCCATATCATCGATGCGGTGCAAAATTTCTGCTTCAAGCAATGCTGGTAACTTTGGTGAACCATATTCATATCTACCGTGGTGTGACAAAACCATGTGTCTAAGCAAAAGCAGAGCTTCAGATTCTAGATCAATCTTTAAATCTTGTGCAGCCAGCATAATTTGTTCATCAATAAGTACTAAGTGACCAACCAAATTACCTTCTGTGGTGTATTGCGTTGCCGCTGGACCCGTTAGTTCCAAGACCTTGCCCATATCATGCAAAATGCATCCCGCATAAAGTAACGAACGATTAATTTGTTCGTAATTATCAGCCAGACCCTTGGCATCCTTAAGCATCGACAAAGTGTGAAAAGCAAGACCGCCACGCACAGCATGGTGATTGCTCCTCCCTGCTGGATAATCATAGAAGCGTTTGCCCCACTTCTTCAACAAATATTGAACAATCGTCTTCCAAGTTCTATTTTGAATTTGATTAACAAATTGATTAATTTCGGCATGCATATCATTAATCGGTTCTGGAGCTGACTTAACGAATTGATCTAACTCATAGCCTTCTTGTGGTCCAACCACCCTTAAACTATAAATACGAATTTGTGGACGTCCTTGATATTCTTCTCTTTTACCGTTTAATTCTACAATCGTACCTGTACTAAAGGTAGCCGCATCTTGATTGGTTGCATCCCAAAAGTTGCCACGAATCTCGCCTGACCCATCGCCAAATTGCATTGCTAAAAATAGCTTATTTTTCTTATTCCGTCGCAATTGCGAATTCTTAATCAAAACGACGATATCCATTTCTTCGCCGTCATTATAATCTAAGAGTCGTTTAAGCATTTTGATTTCCTTTCGTAAAAGTTAAAGGCTGGATCCCTAATTTTTCGACTAAGTTTTCTTGAGCCGTAAAAATCAGAACTTGATTGTTTTCGCTAATCCTCCTCAATAGCTGTTCAATATATTTGATTCGGTTATCATCAAAGTTAACAAATGAATCATCAATCAAAATTGGCAAATTAATTTCGTCCTTAATTTGTTCAACAAAGGCCAATTTTAAAGCAAAGTAAAGTTGTTCGGCCGTACCACGAGATAAGTATTTAACATCGCGCTTTTTGCCATCTTTTCTGATAACCGTTAGCTTTTTACCTAAATCAAGATCAACGTAGCGGCCACCTGTAAGCAGAGCCAAATATTCCTTAGCTGCTTTCAACATCTTTGGAAAACGTTCATTTGAAGCCAAATCAAGTGAGCGACCAATCCATTTAGCTGCAAGCAAGTTAGCAAGATATTCCTTACTACTGCTTTCAAAATTAGTTTCGGTATTGGCCAAATCTTGTTTCGCTTCAAATACTGCAGTTGAATCAGCCAAATTATTCAACTTAACCTGTACTTGTGCGTTTTGTTGTTGTAAATCGCTGATTTCATTATTAGCTGCAGCTATTTGATCATTCAATTCATGCAATTGCTGCTCTAATTCAGCTGGATTAGTCTTTGTCAATTGAGTTAAATCATCGTTTAAGCTCTTCTTAAGTGCTTCGACCTGCGTCCTAATTTTGGCTTGCTCTAATGAATCTTTGTACACAGCATCATAATCGGCCATATTTTTGACATTAGCTTGAACAAACAAAGTTTGAAGTTGCAAACCCAATTCTTTCAAATCTTGCTGGTCCTGCTTTAAAGCAGACGAAATCGTCATTCTTCGTTGACCAATTTCTTGACTGTGGTCAATCTTTTCTTCCAGTTCATCAATTCCACTTAAAACGGAGCTAAAATCATCCTCAATTGGCTTTTTCAGCATATTTTGCACATTTGCGGCTAATTGGGCGACTTCTTGATTAATCTGGCTCAGTTGTTCATTATTTGCCTTCTCAGCGTTTTCTTTTAAGTGATACTGGTTGGCATTAGCCACCAGATTATTAATATCCAAATTATCAGGATTCAAGCCATATTGTTGCCCAAATCCCTGGCGCTTTTGTGCGACCAGTTTTTGCTTTTCCAAAATAGCGGCATTTTGTTTATTGGCGTTATTACCTTTAACGTAGCCTGCACCAAGAAAGATTAGGCCGGTAATTAAGGCGATCACGCCAACTGTCCCCATCATAACCAGTAAGATCAAACCAAGGACTGCTAGGACGGCACCAATCACATACCAGAGTTTATCATTGGAATTAGCAGCAGCTTCAACTCGATTTTCTTGTTTAGGCAAAGCTAAATAATCTGCTTGCAGCTGTTTGATTTGCTCTGGCGTCAAGTCTAGTACTTGCTTGGTATCAGGAGATAAAGCAAGAATTTGTTCTTTTTCTTGTTTGAGTTCATCAGCCTTTTGCAAACATGATTTATATTCTGCTTGCCATTGAAGTAGTTGCGACTTTTGTTGGACAAGCTTTTTGCTAGCTGACAAATCAGCCTGATTATTATTATCCAGATCAGCTAATTGCTCTTTCAAAGACTTAATCGTCTTTTGCAAATTGCGACCTTGCGCCATGATATCTTGCGCTTTTTGATAATTTTCACTATCAAACTGCGTATCCTTAACTTGCTTTTGCAAATCTAGCAAAGTTTGGTAATTGCCTAATTCTTTTTGCAGGTCACGCAATTCTTGCGCCCTTTTTTGCAGCTTCTCTAAAGCTTGTTGCTTACTCTTTAACTCGTCACTTTTAGCAGTTAAATCACGATCAAGTTCTTCATAATCATCAAACTCTGCTTGCGTTTGAGCCAGATTGTCACGATCGTCTTCCATTTGCTTAAGCAAACGATTTACTTCTGGCTTTTTACCAGTCTTCTTGAACAGTTTGCCGGCTTCTTTTTCAAAACCATCACGCATCTCAAGCAACTTGCCACTATCTGCTGCGCCAAGATAATAAATACGATCCAACAAATCTTCTTGGCTCAAGCTACTTACCTGACCCAGCATCTCTTGGTTAAAGATAAAACTATCGGCATAAAATGAGCCATCGATATTTTGAATCTGATCAAAGAAAAGACTCTCAGGTACTACTTGTCCATCTTTTTTAACAGTTAAAATACCGCGCTTAGTTTTATCGCCTTTGGCATAAAGACGCTCTAATTCGTATTCGCTATCGTCTGCTTCAAAAATTAAACTACCGCCCATTGGACTAACATGAGCTAGTGGCGTGTAATCTTCAAAAAATGGGGATGAATTACTGCGCAAATGAAAGCCAAACATAATTTGCTTAATGAAGGCTACTGTCGTACTTTTGCCTGCTTCGTTTGCACCAAAGAAGACATTAATTTGCTTGCTAGGTAAATCAAAAGACTTGCTTGAAAACTGGCCAAAATTGATAATGTTAATTTGTTTCAGTCTCATCTTTAATTCCTTTCAATTTACTCATTAGCTTTACTTCGGTTAATTGCTTAACTTCTTCAATAAATTTAGGGTCTTCAGCTAACACTGCCGCTTCTGGATCTTTCTTCTTCCAGTCGTTGACGATTTTGGCAAACTCATCCATAGAGAAAACTTCTGATTTTGCCTTTTCAAAAGCCTTCTGATCATTCTCATTTAACTCAAGGCTGGTATTAGTCTCGTAACGAACGTCAACTAACTGTGAATCAAATGGTGAATTCTGCGAAATTGTCTGCCAAAAATCAGTATCTGCAGTTAACTCTCGCTCTTCTTCGGTCAAATATTGAGCACCTTTAATGGTTAAGCTAAAGTATGTCTTTTGTTTAGCTTGATTTAACGCATCAATGATCTTTGATTGTAAACCAGCTTTATCAATTTCATCTTCCAGGTTAATCTCTGCAGCTTGCCAAATGATTGGACTTGTTTGTTTAAATTCAATAGTCGTTTTCTTAGTTTGTTCATCGATTTCACCAAGATAACAGCCTTTAGCACCCATCTCATTGATATGACGACCTTGAATATTACCTGGATAAACGATCCATGGGTCTTCTGACAAATTATTGCGTGCGTGGATGTGGCCTAAAGCGAAGTAGTCATAATTAAGATTCTGCACTTCACTAGTAGTAAAAGGTGCATAAACGTTGCCAGCTTGTGCCTTTTCCTGTGCATGCATTAAACCAAAAGTGTAATCTTGTCCCTTTTCAGGAAAATCAGGAATCATGTCACGCGTAATGTGGTTATTCAAGTATGAAAAGCCAATCACGTCATAGGCAAAGCCATCTTTTGTTTCAAAAGTAACTGTTTCTACCTTTTCACCATTACCTAGCAATTTGAAATAAGGCGTCTTGGTAACCAGCAAATCTTCTTTTTTCATATGGTCGTGGTTACCAAAAATCATTACAACTTGAATTTTTTGGTCAGTTAATCGCTCAATTTGCTTGGCAAAAAAGAGCTGCGCTCTTGGAGATGGTGTATTACTATCAAAAGTATCACCAGCAATCAAAACTAAGTCAACATTTTCTTTTAAAGCTAGATCAACAATTTTAGTTAATGATTGATCAGCTGCTTGATATATTTGGTTAAATTCCTTAGATGGCAAAAAAGATAGCCCACGAAATGGACTATCTAAATGCGCATCCGCAAAGTGAATAAATTTCATCGCGAATTCTAGTTTCTAAGATCTTCATAAAGATCATTAATTGGCTTGGAGTAAGTCTTTTGGATGTCGTTAAGCAAGTCGTATAAAGCTTGTTCTGACTTAAGCATGTTAACGATCAAATCATTCTTTTGAACTTGGTCATTCAAGTCCTTATAAGCTTGTTGATCTTCTGCAGAAAGTGGTTGACCTGCTTGTTGAGATTGCAAAATCTTAGCTTGAAGTTCATCCATCTTCTTAAACATAGCTAAGCTTTCGTCGTTTGCTTCTACATCCTTAATAGCCTTTTCCAAAGACTTGTATTGATCAGTTTGGGTTAAATCTTCTGCTAATTTGTTAGCTGAATCGTAAACGTTAACCATCATGGTCCTCCTAAATTTTATTGGCCAAATAAGCCTTTCACACTATTATACCATTCATTAATCTTCTGTCCTGCAGAACCTATACCATCTTGAATTTTTTGCCCTAATCCGCCGGTCCAATCGAAGTTAGAACCGTTGTTTTTTACAATCTGATTAGGAGATTTTTCGGTAAATTGGGTTTGAGCAGTATATGGCAAGATACCTTCCATTTCAGCCTTATACAACCTGGTAATTCCTGTTTCGGAAACACCTTTCATATAGTGCTGTCTATTAGTTCGGTCAAAACCAACCCAAGTTGCCACAACGATATCTGGTGTATATCCTACAATCCATTGGTCCTTGGTACCAAAGCCATAAGAATTAGGAACTTCGGTTGAACCAGTTTTACCTGCAACACGATAGCCACTAGGTTGAGCGGATTGTCCTGTACCATTGGTAAATACGCCTAGCATCATAGTAGTCATTTCTTTAGCCGTATTTTCAGAAATAATACGGTGTGTACCTGGATTACCGTTTTCTGCTAAAACATTGCCACTGGCATCAGTAATTCTAGTAATAAAGTAAGAATTATCAGGCAAATTACCCTTGTTAGCAAATGCAGAGTAAGCATGGGCCATTTGAAGTGGCGATACACCAGATGAAAGACCACCAAGGGCTAAAGCAAGGTTACGGTCACTCTTTGGCACCTTAATACCAAAGTTCTCAACGGATTGCACACCCTTGTTAACACCAATCTTATCAAGTAGCCATACAGCAGGAACATTCTTACTTTGAGCCAATGCTTCATACATTGGGATCTTGTTAGAATAACCATTATCAACGTTATGAGGTTCATAGCCATTCTTACCGAATTTTTGTAATTGGTTAGAAAGTTCTGAATCATAATGGTACCCATTTTGAAGAGCCGGTGCATAAACAGCAAGTGGTTTAATTGATGAACCAGGCTGGCGTTTCATTTGTGTTGCACGGTTATAACCACGGAAGACATGTTGTCCGCGTCCACCGACAACAGCACGTACTGCACCAGTATTAGGATCCATCGCTACGCTGGCACCTTGCGCTTCAGTACCATCTGTACCGTTTTCTGGGAAAAGCCAGCTTTGATCAAAGGTATCCTGCATCTTGCCTTGGTAATTTTGGTTAAGGGTAGTATAAATCTTAAGCCCCTTGTTCATTACCTGCTCTTCAGTTAAGCCATATTTACTGATAGCTTCATCTACGACAGCATCAAAGAAGTATGGGTAACGATAGCCATCCTTATTCTTAAAGGTATTCTTTAAAGTAAGACCTTCTTTTGCATATGCTTTGGCTTGAGCTGAAGTAATTTTGCCATTGTCAGCCATTAAGCTTAAAACCAAATTGCGTCGTGACAATGCATTGGCCATATGGTCTACTGGGTTATAGAAACTAGGGTTACGCAGCATCGCAGCCAAAGTAGCTGCTTCACTAACAGTCACATCACTAGCATTTTTACCAAAATATCTACGACTAGCATCTTGCACGCCCCAGACACCGTTACCAAAATAGGCGTTATTTAAGTACATCGTCAAAATATCTTTTTTGGAATAAACGTGGTTAATCTCAATTGCGAAGAATAATTCTTCTAGCTTTCTTGAAAAAGTCTGTTGCTGAGTAAGTAGTGAGTTTTTGGCTAACTGCTGCGTTAAAGTTGATCCACCACCAGTAACTTGACCATGGTGAATGATCAAACTAGCGGCAGCACGTGCCATCCCCTTTACACTAAATCCTGGGTTCTTCCAGAAAGTACGGTCTTCTGTTGAAATTACCGCATTTTGGATATTTGGCGAAATTTTATCATATTCTACAAACGTACCTTTTTGTGAATACAAGGAACCTGCTTTTTTGCCCTTATAGTCATAAATAGTTGTTGTAGTTGAAAGTGACGCCTTTAAATTCGAAATGTTCGAAGTTTTAACTTTGATTGTATAATATGTACAAGTCAAAAGTATTAAAGTGAGTAGGATTAAAATAATCCAGCGTCCGATAAAGAAGTGGCTATCGAATCGATGCCATGCATCCTTAAAGCCACTTCTTTTTGGTTGGTCATTATTCATTAAATACATTGCTCCTTTTTAGAAACAAGAAAATTGTATCATAATTACTAAAACACATGTTTAGAAATGAAGCAGACTTAGGAAATATTTATGGTTTATAATTTTACACTTTTTTATCCAAAAAATCTTGATTCGCTACCGGTTAGCGAGGTTTTGCGTAAATTACTCATCCCTAGAAAATGGCGTCATTATTTACGAATAGAACAAAACGTGACTATTAATGGTAAATACCGCTACTTCAATGAATTAGTTAAACCTGGGGATAGAATCGATATCAAATTAGATCAAATTGATTCAATGCAGCAGTCCTACCCAGCAAGTGGCCAAATGCCGGATGTTATTTACGAAGATGCCAATTTATTAATCATCAACAAAAAGAAGGGACAGAAGACGCACCCTAACTTAAACGAAACAGATACTGCGCTAAACGATTGCGCAACTTATTTGGGCAGTAGTCCTTACATCGTGCACCGACTCGATATGCTTACTGGTGGTCTACTTTTAGTGGCTAAAAATCCGGCAGTCGTCCCTATTTTAAATAGAGAGCTTACGACTAAAACTTTTCATCGTGACTATCTAGCTAAAGTCATTAACGCAGATAAGTTGAAAGAAAAAGGCACTATTGATCTCCCTATTGGGCAAGATCCGGATGATCAAAGAAAAAGAATGGTGCGTAGTGACGGCTTGCATGCAGTTACTCATTATGAATTATTGAAAAAATACGACGACAATACCGCTTTAGTTAAATTAACGCTTGAAACAGGAAGAACTCATCAGATTCGAGTTCATTTGTCCTCAATTGGCTGTCCGATCGTTGGTGATCCTTTGTATAATCCGAATTTTGCTGGTGAAAATTTAGCTCTTGATGCCTACGAAATTTCACTGATTAAACCTTTTTCCTTTGAAAAATTACACGTTAAATTATCTAATGGAAAAATTGATCTATAAAAAAGAGATTGCAAATCAATGCAATCTCTTTTTATCTGATATCGTTATTATTCTACTTTTGATAGTACAAAACATCAGGATCAAATGACTTTGTATCCTTAACACCGGTGTACATCATCATTTCTGCCAATTGTTCATTCATTTGCTTGAGCTTATCTTCTACTGCCTTGGTGCCACTTTGAAGAAGTTCTGACAAAATTCCACGGCCAATCAATACAGCATCAGCACCCATGGCTAAAGCTTTATATGCATCATACCCGCTCATTAAAGAACCATCAACATAAATTTCCATGCCACTGCCAACAAGTGCCTTTTTAATCTCAGGCAAAACAGCCAAAGGTGGCACACCGAAAGGTACACGACCATGGTGATGTGAGACTACGATAGCCTTGCATCCCGCTTGACGAGCCTTCAAAGCATCAGTTACGGATAAAACGCCTTTAGCAATAAATGGCAATTTAGTACTATCAGCGTAATGCTTTAAATCATCCATCATAATTGGACCTAGAGGGATGCCATCAACAACATCATACTTGCCATTTTTACCAGCAATATGATCGATATCGATTCCAACGGCTACTGCACCATGATCTTCCGCAAACTTAATTTCATCCAAAATCTTATGATGGTCAGCAAAAGGCTTGATAATGCGAATTGTGTCCCCGCCTTGACTGACGATCTCGCCATATTCTTCATTGGTTTCCATACCAATCCAGTTAAGCAAATCCATGTTACGAGCGGCGACTACCTTTTCTTGCATCGGCTTTCTCGTTTTATCGCTTAAAACTTTGTTTAAGTGTGAAACAGCAGCTGGCATCAATGGTGAAGCATACTTTCTACCCAAGATTGTAGTAGTCAAATCAGGCTCAACTGAATCAATCACATGCATCTTTACCAAGATATTGTCCAAAAATATGCGGTTGTGTACGTTAGCATCGTCTGCCTTACCGCTAGTCACAGGAATCATGCCTTTGGGACCTGGCCATGGACTAGACGTTTCTTCTTTTTGTGATTCTTCATGCTCTAACATTGAAGACCCTGAACTAGCATCGATAGTTTCGGAAGCGCCAGTTACTACATCATTTTTATCTTCTTTGCTCATTCTTTACACCCTTTCTAAGAAAAATTCCTTACAGATTATTCTACTAAAAAAATCGGGAAAATAAGAAATATCTGTTTTTGAGCAAAATATTTGCAATTTTTAAAATAATCATATCTATTTTTTGAATTCGGTGTATAATCAATAGCTGTGTGTATTTTTCACTTATTTTTTCTAGAGGAGTAAAAAGTATCTATTATGGAACATACTTGGATGATGAAGTATTTGGCCGAATTTTTCGGTACGATTATTTTGGTAGTTTTAGGTAACGGTTCAGTTGCCAACTCAGTATTGCGTGATACTGGAGGTAATAGCCGCGATGGACAAGCCAATGGTGGGTGGCTTTTAATTGCATTTGGCTTTGGTTTTGGTGTCATGCTTCCTGCAATGTTGTTCGGCTCAATTTCAGGTAACCACTTGAATCCGGCCGTAACTCTTGCACAAGCATGTGCAGGTGCATTTCCTTGGGATCAAGTTCTACCATATATCTTGGTTCAAATGCTTGGTGCAATCGTAGGTCAGCTTATATTAGTAGCTGTTTACTGGCCATACATTAAGAGAACTGCTAGTGATGACGCTGTTTTTGCCAGCTTTGCAACTGGTGATTCTGCCAACAGTAAGTTGAACGGTTTTATCACTGAATTTGTTGGTACAGCTATTCTTTTGTTCGTAGCTGTTGGTTTATACCGTGGCATGTTCTTCAAGCAATCAGAAGATATTGCCAACATCGGTGTTGGTTTCTTAATCACCGCATTGGTTATGGCTGTTGGTGGTCCTACAGGTCCTGCATTAAACCCTGCAAGAGACTTAGGTCCACGTATCGTTTATGCACTTTGCCCATTGCCACATAAGGGTTCTGCTCACTGGGATTACGGTTGGGTGCCAGTTGTTGCTCCAATCGCAGGTGGTATCTGCGGTGCACTTTTATACAAATTAGCATTCGGATTATAAAAATAATACGCATCCCTAATTAGGATGCGTATTTGTTTTGCCTAAATAATGTTCTTTTGTAGTGCCATAAAAATCGTAATAATCAATAGATCAGCGCTGCCGCCTAAGCTATAGTTTTCCTCCTTAAAAGTTTGATTCAATTCTTGCATAAATTCTTTACCGGCCGCAGTGCCATAGCCACCTAAGTCCAAGTATTTTTCTGCCTGTTCATGCGACCACTCAACCACTTGAATATTGCTAGCACGTTTAATTAAATTGGAATCTTCTATCTGACTCACAATTTTCATTAAGGTATCAAGCAGGCGCGTGTTCAATTCACCTGTACTCTTGGCTAAGAATGGTAAAGCCACATTTTTAACAATGGGATAACCGGCCTCGCTTCGGCACGTACGCCCCCTTTACCATATTTCAAAAATTGGCGTTCACCTGCGGTATCACTTTTTTGCCCTAAATCGTGCTTCACTAGTCCCTGTGTCATCTTAGAAATCACTTCAAATTCATCCAAATTTCGATGACGCTGACAATACGCACTGGCGCAAACGAACAATCCGAGCGAAAAAATCGCACCTTTGTGGGTATTGATCTTCTTTGTTGCCTCAAACATCGTCTTTTCTGCTTGAATTCCGGCCTGACGCAATTTTTTAAACATTTCTCTTAAATCTGTATCAGTAAAGTTAGTGCCAATCTTCGCAGCCTGTCTAAAGTACTCGCCTAAACTCAAACTGCTATTGATAAACAAATAAACATCCATATCTGGATGTGGGCCTCTATCAGCGGGATCAACTAATCCCGGCTTAGGATTGGTAACTACTTCATATAAAAGTGCCTTTTCCGCATTTTGCGCGATTTCTTGTGGTGACATACAACTTATCCTTTTCTTGATCTAAAATAATTATGTGACAAACATGTAAAGAAGAAAAGAGATAATTAATGCACTATAGATATAAAACCTATCATATTGCTGATATTGGTGACTATTTGAAGGTGTTTGCTTGTACGGCTGTCATGTCGCAGCCAATCATGTCGATGATTATGGGGATACACCAACCGGATTCTGTTCAAAATATCTTTGGCGTTTTCTATAATTTGGTCAAATACACTGCACCAGCTTTCATCTTTGGTATTTTGTACACGACAATTCGCACTAACGATGAACAAGGCAGTTTTTGTTATCAAAAACATATGAAGGCCAACTGGTCGAATCTATTTGTACCAACTATTTGGTGGACACTAATTTATCTATTAGGGATGCCGTGGCTACAACAAGTTGATCATTTCCATAATTTGGGCACTTTCTGCTGGCAATTCATCAACGGTAATGCGGCACCACATCTTTGGTACAACACAATGATGCTTCAGTTTATCATTCTTATGCCAATCTTTTGGGGCATTAGCTGTTTTGTTAAGCAAAACGCAAAACGTAGTATTGCAGTTGCTATTATCACATTTATTCTTTACTTTACCTGGCTGTATTTCTACGACTACTATGTCTTTCACGGCATTCATGAGCATGACTGGTACTTGATCGATCGCATCTTTATCTCCTTCTTTATTTATGGTGTCTACGGAATTTTAGCTTGGCAATTCAGAGATTATTACGACAGCTTTGTCACTAAATTCTGGTGGCTAATTTTAATGATCTTCATCGGTTGCTTTATCTGGACCAATATTGAATTACAAAACTTC
This sequence comes from Lactobacillus kitasatonis DSM 16761 = JCM 1039, assembly GCF_000615285.1. Taxonomy (GTDB): domain Bacteria; phylum Bacillota; class Bacilli; order Lactobacillales; family Lactobacillaceae; genus Lactobacillus; species Lactobacillus kitasatonis. Next base: position 28,182 of record NZ_BALU01000011.1, on the reverse strand, counting down.
GGTCATCCTATTAACTTTAATAATGCACCTTACTATAAACTATCGATGACCCTTTATTGCTTAGCCGTAATCGCACTTGTTTCCGCATTCTGTCTACATCAAGTGCGCAAAAATTCTCAAACTAGTTTAAAGGTGTTCCACTTTTTAGCTGTTTATGCTTATCGTGCATATTTATCTAACGTTTTCTGGAATCAACTTGTCTGGCGTGGTTTAAATATGGAATATCATGCAGAGTTTCATCCAATTCTAACGTTATTTGGCACTTGGATTTTAACTTGGATATTGTCATTTTCATCTGCTTACTTGTTGCATATCTGGTGGACAAAGGCAAAACAGTTGCTCTAGCGATTAGAGCAACTGTTTTAATTTTAGATCTCTTTAGATCTTCTATTTGGCTTTAGATCTCTTTAGATCTTCATCTATCAATTTTTTAGCATATTTCAACACTGGCAATTCTCGTGCCGCAATTAACTTGCCGATTTTAGTTGCAGCACATTTTTCATATTCAGCAACTGCTTCTTCATAGTTTAACTTCAATGTTGATAAATGAAAATTATCTATTTCTTGTTGTGTCAGATGTTTAGTACCAAATGATTTAACCCTACACAGATAATAATTATTAATATTATGGCGATGAATCAAATTATAGTAGTCACTAACTATACCGATTTTATGCTTAATCTCAACTTCTGCACCTAGTTCTTCTTTAAGCTCTCGCTTTAGCGCTGTTTCTAAATCTTCACCAGCTTCAACGCCACCACCTGAAGTTTCGATTAAAGTAGCTTTGCCAAAATCGTCATCACGTTTAGCTCTAACAAAATAATAATTTTCCTGGTCATCAAACACGATAGCTCGCACTATTTGACGATCATGATCAATATATTCTAATGGCCATTCATTGTCTTTCAATTGGAGGTTTAATTCTTTCATGACTTTCTCTTTCTAGAAAAAAATAAAGCTCAGCAAACGCTGAACTTTATTTTAATTGATAATCAAATGATTATTCTTCGTTCAATGATGAACGGTCGAATGAAGCATCCTTAAGTTCGTCATCAATAGTCTTAGTACCTAACCAACCGATCATTTCCTTCATAGCGTCGGTAATAGCTTCAGTACCTGGCAATAACAACTTACGTGGGTCGTAACCCTTGTTGCCCTTGTCTAAGTCCTTGCCAGCTTCGATGTATTCACGAGTAGCCTTTTGGAATGCTAATTGGAATTCAGTGTTGATGTTAACCTTAGCGATACCAAGTGAAATAGCCTTCTTAACTTGGTCTTCAGGAATACCTGAACCACCGTGCAATACAAGTGGTTCTTCTGGAACTGCTTCAGCAATTTCCTTAAGACGGTCGAAGTTCAAGCCTTTCCAGCCTTCTGGGTATACACCGTGGATGTTACCAATACCACAAGCAAGCTTGTCAACACCAGCAGCAACGAAAGCCTTAGCGTCTTCAACTGATGCTAATTCACCGCCGTCAGCACCTTGGTTTTCACCAATCTTACCAATTTCAGCTTCAACTGAAATACCACGTTCGTGAGCTAACTTGATGATTTCCTTAGTCTTAGCTAAGTTTTCTTCAGTATCAAGCTTGTGACCATCAAACATAACTGATGAGTAACCAAGTGCGATACATTCCTTAGCTGATTCAAAGTCACCGTGGTCCAAGTTCAAAATAACTGGAACTGAGATGTTCATTGAATCCATTTGGTCAGCTACCATGTCCTTAACGAACTTGTAACCACCCATGTACTTAGCAGCACCAGTTGATACTTGGATCAACAATGGAGTTCTAGTTTCTTCTGCAGCACGTAATTCTGCACGAGTCCATTCCAAGTTGTTAGTGTTGTAAGCACCTACAGCGTAATGGTTCTTACGAGCATCTTTAAAGATTTGATTACCGTTGTCAAAATAAGCCATTAAAAAATACCTCCTAAATATCTTACATGCTTATTGTACCTTATTAATTCGATTATGAACAATTTTTCACAAAATGTAAGCGCTATTTTTTAAATTTTCATAATTTTGCTTACATTTCCTTAGGAGCATTTACGCCTAAAAGTCTGAGTGACTCGGTCAAAACGATTGATGTAGCTTGAACTAAGGCAAGACGAGCACCAATTTTATCGTCCTTAGCTAAAATCTTCACGTTTGCGTAGTACTTGTTAAATTTCTTAGCTAAATCAAGAGCAAATTTAGCAATTACTGATGGTTCAAATTTTTCACTAGCTCTAGCAACGATTCTTGGGAAGTCTGCTAAATCCTTAGCAACTGCAAATGCCCAATCATCATCAAGTGCTAAATCACTGTCGCTTGGCTTTTCACCCATTGCTGCAGCTTTACGCAATACACTTTGTGCACGAGCATTAGTGTATTGAACATAAGGACCAGTGTCACCTTCGAAACGAACTACTTCTTCCAAGTTAAAGTCGAAGTTGTCGAGACGGTCGTTCTTCAAGTCGTGGAAGACAACGGCACCTACACCTACATCATGAGCTACTTGATCTTGATCAGCTAAATCTGGGTTCTTTTCTTGAATTTGCTTCTTAGCAAGAGAAACAGCATCCTTCAATACTTGATCAAGGAAGACAACGTTACCCTTTCTAGTTGAAAGTTTCTTACCACCTTGAGTAATTAAACCAAATGGAACGTGGTGAATTTCGTCAGCCCAATCGTAACCCATCTTCTTAAGTACAGTCTTAAGTTCAACAAAGTGTTGTGCTTGTTCGTTACCAACAACATAGAGCATCTTAACGAAGTTGTATTCCTTCATTCTCCATTCAGCGGCAGCCAAGTCACGAGTCAAGTAAATTGAAGTACCGTCTGACTTAACGATAATTGCTGGGTTTTCATCAGGTCCCATATCAACAACTTGAGCACCTTGTGATTCGTGCAAAAGACCCTTTTCCTTTAATTCATCAATAACTGGTTGCATCTTATCGTTAAAGAATGCTTCACCATTGTATGAATCAAAAGTTACGCCTAATTCCTTGTAAATACGCTTGAAGTCTTTAAGTGAAACTTCACGGAACCATTTCCATAATCTAACAGCTTCTGGATCACCGTCTTCAAGTTTCTTGAACCATTCACGACCTTCATCGTCAAGTTCAGGATTAGTTTCAGCTTCTTTGTGGAATCTTACGTAGTAGTGGAAAAGACTCATAATTGGGTCTTTCTTAACGTCTTCTTCGTTACCCCAATGCTTGTAAGCAGCGATTAATTTACCAAATTGGGTACCGTAGTCACCAAGGTAGTTAATCTTAATTGGAGTGTAACCAACCTTTTCCATAGTCTTGGCAATTGAGTTACCAATTACAGTAGAACGAAGATGACCCATTGACATTGGCTTAGCAATGTTAGGAGAAGACATATCGATTGGAACATTACCTTCGCCCAACTTTTGATCACCGTAGTGTTCCTTTTCAGCTAAAACATCCTTTAAAGTTGATGAAACTAATTTTTCATGGTCGATAGCAAAGTTAACGTAAGGACCAACAGCTTGGATGCTAGCAAAGTCATCACTACTTAAGTTTTCGGCAATATCTTTAGCGATAATTGCAGGATTCTTGTGCATAGTCTTAGCCAAAATAAATGCTGGGAAAGCGTAGTCACCCATCTTAGCATTCTTTGGACGTTCAATTAATGCAGCAATTTTTTCTTTAGGCAAATCAACTTGGCTTGAAACTAAATCAACTACTTCGTTTTTAAAGTCCATTTTCTTCCTCTTTTCAAATAAAAAAGCCTCTTTCTATTATCTAGAAAGAGACGAGTTACTAACCCGCGGTACCACTCAAATTGATACAAAGTATCCGCTTATTTAAATCATTATTTTAATCAGTTAAACACGCCTTCATTATTCTCTGATATCCAACTTCCACCAACTTGGACTCGCTAAAACAGAAAAATAACTACTACTTTTAACCTACTAGCAAAGATGATTATAACAGGAATGATAAAGGCGTGCCACAAATTTTAACGAAAAAAGCAGATATGACCATTTGCATATCTGTCTAATTTTTTAATGATTCTTGATGACCACTTTAGTACCATTAGGAATATTATCCATAATCCACTTAGAGTCAGGAACACTTAAACGAATACAGCCGTGAGAGCCTTGCGTTCTACCTAATTTAGCAGTTTCCTTTAAATTGTAGCTGCCATCACCTTTAGTAGGTACAGAGTGGAATAAGTAAACATTATCAGGACTCCAGCTTGTCCAGTTGTTAGCCCCTTCTCCTAAATTATAATTGAAGAAACTATCGCCGCGACCGTTTTGAATCTTGTAAGTTCCAGTTGGCGTAAGGGATTTTCCCTTTTTGTAAATCCCTCCCGTAGATAACATTGTGTAAAGAACTTTGCCTTTTCTCAGCAAATAAGTCCGGTTACCTTTTAAAGATACTCGCAAGGTTAAATCTTGTTCATTTGGCTTAATCTTAGGATATTTTTTGATTTCACTTTTCTTTTTCCAAGTGCCTTCTTTTCTTAAATCCTTAGGATCTTTATATGGACGAAAAATTTCTGTATTTTGTTTAGCCTTTTTCTTAGCTTTTTTCTTTGGTTTAGTCGTCTTACTTTGAGTGGTAGCTGCTTCTTGAGAGATATCAGACTTTGGTGCGCAACCTTTAGCTAAACCGATAATTGCTCCAAAAGCCAATACGATACTGGCCACTCCAATAATAATGTTTTTCTTCATAAACGTGTTGATCTTCTTTTTTAAAAATAATCTTAACTATTATAATTAATGCTTCGCGCATATTAAAGCGTTACGCTAAAAAAACATCCCTGAATCGGGATGCTATTTTACTATATTAAAATTTTAACATGTTTACGATAATTCTGAATACTTTTTCATTAATTTAGGCAATACTTTAGAAACCTCAGTTGGTTTAACAACGTAGTTATCCTTATTAATTAAATCGCCAGCTAGAGAATGAATGTAAACAGCTGCCAAAACAGTGTCGACGCTTGGACCAAATTGAGCTACAAAGCCGCCGATAATACCGGCAAGCGTGTCGCCCATGCCGCCAGTTGCCATACCTGGATTGCCCAAAGGGTTAACGAAAACTTGACCTTTGCCATCATAGATATGGGTATGATTTGATTTTAAAACCAACATCGCATTACTATCTGGAATTAGTTGGTTCAAAGCATCAATATTGGCACTATCTGTTTGAAATGGAATTCTAATTTGACTCAATCTTTGCCATTCCATTTGGTGCGGCGTAAGAATTAAATGGCCTGCATTCGTTGGTAAAAGCGATTTATCTTCGCTAATTAAATCAAGTGCACTTGCATCTAAGACGACAGTTTGCTTTTCTGAAGTACATCTTCTCAAAATAACCATGATTTGCTTAGCTAAGTCTGACATACCAAGGCCCGGACCACAAATAACAACGTCCATATTTTTGATCAAATTAGCTAGCTTGGCATCCCGCCAATCAATAAACATCGCTTCAGGCAAACGTGCATGGAGTGCAGTTAAATTAACCGGGTGAGTTGCGACAGCAGTGAGGCCTGCACCACTATTTACCGCTCCTGAAGTCGACATAATAATGGCGCCACCATAGTTTTCACTACCGCCAATTAAAAGGATTCGACCATAATCACTCTTATGTGTATCACTTGATCTCTTCGTAATAACCTTTTTTAATATCGCTTCAGTAATTTCAGTCATTTTATCTGCCTCCGAAAAGCCAACGCCAAATTCTTACAAAGAAGTTCACTTTGCCGTTAGCTGATAAAGCCTTAGCCTTAACATTCATGCCGTTAGGGTTTGACAAAGAAACAATCTTTTCATTGCCAGACTTGAATTGGTAATTGCCGATTGTTTGATCTTTGGTAATTGGTGCTTCAACAGTCTTTTTATCTAAGCTAGCTACTAAAGTCTTGCCATCTGCTGGATCCCAAATAGTAGTTCTGTTCTTCAAGCCCAAGTTAGTAGTTGCGTTGTCACCGTCAGTAACCTTAATTGACTTAGCACCATTCATTTGACTGCCAGCAGTCATCGTAATTGGACGATACTTGTTGAAAATAAAGCTCATCAACTTCTTAGTTGGATAAAACGTGATGGATCGGTACCGTCTTGGTGACGTGCACCCATAACTACAGTGATCAAACGTGCACCGCTGTGTTCAACTGTACCGATAAAGCAAGCACCTGCAGCATTAGTGGTACCAGTCTTTAAACCATCAACTGGGTATGCTTCGTCATATTGAGAAAGACCCTTAAGCATCCAGTTGAAGTTAGCCATCTTAGTAACTTTATTGCCATCCTTAAAGTTTAAGTGGGCAATCTTAGTTGTGTCCAAAACTTCTGGGAAATCTTTGATCAAGTTTTGTCCGATAATTGCCATGTCTTTGGCTGACATAGTGTTTTCATCGTTCTTGTTAACGCCAGGGTAAGCATCCTTGCCTAAATTACCATTAGGTAAACCACAAGCGGTGTAGATTTTGGCATCTTCAATGCCCCACTTTTTAACTTGCGCACGCATTTGATTAATGAAAGCTTTTTGTGAGCCGGCAATGGTTTGACCCAAAAGCATTGCGGCACCGTTAGCTGATTCAATTAACGTTGCTTGGTAAAGTTGTCTGATAGTGTAAGAATGTCCCATTTTAAGTGTACATTTGAATATTCAGTGTTGTTAGCCACCTTTACGATTGGAGCGGTTGGCTTTACTTTTTGGTCCCATGATAACTTCTTATTCTTAATTGCTTGTAAAGTTAAATAAACAGTGACCAATTTGGTCATTGAAGCAATTGGTAAGGTTTTATCTGCATTTTTGGCGTATAAAATTTGACCGGAATCGCTATCGATAGCAATAGCAGACTTAACGTTCAAATTAAGTTGATCAGCTTGGTAGCTGCTAGTAGCGTCGGCATGTACTGGCGTTGTGAAAGCCGCCCCACATGAAATCAACGAAATTGCAGCAACAAAACTAATAAAAGTTCGTTTTATCTTTTTACTAAAAAACATGAAATTCCATCCTTTTAAACAATAAAGTATATTTATGCTTACATTTTACCAAATATTTGGTATGATTATTCATGTACATGAGAAAAATGCCCGCTTGGCGGAATTGGCAGACGCGCAGCGTTCAGGTCGCTGTTCAGGTGACTGAGTGAAGGTTCGAATCCTTTAGCGGGCATAGGATGGAGTCTAGCAGGGATGCTAGACTTTTTTATTCATGTAATCTCCAGACATGCTTCTCTAACAACTTCTGCGGTATAATTACATATATAAAATAGCGTTATTAGAAACGAGGCTATTACTATGCAAAAGAGATTAACAAAATCACAAAATAAAATTTTAGCTGGTGTTTTTGGCGGTATTGCCGATTACTTCAACTTGGATCCAGCTTGGGTAAGAATTATTGGTGCTGCTTTGATCATCTTCACTGGCTTCTTTCCTGGTACTGCACTCTACATTATTGCTGCGATGGTAATGCCTGAGCCTAATGAAGTTGCTCCAAAAACGGAAAGACATGAAACCGATTATCAAACCGGTCGCCCTAATACAATGAACGGTAACTTTACCAAATCTGACGATAATGCTGATAGTGATCACGATGACGAAGATAAGAAATCTGACGATAATCAAAACAGCGAGAACTAAAAAAGACGGTCTTAGGACCGCCTTTTTTAGTAACCACATATAGATAAAGCAATTAATAATATGTGTGGATTTACTACTTATTTTTATTAAAAACGTTGATATGTCAACGTTTTTGACGCTGTTTCACAAGTGAGATTTTTAAGAATCTTTATTTTTCAGAGATGTAAGCGGATAGCTGCAAAAATATTTGCCTGCATTTTTGTTTCATTTGCTTATTTTACAGATACTTTTCCACAATTCTCAAAAATATAGGCTGTATAATTTTTCCACTCTGATTTTTTATTTATAGGTATTATTATTTCAAGTTGTTGTAGTATTCTGGGTCTATATCTTCATACCAAGTAGTCTTAGCCTTGTCAGTATCAGCCATGATTGAAAGGTGTGAGAACCATGAATCCTTAGCTGCACCATGCCAGTGTCTAGTGTTTGGTGAAACAACGTAAACGTCACCTGGGGTCATCTTGTGAGCTGGCTTACCCTCTTCTTGTACCCAGCCTTCACCAGCAACACAAACTAAGATTTGTGGAACTGTGTGTTCATGCCACTTGTTAATATAGCCTGGTTCAAAGTTAACATTTGCAATGTTGCAGTTAGCTTTGGTTGCAAGTGGGTTTAAGTAACTTTTACCGGTGAAATACTTTGCGTATGCATCGTTTGATGTACCAAAACCAAATGGAGTATTCTTTACTTCTTCTTCATTCTTAGCCATATTATTATCCTTCTTTTCTTTATTGATTGATTATCATTTATTTCAATTAATATTCTATTTTCAAAAGAGGGATTTGATAAATATTTATAATTACTAGTCAGTTATAACTTTTACTTATAGTAAATGTTATAATAAAGATCCTTGGCAGGGGCACTAAAGACGATTTAAATTAAATCGTCTTTTTTCTCATCTTTTTATGAAAGCGCTTTTATTATAATGAATTCTATGTTAAAGTAAATGGTGTAAAGGATAATATGAATTGGAATAAACATTATGATGTTTATTCTTCAGATAAGGAGATGGCTTATTATGACAGCCACTATTGGAATTACTTTTTTAGCACTTGAACTAATTGGAGTCTTTATTTTAACTGCAATTACTCCTGACTAATTTTTGAAAATATTCTGCTTTTCTAATAAAAACCTTCAAGATTCGAGCATGAATTTTGAAGGTTTTCTTATTTAAGTGATAAAACTATAGGTAAATAATAATTAATTAGAAAAGAAGAAAAATATGGATCAACAAATTAAATTAGATGGTGGTCACCTATCACTTACTGAATTAAATGCTATTTTTAAAACTATTCCACAAGAATTTGATGTCTTAGATGCTAACGATATTGTAGTATGGTCATCAATGAATCAGGATCGACTTTTTCCACGGACTGAAAAAGATATTGGTAAAACTGTCTTTGAAGTCCACCCTGGACATTCTCAAGGCAGAGTTAAAGCTGTCTTAAAACAAATGCACGATGGCAAAAGAAATTCTATTTCAATCAATATCACCAAGAATGATCAACCAGTAAATATTTCCTTCTATAGTCTTCATGACGACAATGGAAAATATTTAGGATGCGTTGAAGTAACTCAGTCTACACAAAATTATCAAATTAAAGGCAGCAAATGGCGCAACTTTTTAAACATGATTAAGAAGAAATAAAAACTAAGAAACAAAAATACGTCATCTTCTATTCAAATGTAGAAGATGACGTATTTTTTATTCAATTTTTAACCATGGATGTGAAACTTAACCAAAATATTTTCGATTCGACTACCCATAATCTTTTGGGCCAAATCAGTCTTCAATGCAGCAAAGCTATAAAAGACAATACCGACACCGACTGATAAAATCACTAGAATCAGAGCCGTAATTCTATGATCTGGATTCAAGAATTTGCCTAAACTCATTTCCACTAATTTAACAATCAAGAACATTCCGATTGAAAATGCGGTAATCCCGATTAATCTGCGGCTAGTTCTATTCAAGTTGAAATTGTATTGCACCTCTAAGTGTTTAAGTGATAAAAGTACAATTACCAATAAACCAAGGTTAGTAGCAACCAGCGGTCCATAGATCTTGAATAAAAAGATCATTGGGAACTGCAAGATCCCTTTTAGAATTAAACCTAAGACTAAATATTTAATAGCCAGGCCATTTTCTGATAAACCTTGCAAAATTGCCATTAATACTGTAAACAATCCCAAGCTAATTGCAGTAAATGCGGATAAGTAAAGCACATTACTGCCAAGTGGATCTGGGCCATAAAAGACAGTATAAATTGGTCTACTAATAGCTGCCATCCCAAATGCGGCTGGAATCATAACGAACAAGAACAAATCCATCGTGTTAGCAATTTGTCTAGAGATGCTTCTGAAGTCGCCCCTTGTATGTGCTGCTGATAAAAGCGGAATTGCAGTTACCGCCATCGCACTAGCCAAAGAAACGATAATCATAATTAACTTGTTAGCATTCAAACCAAACAGTGCGTACCAGTCTTCAATTGTATCTGAGCTAGCGTGAACCAAACCAGCAATCATTGGGTGGAAAGTATATTGGTCAACCAATGAGAACAAGGTAATTCCTGAATCAATAATGATAAATGGAATAGCCTGTTCAATAATTTCCACAAATAATTGTTTGGTTGAAACTCGCAGACGATTATTGGAATGAGCAACTAAGCTATCTAACTGCTTTTTTCTTGAAAATAAGAACCAGACAAGCAAGCCGATACCAAATGCGGCACCAACTGCGGCAGCTAAATTAGATTGAATAACTGCGTGGACATATGAACCATGCTGCACTTGCATAATTACAAAGGCAGTTAACAGCATCCATACCACACGCGCAAACTGCTCCACAAATTGCGACATGGCACTCGGCATCATATCCGCGTAACCCTGGAAATATCCACGCGTAATACTCAAAATCGGAATAATCAAAATGGCATAAGACAAGCTACGCATAACCGCAACCTGTCTCGGATCGCTTTGACTCCCATTTGACGCCAAAAGCGGCGAGACAAAATACATAATCGCGGCCGATACGACACCCAGGATTGCCATTAGGACTAATCCTCTATGAAATAGCTTACGTCCAATACCATATTCGTTTAGCGCATTGTACTTGGCTACCTGCTTGGCAATTGCACCGGGAATTCCAGCAGTCGAAATTAGAATAAAAATGGTATAGATATTATAACTTCGCGCCGTCAACGCATTAGCAATATTCCCATATGCACCCATCCATGCATACCATGGAATGATATATAGCGCACCTAGAATTCTTGAAGCAATCGAACCAAAGGTCATCCATGCGGAGCCTTTTAGAAACGTATTTTGTGTATCTTTGCTATTTAAGTTATTTTCTTCTTCCATGAATTTTTCCTAATAAGAAGTATTAACTAATTAATTATCACGCAATTTAAGCAATAAGTATAAAACTTATTGTTCTTTTAGGAAAAACTTAACTTATTTAGCTACGATGTTAACGATCTTATTTGGTACGACAATAACTTTCTTGACGTCTTTGCCTTCTAAGAATTTTTGAACGTGTGGAAGTGCCATAGCTTGCTTTTGAACGTCGTCTCTATTAGCATCCTTAGCTGCTTGGAATTTACCACGAAGCTTACCGTTGACTTGAACCATGATTTCAACAGTTGATTCAACTAACTTGGCTTGATCGTAAGTTGGCCACTTAGCGTAAGTAATTGATTCATCATGACCAAATACTTGCCAAATTTCTTCCATCATGTGTGGAGCAACTGGTGCTAAAAGCTTAACAAAGCCTTCTGCGTATTCCCGTGGAATAGTCTTAGCCTTTTGTGCAGCATTGATGAAGACCATCATTTGAGAAATAGCAGTGTTGAAGTGAAGTGCGTCAAAGTCTTCGGTTACCTTCTTAACAGTTTCTGCATAAACTTTATCAAGTTCGCCATCGTTTTTATCAACGATTCTTTCTTGAGAAATTGCCTTAAGGTCGAGGTCGTTAACGAATAAACGCCATACACGGTCTAAGAACTTCTTAGTTGAAGCTGGACCATTGTCGTCCCAATCGATTGATGCATCAAGAGGTCCCATGAACATTTCGTACATTCTAAGTGAGTCTGCACCGTATTCATCGATCACGTCATCTGGGTTAACAACGTTACCCTTTGACTTAGACATCTTTTCGTGATTCTTCAAAATCAAACCTTGGTTGTACAAGCGTTGGAATGGTTCCTTGGTTGGAACAACACCCAAGTCGTAAAGAACCTTGTGCCAGAATCTTGCATAAAGAAGGTGACGAACGGCGTGTTCTGCACCACCAATGTAAAGATCAACTGGAAGCCATTGCTTAAGTAAGTCATAGTCAGCTAATTCTTTATCATTGTGTGGATCAACATAACGAAGGTAGTACCAGCTTGAACCTGCCCAGTTAGGCATAGTGTTAGTTTCACGCTTACCTTTTCTACCGTTTTTATCAACTACATTTACCCAGTCAGTCAAGTTAGCCAATGGACTTTCTGGAGTACCTGATGGCTTAATGTCAGTTGCATGTGGCAAACGAAGTGGCAATTGGTCTTCAGGAACAAGAGTAGTTTCACCATCTTCCCAGTGAATAACTGGAATTGGTTCACCCCAGTAACGTTGACGAGAGAAGTCCCAGTCACGAAGCTTGTAGTTAACCTTCTTTTCACCACAGTTGTGGTCTTCAAGCCAGTCAACCATCTTCTTCTTAGCGTCTTCAATGTTTAAGCCGTTTAAGAATTCTGAGTTAATGTGTGGACCATCTTCAGTGAAGGCCGCCTTAGTAATGTCGCCGCCTTCAAGTACTGGATTAATTGGCAAACCAAACTTGGTAGCAAAAGCGTAGTCACGATCATCGTGGGCAGGAACTGCCATTACGGCACCTGTACCGTAGCTTGCTAAAACATAGTCTGAAATCCAGATTGGAACTTCCTTGCCGTTTACTGGGTTAATTGCGTAAGCACCAGTAAAGACACCAGTCTTGTTCTTGTTCAAGTCAGTTCTTTCAAGGTCTGATTTTGATTCAATCTTCTTGATGTAGGCATTAACTTCGTCTCTGTGTGCATCAGTAGTAATTTCTTGTACCAACTTGTTTTCTGGAGCAAGAACAGTGTATGAACAACCGAATAAAGTATCAGGACGAGTAGTAAAGATATCGAAGGTCTTGTCGCTGCCCTTAATCTTGAAGGTTACTTGAGCACCAACTGAACGGCCGATCCAGTTTCTTTGCATTTCCTTAACTGGTTCTGGCCAGTCCAAGCCATCAAGGTCTTCCAAAAGACGGTCTGCATATGCAGTCATCTTAAGCATCCATTGACGCATGTTCTTACGGTAAACTGGGTAACCACCACGTTCAGTCTTACCATCGATAACTTCTTCGTTTGCAACAACAGTACCTAAATCTGGTGACCAGTTAACTGGAACTTCGGCTTCATAGGCGAGGCCCTTCTTATACATTTGTTCAAAGACCCATTGAGTCCACTTGTAGTAGTTAGGGTCTGAAGTGGTAACTTCACGGTCCCAGTCATACGAGAAACCTAACTTGTTCAATTGACGCTTGAAGTTAGCAATGTTGTTCTTAGTAACAACTTCTGGATCTTCACCAGTCTTTAAAGCGTATTGTTCAGTTGGCAAACCAAATGCATCCCAACCCATTGGGTGAAGCACGTTGTAGCCTTGTGCACGCTTCATTCTAGAAACAATATCAGTTGCAGTGTATCCTTCTGGGTGACCTACGTGAAGTCCCTTACCAGATGGGAATGGGAACATATCCAATGCATAATAATTCTTCTTATTGGGATCAGTACCTGTCTTAAAAGTATCGTGCTTTGCCCAATAATCTTGCCATTTCTTTTCAACTACTTTGTGGTTATACAAATCATTTACTCCTTTGCAAAATAAAAAGCCCTATGAACTAAATCATAGGACGAAATAATCGCGGTACCACCTAAGTTTCACATAATGTGACACTTAATTTGCTCCTTAACGCGGATGGCAACGATAGGTTCTTATACCAGGACGAGTTCGTAATTCTATTCTAAGGCTTCGCAGCAACCAGCCTCTCTCTGAAAAAATATTCTTACTAATACTTCCTGACCTTTATTTTCTTATAGATAATGATTATAATTTACCACAAATGCTAAAAATTACAAGAGGGGTGCACTTTTTGATTAATACAAAAAATCCACCAAGAGACACCTTAATCCCAGGTGCTATTTTTGTGGTCATCTATGCTGCGTGGGCGATTTTAGTTTCATCGAGCTCACAATTTATCCATAGTTTTGACAACGCAGTAATTAGTATGGTTTGCAACACAAATCCGGCTAACGTTGCTTTTGCCAAAACTTTTACCAATTTAGGTAACACCAACGTAATCACGATTGAAACGATTATTTTATTCATCATTTTAATCGTCTTTAAGCAATACGCCTACGCGTTTTTCACGGTGGGAGTAATGATCTGCGCTAACGGTTACAACTGGATTATCAAACATGCCGTTCAACGGCATCGTCCACTTGTCCACCACCTGGTTTATGCGGATGGCTACAGTTTTCCATCTGGTCACTCAGTTGGTAGTGCAGCACTGTTTGGAGTTTTAATTATTTTGACTATTTTACTAGTGAAAAGCAAGTTCTGGAAAACATTATTGATCATCATTTGGGCACTATTCCCAATCTTGATTGGCTACACTAGAATCTTCGTTCACGTTCACTACCCATCAGATGTGTTTGGTGGTTGGATCGAAGGAATCACCTTTTTCTTACTTGGTTATTCATTCTTATACCACTTCTACATTGAGCCAAAAATGATGGAGCACAAACGAAAATAAGCGATAAAAAATAAGCATCAACTGATGCTTATTTTTTTGCATTCGTTTTTCTTTTAATGATACAAGTCAAAACGACCAACTGATAATGTTTCCTTTAAACCACCAGTTTCCATCAATGACTTATCAATGATGATTTTCTTCAAAGCTGAAGCCATATATCCTTTGTATCCGTGGCCCATTGCCTTACCTGCAGCCTTAGTTTCACCCACTGCTACAACTACACCTAAATCATGGTAAACGTACTTTGAAGGTCTTGCTTGGCCGTTTATGCGGCTTCTAATATCCTTAGCAGCATAGTTTGCCATTGAAAGAGCCATTTGAGCTGTATTTGGCCATGGCCACTTTTTACCAGGGACCATAACGCTGGAAACATCCCCAAGAAGGTAAATATCATCACTTTCAGGAGCAGTTAAATGATCGCTGACCATTACTCTGCCACGACGATTCTTAAAGCCTGATGCCTCAATCACGGGACTGCCGCTGAAGCCCATCATCCAAATTCTAGTACCTGCTGGGATTTCCTTGATTTCATCAGAATCTTTCATTTTATATGAAACGGAATGATCTGAAACTCCTTGCACAAAGGCTGGATTAATAATTTCAATACCATTTTTCTTAACTAAACCAAGTGCATAATCTAAGAGCTTACCTTGGAACATTGGCAAAAGAACTGGTGAACCATCCAGCATCTTGATCGTAATGTCCTTAGCATCTGCCCCGGCCATCTTGGCAAAGCGTGGACGTGCTTCGGCTAAGGCACCTGCTAATTCGATTGCCTGAAAGCCAGCACCACAAATCACAATTGACAAATGCTTTTTATCTTTATCCTCACGATATGCTTTCATTTCTGCATAAATATGATCACGAATTGCTTGTGCTTCCTTAACATTGCTCATTGGCAAAGCATTTTCTTTAGCACCTTGAATGCCCATATCGTTTAAGACCCAGCCTAAGCCAACTACCAAATAGTCATAGCTAAGCGGTGCATGATTCTTTAATTCAACGTTCTTTTCTTTGATGTTGATCTTTTCTACTCGATCGACAATTAATTCAGTCATATCTTTGTCAAGCACATCACTTAACTGATAAGACATTCTCGTATATGGATAACTGCCTGAAGCAACCTCATAGAGTCGCATGGTTTCGTAGTGGTATGGATTTTGATCAACTAAGATAATTTTTACTTCTTTGTGCAATTTCTTTTGTAAAGCAATAACAGTTTTCAAACCTGCATACCCTGCACCTAAAACAACGATTGTTTTCATAATAATCCTCGATTTCTAGCTAAAGCAAAACGCCAATGATGTAAGTAATTGAATAAGTTAAAGCACCTACTAATAGCGTTTTGACTGCACAAATAAACGTTTCAGTTTTTACCTGTTTTTGTAACAGCAATTTGTTTTGCTTATAAACAAACGGTACAATTAAAACTGTTAACCAGACAGTGGCTGGTGCAATTTTCAAAAATGGTAAAACAATGATGACTAAAAACGCCAAGACATTTTTCACACTGTAAGCAGTCAATGCGGCTTTTTTACCAATGAAGTGTACGATTGTCTTACGATGATTGTCTTCATCTTCTTGCGCATCACAGATGTTGTTGGCTAGCATTAAATTAGAAATCCATAACTCGTCAGCTAGAGCCAACAAGAAGACTTGGCCAACACTAAGCCAGTTCCAAGCAAAGACCTGATAAGCATTCAGATAAACGCTCAGCAGTACGATCATAAAGCCCATAGTAAAGCCTGAAGCTAACTCACCTAAGGGCAAGCTTGAAATCGGGTGTGGACCAGATGAATAACCAAAACCAATAAAGTAACAGAAGAGACCCATCCATAGAACTGCCCAACCAGTTTGTGAAGCTAGCCAAATTCCGATAGCAGCTGAAATTAGTGTCATGCTGATAATCAGATTTCTGACTAACTTAGGATCGATATTTTCTCGACCAATAATGTTAGTTTTTTGTTGGTAAGATTTACTATCTGCGTGATAATAGTCATTATAATTATCCAACATATCTACTACCATATTGAACATAAACATGGCAATGAAGAAGACAATTGATACGCCCCAGTTAATGGAATGATAATAATATACACTGAAACATAATCCCAGCGAGAACGGCATCACGCTAGCCGGTTTCGCCTTGATTTCTACCAATTCTAAAAATGTACTTATTGACATCAAGACACTTCCTCTCAAAGATGTCTAATTATTTATAATAATTATAGTTTTATTTAGTTAAGGAACCTCATCAATGAATAATTCTAAACCATGGAAAAAATATCCTCTGATCGCCAGTGAGCTTGAAGAGGTCAACCAATTCATTCAGAAGACCATCAAGACACCACACAAGAGCTTGCAAACTGCTTTATTGCAAATGGCAGATAACGGTGGCAAATATTTACGACCTAGTCTGCTTTTGCTTGCAGCTCATGCAGTGGGCAAAGCTAACAAGCAAACTATCAAGTTAGCTTCATCCATCGAAATTTTACACATGGCCACTTTGATTCATGATGATATCATTGATGACTCCGACGAACGTCGTGGCAACGTAAGCATTCAAGCTGCTTTTGGTAAAGATGTAGCAGTTTATACTGGCGATTTACTCTTTACCGACTTCTTCGACTTGATGCTTAACGCCATTGATGAAAATGAATATCTCGTTCGCAATGCGCAAACGATGCGCAAGATTTTAAACGGGGAATTAGGTCAGATGGCTGAACGTTTTAATCTAAAACAGACACTAGATGACTATCTTAGTGATATCAAAGGTAAAACCGCCGCTCTCTTCCGTTTAGCCGCTGAAGAAGGTGCCCATTTTGCTGGTGGCAATATCGATCAAAGCAATGCTCTAGCACAATTTGGTGAAAACTTAGGCATTGCCTTTCAAATTGTCGATGACATTCTTGATTACAGCGGTGGCAAGCAGTTAAACAAACCAACGCTAGAGGATTTAGCCACTGGAGTCTATTCTCTGCCACTTTTGCTTGCATTAAACCAACCTGCACTAAGAGATAAGCTGCTACCTTTACTTAACAAGAAACGCCAAATGACTTTAGCAGATATGCAAAAAGTACAAAGTATTCTGTTAGACAGCACTGTTATTGACGATAGTCACAAGTTAGCCCGTCAATATGCGCAAAAGGCAATTGATAACTTAGCCATTTTTAAACCTAATCCTGCTGTTTTATTACTTAAGAAATTACCTAGCACGCTGTTAACACGCAGCTTTTAGTCGATCAAAGTCCTTGATCGGCTTTTTTCAATTCACGATAACGTGGATTTTGCCACAATTGTTCTGGCGTACCCTGCATGGCAATTTGACCGTCTTCGATAAAAATAACCTGATTCATTTTTTCAATACCTTGCAAATGGTGAGTTATCCAAATCAAAGTTTTACCATTCAGTTGCTTCATAAAAGTTTCAATGACAGCTTGCTCTGTAATTGGATCTAGACCTACGGTTGGTTCATCTAGCAAAACGATAGGCGTATTTTTCAAAAGAATACGAGCTAAAGATAAGCGGTGCCGCTCACCACCTGAAAAGCGCAATCCCGCTTCTTCTACTTGCGTCTCCAGCTTTTCAGGTAAAGCCTCGATCGTCTTTTTCAAACCTACTCGGTCAAGTACATCCCAGAGTTGATCATCACTTGCCTCTTTATTACCTAAGCGTAGGTTATTAGCAATTGTCGTGTTGAACAAATATGGCTTCTGATTAATGACGCTAAAGTATTTCGGCATTTGATCGCCAAACTTTGTAACATCGATACCATTCAAATCAATTTGTCCTTCAGTTGGCTTTCGATCACCTCTTAATAAGGCAGCCAAAGTACTCTTGCCTGCTCCGCTTTTACCCAAGATCGCAATCTTTTCACCAGCATGAATATCTAAATTAATACCACGTAAGATTTCTTTCTTAGTATGTGGATAAGTATAGTGAATATTCTGAATAGTTAAATTATATGGTGCTGCAATTGACAGCGCCTTTTCTTTTACCTTTTGATCAGGATCAGGCAGGTTATTCAATCTAACTAATGACTTTTGATAAACATTTGTTTCCTGTGCTGCCGTTGGTAAACCGGCCAAAGCTTCATTGAGTGGAAAGGCCGCCAAAACAAAGGCTGCAATCCAGTTAGTTAATGGACTCTGCTGACCACCAAATTTAGCTGCACCCCAGATAATTAAGCTAATAACTATCAGCAAAAAGAGCATCTGCATCAAGAAATTGCGGAAGCGTTCAAACTTCTTCATCCTTTGGTGAACGTCCAATAATTTTTCTCGACTATCAACGTGCAACTGTAAGAATTCCTGACTTCTGCCAGCAAGCATCCAATCGGTTACACCCATGACATTGTCAGTCAGGTCAACGTAGAGCTTGTCTTGTGCAGCTTTTTCATAATCTTGCCGTGCTCCATTAACCACAATTGACCAAATAGGAATTGTAAAAATCATTAAACCGAAGGTAACTAGCATCCACAATCCCATCAGCGGTGATAAAATGCCTAAACTGATGACAATAATGGCGTAAAGTCCCCAGGCCACGAACATCGGAAAGATTGACCGTAAGTAAAGATTTTGAATGTGACTAATATCATCTGAAAGCAATCCTAATACATCCCCCAGCTGATATTTACTGTTAAATAATGCCGCGTCTTTTTCCAAGGCATCATACATCTTTTGTCTAAATTTAGACGTCATCCGCAAAACCCAGTTATGACTGACAATTCTTTCAAAATACTGAATCGCTGGTCTAGCAATTCCAAACGCTCTTGTTAAAACTATTGGTACATACACTAACAAAATATTTTCTGGACGTGTGGCAGATTTACTAATTAAAAAGCCTGCACAAAACATCAATCCTGCACCACAGACAAAAGTTAAAATTCCTAAGAAAATAGCTAAAATTAATGTCTTTTTGTAACGGTACAAAAATGGTTTTACCCAGCGATCATGTTTTAACGCTTTAATAATTGGAATTTTATTGTTCATCATGATCGCCTCTCATCTTTTCTATCAATTTGACAAAGTAGCCATTTTTCTTTTCCAGTTCGTCAAAGGTTCCTTGTTCCACCAATTTGCCATGATCCATTACCAAAATATAATCCATCTCTTTCATCCAGTGCAGCCTATGCGTAGCGAAAATCACTAGATGATCTTTCATTAGTGGCAACATTTTTTTCTTCAAGTCAACTTCAGTTTCAATATCCAGATGGGCTGTAGGCTCATCGAAGATCATGACTTTACGTTGTTGATCTAGAAAGGCGCGGGCCAAAGCAATTCTTTGTGCTTGTCCTCCAGATAAGACACGCTTGCCTTGACCGATAATCGTATCTAAACCATCTGGTAGTTCCTTTACCAAATCATCCAAACCAACTACATGAATTGCTTGCCTAATTTCATTATCAGAAGCCCCCGGAGTATAAAAGGCAACATTATCACGCAAACTTGCAGTGAAAACATAGGGATTCTGTGGAATATAAATCAATTGTTTGTGCCAGTCAGGTATGTTTAATGTTTTCGCATCTTGTTTCTGAATTGTAATTTCGCCATTTTTTGGAGTTAAAAAGCCACTAAGCAAATTAATCAAAGTTGACTTGCCCGAGCCACTCATTCCGATTACGCCAACTTTTTCATAGCCATGAATATTTAACGAAACAGGACCTATCTTACTGCCTTTTTCATATTTAAAATTCATATCTTTAATTGTTAGTTGGTCGTCTTGACTCCATTGACTTAATTGCAATTCTTCTACCGGCTCTTTTGGTGCTTGATCAATTCATTGATCCGATGAAAAGCATTTTTTCCATTCAAGGTTGCGTGAAAATCACCGGCAAAATTACGAATCGGCAAAAAATATTCCGGCGCCAAAATCAAAATCGCTAAAGCTGGGAAAAGCGTAATCTTACCATTTAACAAATTAAATCCAAGATAAACGGCAATCACAGCAATCGATAAAGTAGTAAAAAAATCTAGTGCAAACGTCGATAACATTGCGACACGCAAAACAGCCATAGTTTTACGTCTAAAGTTTTCGCTTAAATGAAAAATACTGGTGGAATAGCGCTTGCTCAAGCCCAAGTATTTCAATGTATCAATTCCGCGCAATGAATCAATAAAGTTATTAGACAATATCTGGAAATTACCAAATTGTTTAATCGCCTTATCTTGTGCCGCATGTCCCAGAATAATCATAAATAGTACGATTAGTGGGTACATGATTAATAAGATCAGCGCACATTGCCAATTGACGAAGAGCATTGCAATAAAAAGCAAAACTGGCACGATCATCATCGTTAAAACTTTGTTATAGATCAGTTTAATGTAATTGCGAACTTCATCAATTCCATCTAGCGCCATAGTAATTAAACTGCCTGTTCCCTGCTTTTGGACTAAGGCCTGACCTTCATTAAAAACTTTGCTTAATAACTTCTGCCGCAGCTTTTCTGATTCCTGGTTGGAATAATGGCCCAGCATTTTATCCTGAAACCAATCATTTAACTGCCGACCAGTAAAACAAAGCGCAAATAGCAGTAAGTACAGCCAGTTCAGCTTTTTTCCCTGCCAGAGAATAGTCAGAACCATACTTAATGATAGAGCTTGACCAATAATCAAAAAGGCTTGCAGAACTTCAAGCACTGCAAGCCTTCTAACAATTGCACCAGCACCATCAAGTTTAAAAAGGTGTTGATCAATCATATTAATATCCTTCTCCTATTGCAGGCATTTCAATTCTCTTGCGGAAAATCCAGTATGACCAAATTGTGTAAGCCAAAATACATGGAATTAAAATTATTGTAGCAATCGTCATCACAATTAATGTGTAATTAGATGATGATGCGCTTTGAATCATCAAATCATATTTACTACTGATTGATGAAATCATGACTCTTGGGAATAATCCACAGAAAATCAAAGCAACTAATGACACCAAGGTCAAGCCACTAAAGAAGAATGCCCAGCCTTGTTTGTTAACAAAGTTAGCTACATGACCTGCTACTGAAAAGCCCACGATCAAAACCAAGCAAAGCAAGGTCAAAATTGGGTGTACTTGCAAGAAGTCAGTTTGGAACAACAAAAGTAGTGCAAAGATAACTTCACCAACATAAAGCACCCAGTAAAGAGCTTTAGAGTAGTTTTGTGCACGATCACTTATTACGCCTTTAGTCTTTAAAGCAATATAGTTCAAACCATGCAAATATGTTAACAAAGTTAAAGCAATACCGCCGACAATTGAGAACCAGTTAAAGTAGTCAAAGAAGTGCGCGGTCATATCGCCGTGAGCATCAAGTGGCATCCCTTTAATCATCGAAATAAACATCACGCCTAAAAAGAAAGGTGCAATAAAACTACCAATGGCCATTGCGTTATCCCAAAATGGTTTACGTGGCTCAGGGCTCTTGGCACGAAACTCAAAAGAAACACCACGAATAATTAAACCTACAAGGATAATAAGCAAGATCAGGTAATAGCCTGAGAACAATGAAGCATACCAATATGGGAATGATGCAAACATCGCACCACCTGCCGTAATTAGCCAAACCTCGTTTGCATCCCAAACCGGGCCAATCGTAGCAATAATTTGACTTCTTTCTTTCTCATTATGACCTAAAGTCTTAGCGGCCATTCCGACTCCGTAGTCAAAGCCATCAAGAAAGAAGAAACCACTGAATAAAACTCCAATTAATATGAACCATAGGATTTGCAAGAATGACATTTAAAAGGCCCCCTTTGCAAATGGATCTGTTTCCTTATCACTAGTTTGGCCCTGCATAGCCAATTCTTCAGGATCATTGTGTAAGAAGCGAACAATTAAGCTAATTAAAATAATAGCTAAGCCGGTAAACAAACAGAAGTAAACAATATTCGATGTAAGTAGTGAAGCAACTGAAACATTTGGTGAAACACTTTGAGCAATGGTAAATAGTCCATAAACTGTCCAAGGAGCACGACCAAGTTCAGTAATTAACCAACCACAAGTATTAGCAATAAATGGTGTAAAGGTCATTAAAGCTAATACCCATAGGCACCAACGATGCTCATAAAGAGTTTGCTTCTTCTTACGAGTCAAAATTAAGCCCACAATTGAAACAAGAGCCATCAATGCACCAAATCCTGCCATAAAGCGGAAGCTCCAGAATAAAGTGTTAACTGGAACATAATAGTTCATCTTATGGCCATCAATATGAGTACCATACTTCTTTTCCATTTCTTTATTGACTTCTTCCATCCCTTTAACAGAACCAGTAGTACTGTGGTATGAAAGAATACTCAACATATCTGGAATTTCGATTTTACCTTTAACTTCATGAGTCTTAGTATTAGCAAAACCAATCATCGTCCATGGAGCTTTTTCACCAGTTGTCTTATATAAAGCTTCTGTTGCTGCAAACTTCATTGGTTGTTCATGAACCAAGTATTGCATTTGGACATCCCCCATGCC
This sequence comes from Lactobacillus kitasatonis DSM 16761 = JCM 1039, assembly GCF_000615285.1. Taxonomy (GTDB): domain Bacteria; phylum Bacillota; class Bacilli; order Lactobacillales; family Lactobacillaceae; genus Lactobacillus; species Lactobacillus kitasatonis. Next base: position 5,308 of record NZ_BALU01000011.1, on the reverse strand, counting down.
AATTGAGCCAATGGAGAAAATAAGCATCAATGTTAAACCAATGCGAATTGTCTTATGATAAATTGCTTTATTAATATCAGACAATGTCCGTTTCTTCAAAAGTTGGAAAGCTGCTAATCCAGTAATAATTGTGGCACCTGTCAAAATTGCGCCAGTGATTACATGACCGAATTCAAACATTAATTGTTTATTGGTCAAAAGAGCACCGAAGTTAACCATTTCGGCACGACCATTTCTAATGGCAAATCCGGTTGGATGTTGCATAAATGAGTTAGCAGTTAAAATCCAAACTGCAGATGTGATCGTCCCAAAGACAATCATCCAAATAAAGAATAAATGTAAGCCTTTCTTAACTTTGTCCCAGGTAAACATCCATAGTCCAATAAAGGTTGATTCGATGAAGAATGAAAGTAATGCTTCAAATGCAAGTGGTGCACCGAAGATATCACCCATAAATCTTGAATAGTCGGACCAGTTCATCCCAAATTGGAATTCCTGAATAATACCTGTTACAACTCCCACTGCAAAGCTCAAAAGAAATACATTTCCCCAGAACTTTGTCATTTTCTTATATTCAGGCTTGCCAGTATGAACATACATAGATTCCATAATTGCTACAACGAACACCGTACCAATTGAAAATGGTACGAAGAAAAAGTGAAAGATCGTTGTCATAGCAAATTGAAATCTCGCTAAACTAACAATATTCATTTTTAGCGCCTCCATCATTTCCTATTACATACGTCTCTGCCTAAAATAACATTAATTATTTTGTTCAACTTAAGTGTACAGCCTCTTCTTTTTACTTTCAAGCCGGCTATTAATGCGCTTTCAATAATGTTATCTTATTTTAGTGTTAGCTTTGCTTTTTAATTATAACATTATGCGTTTGTTATCCAGTTTCTTTCAAAAAGAGCTAAAGAAAAAAGACTAGTTTTAAGGCTGTCAATAAAAAAGAGTACTTTTATAAAAATATATATTTTATTTTAAAATTTTAAATGAGCTAGTTTGTTATTCTATTTTCAAGCAAAAAAGCCAGATATCTTTGTGATATCTGACTTTATTTTATTTATTTATAATTTTACGGTCTTTATATGTCTGGTTTAACAAAATTGAAATTATGATAACAATCATTGAAACAACATAGACTGCTTTCAAACCACCTAAAAGTATTTGACGCAATTGTGGTACAACATTGCTTGCTAAAGTCTTGGCGTTTTCTGCGGAAACAATCTTGTTCATCATTTCCTGTGTTAGCCCTGGATGTTTTGTTAGACCTTTAGCTACCATCGCATTAAAAGCAATACCGTAAATGGAGACCATCATTGTTTGTCCCAAATATTTCATCAAGGTATTAAACGACGTAGCTACACCAATATCGTCCTTTGGAACTAACACTTGCGACCTTACCTGTGAAGCCGTCGTAATCGCACCAAAGGCAGTTCCGTTGAATGCAGCAACGATGCAAAATACCCAAAATGGAGTATAAATTGGTACTAGAATCAAGACTAAATCCGCAGCTACTAAAATTCCTAGCATGTAATCATACGTCTTTTTGATACCCCAACGACCTAGCATTCCGCCAATCAAGAATGAACCAACAATCCACATCAATGAACTTGGCGTTACGGCAAAACCGGCCAGTGAAGCATTAGTACCATTAATTCCCTGCATCCAAGTTGGAATATAGAATTCAAAGCCGATAACTACACCTGAGATAAGTAATGTGATTATGTTTAGTGCAAAGAACTCTTTATCTTTTAGCATCGAGAGCGGCATTATTGGATCTGCTGCGCGCTTTTCTGCCCTAAAGAATAGAATTACAGATACTACAATCAAAACGGCTAGAGCGGCCATAACTAACATATTCGTGCTGCTACCTAAATCTTGCAAGAAGAACATTAAAGATAGAAGCAACAATACTAACCAGACTGTACCTTGCAAGTCCAATTTTGAACTCGATTTATGCTTAGGTTCTCTTAAATATATAAGTACTAATAAAAACGCAATAATTCCAATTGGCACATTAATATAAAAGACCCAGTGCCAAGATAGATGTTGCACAATAAATCCACCTAAAAGCGGAGCAATAACTGAAGCCACTCCCCAGAAGCCCGAGTTAAGTCCTAACATTTTAGCGCGTTTTTGCAAAGTATAAAGGTCAGCGATAATAGTGATTGCGACTGGCTGAACTGCTCCTGAACCTAGTCCCTGAATTACTCTAAATAATATCAGTTCAACCATGTTTTGCGCTAAGCCACACAAAGACGATCCAATGACAAAAAGTGCAATTCCAAACAAAAAAACTGGCTTCCGCCCAATGCTATCCGCCAATTTTCCGTATAAAGGAGTCGAAACAGCCGTCATCAGCAGAAAGATCGATACAACCCAGTTCATAATTTCTAGCCCATCAAGGTCTGAAACTATTGTAGGCATTGCAGTAGAAACGATCGTTCCTTCAATAGCGGTCATAAACGTTGTCATAAAAATCGCAAGCGTGACTACAGGCACGTTTGTTTTTTTCATTTATTATTTACTCCTCGAATATTTTTATTGATGATCTTTAATATAATCAAGCAAATCTTGAGTCTTATCGGTCTTTTCCCATGGTAAATCGACATCTGTTCTGCCAAAGTGACCATATGCAGCAGTTTGTTCGTAGATAGGACGACGCAAGTTAAGCATCTTAATAATGCCGGCTGGACGAAGATCAAATACGTTGCGAACTGCTTCAGTTAAAAGTTCATCGTCAACCTTACCTGTGCCGGCAGTATCGATCATGATTGATACTGGGTGAGCCACACCGATGGCGTAAGCAAGTTGAACTTCACAACGATATGCAAGACCAGCAGCTACGATGTTTTTGGCAACATAACGTGCAGCATAACTGGCACTACGGTCAACCTTTGTAGGATCCTTACCTGAGAAGGCACCACCACCGTGACGAGCGTAACCACCGTAAGTATCAACGATAATCTTACGACCAGTTAAACCTGAGTCACCCTTTGGACCACCAATAACGAAACGGCCAGATGGGTTAATTAAGAACTTAGTATCTTCATCCAAGTATTTAGTAGGAATAACTTCTTTGATTACTAAGTCAATCATTGCACGACGAATTTCTTCGTTTGAAACTTCTGCATCAGTTTGAGTAGAAATAACTACTGTGTCCACACGAAGTGGATTATTATTTTCATCATATTCTACAGTAACTTGAGCTTTAGCATCTGGACGAAGCCAGTCCAAAGTATGATCTTTTCTAAGTGCAGCTACACGTCTCATCAAACGGTGAGCAAGTGAAATTGGTAATGGCATAAGTTCAGGTGTTTCTTTAATAGCAAAACCAAACATCAAACCTTGGTCACCTGCACCGATTTGATCTAACTCGTCGTTATCGGACTTGTTTTCTCTAGTTTCAAGTGAGTGATCAACACCACCAGCAATATCAGGTGATTGTTCATCAATATCAACCATTACGGCACAGTTATTGCCATCGAAACCTAATTCTGGACGGTCATAACCTATTCTTAAAATGGTTTTACGTACGACGTCTTGGATATCAACATATGCATTAGTTGAAATTTCACCAAAGACAAAAACCATACCTGTAGTTACGATCGTTTCACATGCTACGTGTGAATTAGGATCTTTCTTAAGCATCACATCCAAAATTGCATCTGAAATTTGGTCAGCAACCTTGTCTGGATGTCCTTCAGAAACTGATTCTGAAGTAAACAAACGTCTTTCCATATTAGTCCCCCTATATAGACATTGGCTATTCGGTTACAAGGCATCTTCACTAGTTATCAACTAATGAATCCTCTCAGGACTTGAACCGATAAAATTATTACTTTCGTTCGCTCTTTTGCATAAAAAAAAGACTACCGCCTCTGCGGTAGTCCCGAACGATGGAGGATACAGGGCTCGAACCTGTGACCTCCTGCTTGTAAGGCAGATGCTCTCCCAGCTGAGCTAATCCTCCATAAGTGACCCGTACGGGATTTGAACCCATGTTACGGCCGTGAAAGGGCCGTGTCTTAACCACTTGACCAACGGGTCATATCTCTTAATCAAGAGCACTTTATTATAATAACTAATTAAGTTTCAAAAGTCAAGAACTTTTTTCAACTTTTTAAATCTTAGTTACCTAAGTGACATCTCAATCACAACGTTTATTATATTACCTGATAACTTGATAATATGCAAGGGTTATTTTGAAAAAATATCAAATAAATTTTGATAATTGTTTTTCATCCAATGATAATAGTTTGTGCCATTAGGCATAGTTTCTCTTACCTTCAATACAGGTATTTGATTTTGATTAGCTAATTTAACCATACCATTGACTGTGCTACTTGAAGCCTGGACGTTATTCACGAAGAAAGAAATCTTCTTATGCTTAATTGACTCCTGCATATTGTGAACGACTTGCGCACTAGGATCAGTTTCATTCTCTACTGCTTCTTCAAAGGCAGGATTACCAATCTTAAAGTGACAGCGTTCAAGTGCATAGTCAAATACTGGTTCACTAACATATACAGGCTTAGCATGCTTTGCATCAATTTTTGCAGCAAGCTGCTTTATACTCTGAATTTTATTTAAATAGGTTTGACCATTTTTTCTAAAATATGATGCATGTTTAGGATCAATCTTGCTAGAACGTTTGACAATGTAATTTACGTATTTTTTAGGCATATCTAAGTTATACCAGATATGAGGATTATCGCCCTGCTTTAATCCCATAAGCTCTTCGCCCACCTTGGTCATATGAATATCATTCGAATCAGCTAATTTTGTCATCCAATCATCATAGCCTAAGCCATTAGAAATTACGATATTTGCATTAGCAACTTCTTTAGCTGAATTAGTAGTAGGCTCAAAATCGTGAGGATCCGTATCTCCATTTTTGATAATGGCCTGTACCTCCCCATGTTTACCTACCACATTCTTAGCAATATTTGCGTAGATATTGGTTGATGTCACGATATCAACTTTATGATTGTTAGTATTTGCCTCTCTTTTGGTAGAACATGCAGTTAGAGTTAAAACCAGTACTAATAAAGTTGTAATTAATAAAATTGTTTTCTTTAACTTCATGTGAACTTCGCTCCTTTTAGAACCATTATAAAGGATTAGCTTTATTATATTAAGGTAAGTAAAACAAAAACCGCCTTAGAATCTTCTAAGACGGTTTTCTTAATCCATTACGGAGTGTGAGGGATTTGAACCCTCGATACAGGTATAAGCCCGTATACATGATTTCCAATCATGCTCCTTAAGCCACTCGGACAACACTCCATAAAAAGTA
>NZ_BALU01000012.1 GCF_000615285.1 Lactobacillus kitasatonis DSM 16761 = JCM 1039 | reverse complement strand
ACTCTTGATCTGGAGCCATACTGCTCATTAATTGCACTGGAGATTGACGCAAGAAAGCCATGACACTTTGACGAACGTCATATGGTGAAGAATATCGCCATAGTTTAGCAAAACTTCTACCAACTCAATCATACTATGAACAAAGACTTGCACATTAATGGTCATAAATGTAGAAAAAAGATGGTTAGTTTAAACTAACCATCTTTTTTACATCTCGTTAAAATCATTACTATAATCGTAATTATAATAAAAATCATGATCACCTTTTAACTGGCAATCATGATTTTTATTATCTCTTATATTATTTACTTACCAACGTAAAATTCAATACGTTGTTGTAAATTATGAAATTCTACTGGACAATAACCACCAATTTCACCATCAAGGTTAACTGGCAAATCTCGTCCTACGCTTTTTTTACCAATAAGTTCAGCCTTTAAGCTTCTAGTCTTAGTATAGATGATGTTAGGATCATCAACGTGCTTACCATTCAAAGCCAAAGCCATCAGCTTCATCATGCTGACAGGGTCTGAAGGCTTAACAACGATTAATTGGAAAAGTCCGTCGCTAAGTTGTGCATCAGGCATAACTTGTTCAAAACCACCGATTGAGTTAGTCATCCCAAGCAAGAACATTGAGAGCTTACCTTCATAAACACCATCATCATAAGTTAAACGCATTTCATTCTCAGTTAAGTGTGGCAACATTTCTGCACCCTTAATGAGGTAAGCAGCATAACCTAAAGCTGATTTTACTTCTGATGGTACGCCGTAAGTTAATTCTGTTAAAGAACCGCTGGCAGCAATATTTACAAAATATTGAGTTTGATCGCCAAAAACTGCTTTACCGATATCCATTTTACGTGTCTTATTCTTTAAGATAACCTTTGCGGCATCCGGAATATTGTCACGTGGAATAGCTAATGCACGGGCATAATCGTTAGTCGTACCTGCAGGAATAATTGCCATCTGAGGTCTCTTATCCAAAAAGGCGATTCCGTTAACTACTTCATTAATTGTACCATCACCACCGGCTGCAACAATCAGGTCAAAACCTTCTTTGGCAGCACGCGTGGCTTCATTGCGAGCACTATTTTGTTCAGGTGTAGTTCTAAAAGCACTAGCTTCATAGCCAGCTTGCTCTAACACATCTAAAATATCGGCCACGTTTTTGGGCATCTGCTCGTGACCGGATACAGGATTATAAATTAATCTTGCTTTACTAGTCATAATTACTACCTTAACGTTCTAAAAATTAGCGACTTTGCAATTCTTGGTTAAGCAACTTGTTAACCATCTTAGGGTTAGCCTTACCACGAGTTTGCTTCATGATTTGACCAACTAAGAAGCCGATTGCACGGTCCTTACCATTCTTAAAGTCTTCAACTGATTGTGGGTTATCGTCAACAACCTTCTTAACCATTGGAGCTAAGACTGAAGTATCAGACAATTGAACCATACCGTTGTCTTCAACGTACTTCTTAGGATCAGTACCGTTAGCAATAGTTTCAGCAAAGACCTTCTTAGCGATCTTAGATGAAATAGTACCATCTTTGATCAACTTGATCATTTCTGCTAAGTGTTCTGGAGTAAGCTTAATGTCATTCAAACTTACACGGTGATCGTTCAAGTAACCATTTACTTGAGTGTTCATCCAGTTAGCAGCCAGAGTTGGATCAGCACCAGCTTCGATTGCTACGTCAAAGAAGTCTGAGCTTTCCTTAGTTTGAAGCAAAACATTTGCATCGTATGGCTTCAAACCGTACTTGTTTACATAATCATCGTAACGATCAAATGGGCTTTTTGGAAGTTCCTTAGCAATTTGATCGATCCATTCTTGGCTAATGTGGTCAGGAGCAATATCTGGTTCTGGGAAGTAACGGTAGTCAGAAGCACCTTCCTTAACACGTTCCAAAACAGTCTTACCAGTTGCTTCGTCGAAACGACGAGTTGAAAGTTGGATGTGACCACCAGCTAAAAGAACTTGTTCTTGACGCTTTTCTTCGTATGCAAGTGAACGACGTACGTGGTCAAATGAGTTCAAGTTCTTCATTTCAACCTTAGTACCAAGTTCCTTTTGACCTGCAGGACGGATGGAAATGTTGGTATCAACACGCATTGAACCTTCTTCCATCTTAACGTCTGAAGCACCAGTAAATTGAACAATCTTACGTAATTTTTCAAGGTATGCGTAAGCTTCTTCTGGGTCTTCCATGTCAGGTTCAGAAACAACTTCAAGAAGTGGAACACCTTGACGGTTCAAGTCAACGTATGAGAAACCGTTGGTTCCGTGAGTGTTCTTACCGGCATCTTCTTCGATGTGCATTTCGTGGATACCGATTCTCTTCTTCTTACCGCGAACCTCAACTTCGATGTAACCATCACGAGCAAGTGGTTGGAAGAACTGAGTAATCTGGTAAGCCTTTGGGTTATCAGGATAGAAGTAGTTCTTACGGTCAAAGTGAGTAGTTGGCAAAATGTGAGCGTGAGTTGCTAAGGCAACCATAATACCTAAACGGTAAACATTCTTGTTAACCATTGGCAAGGTACCAGGCATAGCCCAGTCAATAACATTAGTCTCCGTGTTTTGTTCAGCACCATAGGTTACTGGTGAAGGAGAGAAAATCTTGCTCTTTGTCTTTAATTCGAAGTGGACTTCAAGTCCGATAGTCGATTTAAAATTCATTCAATTAATCCTCCATTCCAGTTGGTGTTTTTTCGTAAAACTTGTTGCTGCGTTCAATAAAGTCAGCAGTCTTGAAGACGTTGCCTTCATCAAAACGCTTAGCCATAATTTGTAAGCCGACAGGCATACCGTCAACTAAACCAGCTGGAACACTAGCTGCAGGAATACCTGCTAAGTTTGCAGAAATAGTCAAAATATCGTTGTTGTACATCTTGATTGGGTCAGAAACTTCTTCACCAATACCAAATGCAGGTTCAGTAGTAGTTGGTCCAACGATTACATCATTTTCAGCAAAGATCTTGTCAAAGTCGTCGCAAATCAAAGTTCTAACCTTAGCAGCTTGTCTGAAGAATCTGTCGTATGAACCAGCTGAAAGTGCGAATGAACCAAGCATGATACGACGCTTAACTTCTGTACCAAAACCTTCTGAACGTGACTTAACGTAAACGTCAAGCAAGTTCTTAGTATCCTTAGCACGGTAGCCGTAACGAATACCATCGTATCTTTGCAAGTTTGATGAAGCTTCACTTGAAGCAATGATGTAGTAGTCAGGAACAACGTACTTAGTATGTGGTAATGATACTTCGTTGATAATTGCGCCAGCATCCTTTAAAGCATCGATCTGCTTTTGGATAACTTCACGCATCTTACCGTCAACTGCTTCCATGTATTCCTTAGGAACAGCTACGCGAAGGCCCTTAACGTCTTGACCAATAAACTTAGTAAAGTCAGGAACTTCACGAGTTGAAACAGTTGAATCGTGTTCATCTGCACCTGCAATAACGTTCAATACTTCTGCTGAGTCCTTAACGCGCTTAGTCATTACACCGATTTGGTCAAGTGAAGAACCAAATGCGATAAGACCCCAACGAGATACACGTCCGTAAGTTGGCTTAATACCAAAAATACCGTTGAATGCAGCTGGTTGACGAATTGAACCACCAGTATCCGAACCAAGGGCTGCAACAACTTGACCGCCGGCGACTGCAGCTGCAGAACCACCGGATGAACCACCAGGAACCTTGTCTAAGTTCCATGGGTTGTGAGTAGCACCAAAGTATGAGTGTTCAGTTGATGAACCCATAGCGAATTCATCCATATTGGTCTTACCTACAAGGATTACGCCAGCCTTCTTAAGCTTAGAAATAACTGTTGCGTCGTACATTGGCATGTAGTTGTACAAAATGTGACTAGCAGCAGTAGTCTTAACGCCGTTAGTGATGATGTTGTCCTTAATAGCAATTGGAATACCTGCTAACTTGCTCTTTGAGAAGTCAAGTTTTTCTGCAGGCTTTACATCATCTAAAACAGTGATCCAAGCATTTAACTTCTTATCTGTATCCTTAATGTTTGCCACAGTGTCTTTAGCTAACTTATCTGCTGACAAGTCACCGCTGGCAAGCTTTTTGTTTAATGAATCAATAGTTTCGTTTAAGTAATTCATTACTCGTCCTCATCCTTATTAATAATTACAGGAACCTTAATGTAGCCGTTAGCCTTTTCAGGAACGTTTTCCATTAATGTTTCTCTAGTTTGTCCTTGCCAGTGTTCAGGTTTATCTTCTCTGAAGACAGTATCACGATCAACAACTTGGACAGTTTCTTCAACACCTTCAGTATCAACTTCGCTAAGTTGATCAGCCATGTTGATGATTGATCCCATTTGATCAGTAAACTTATCTAATTCTTCCTCATTAAACGCAAGTCGCGAAAGAGTCGCAACGTGTTTAATGGTATCTTTTGTGATTTCCACGCAAATACCTCCTATTCGCCGCCATAAACATGGACTTGATAATCACTATCGCCGGTTTCTTTGGCAATTAATGCTTGTACATCGTCAACTGAACCAATTCTAATTTCAATTGGAATATTATTAGGCAAATACTTCTTTGCAGTTGACAAGGCTAAACGAGTGAAACTTTGAATTTGCTCATAGCCATAAAACTGGGTCGTTACTGAAATATTTTCTTGAGCCAGCTTGCCATTATCATAACGCAAAGTTGCCGTTACCCCACTAATATTAGGGAAATAATTTTGAATAGACGTCTTGAAATCGTTGAAGTGCGATGCATCGCTGCTACTAATTGCCTTTTCATTACCAGTTGTCGGTAAAACTTGCATTCTTTCCGACACGGATTTCCATTTAGTTATTTTACTACTATTAGACGCCGCTGTCCCGTAAGCGAAGTAAGTTCCGCCAACTAATGAGTCTTTTCCGGTCTTTGAGAACAAGCCAACAGTAATTGGAATATTCTTCAAAGCCTTCTTCTTACGCAAACGAGCAATAATTTCATTAGCCATTCGCTCGCCTTGTGCCCGTTGATCGGCTCTTGAAATATCAGTTTGGAATTGAGCACCGTCACGTTTCTTTTGGAAGTAATCAACGGAATTCATCGCCAAGCCCAAACTCATACCACCAATTGAATACTTAGAACCGGAACCGGTCAAGTAATCTTGTTCAACAATTTCCTCCAAATAAATTGGGTTTCTAGTGTTTGCACCAGTCTTACCGTTATTAGCAGGATTCAATCCATTTGGATTAGATTTTGATTTTCTAGTCAACCAATCAGTAACTGTTGAAGAATCCAAGTATTGCCCTTCTTGGAAAACGTACTGGTTAGTTGAAAATTGATTCTTAGAAATTTGGATCAAACCACGTTCAAGTTCACGCGTATCAACTGAGTTGTCATTGTCAGTAGCAGTTAAACCAGAAATAGGACTAGTAACATAGCGACCATTTTTCAACAAAACGTTGTAGCCGCTATTGCCTGTGTTAGTAGTTTGATAACTCTTTTTCTTAGTTGTAGAAGTAGTTGTCGCATTGTTGGCTAAACTCGAATCCTTTAGTCTGCCACAGCCACTTAGGGTAAGCATTACCCCAGCCAAAGCCATAATCTGCAAATATTTTTTCACAATAATTGTCCCTTTATTCAATTTGTGCAATTGCTTCTTCTTCGGTTAAAAGTGGAACTCCCAATTGCTGAGCCTTATTGTATTTGGATCCGGCATCCTTGCCGTAAATCACATAATCAGTTTTATGAGAAACTGAGCCGGTGACCTTAGCACCTAAGGCTTGCAACTTCTTGATAAATTCACTTCTTGTATAATGCTCTAATTTTCCAGTTAATACAACCGTTTTATCTTTGAATGGGTTATCAGGTGCCTCTTCTTCATCCTCACCAAGATAATCCATGTTTAAACCACTCTCGCGCAATTCTTCAATCAACTTTTGCACTTCAGGTTGAGCAAAATACGTAGTCATCGATTCGGCAATCGTCATGCCTATTGTATCTATTGAAGCAATTTCTTTCACCCCTTGAGCCATAATCTTTGACAGATTTTTAAATTTTTGGGCGATTAGGCGGGCTGCCTTTGCTCCAACGTGGTCAATTCCAAGGCCTGTAATTAACAATTCTACTGAATTTGACTTGGAATTATCAATTGCAGTAAGCAAATTATTGATTGATTTTTCTTTAAAGTGATCAAGCTGAGCTAAATCATCTGCAGTTAAATGGTAAAGATCAGCAACGTTGTGAACCAAATCCTTGGCAATTAATTGTTTAACGATCTTTGGGCCTAATCCGGCAATATTCATCGCAGGACGTGATGCAAAATGAGTGATTCCTTCTTCTACTTGGGCTGGACAAGATGGGTTAATGCAGCGAAGAGCTACTTCGTCTTCTAAGTGAACTAGTTTTTGACCACATGATGGACAAGTATCAGGAATCTTGTAAGGCTCTGAATCTGCTGGACGCTTTGCTAAAACAACTTCAGAGATTTCTGGAATGATGTCGCCGGCCTTATGCAATTTTACCGTATCGCCAATGCGAACGCCCTTTTCATTTAAATAGTCAGGGTTGTGCAGCGAAGCTCTAGCAACAGTTGTACCCGCAAGTTGAACGGGATCCATCACAGCAGTTGGCGTTACGACACCGGTACGGCCAACCGTCCAAACGATGTCACGGACGATTGTTTCTTGTTCCTCTGGTGGGAACTTATAAGCAATTTCCCAACGTGGCACTTTTACGGTATTACCCAATTCTTGTTCAATGTTTAAATCATCAATCTTCAATACGATCCCATCGATGCCATAGGTCAAACTGTTACGCTTAGCCGTATATTCATCTATAAAGTCAAAGATCTCATCAAGTGTAGCCAATTTACGGCCGGTTTCATTAGTGTGAAAACCTAATTGATGCATGCGCTCAATGGCTTGGTGCTGACTTGTAATGCCCTTTGGTGGATTTACCCAAGTATAAATAAACGTGCTAAGCTGACGCTTCTTAGTTACCTTAGGATCAAGCTGACGAAGTGATCCAGCCGCAGCGTTACGTGGATTAGCAAAAACGCTTAAGCCTTGTTCTTCACGCTCTTCATTAAGTTTAGCAAAAGCTTCCTTGCCCATGTAACACTCGCCACGCACCTCAGTAGTCAAAGGCTCAGGCAAAGTTTGCGGAATATCGGCAATGTAATGTGCATTGGCCGTTACGTCTTCACCGACATAACCGTTACCACGAGTTGAAGCACGCACTAATTTACCATTTTCATATTCAAGTGAAAGTGATAAACCATCGATCTTCAATTCGACATTGTATTCAACAGGGTGGCCAACCAACTTTTGCATCCGTTGGTCAAATTCTTTTAGTTCATCCTTTGAGAAGACATCCCCCATTGAAAGCATAGGAATCGGGTGCTCAACTTTGGTGAATTCATTGTCAATTTGTCCACCAACTCTTTGCGTAATCGAATCAGGTGTGACTATTTCAGGGAATTCTTTCTCAAGTTCAAGCAAGCGATTATAGCTTTGATCGTAGACATTATCTTCAACTTCTGGTGCATCTTTTGAGTAGTATGCATCAGCCCATTCATTCAATTGGGTTCTAAGTGAAGCAGCTTCTTTTTTGGCTTCATCAAGAGTAATTTCTGCCATTTTTATCCTCCTGATTAAAATATCATTTAATCCAATTATACCTTCTTAATTGGCGCAAACGCAGCCAAAAGTCTCTTAATGCCCTTACCTGGGAAGGCAATATCGAGTTCCATGTCTTCGCCAGTACCGTTGACTTTGGTTACAACGCCGCGGCCCCAAGACTTGTGTTCTACTTGGTCGCCAACGCTCCAGCCCTTCTTTTCGGCACCAACAGCACCGCTAGCCTTTTTAGCAGTGTAAACTGTTGCTCGTGCACGTTCTGCTTTTCTAGCAAAAGGAGCTGAGGTAGCCGCAAAGCTAGACTTGATAAAGCTGCCTTCGAGCTTTTCATTTTCTTCTTTATGAAGGTCCTTTGGATCGATTTCTTCCAAGAATCTTGAAGGCGGATTGTTCTGCATTCTACCGTACATCATACGTGAGTAGGCATTAGTTAAGAACAGTTCTTGCTTGGCACGGGTAATACCAACGTAGGCCAAACGTCGCTCTTCTTCTAATTGACCGTTGTCCATCATTGAACGTTGTAATGGGAAAAGTCCATCTTCCATACCGATCAAGAAGACAACTGGGAATTCCAGACCCTTAGCAGCGTGCAAAGTCATCAAAGCAACTTGATTATCGTCTTCATCCAAGTCATCTTGGTCACTTAAAAGTGATACTTCAGCCAAGAAATCGCTCAATGGGTTAGAATCATCTTCTTCAGGTTCATAATGATCGTCAAAACGCTTGGTTACGGACAAGAATTCGTCCAAGTTTTCAAGACGAGTTTCAGATTCAATCGTATTTTCTGCCTTTAAAGCATCAGTATAATCAAAGTCCTCTAAGATCTTCTCAGCTAAACCGGTAACAGTATTGGTTTGTGCATAAGCAATCGCATCCCTAAGTTTTGCGCCAAAGTCGCTCAACTTCTTAGCAGCACGCGTACTAATTGAACTTTCTGCCACGTGATCCATCGCATCCAAAACAGTATAATGGTTGTCATCGGCAAATGTTAACAACTTATCCATAGTTGCGGCACCGATACCACGCTTTGGCGTATTGATGATTCTGTTCATGCTCATTGTGTCGGCAGGGTTAGCTACCAATTTCAAATAAGCCATGATATCCTTAATTTCCTTACGGTCGTAGAACTTGTGTCCACCAACAATTTGGTAAGGAATATTTGACTTAACAAATGCTTCTTCGACTGTACGTGATTGTGCGTTTGTTCTGTAAAGAATGGCAAAATCCTTGTAAGAACGGTGCTTGTCCTTAACTTCTTCTTGGATCTTAGAAATGATGTAGTGTGCTTCATCATCGCCACTTTGAGCTTGATAGTAAGTAACCTTTTGGCCTTCACCTTGGTCTGTCCACAGGTTCTTATCCTTACGGTTTTGGTTGTTCTTAATTACCGAGTTAGCGGCAGACAAAATGTGACCAGTTGAACGGTAATTTTGTTCCAACTTAACAGTTCTAACGCCATCTTTTTGGTAATCATGCTCAAAGTTCATGATGTTTTCCATATTGGCGCCACGCCAGCCATAAATAGACTGATCGGCATCCCCAACAACACAGATATTCTTATATTGAGCTGCTAGTGCATGACACAGTTGGTATTGCGCTTCGTTGGTATCCTGATATTCGTCGACCAAAATATAACGGAACTTGTTTTGATAATAATGCAGCGTTTCTGGATCTTTTTTTAATAAAACCAAGGTCTGCATGATCAAATCGTCAAAGTCCATGATTTGGTCTCTGCGCAATCTTCTTTGGTATTCCTTGTAGATCTTGGCCGCCATCTTTTCAAAAGGTGAAGAAGCAGTAGTTTCAAATGCTTCTGGATCAAGCAAGTCGTTCTTACCGTTAGAAATTGCAGCTAAAACGCCACGTGGGTCGTACATCTTAGGATTGATGTTTAAATCCTTTTCGATGTGCTTCACCAAAGTCAATTGTTCAGCTGAGTCCGCAATTGAAAAGTTGTGGCTGTAGCCAATCTTGTCCGCATCCCTACGCAAAATTCTGACGCAGAGGGCATGGAAAGTTGACATCCAAATATTCTCGGCAGCTGGGCCAAGCAACTTTTGTTCACGTTCACGCATTTCAGCTGCGGCTTTGTTAGTGAAGGTAATGGCCAAAATATTCCATGGTGCCACTTGATTTTCTTCAACTAAGTAAGCAATACGCCTTGTCAACACAGAAGTTTTGCCTGAACCCGCGCCAGCAACAACCAAAAGCGGACCTTCGGTCGTCTCGACAGCTTTCTTTTGTTGCGGATTCAAACCAGCTAAGATAGATTTTTCGCTCATTATTGTCCCCTTCACAAAAAATAATTCATTAATGCAACTTAGACATTATACCAAAAAAGCAACGAACATTCGTTGCTTTAAAGATTTACTTATCATATTTTTCGAGGTCAAATTGTTCAATTAAATTAATCAATTTGTCAGCGTAATCCGGATCGGTCGCGTAGCCATCGGTAACCAAAGCCTTGGCCTGCGTCTTATAATCCTTTGACGCTAAAACGTGCTTATATTGGTCGTGGTTCCACGTTGTCCCGTTTTGGAATAATCTAGCATGGGCACGAATAGAAGCCTCGTATGAGTCGTATATTTGGAAACGCGCCTTCACAGTTACCCACTTGTCCTTAACGTATTCTTTTGTCGTCATCACGGCCGAAGTATTCGGGTTAGTCCCCTTAACGCCGAATAAGTTGTTGTACTTTTGCGATAAATCGCTTTGGCCATAATTACTTTCAAGGCAGGCCTGAGCAATCGTGATACTTGGCAAAAGATCATAAGACTTGTCGACCTCACGCGCAATTGGCCCGATCTTTTTAATAAAAGCTTTTCTTTGTTTAAGTAATTTTGCCTGTTCTTGCTGACGCTGGAGCTGCGCTTGTCTAATCTGCTCAGATTGAATTGCATAGCGTCTGTAATAGCGAAAGCCCACGAAGGCCACCATCAACACAAACAAAATAATAAATACGCGAACGACTAATTTTACACTTTTTGGTACTCTTGATTTACGCTTTTTTGCCATAATTCCAATTCCTTTAATCCATTAATTAAAGTATACCCGAAAATTATATAAAAAAAGAAGTCGCTCACTGCGACTTCTTAATTGGTGCGGGCGAGAAGACTCGAACTTCCACGATCTAAAGCGATCACAAGATCCTTAGTCTTGCGCGTCTGCCATTCCGCCACGCCCGCGGAACAGTAACTATAATAGACTAAATTCGAGTGATGTGCAAGTAAATTTTGAAATTAATTTAATTTTATTTATATTTTTCTTTAGAAAACCCTCGCTAAACGCAAGCACCCCTTGCATTTACCGCACCTATAGCGAATTGTATTTATTCTGCGCATACGTGGATATTTTAGCCCGCAATTTTCACAGACATAGAGATATTTATATTTTTTACTGCGTCTTAACCCAATATCGGGTGCGTAGCGACTGCCGTCTACGCGTCTAAGTAAAATTTTAAAATCACGATCTTTATGCTGGTAGCCTAACCCCACTAAATGCAGATGGTAGTGACACAGTTCGTGTTTGATAATGCCAACTAAATATTTTTGATTTTTTTCTTCTAAAAAATGCGCATTAATTTCAATATGATGGTCGTCTAAATGATAGCGGCCACCTGTTGTCGTCATGCGGCGATTAATTTTTACCATATGCAAAAAGGGACGCTGAAAATAGTCCCTTGAAATTTTTTCTGTTAATTTTTGTAATTCTTCTTGATTCATCGAATCCATTTCGCATATAAACCTGCCTCTTTAGGCGTATTAATATGTCGCTTAAGAAACGTTACGATTTTATGTTTAAACGAATGCTTACCATTCATCCAAGTTCCAGTAAATAAGTGTATTGAAAGCGAACTAGATGATGGATTACATAAAACACCATCTGGATAAACATGGATGCCATCTTTCAATTCTTGTTCCTTATTGCCGATCTTTAAGCCATACTTGTCAATTAACATATCAGTAACTGAAACACTATTTACGCCAGCCATTTGATTATTTACATCATATTCAAAATTACGATCTTTATAATAATCAAGAATGTCCTGCATAAATGGATGCCCCTTCTCTGCCCCAAAAATTGCGGCTGACAGATAATTATTATTTTCAAAACCAATAAAAGCTTTGTTATCAATAAGAGGCGTCAGACTATCAATTACGCGTACATCGGTGTCTAAATAAATGCCACCCTGCTCATAAATAGCCTTGGCACGAATATAATCTGAAACAAAAGCCCACTTTTTAGCCTTATAAGCTTGTTCAATGTACTTATTTTCGTGCATATCGAAATTGTCTTCGTTCCATTCAATAAATTTATAATCAGGTAGTTTTTCCTTCCAAGTGGCAATACATTCCTGAATCACCTTTGACTTGGGATTATGACCTACCCAGACATAATGAATTGTTTTTGGAATCATTTTTAACCTCGTTTAAAGAAATTTTTGACTAACTTGATAATATCTTCGTTGAAGTTCAACTTTAATAAGAACATCAAAGCCAGGTAAATTACCAGCATGATGATTGACTTAACTGCCATGTTGAAGAAGGCTGAATGAATCAAGTTAGGCATAAACATGCCGATAGCTAACGTAATAATAGCGATTAAGAAATACTTTGGCACGTCATGGAAGACGTAAGCAAAGTCATAGCCGTCGCGCACTACCCACAAACGCAATACTAAAACTACGGCTTCCGTAATTAAGATTGCGATCATGGCACCCATAGCACCGTATGGACGGTCAAGGATGTAGCTTAAAACTATTTCAACGACCGCACCAATTACTACAGGAAAAGCATAGTCCTTGTCACGCTGGTTAGCTAAAGCAAACTGGTTGGCAAAAACACCACCGGTTGGAATCATGATGATGGTTAAGGTGAACCAAAACATCAGTGGCGTCATTGGAATATATTTATTACCAAAGAAGAATGGCACAAACTGCTGGGTATTGGCCATGATGATCACGGCAAATAATGTACCTAACATGATGGTAGCTTCTAGCGACTTTTTCAAAACCACTTTTTGCGTCTCTTTGCCTTCACTGGCCATTTTAGGCATGATAACCAAGGAAATACTAGTGATAACGCCTAGAATCATGTTTGAAATACGCTGCGAGTTGTCATAGAAAGATACTTGTGCTGAACCAGCGAACAGGCCCAAAATTGGTTTATCGAGCGAAGTATAAATCTGCGTCGCAATCTGAGGGATCATCAAAGTTCCGATCGCAATCGCAGTTTTTTTGAATTTATAAAAATGAGTCACTGGTCTGCCAACGTAACGGTGGATGTCAAACCAAAAGACGAATGACCCCAGCATCGTTGAAACGGACATGATCAGCAAATATTTCCACAAGTCAGCTGGTGATTTTACCCAAAGCAGAATCAAAACTACACTGACCAGTCTTACCGCCGTGTTTTTCAAAACAACGCGACCGAAGTCGGCGAGCCCTTGGAAGAACCAGGAAATATCAACCTGCGCTGAAATCAAATATGGCACCATGAGTAAAAGGTAGAACCAGTATTGAATGTGAAAGACCGTCGTTACAAAAATTGTGATGGCAATCGTAATTAAACCGGCAATACCTTGGAAGTACCACAAGCCCCAGAAGGCTCTAGTCAATTCTTCTGGCGTACCATATGTCCGCGTACGCGAGATCGTTCGCATCCCTACATAAGAAACAGACAGGATACAAAAGATCATTAAAAACTGTACAGTGTTGTTTACACTGCTGTAGATACCATATGTCTTTGGTCCTAAAACTCTAGACAAATATGGCACCGTGACCAACGGCACCAAAACAATAAAAATCTGATAGATAGCGTTATAAAGAATATTTAAAAACGTTTTGCGCATATTCTACCCTCTATATTCCTGCGTCATATACTTAAAGACCTTTTCACAATATGGTCCCTTCACTTGGCTGGTCAAATGTAGCCAGTAGAGACGACGGTTAGCAATTTGCTGGTTGTCCAAATGATCAAGATTATCAATCAATTCTTGCTCTGAATTTACGCTGATCCCTGGCGTAATCTCGCTGTATGGTCCCATCAAAAGGCCACGCGTTTTTTCATATTGCTTAAGGAAGTTGGTAACGAACACGATTGGCTTGTTCAAGTGTAAGTAGTCGAAGTAAATTGATGAGAAGTCGGTCATCAAAAAGTCGATGTCGCCGAGCAGTTCGTACAAGTCGTAATTATTGTCAAACAGGTAATCGTTGTTTAAAAAGGCAATGTTGGAGTAGCTACTTTTGAAGTTGTCAAATAAGCGCATTTCGTAGGGATGCAATTTCACGATTAAATATTGATGACGCTTTGCAAGTTCTTCATTTAACTTTTCACCATCAAAATCTTCAAAGGCAAAGAAGTTACCTTCCTTAATTTTGTCCATGATGGTTTTATCTTCAAGTTCATATCTAAAAGTTGGCATGTAGATGCCGATTTGCGCTTGGTCATCTTCAGTATTGAACAAGTCTTTTAACAATTGCTTCTTAGAAATTGCTGGCGAATCAAGCAAGTCCAATCTAGGGAAACCAATCTTGTGGTATTTCTTAGTTTCAATTGCCATGCAGGCACTCATCAAAGTCTCATATAAATCAGAACTTGAAGCTACAATATCAGCCGTTTTATGCCACAATTTTTCGTTGCGTTTATTGTCACGGTACTTGGTATTGTTAGCCATGATGCCCATGCGTTTCAAAGGCACTCCATGCCACAATTGCACGTTGATTTGGTGTTTGCGCACCTTAAAAGGCTGGTGCGTCGTAATCACGTACCGCGCTGCCCCTATCTTTTGCCAGATCTCCCACTTAAGGTGTGAAGATGGCCATGGCTCAACCAATGTAGTGTTGAATTCTGGGTGATTAATTAAGAGCCATTTGTAAAAAGCATAGCCGTTTGAACCAGAACGGCCTGAACCGTTTAAGACCACAATCGTGTTGTCCTCCATCGTGGTAAAACGCGCACGAAACTTCATCCAGGCTAAATAAAGACGAAACAAAAAACTTTTCATTTAAACAACTTCCTAAAAAATAATCTATCAGATTAAGCATATAAAAAAAGCTTGAGCAAACTCAAGCTTTTTTCTCTATTTTTGCTAAACTTTATTCTTTTCCCATTTTTCTTTGGAAGAATTTAACGATTTCCACAATTAAGATCATGCAGATACCAGCAACTAGAATTACTAGCCATTGATCACCGTCAAGTTCAGTTACGTCGAATAACTTAGTCATGAATGGCAATTCAACAGCAGCCATAATCAAGGCTGAGATAATAATCGCACCGTTGAACCACTTGTTGGCAAATGTGTGCTTTCTGAAAATTGATTGGTGGATGAACTTAGAGTTAATGGCGTGGAATAACTGAATAAGTCCTAAAGTAAGGAAGGCCATAGTCAAAGCATCCCCATGTTGCATGGATGGATCACCTACGTGCGGACCAACGTGAAGACCGATTTGGTAAGCACCTAAAACCAAAGCACCTTCAAGAATACCTTGGTAAATAATGGAGCTGGCAACACCGCCGCTAAAGAAGTTAGAATTCTTACCACGAGGCTTGCGTTTCATAATACCATCTTCAACTGGTTCAACACCTAAGGCGATAGCTGGCAAAGTATCAGTTACCAAGTTGATCCAAAGAAGTTGAACTGGAGCTAAAATGTCCCAGCCAAGCATGGTCATCATGAAGACTGTCAAAACTTCACCAACATTACAACTCATCAAATACAAAATAGCTTTTTGAATATTGCTGAAGACTTTACGTCCTTGCTTAACAGCTTCAACAATGGTTGCGAAGTTATCATCGGCCAAAACCATATCACTGGCACCCTTTGATACTTCAGTACCAGTAATACCCATACCGATACCAATGTCGGCTTGTTTCAAACTTGGGGCATCGTTAACACCGTCACCGGTCATGGCAACGATCTTGTTGTTAGCTTGCCATGCCTTAACGATTCTTACCTTGTGTTCTGGAGAAACACGAGCATAAACGCTGTAGTCGCCAACGTGCTTAGTGAAGTAGTCATCACTTAATTTATCAAGTTCAGCACCGGTTAAAACGCGCTTGTCTTGGCCTTTTCCGATAATGCCCAAACGTTCTGCGATGCTTGAGCCGTAGTTTGGTGGTCACCAGTAATCATCACAGTTCTGATACCAGCGCTCTTAGCTTCGGCAACAGCGTCCTTAGCTTCACCACGTTCTGGATCGATCATGCCGACAAGGCCAGCAAAGATCAAATCTTGTTCGACGTTGTCAGTGGACGGATCATCATAAAGTTCATTAACAGTCTTATAAGCCAAACCAAGCACACGCAAAGCTTTCTTAGCCATATTCTTGTTAGTTTCAAGAATGGCTTGCTTTTCTTCCTCAGTAATTGGCTTAACTTCACCGTTAATATCAATCTTGGTAATACGCTTCAAAAGCATATCAGGAGCACCCTTAACGGCAACGTAGTATTTGTCGCCATCTTCGTTAACAGTACTCATCAATTTACGTTCTGAATCAAATGGTACTTCTTGGACACGCTTGTACTTTTTAAGCAAAGCTTCTACATCAATACTTTGATCAAAGGTAAATTGAATCAAAGCAGTTTCGGTTGGGTCACCCAAAAGGTTACCACCGTTTTCAATTTGAGTATCGTTAGCTAAAACCATAGACAAAAGCGCAGGATTAGTTTCGCTAATCTCGTCGCTGTCGTCGTGAACTGCGCCGTCATGGAAAACCTTTTCAACGGTCATTCTGTTTTGAGTCAAAGTACCAGTCTTATCTGAACAAATAATGTCGGTAGCACCCAAAGTTTCAACGGCAGGCAACTTTCTAACGATTGCCTTATGTTTAGCCATCGTTTGGGTTCCTAATGCCAAAATAATCGTAACAATAGCTGGAAGTCCTTCTGGAATTGCAGCTACGGCAAGTGATACGGCAACTAAGAACATGTTAATCATCAAAGTAGAATTACGGTCGGCTGGATTTGCTTTTAACACACCAACGGCAAAGACAATCACACAGATTGCCAGAATCATAATGGTTAAAGTCTTACCAAGCTGATTCAAGTTCTGCTTCAAAGGAGTATCAGTTTCATCGGCGTTGTTAAGCATTGTAGCGATCTTACCAACTTCGGTGTGCATACCCGTGCTAACTACAATACCTTCACCACGTCCGTAAGTAACGTTAGTGTTGGAATATGCCATGTTCACACGGTCACCCAAAGCAATGTCATCACCAGATAAAGTCTCAACCTTCTTTTCAACTGGAACAGATTCACCAGTCAAAGCTGATTCTTCAATCTTCAAACTACTTGCCAAACTTAAACGCAAGTCAGCTGGAACAACGTCACCGGCTTCAAGCAAAACGATGTCGCCTGGTACCAATTCGGTACTTGGAATCGTAATGATTGCGTCGTTACGCCGGACATGCGCTTCCGGCGTGGCCATATCCTTTAGGGCTTCAATCGCAGCTTCACTTCTTGCCTCTTGAAAGACACCTAAAATGGCGTTCAAGATAACAACGATCATGATGATTGCTGCATCGGTCCACTCTTGAGCAACTACACCGGATAAAATGGCAGCGATGATCAAAACAATGATCATGAAATCCTTGAATTGATCGATGAAGCGCATAAACATGCTCTCCTTCTTTTTAGCAGCTAAAGCATTGGGGCCATACTTTTCAAGTCTGGCTTTGGCTTCGCTATCGCTTAATCCGGCATCGAGGGATGTTTTTAGCTCTTTTTCCACATCGGGTACTGACTCGGTGTAATATTTCTTAGCCAATTATTTTCCTCCTTTATATAAACAAAAAAAGACTTATATGCTTGTAGCACATAAGTCTCACAAATTAAGATAAACCCAGAAGTATTAATTCGCTTCGGCTGTTGTATTTATCGCAAGCAAATTGCCGTTACTCCCTTATGACAATTTCATTATAAGAAAATTTTTAAACTTTCACAAGTTTTAGCGAATAATTTTATTTCTTATAAAAGTCATCAAAAACAGTTACTGGCAAATGACGCTTGTGTTTACTCTTGTTCCATAACTTTTCAATTTGGTCGGCAGCCTTGTCAGAAACTTCCTTACCTTCAAGGTAATCGTCGATTTCCTTATAAGTTACACCAAGTGCAACTTCATCTGGTAAATCTGGCTTTTCTTCTTCAAGGTCAGCAGTAGGTGCCTTTTCGTAAAGGTGTTCTGGACAGCCCAATTCCTTTAAAAGCATCTTGCCTTGACGCTTGTCCAAACGGAACAATGGAGTCAAATCGGCAGCACCATCACCGTACTTAGTGTAGAAACCACTGAAGTTTTCGGCAGCGTGGTCAGTACCTACAACGGCACCCTTGTTAGCACCAGCAATAGCGTATTGAACGACCATTCTTTCACGGGCCTTAATGTTACCCTTGTTAAAGTCAGTAATCTTTTGGCCGGTTGCTTCAACTACCTTAACCATTGCGTCAACTGGTTCCTTAATATTAACGATCAAATCTTGATCTGGGTGTTGGAACTTAACAGCATCAGCCGCATCATCTGCGTCAGCTTGAACGCCGTATGGCAAACGAACAGCGATAAATTGATATGAATCATCGCCAGTTTCCTTACGCATTTCTTCCATTGCCATTTGACATAACTTACCAGTCAAAGTTGAGTCTTGACCACCAGAAATACCTAAAACGTATGACTTAAGAAATGGGTTAGCCTTCAAGTAATCCTTTAAGAAATCGATTGAACGTCTGATTTCCTTCTTAGGATCAATTTCAGGTTGAACATGTTCATAAGCAATAATTTCTTTTTGTAATTCTCTCATCGACCAATGCTTCTTTCTCTAATCTTACGACGAATGTCTTGAATAAGATTCATTCTACTTTCGTACAAGTTTTGTGACAAGTCTACTGGATATTCTTGTGGGTTCAAGCTACGCTTGTATTCATCCCATAAGCCATCAAGGTTTTCGGCACAGAACTTCTTAATTTCATCAAGGCTAGGTTGCTTGTAAACGAGCTTACCTTCCTTAAAGATGTCGTGTAAAAGCGGAATAGCAGTGTAATCAGTAACCACCTTGTTGATGTAAGTATATTGAGGGTGGAACATGAACAATGCGTCAAACTTACGTGGGTCTTCGTCATAGCGAGATACCCAGTCACCTTCATTTTTCTTAGCAGTGTTGGCACTGATACGCCATACTTGCTTCTTGCTTGGAGTAGATACCTTGATTGCATTTGAAGAAATCTTCAAGGTGTCACGCATTGCGTGCATTTCGTCTTCCATGGCAACTAACTTGTAAACTGCACCAAGGGCTGGTTGGTCATAAGCGGTAATGAACTTAGTACCGATACCCCAAACATCGATCTTGGCACCTTGCATCTTCAAGTTAGTGATGGTGTTTTCGTCCAAATCGTTTGAGGCAAAAATCTTAGCATTAGGATAACCGGCATCGTCCAATTCCTTACGAACTTGCTTAGAAATGTAGGCCATGTCGCCGGAGTCGATACGAACACCTAAGAAATTGATTTTGTCGCCCATTTCGTTAGCAACCTTGATTGCGTTAGGCACACCACTTCTAACAGTGTCGTAAGTATCTACCAAGAAGACACAATCCTTGTGAGTTTCAGCGTATGCCTTGAAGCTTCGTATTCACTGCCGAATGCTTCAACTAAAGCGTGAGCATGAGTACCGGTGATTGGAATACCGAATAATTTACCGGCACGAACGTTACTGGTTGAGTCAAAACCACCGATGTAAGCGGCACGTGCACCCCAGATAGCTGCGTCAGTTTCTTGGGCACGACGTGAACCGAATTCCATCAAACTATCATCTTTAACTGCCAATCTAATTCTTGCAGCCTTGGTAGCAAGCAAAGTTTGGAAGTTGATGATGTTCAAAATAGCAGTTTCAACTAATTGACATTGAGCAAGAGGACCTTCAACTTGAAGAATTGGTTCGTTCGCAAATACCAATTCCCCTTCCTTCATTGAACGGATGGTGAGCTTGAGCTTTAAATTGCGCAAGTAGTCGATAAAGTCATCATCGTAACCTTCTTGTTCTTTCAAATATTGAAGGTCGCTTTCTTTGAATTTCAAATTCTTCAAATAATCGATGACGTGTTCAAGACCCGCGTAAACGGCATAACCATTGCCGAATGGCTCTTTACGATAGAAGACTTCAAAAACAGCGTTGCGGTCTGCGATGCCCTTTTTGAAGTAGGTGTCCATCATATTAATTTCATACAAATCAGTGTGTAAAGCCAAAGAATCGTCTTTGTCTAATTCTGGGTAAAACATTGTTTCCCTTTCTGTTAATTAAAAAATTATGATTTTCGTTTTTTATTATACAACCATTAAGAACGTATGACTATTCTCTGACTTACATTACAAAGTCTGATATACAGCTAAAATTGAATCCAATTGATTTTTAATTGAAAAATGCTCTTCGGCATAGCGCTTTTCGGCATGAGCCATTTGGCGCAATTCTTTATTTGATTTATTTACTGCCAAATTAATTTGCTTGGCAATGGAATCAATGTCGCCGACTTTAGTGATAAAACCATATTCAGGTCCAGGAATCATCTTATGAATATCGCCAACATCTGTGGATAAAATGGGAATTAAATTATCAGTTGCCTCTAAAAGCACAAGTGGAAAACTTTCGGAATATGAGGTCAAAACGGCAAGGTCGATTCTCTTGTACAAGCCGCTTAATTGGTGATGAGTCATAAAACCATGGAAAGTCACTTGTGGGGCCATGTTTAATTGTCTAGTTAAAGCCTTGAGCGGTTCAAGCTGACTACCGTCACCTGCAATGTGCAAACGAATATGTTGGTCATTAAGCTTTTTAACTGCCTTAAGCAATAATTCTTGGCCCTTTACCTTTTCGGTACGTGCAACGTTAATAATATTGAAGTATGTGTGTTCATATTTAGCAGGGATTTCGCTGTCGTTGTGGAAAACAATGCCGTTATAGATGACGTGCACCTTGTTTTTATCCACCTGTGCTTTATTAATGAGCAATCTGGCAAAACGCTCAGTCACCGCAAAAACGCAGTCAGCCTTTCTTAAGGCACGGATATTCAAACTGGTGAAAATCTTGCCTAAAAGGCCGCGACCAGCAAAGTCCAAATAAGGATCAGAGTGCACCGTAATACACCAAGTTGCCTTAATCTTCTTATGAATCAGTGAGAGAAATAGGTTGGCCCTAGCTCCGTGAGTATGCACGATGTCGTAGTCACCATCATTGATAAAGCGGGTTAATTTCTTCAAACTGGCTAAATCATAACGGCTATTTGCGCCCAAAACATGAGTCTCAATCCCGTGTTCACGTGCTGCCTGCGCAACAGGACCTTCTGATAAAGTTAATAATTCGAAGTCCTTGCCTTCCTGTTTGGCCTCAGTTAATAAATTTACAATATGCGATAGGCCGCCTCCATTTTCAAGACCAGCATTTACATGCAAAACCTTCATTCTGTGATTATTTTCCTCTCTTCGATTGCTCCACTCGTGCTACGAACTGCGGCAAAACCAGCATTCGCTTGAAACGAGTTGGATTAGTAATTAAACGATAAAACCATTCTAAGTGCGTCTTTTGGAACGCTTCTGGCGCTCTTTTAACCATACCGGAAAAGACGTCAAAACTTCCGCCAACTCCCATCATTAGAGCAGGAAGTTCATTTCTGCGCAAAATTGCGAGTAGCTTTTCTTGCTTAGGGAAACCTAAAGCTGCAAAGACCATGTCTGGTTGCGTCTTGGCGATTCTGCGGGCTACGAGCTCTAAATCGTCGGTGAAGTAACCATCTTCTGCACCAACCAGATTGATATTAGGATATTCCTTAGCCACCTTAGCTTGGACTGCGTGGATTACTTGAGGCTTAGCACCGATTAAGTAAACACGGCTGCCGCGGTCATTTGCCACGCTCATTAGCCAAGTAAAA
This sequence comes from Lactobacillus kitasatonis DSM 16761 = JCM 1039, assembly GCF_000615285.1. GTDB lineage: Bacteria > Bacillota > Bacilli > Lactobacillales > Lactobacillaceae > Lactobacillus > Lactobacillus kitasatonis. Next base: position 52,335 of record NZ_BALU01000012.1, on the reverse strand, counting down.
AGATCATAGCCAGTTACTCGCTCAGGCAAAGGCTGCTTAAGCATCTTAGCTGCTTTAACAATGCCGATCCCATCAGCAGTAATGTAATCCGTGTCGTTTTTTAAGATTTTCATAAACTCGGGATTTTCATTAGCTGCCATCACGATTTCGGGATTGGCCGTTACTACAAAAGTAGATAAGTGATTATTCAATCGCTCAATAAATTCATTTTGAAATTGATTAAAAGTCTTATTATCAAAATCAACGCCTAAAACATTAACTTTGTCCATTTTTGTACACCTCGCGCGTATTCTCATCTATTTTCTATTTTACCATTTGATCAGACAGTAAGTGAATGAAGTCCAAGTTTCATATTTTCTTTAAACATGATAAGATTGTTTTAATCAAAGGAGACAATATGAAAAGAGTAATTACTTATGGCACATTCGACCTGCTTCATTATGGTCATGTGCGCCTGCTTAAACGTGCAAAAGAATTAGGCGATTATCTAATCGTGGGGCTTTCAACTGATGAATTCAACGAATTCAAGAAGCACAAGGAAGCCTACAACACTTACCCAGAAAGAAAATACATCTTGGAAGCTATCCGCTACGTTGATAAGGTCATCCCTGAAAAAGACTGGGATCAGAAGATCGACGACGTGAAGAAATACAATATCGACACCTTCGTGATGGGTGACGACTGGAAAGGTAAATTCGACTTTTTGAAGCCATACTGCGACGTCGTTTACTTGCCAAGAACGCCAGGTATTTCAACTACCAAGATTAAAGAAGATTTGAAATAAAGAAAAAAGCTCCAATCCCACTCAAATTTTGAATGAGATTGGAGCTTTATTTTATCTATTCTAAACCAGCTACAAGTTTCTTAATTTCATCACGCACCTGACGAAAGACCACCATCTTTTGTTCAGGCGTTCCTTGTGCTTGCGCCGGATCAATCAAAGGCCAATGAAGACTTTTCGTTTGAGGCGGCAAAGCCGGGCAGCGATCCCGTGCATCCCCGCATAAGGTAACCACAAGATCAGCTGACTTCAAATAATCTGGATCGATTATCTTAGACATTTGCTTACTAATATCTACGCCATCTTCAGCCATAACTTTAACCGCATATGGATTCATGCCATGCTTTTCAATCCCTGCACTTCTAACTTCGTATTTATCCTTTAACAGGATCTTGCCATAGCCTTCTGCCATCTGGCTTCTACAAGAATTACCAGTGCATAAAAAGTATATTTTCTTCATTATCTGCTACTTAGAAAAAGTAAATTCAAATCTTTCAGCGACATAACGCGCACGCGTATATTCAAATGGTTGACCCGATGCAAGTTCAGTAACCTGACGTCTAGTAATCAAGGCCTCACCCTTCTTAGCCTTGAGCAAACGAGCATCTTGTTCATTGGCAACTGAGGCAGAAATATGTTCAGTTACTCGACCCACTTCAAAACCGCCGCGCTTTTCAAGCGTTTCATACAAGTGGCTGGAAATATCTTCCTTCGAGAAGTCCTTAACCAAATAGTAAGGCACAGTAACGACTTCGTGACAAATTGGAGTATCGTCGGCATAACGAATTCTTTCCATGCGCAAAACCTTCTCGTCTTTCTTAAGAGACAGACGCTCTTTTTCTGATAAAGAAGGCTTGCCCACTTGGTAAGAAATCAACTTGCTGGAAGGAACCTGGCCATTTGCCTTAGTAATTTCGGTAAATGACATGATCCCTGACATCTTTTCTTGCACCTTTTGACTAGCTACATAAGTACCGCTGCCCAAGCGTCTTTCAAGGATTCCTTCTTCTTCTAGCGTCTTAATAGCTTGACGCAAAGTCATTCTTGAAACGCCAAACTTCACTGATAATTGACGTTCAGCCGGAATTCTGTCTCCCACTTTGTACACATGATTTTCAATATCGCGCTTGATCTGATTATGGATCTTGATATACATAGGTTCTTCCATAATGTCGCCTCCAAAGTCTAAATACTACCTGTTATTATAAAGCAAATTGGTCTAGATTGCATTTAATACGGTAGATTAATTTTACCATGCTATTTTTTCTTAGCGGTCCATTGGATACCTAAAATATAAACATTGGGGCGTTTGTTGCATTCCACGCTTAACTTTTCATCCTTGTCAGCGATGACGTTGGTGTGCAATTTTGCTTCGTCTTGAATAGCCAAATCAGCGCCATTGGGATGCAAAAGCAAATCATGTCCACGCAAGTGAGCGTTGCCACTTAATGCCAAAAAGTATTCGTAATTCATGTTCCCCATGAAGCTGACGCGCGTAGCTTCACAAGTTGCTTCATCTTGAAAATCACTGTGAGCAGTTACCATAGAATTGCTCATTGTGACTTTAGCTTCATTGATAACAACCATCCGGTTAATAGTACAGTTTTGAATAATTGTCCGCGTCTTTTTATCGATGTAAACACCACCATTAAACTTACTGTTCATGATATTGCTCCAGCAGTCATCACTGAGGTATAAACAAGAATCGTCCTTAGCGCGCACCGTACTGTTAAGCATGTTCATCCAAGTTTGACCGTGCAGTAAAATATAATCGGCTTCGGAATTGTTGATATCAAGTTCCGCATTAGTTTTGGCAAAAGTATTGATACTGCCGTGAATGTTGGAGTTATTAATAATTGCAGTACCCTGCCCTTCTATGGCCAAAGCACAGTATTTATCAGACTTGTAGTCGATCAACGAATCATTCATTTCCAAACGGAAACTGGCATTGGCGTACATAGAAACTGAGCCATTGATGACCTTGGTTGAATAAAGTTCAACAGTGATTTTTCCGTTAACGGCAATAGCAGCAGTGTCGGTGCCGTTACCCTTGACAAAGCAATTACGCAAAGTCAAATAACCGTCGGCTTCTGCCGGAACAAAAAGGCTATTGTTGTCGGTAGTGGTATTAATACATAAATTTTCTAAAGTAACATAACGACTATCTTCTGAAACGCTGATGTAGCCTTCGATAGTCGTGTCTTCTGGGATAGAACCCGTCCCTTTAATTGTGATATCTGTTAGTGTTAAGCCTTGTGGCAAATAGTAAAAGCCAGGCCCCAGCATTAAAACGTCATCAGCACGCAAATCTTTTAATGCCTTGTGCCAACTGGTTTCGCTACTTGAGCCTCCAACTCTGATTATTCTAGCCATTCAAATTTCCCCTTACTAAAAAAGACAGCTCTTATATTGTACTTGTTTTCCACTAATAATGGTTAATTTTTGCCTATTAAAAATAGAACCTGATCGAAATGATCAAGTTCTATCTACGCAAATATTGATGATATTTAATTTTAGGTAAAAAGAGAAACGTCATAAGACGTTTCTTTGATTAGGGTTGGGTGTTCTTTTAGAACTATTGGGTTAGCTGGATTCGAACCAGCGCATGATGGTACCAAAAACCATTGCCTTACCACTTGGCTATAACCCAATACCAGCTGAGCTTTTTACTTGTTGCTCAACAATGGAGGAGGGTGGATTCGAACCGCCGAACTCAGAGAGAGCGGTTTTACAGACCGCCGCGTTTAGCCACTTCGCTACTCCTCCGTTAGCTGACTTAATTATAATAACGAATATCTAGGAAAAATGCAAGGGAAAATTGAAAAAAGTTTTCATTTTTTCTCCATTACGAAATTGATCAATTCTATTCCATCCCTTACACCTTTTTGTTTCCTAACTACAATGTATCCCCTAGCCTTAAAAAATGGTCTAGCAGTAATAGATGCATGTGTCACAATTTTACCATCTTTTATACTACTTTCCAGTTCATCACAAATAGCACTTGCAATACCTTGTCCTTGATAATCTTTATGAACAAAAAGTCTATCTAAATATCCTGATTTATCAATATCACCAAAACCTACAATTTTTTATCAATTGCAACAATCGTCTTGTGCGCTCTAAAAGATGCATCCAATTTTGGTAAATCAATCTCTTTATGTGCCCACGCATCCACTTGATCTGGAGAGTAATCTAAAATGTTGATAGTATGTACAGTTTCATAAAACAATTGGGCTAGTTGTGCACAGTCAGCAGATTTATATTCACGTAAAATCATTTATATTTACTCGTTTGAAAAACAAAAGCCATTACTCTTATTGTGGTTTCTAGAGTAATGACTTCTGTGCCTTTGCATTGAATCAAAATGCAATTATGGCAAATTGTCCTTCGCTTTTAATATATCAAAATTTATGATAATTAACAACGCCACTCAACAGCGCCCATCTTAACGTTCTTGTTAGCCTTGATTAATGCAGCACCATTACCGATTTCTACACCGCCGTCAAGAATTCCTTCATCAGAACGAAGATTCAAACTACCGGCATCATAGTCCATCACCATGTTTGGCCCCATCATTGTCATATCGTATTTTGAAGTGTAAATCTTCAAGCCTTGATCGTTCTCAAGCTCTACAGGATAATCGGGATCAACTTGATCAACCCAGATAATTGAAAAGTGGGAACCAATGCTGCAGCCGCCACCCTTGATAGAATACTTGCCACCACCATCATCGGTGATCAAAATCAAAGTCTTGTCTGCGATTTCTCTTCTCTTTAAGTAATCAAGTGCTTTATCAGTAAATGTAATTTTCAACATAAGTCCACTCTCCTTTTCGCTTTGTTAATTAAATTATAGCGAAAATTATTACCAAAGAAATAGATCTACATCAAGAAATACCAAATTATTGTAAAAGAAAAAGTCATTACTCTTTAGGAGACCGTGGGTAGTGACTTTTTTCCAAAACATAATGTGTATTTAAAAGTGTATTGTAATTATGAAGAAGACCTACAATACACTTTTAATATAACACCTTTCATAAATCTTAGCTTATAAAACGACTTAGAATTTTGTATACCCCCTAAAATCTCAACTAAATATTGATAATGCAAACATATTTTCGTATAATAACATTATCAAGCAAGTGAACGTATATTCGTTTAACATAGTAAGGTGGGGATGCACATGTATGACTATAGATATGAACCGCATCGGCTAATCTTCATGATCGATAACAAGAGCTTCTTTGCAAGTTGCGAATCAATCAGATTGGGCTTGAATCCAATGAAGTCGGTGCTGGCCGTAATCTCTCGTCAGCCCGATTCCAGCTGGGGTTCTGGGCTAATTATGGCTGCATCTCCTTTAGCTAAGAAAAAATACGGCTTGCACAACGTTATGCGCGCAAGGAATTTGCCATCTAAAAAAGACGCACCCGACTTAATGCTGGTGGACCCACATATGAATCTTTACATCAAGCGTAGCATGCAGGTGCTAGATATTTTCCATAAATATGCGGCGGACGAGGACATTCACATGTACTCCATCGATGAAGGGATGATCGACATGACCGATTCGTGGAAGCTCTTCGGCGATGACCCCTATTATGTCGCAAGGAAAATTCAAAAAGACATCCACGATACGCTGGGCCTGTACACGACCTGCGGCATTGGTGAAAATCCCTTGCTAGCCAAACTTGCTATGGATATTTCGGCTAAGCATCGCGAATCAATGATCGACTTCTGGCATTATATCGACGTCCCTGATACGATCTGGCGCATCCCTAAGCTCGAAGACGTCTGGGGCATCAACACTAGAACGGCCAACCACTTGCGCCGTCTAGGCATCAACAACATGTACGACCTCGCCCACTCTAATCCAGAAATCATGAAAAGAGAATTCGGTGTGATTGGCGAACAGCTCTATGCAATGAGCTGGGGCGTCGACCGCAGTGTCATCAGGAATAAATACATCCCTAAAGCTAAAAGCTATAGCAATTCGCAGGTATTGAATCGCGACTACTATGATCAAAGACAAATTGAGATCGTCATTCGTGAGATTGGTGAACAAGTAGCAGCGAGAATCAGGGCGCATGACCTACAAACTGGTAAGATCGGCCTGTTCATTGGCTACTCTTTTGATTCGATTGATCCGGACCATCCGCGTGGTGGCTTTAACGTGCAAAAGAAAATCACCCCGACCAATGATAATCATGATTTAACTACGCAGCTGATTGCTCTATTTAGAAGCAAATGGCAAGGCGAAGGCGTGCGCAATATCGGCGTCGATTATGGTGACTTGTCGCCGGACACCAGTCAGCAATTCGACTTATTTGTTAAACCTGATCTGCAGATAAAGCGGAAGGCCTTGGATAAGACAGTCGATGATTTGCGCAAAAAATACGGCTTCTCTAGTGTGGTGAAGGCCTCTAGCCTGCTGCCAGGGGCGACAGCGATCAGACGTAGCAAACTCGTAGGCGGCCACAATGGAGGCAACGCTTATGAGTAGCGAGTTTGATAAAAGAGTTGAGGAATTCTTTAGGACCTATCAGGATCGAGGGATGAAAAAATGGGCTGGGTTCTACTTGAGTGACCACACAGCAAAGATTAATCAGGAGCAGCGCAGAAGAGATACGGTCTACGTCAAAAAGAAGACGATGAGTCAAACAGATATCAGGGCTATGCTGATGCGGTCTTTTGGTGAACATAGAAAAGTGTCGGTGCAGTTGAAGGAACTTTCTGTTGATAACAACTTGCAGGCTGATATTGTTGGCTTTGTCGAGGGCTATCGGAAGATACGGCGATCATTTCGCGGAATCTGGTTCTGATTGAGGATATTAATCATATTGAATTTATTGAATAAAAAAAGCCATTACTCTTCTATTGGAATTAGAGTAATGCCTTTTTTGTTTTACAAAAAACCACGCTGATTGGAGCGTGGTTTCTATTGTTATTAAAATTTTATTCAGTTTTTATATCAAACCGGACTTCTTTTTAATAGAAGTTTACAGCCTTGATGTAACGCTTGTTGTTGTTTCTGCAGCCTTCAATTCTGTAGTACTTCTTACCGTTCTTAAATCTCATTTGTGGACCGTAAGTAGTTACAGTTTGGCCTTTGTACATCTTACCAGTACCTGGGGTACGACGGTATGATGACCAGTAAATGTAAGCGTTGTGACGTAAAGTACGCTTGTTACCAGTAATGTTGGTTACACGAACGTATTCGTCCTTGTTAGCAACCTTGTAGTAAGTCTTGCCGTTAATAGTTACAACAGTTGGAACGATTTCAATGTTGTCATATGCGTAGTACATGTGGCCTAAGTAGTTACCGTTCTTGTCGTAAGCACGTGAGTCAACCATTACTGGGTGAGTTTCAGTGTTAGTGTCAGTACCAGTTGATGGTGAGTTAGTAGTCAAAGCTGAGGTTGGAATCCAAAGGTTACCTGAGTTAGCATCAGCCTTTGAGGTAGTTGAAACCTTTGAGTATGAAACCTTGTTGATTTCACGAGTTTCGTTACCAACGTAAACAGTTTGACCAGCCTTAAATGAGGTTGAAGCCTTTTCTACGTTATTACCGTAAATGTGGTATGCAGGAGTATCTGCCTTAATGGTTTGTGAACCATTACCTACAATAACTACGTAGTAACTAAGAGTTGAGGTCTTACCATTCATACCAGTTGCAGTCAAAGTTACAGTGTAGAAACGACCTGATTCTGAAGTACTTACTGGGTTAGAAGTTGCAGTTACAGTTGCAACAGTTGGGTTGTTACTGCTTTGTTGTGCAGTAAATTGGTGACGAACACCGTTACTGTCAACGAAATTCAATGGATCAAAAGCAGCACCTTGAGCTACTTGGTAGTATTGACCATTAGTAGTGTTAGCACTGTTAACCTTAATTACAGGTGCACCGGCAGTAGAAGTTGATGCACCAGTACCTTTCATTGGAACAGTTACAGTAGTGGTCTTACCATTAGTATTATTTCTACCAGTCAAAGTAACGTTAAAGCTTCCTGATGGAAGAGTTACATTATCACCTTTTACCGTGATATTTTGTGCCTTTAATTGAGTTGCAATATCGGAAGTAGTGGTAATAATTGAACCAGAACCACCATTTGAGTCAGGATAGAAGTTGACTGCACCTTCAGCTGCTTTTAAAATATCGCTTAATGTAGGATTCTTAGGATCCTTAGGGTTTACAGCGATACCATTTGCGCTAGGAACGATACTAATTGGGTTATTGTTTTTGTCAGTAAAGTATGGATTACCTGCAGCATTTTGATCAAATACAGTTAATTTGAATGAGACATTTACACTACCGGCAGTACCGTTAGGACCAGCTTGGAATGTTTTATCACCCATCTTATAGTATTTATAACCAGTTAATCCAGCTAAAGCAACATTTGCAGTTACTGTGTAACTCTTGCCGCCTTCTAAAGTAGATGGCTTATCTTGGATTGTAACATCACTAGCACCACTTACTCTACCTTCATTTAATTTAAGGTTACTTTCTACCCATGCAGGATTTACATCTGTTGGCTTTAAAGTATTGTTTACATAAACATCTTCAGTGCTGAGTGAGATAGGATCTGATGATTTATCACCAGCGGCTGCTTGAACAACATTAGCACCAACAGTTGGAACAACAGAAGTTGCAACCGGAGCGACTGCCAACAATGCGGCAGCTGCAACACTAACTAATCTTAAATTCTTCTTCATTATGTGGTCTCCTTTTCAGAAAAATTCACTACGCAAGCGATCGATAAGAGATATTCTCGTTATCTTTATCTCTTACTCGCTTGTGAATCTATTATACCATTTTTCCTATTATTGTATAAAAACAACGCTTAGATCAGGTACGCGATTCTCAGGGCTACCCTCCCCTCGGACCGCTACAGATATGCTACAACTAAAACGTTAAACTGTAATTACCACACTATTACAATTTTAATTCATAAATTTACAGTTTTGTGAATTCCGTCTCAAACTATTGACTTTTAACCCACCAATGAGTTATTTTTATTCATTTTTAACTAAAAGATCTTCTTCCTTAACGAAAGCCAACTTTTGAATAAAAATGTAACGCATGAGGTAGCCAAGCAGCAGTGGCATCCCCGCAAAAATCACTACCAAGAACACAATCGTAATTGGACCACTCGCCATATTTTGGTAAGCCGCAAGCGAACCAATCAATTCTGCTGAACCTAAACCAGCAGAGTTAGCCGTACCTGTGATGTTGAAGATCGCACCAACCAAGCCGGCAATCCCAGCGGACACAACCACTGGCATGAACAACTTAGGATTTCTCAAAATATTAGCCATCTGAATCTTAGGCGTACCCAAGAAGTGCGCAATCGTTGTCCCGAAGACGTTCACTCTACTACTAATAATAGCCAAAGTAAACGCGCCGGCAGTGATTCCCAAGTTGGCACTACCTGACGCAATACCTTCGATTCCGATCGCCATCGCAATCCCCACAGAGGAAATCGGAGAAACGATCAATGCCGCAAAGATCGCACCCATAAACATACCCATCACAAGTGGTCGGAAGTCAGTCAAAACAGAAACGACGCTACCGATCATGCCTGTGATCATCTTGGTGTAAGGCAGTGCAAATTGGCCAAGCCCTCCAGCAAACACAGCCACTGACAATGGCAAGAAGAGCACCGTGTAGCTGCCCAATTTTGGCGTTAAGTACTTCACTAGCGTTGCTGCAATAAAGATCGTGAGCGCAATGTTGATGACATCCCCCGATCCGCTCAACATAATGTGGCCGTTTTTCATTTCAAACGCACCACTGGCAATCATCGCAGCTGCCGCAACCGAACCCGACTGAATCAAGTTGAACTTGAGCAGGTATGACACACACAGACAGGCAAACACAGCCAGCAAGTTTTGCATCAATGTCGTCATCATCAATATTTCTTGCGCACCTGGCCAGAAGCTGGACATCTCTTTCATCAGCTCATTAATCAGCGCACCCGGCACCAGCGCGATCACAACGCCGGAACTAACGCCGTTTAATATGTTCAAAAGTTTTTCCTTAAAATCTCTTCGCATATTTCTCCTTATTTCATTCAAAAATAAAAAGCCCCAGAACATTTTCTGAAACTTTCTTCATAGCTATATTTAATTAATCCATATTTTCCTTAACGTACTTCTCCAGCCGCTTCAAACCTTCCTTGATATTGTCCATCGAAGTTGCGTAAGACAAACGAATGTAGCCTTCGCCGCCCTTGGCAAAGAACGAACCAGCCACCACAGCCACGCGTCCTTTTTCAGCCAAATCATAAATGAACTTAGTATCATCCTGTTCAAGTCCAGCCGGAATCTTCGCAAAAATGTAGAAGGCACCCTTCGGCTTAACGCATTCAAAGCCCAACTTGGTCAAGCCATCATACAACACGTCGCGGCGCTTCTGGAATTCTTTCTTCATTGGCAAAGCATCGTCCTTGCCGTTAGTAAAGGCTTCTTCAGCCGCATCTTGCATCGGCGTTGGCTCCGTCGTGGTAATCGCCTGGTGAACTTTGGCAAGTTGATCCAAAATCGGCTTAGGTGCAGCAACCACACCGATCCGGTAACCCGTCATCGCCCATGCTTTGGACACGCCATTCATGAGCACGACCTGATCATGCAAAGTCTTTTCCATCGAAGCATGTGGCTGGTCATAATTCAATTCGCTGTAAATTTCATCGGCAAGAACAAAGATTGGTTTGTCGCGCACCACATCAGCTAGCGCATCGAGCTCAGCCTGCGAGTACATAACGCCTGTTGGGTTAGTCGGATAGTTCATCACCAATACCTTAACTCGATCGCCATATTTATCCAAAGCTGCTTGCAACTTAGCCGGCGTTAACTTGAAGCCATCATCAGACGTGTCGATTTGTTCAACCGTTGCGCCCATTGATAGTGCATTCCCGATATAAAGCGGAAAAATCGGTGTCGGCACCAAAACAGCGTCGCCCGGATTAAGCACCGCGGTCAAAAAGTCGTAGATTGATTCCGTTACCCCATTGGTGATCAGAATTTCGCTTGGATCATACTTTTGCCCATATTTTTCAGCTAAAAAGTCGGCTGCTGCCTTACGCAAACCTGGAGTCCCGTTAGATGGCGCATAGTGTGAATGGTTATTAGCAATGCTGGCTTCAGCCGCTTTTTTAATATGCTCTGGCGTGTTAAAGTCAGGCTCACCAATCGTGAATTTGACGATGTCCGAAATCTTGTTGGTGTAAGCTGCAAAGGCCAAAATCTGCCCTGGCTTTTGTTCAGCCAAGCCTTTTTTCATATGTTTTGTTAAGTCGACCATGATTTTTCCTCCTTATATCTGAACTAAATTAATTCAAATATAGGAGTCTTTTTAATCTTTGTCAAAGAAAATATTAATTTTGATATCTAAAGTGCACATTAAATCCAATAATTAACAAAGCATAAATATTATAAATAACCGTAACAGTCGGATACATTGCCTGATGCTTAATCAGCAAAAGAATAATTAAAACTATTCCAAAACAATCGTTAATATTCTAAAATGTTGAAAATATGACAAAATCGGTAAAGCCACTGTCAAAGCTATATCAGCTATTAAGATAGTAAAAGCCACCGGATATGATTTGATATAAAAAAACCGAAATATTGGCAATGCTTCTAACAGTAAGAAGATATAACTAATAATCCCACATATTAAAAGCAACTGATTAAGTATCTTTTTATAGTCTTTCATTAAATCAAGAACTTCTCTTTCTTCATGTACCAGTGCTTTACCACCGTAGTCAATGCAATGTACAAAGTCAAAAGTACAAGAACTACCAGAACATAATTTTCTGGGATCGGACCGAATTTCATTACCTTAGCCAAGCTTGGAATATAAGGCATCGCGGTGCCGATCAAACCTGCACCGATCGTAGCGAGCATTACTACGCCTGAAGAGTGCTGTCGCAAGAATGGAATTGCTGGATCACGCAATGCTTGGATAACCATTTCCTGTGTCCAGAGTGATTCGATGAACCAGCCACTCCAGAAGATGGCCATAAAGACAGCCTTTTGCCCTGGAGTAGCAGCCACATAACTTGTGCCCACAGTACTTGGACAAATCCAGAAGTAAAGCAAGGCAAACGTAATGACATCAAAGATTGAAGATGTCGGACCAAAGAAGAACATGAACTTAGGCAACTTCTTTGTCTTCCACTTACGTGGTACTTCCAAGTATTTTTCACCAACTCTATCAAATGGAAGTGACAAACAAGATGTCCCGTAGATCAAGTCTAGAATCAACAATTGCATTGGAAGCATTGGCAAAAATGGTAGGAATGATGAAGCAACCAAGATCGATAAAATATTACCAAAGTTAGATGACAACGTAATCTTGATGTATTTCATCGTGTTGGCAAAGATCTGACGGCCGATTATGACACCGTGCTCCAAGATGAGCAGACTCTTGTGCAGCAAGATAATGTCCGCACTCTTTTTTGCAATATCAACAGCCGTATCAACTGAGATTGCTACATCGGCCTTCTTCATGGCTGGCGTATCGTTGATACCGTCTCCCATGTAAGCAACCGTGTGACCATTTTCCTTCAAAATCTGAATAATTCTAGCCTTTGACTCTGGTGAAAGCTTTACAAAGAGGCTACATTCTTCAACCATCTTTTTAACTTCATCGTCGCTCTTACCAGCAAAGTCTTTTTCACTATAAATGTACTTAGTGTTCAAGCCCACTCTTGAAGCAACGCTCTTAGTTACAGCAGCGTTATCACCAGTCAAAATCTTAACGGTAATACCGTCTTGCTTTAACTTCTTAAGCACGTCCTTAACGTCATCCTTAGGTGGATCAAGGAAGGCCAAGAATCCGGTTAGGATCAAATCTTTTTCATCGCTAACATTGAATTCACCGGCTTGAGCAGGATTGTTCTTGTAAGCTAACAAAACAACTCTCAAACCATCTTTGTTCAAATCTTCAATGTGCTTTAAAACTTTTTCTTTGTAATCATCAGTTAAATCGTTGATGTGACTGCCAACTTGCACACGATTGCAGCAAGCAAGCATTTCTTCGGCAGCACCCTTAGTTACCAAGATACGACCATCGCCGTGGCGCTTGACCACGACACTCATGCGACGGCGCTTGAAGTCGAATGGAATTTCATCAACCTTAGTGTAGTCGTGTTTAATTTCACTAACATCTAGCTCATCGCTAGCGGCATCGATGATGGCTTGGTCCATCAAATCGTGCATCCCCGTTTGGAAGTACGAGTTCAAGTAAGCCAAGCGCAAAACCTGTGGATTTTCCTTCATATCCAAGTTGTAGTGCCGTTCCAATACAACCTTGTTTTGGGTCAAAGTACCGGTTTTATCAGTACAAAGCACGTCGGCGGCACCGAAGTTTTGGATGGAGTTCATCTTTTTAACGATGGTGCCGTGCTTGGACATTTCTAGCGAACCCTTAACCAAATTACTAGTAACAATAACTGGCAACATTTCTGGAGTAAGTCCAACGGCTGTGGCAATCGCAAACAGCAAAGCGTTGAGCCAGTTACCTTTAGTTAAACCGTTGATGACCAAAACTAAAGGTGCAATGATCGCGGTCATTGTTAACAATAATTTAGAAATATTCTTGATACCAACATCGAAGTTAGTTTCCTTAACGTCGTTGTTTGAAATATCCTTAGCCAAACGACCAAAGACAGTTTGTTCACCAGTGGCCAAAACAACGCCAACACCTGAACCTGACATAATAGTTGTTCCTTGATAGATTACATCAGGATAGTCCAAATATTGATCCATGTCTTTTTGATCAGGCTTCTTAGTCGCAATCTTTTCCACAGGCGTTGATTCACCGTTCAAAGAACTTGATGAACAGAACAAGTCTTTAGTTTTGAGCAATCTAATATCTGCTGGCACCATGTCCCCAGCGTGGATATTAATAATATCGCCGACAACTACTTGCTTGGTAGAAATTTCTTCGTCCTTTTGATTGCGACGAATATTGGTAGTTACAGACACCATGTTTAAGAGGTCTTCAACTGCGTCATTAGTTTTCACATTCTGGATAAAGGATGTTAATCCAGAAATGATGATCATCGTAATCATAATGATCACAGTACTCAGGTCCTTTTGATCTGCCGGCACGAAGACGTAGTCGGTAAACAGCGACACCGTTGCTAGCAGCAACAGGACCATTGTGAAAGGAGTGAAGAATGATTCAATGAAGAAATGCAATTTCGTGTTGTGCTTCTTGGTCGCAACTTCGTTAAGACCATTCTTCTCCAAACGCTCTTTAGCTTCCGCCGAAGACAGACCGTCTAGCGAACTATGTAGCGTCTTTAACGCTTCTTCGGGAGTTTGCCTAGCGATCTGCTTAACAAACTCTGTATCGGCTGTCTTCTTATTAATCAGCAACTTGTTTTTTGCCATGTTAATCACACTTTCTGATTAAACACGCAAACAAACTAAAAAGGAGCCAATACCAATTAGTATTAACTCCTTATCTAAGCGATGTTTCCTCGTCGTTCAGTTTTGACACTACGTGACGTAAGCACAGGCTAGCTATCTGGATCTCGCCTTATCTCGACAAGAACTATTTTACTCGTTGGCATCTCTGGATGTTTCCGGGCGATAGCTTGTGTTCACGTAGGAGCCTCACCTAACAGTTTATTTGCTTTTTCAATTTTCATGTTTATTATATGCATATTATTTGACAATGCAATTATCTTTACTAAATCGTTAGAATTTGTAAAAGAATTTAAGAAAGATAAAAAACTCGCGTTTGCAATGAACACGTGTTTTTTATAATTTAATTTTGATATACTATTTTATAGACATGGATATGTTGCAACTATTTGTGTTTAGTAGTTTTAGCATAACTAACCACCCCTCACACATTTTGAAATTACGGAGGTGAGAGTTATGCATAAACGGATAGTTTGGAGGTTTAGTGCTCCGTGGTAACTTAGGCTATTGCAATCAGCATCGTTCTAGGTGCTTTAGGCAAATTAGCTATCAATTTGGCTATAGCCTATGCGATAACAAAAAAGCTAATCACAAGGATTAGCTAAACCAACAGTTATCTAAAACTACGATCGAAGTCAACGGATTGCGGCCGTTGGCTTCTTTTCATATAAAGATTATAACATGAAATATCCGAAACGAATAAAAAAGATCAGGCTCACTGCCTGACCTCACCTATTGGGTTAGCTGGATTCGAACCAGCGCATGATGGTACCAAAAACCATTGCCTTACCACTTGGCTATAACCCAATCTTCAAACCTTTTACTTGAATTGGTTCTATTTGAACGATCCCTCAATCGCTCAACAGTTAATAGTATAGGGGAATGACAAATAAAATGCAAGTAAAAATTTAAATTTTTTTGAATTAATTTTATTCGCCTAGTTTTCGACTATAAATAATCGTAATTAGTCTAATCATAATTAGTATAATCGTAATTATTTATCAACCTTCTCTTTTCACCTTATTCATCAACTCAAAATTATTAGTAAAAATCCCAGCTACACCCAACTTGAAATATCGTTTTGCCAATCTTGGATTATCTACCGTCCAAATCCGCTGCGTTACCTTGCTTGGCAAATAGAAATGCGGGTGAATTGCCGCAAAGTGATTCTTCTTTACAAAATGTTCTGGCAAAGCCACTGGCACCTTCGTTAAAAAGCAGTACTGCTGGTGCAGATCAATTCGCTGACAATTTTTCAAAGTCTGGTAATTGAATGAAGAAAAAATGATGGGATGGACAAAATGATATTTTTTCACCAATGCTAAAACGATTCCTTCAATCCCAACATCATGAACCTTGTTAGTCTTGAATTCCAAGTTAATATAGACATCTTTATTCTGCAAAATCTCAAACAATTCGCTGAGCATTGGTACCGGCTCACCATTAGCCAAATGAAACTTCCTAATCTCACTTATCGTGTAATCCTTAATATAGCCTGTTCCATCAGTCGTGCGATCGATTTCTTCATCGTGCATGACCACTGGCACCTTGTCCTTAGTCAAATGCACATCAAACTCCACACCTTCTACACCATGTGTTACTGCATAGCGAAAACCTTCAAGCGAATTCTCCGCAAATTTCACCGGCAAGCCGCGGTGAGCAAAAATAATCGTATTAGTCATGATTTTTAACCTCAAAAAAATACCGCCTTGCGGCGGCATCTTTTCTTTATTTTATTAATCCAAAACAATAGCACCTTGAGTTGCTAAGGCATCTCTTACAAGATTCTTAACGTCTCTTCTTTCAACCATGCCGTCAGTTTCTTCAATGTATTCCTTGTAATGTGGTGTTTGAACGTGAGTGTCGTATGCTTGATCATTTGCATAAACTTCAAAGAAGTACCATTCATTAGGGTTGGCCTTGTTGGTACCGGACATCATGATTTCCATGCCTGGTTCAGAAGCAATACTAGTAGTCATTTCCTTCTTGACTGAATGAGCATATGCTTCTTCGTTACCCTTCTTAACTTCAACCTTGATCAAACGCATTACAAAGTTATCTGCGTAACTGTTCAAAGCCTTTTGTGCATGAGTGGTAATTACTTCCGGCTTCAAATCAATAACTTCCTTGCTGGTAGCAATCTTGTTAATTACTTCAGCGAAGTCATCGGCATGAGATTCTGCGATGTGCAAATCTTCCGCACCCTTGTTACGGAACAATTCAACTTCGTAGTTGTCTTCACCTTGTGCGTCATCGTGGCCGCTACCAATAAGCAAAGTACCTTCTTCTGCAGGAATTGAATCGTGCATGTTATTTTCTGCTTCACGAATATATTCACTACGATCTTTTTCTGCAATATTTAACTTAGTAATTTTAAAAATTGGTGTTTCATCCATTTTTCTTCTAGCCTCGTATCATAATTTTTACACACTTATTATAAGCTAATGTACCAAATTCGAACGATTAATTACCAGTTATTTGATCGATTCGCACATCTTTTGCAGGCCAAACATTTTCTTCATATTCAACTTCGTTGCCATCGCTTTGGAGCAAGGCAAATTCCGCATTATGAAAGCCAGGGAATTTATTACCACCGGCACGCTCACGGATGTAGTGTCCCATGCTGTCGCCATGACCCACGACCAGAATATTTTCACCATCCTGAGCATCCCTCAAGATCAAATTCATGCCGCGCTCCATCCGCTCCGTCACTTCACGGTCGTCCTCGATCGTACTACTCCCCACTAAACGTCTAAATGGCCAAAGCAGAATATTTCTACCCTCATAAATACCATAATCTTTTTCTTTTAGTTCCTTCAAACGGTCATATTTCATCTCAGGACCAGCGATAATCTCAAGCGTATCGCTAGCACGCTCCTGCGTAGAACAATACGCCCGATCGAAGGCAATGCCATTTTGCGCAAAATAATCGCGAGTTGCTTCAATTTGTTTAACGCCTAATGGAGTTAAAGCAGAATCACAGCTGCCTTGCATCCGATGTTCTTTATTGAATAAAGTCTGTCCATGTCTAACTAAATACAAATTTATTGTCATTTAAAGTTATCCCAAATCTTCTGCGGGCCACACATACTCATCAAAATGAACTTTATCGCCATCAACTGTCAACTTAACAATTGAGGCATTGGCAAAGCAGGAAAGTTAGGATTATCAGTTGCATCCCTAACATATCTAGCCAAAATATCGCCGTGGCCGCAAACAAGTGCGGCTTCACCATCGTCAATGCCATCCATAATTTCCACAACGGCGCGGCGCATGCGAGCTACCACGTCTTCATTTTTTTCCATAGTTGGATCAACATTAGAATTACCGTAGTTCCATGGCAACAAGAATTCATCGCGGCCTTCAAAGATACCGTAGCACTTTTCCCGCAAGTCTTTCAAACGCGTATATGGCATCTTGTGGTCCGTAATAATTTCAAGCGTATCACATGCTCTTTCTTGAGTTGAAGAAAATGCTTTATCAAAGTGAATGTGCTTGTTTTGGAAGTAATCGCGCGCCATTTCTACTTGGCGGATACCCTTCTCGTTAAGTGGTGAATCACAACGCCCTTGCACCTTATGGTAGTAATTAAAATAAGTCTGTCCATGACGAACTAGATATAAAGTTTTTGTCACAAAAATTTCCCCCGTATTTTCACGTTTTCTATATCTTATCAAAAAAGCACGCTTAATGCGTGCTCTTTGGCTATTTTAATTCTAAGGTCTGAAGCTGTTGTTGAATTCTTTACTATCCACAATAAATGATGGCACACTGATGAAGTGCATTGAATATATATTACCGGTTCTTGAAATACTGAAGCCATAGTAATTGTAGTCGCCATCATGACGAGAACCTTGGGTGTTGAAGATGTCACCAGCGTGTTCCCATTCACGGTAAAGATTTCTGTCGTCGCGTTGAGCTTCACCAGCACCGGCAAAGCCGAAGATCATTTGCTTCAAACCGAAGTAAACGTCACGCTTCATTTCACCCATTGGCATTGTCTTTTTATTAATGGTGAAACCAGCCATGTCTTCAACGTAGTTATCGTCTAAGTTAAGACCGTTCTTCTTGCAGGCTCTAACAATTCCGGCAACATAGTGACCGTTGTCTCTAATACTGTGGCCAGTTCTTTGATATTCGCTAGCAATATCATCAGCCAACTTTTGTGTACCTTCACTGTAAACCCATGGACGCAAACCAAGTTGTTCACGTGCACTATTAATCATACGCAAAGAAAATTCAGCTAACTCTTGTTGATCACTGGCTGAAAGATGGTCAGGATCTATTATCTTTTCGTCTTCCTTGCTTTCACCGGCTACGATACGAGAGAAGTTGTTGATCTCCATGCCTTCCATCGAAGCCTTAACGAATTCAGGACTTGGACTTCCCTTATATGCTTCAAGCAATGCACTAAGAGTGTAGCCACTTGGCATTTTGATTGCCGCTTGAGCATAAAGGTTAGTTGATGGAGTTGTATCCTTTACAGTTTTGACATTTTTAGCCAAAATCCAGTAAGAATTAGCGCTAAGTTTATATGCGGAATATTTTTTCTTACCAATCTTTATATAACCTTTTTTAGAGTAAGAATATTTTCTACCTGCATAGGCGTAGTAATTGGTCTTTTTGCCCTTCGAAGTATAAAGTCGGACTTTCTTATTGCCTTTTACTTGAACTTTACCTTTGGTAGCAGCTTGCACAGTTTGTGGTGTAACATTTTCCGTGACTGCGGCAGCGGAAGTCAGCAAGCAAACACTGGCAAGTAAAGTCATCATTACCTTTCTGGACATATGGTTTACCTCCGTTGTTCCCTGTACACTAATAGTATTCCTTATACTTATATAGATATTATAGCAAAAAAGGCACACAACTTTAATGTAAGCGTGTACCTTTTAGGTGTTATTAAATTGTCATTTTCGAGGTTGCTTATTAGTACCAGCCGTTTGCTTGCCAAAATGACTTAGCAGCTGACCATGAACCGTAACGACTCTTTACGTAATTGTCAGCAACTCTTTCTTGGTTGGCAGCTGAGTAGTCACCGTTCAAGTATGAAGCTGAAAGTTGGTATTTACCTACGTATTGACCGTTAGAAGCACTGTATGAGCCACCTGATTCACGGCTAGCAATCCAAGCCTTAGCACTAGCTTCTGAACCAGTTGCACTTGAAGTGTATGATGAAGCGCTAGTGTTTGAAGTGGTTTGAGTTTGCGTTTGTTGTGATTGTACTGAAGTTTGAGCAGCAGTGTTAGTAGTAGTTTGTGCTTGAGTTTGAGCAGCAGCTGCGTGGTAACCAATAGTTACGTACTTAGCACGAACCCATTGGTTCTTACCTAAGTCGTACCACTTGTGGCCCTTTGAGTCGTAAGCAGTCTTGATTACTTTCCATGAAGTGTTGCTTGCTAAAGTTTGACCAGTTGCTACTGGGTTTTCGTAATTGTTGTATACGTTGATTGCGTTATTTGATACGTAGTTTACAGTTACTACGCTTGCATCGTTTTGTACGATAGCAGCTTGAGCAGTGTTTGAAGTTACATTGTTTGCTGCTACTAAACCTGTAACTGACATAGCAGCTACTGCAATTGACTTAACTAAGATAGATTTGATTTTCAAAAAAATTCTCTCCTTAAAGTTTAAAAAATAAATAATAAGTAACGAATTTTCACTTATTCGTCTGTCTCATTCAATTGACAAGTTATATACTACAGTGCTTTCGTTGCAGAACCATAACAGGAATATCACTCGCTTATTAAGAAAGTATTACTGAATGTGTCGCTTTTGTAACACTTGTAATATTTATGTAACTTATTTTTGATCATGCAAAATGCTGTTATATCAAAGTTTAGGGTTATTTTTTACCTTTTATTTGCTATGTGCAAAAGCATGTTCGCTCTTAACACTCTGAAACATTTCTGCAAAAACTATTACAAAGAAAAAGGTCCAATATTATTCATTGAACCTTTTTCTACCTATTAATAATGTAATTACTACCTATTTATAGAACGTGCCATTCTAGAAATAGTGTGATTCAAGCCGCGGATCGTCTTACTTAATTCAAAGATAGTCTCTGTTGGTGGCAAAACACCCCAAGCGGCATCCCCAATATGTTGGATATCAACACCGCAAGTTTTGTTTTTAAGTGCAATCTCACGAATCACGTCTCTACCTGAACTCTCTTGGCTAGTACCAATCGTGCTCATTACCAAGCCGTCATGTTGATGAACGATCTTAACAATCTTAATCAACTCATCACTGGTAAAGCCTGGCACAGTGCCCACTGCAGGTACCAAAATCACATCAGCTCCTGCATCAATCATGGCCTTAACCGACTCTTCGTCAGCAACCGGCTCATCAACACCTGCACCATGCATCTTACCCGCAATAATCATGCCGGAGAAGTTCTCCTTGGCAGTCTTTACAGCTTGCACAATCATTTTATTTGTAACGCCGCTACCTGGATTACCAGTAAAGCAGACGAAGTTGAAGCCTAATTCTTCTGCGCGACGCATTGATTCAGCGGTCGCAATTCTACCTTTAGGCAGTTCAAACTTAGTCGACTCCATCTTGGCATCTGGGTCAACCGGCTCTAAGTTAACGCCGATTGGTCGGCCAGTAAGTTCTTTTAATCTTTTGACAGTGTCTTGGGCGTACTTTACATCCAGGCCGCTAACTTTTGGCTCAAACACATCAAATAAGTTAAGCAAAATCAGGTCTGCACCAAAGGCAGCCGCAATTTCAGACATCGTCAAGCCATCAATGGCAGGTTGAATTACAACATTTTCACTTAAAACGGTCCGGCCTTCACTCGCTTAATGCTTTGCTTCAGCTCGTCGCCGTTCATTTTTAACAATTCACTAGAATTTGCACTAATTAATCTTGTTACCATTATTTAGCCTTATTTTCTTCCATTAATTGACGTTTGTTCAATGCTGACATGAATGGTAAGTAAATCAATACATCCAATACAATGTTAATCAGCTGCAAAATTGATCCTGCGATACTACCAGTTGCCAAGAATCCTGAAATAAGTGGTGGCATAGTCCAAGTAATAACAGTACCGTTACATAATGGAACCAAGCCCAAGTTCATGGCAATGTAAGTAGTGATTGCGTTAACCATTGGTGCAAGAATAAATGGAATGATTAACATCAAGTTCATAACAACTGGCAAACCAAACATTGTTGGTTCGTTAATGTTGAATAAACCAGGAACGATAGTCAATGGTGCTAAAACTTCACTTTGCTTACTTGCACGCTTACGCCATACTAAGTAACCGATGCAAAGTACCAAACCGATAGTGGCACCACCACCACCCATGTAAACGAAGTTGTCGATGAATGGTTGAGTAATAATGTGACCGCCGTGTGCTAAGTCCAAGTGACCTGCTTGGTTCAAGACACGGTTTGCGTCAGTTTGCATAAGCCAGATTGGTGACATAGCAGTGTTAACAACGTTACCACCGTGGATACCAACGAACCAGAACAAACTTACCAATAAGATAGAAACTAAAGTACCGATTAAGGTATCACCTAAAGCACCTAATGGCTTAGCAAGGATGTTCATAATTACGTCGTGGATGTTGCCCCAACCAGCCCAAGTGAAGAGCCAGTAAACACAACCTGCGATTGCAATTACTACAGCACCTGGAATCAATGCTGAGAAACTCTTGGCAACTGCAGGTGGAACAGTTTCAGGCATCTTAATTTGGATGTTGTGGTTAATGAACCATTGGAAAATCCATCCAGTAATAAGTCCAAAGATAATTGCAACGAACAAGCCTTTACTACCTAAGTAGGTGTAAGGGAAACCTTCTACAGGAACCTTGTCGCCGCTCATAATACTTGGAGTCAAGATGAAGAAGACTGATGTGGAAATAATACCAGCTGAAACACCATCAGTCTTATGTTGGTTGGCATAGCTCCATGCAATACCAAAGGCTGCAACTAAACCCATGATACCGAAGGAACCGTTGGTGATTTTAGCTAAAACTTGTGACAAGCTTACGCCATGTACAGCTGTCTTAGCTAGCCAATCGGACCATCCTGGCACTGGGAATGAATTGATGATCATGAATAATGATCCTGTGATGATTAACGGCATTGCCATTGCGATACCGTCACGAATAGCGATTAACGGTTTAAAGCCACCTATTTTGGCAGCTACAGGCATAATGTGTTCATTAACGAACGCTGTTAAGCCCCCAGATTTTTTATCAGCCATAATAAATCCTCTTCCATATACTACAAAAAACAGAGCTCTTACATTCTCTTTTGGTATATACCTTTATGGCACTATAATACAATGAAAACGCTTAATTTGCCAGTATTTTTAGAAAATATTTTTGAGAATATTTTCATCTTTGCAGTAATTGGCTTAAGTGCTATAGTTAAAGTGTATTTTCAAATAAAAGCGAGGAATAAAAATTATGAGTAAATATGTTGTTACATTGAGCGAAGAAGATTTACAAATGATCAAGGATTGCCACTCAAAGAATCCTTCAATCATGAAAGCTATGAACGAAGCTAAGAAAGTCGAAGACTAATTATATTTTTTTAGATCTCTAAATCAAAAAAGACCGAAATTCTAATGGAATTTCGGTCTTTTTATTTTTTCTACTATTATTTATTCTTCTACTTCTGTTCCTTGCGGATTGTTGTAGTTATAAACTTTAACGATATCGCCTTTACCATTTAAAACGACGACATTACCATCGTTATGCGGATAAATTAAAGGATCAGAGTGCGAGCCACCATCCGTAAAGATTCTAGCGGGTTCACCAGGATATTGCATCTTTCTCACAATACAATGATCTGGTGACAAGCAATTCATCAAGCGACCATCGTCAAACACGCCTTCTAGTCCACAAGTTGGCGTATGACCCACGACGATTGTCTTCTTGGTCTTATTATGAGCGATCTTTTTATTTAACGTGTCGGAATACCAAAACTTTTCCCTAACCCAAATACGATAAAAGTCATAATCGATCTTAAAGCCATGATCAACACTATTATATGTAGCTGGATCATCATACTTTTCATCTGGTCTAACGCCGCCATGAACAAAAATGATATTAGGCGTGTCATACATAATTGGGCATCCCATCAAGAAACGGTAATATTTACTCATTCTCAATTCTTCAGGTGTAGCCACTCCGCCAAACAATTGCCTTAACGTATCGCGACCACTATTAAAGAACCAAATGCCATCTGGGTGTTCACGTTCATTGGCGTAATTAAGCATCATTTGTTCATGATTTCCGAGTAAAACAACGGCGCCTTCACTTTTTTGTTCAATTAAATAATCCAAGACTTCCTTTACGCTGCCACGGCCATCGATGTAGTCACCACCGGTAACGAGTTGAGCGTATGGGTAGTCTTTTTTAGCTTGTTCAATCAAGTCAAGTGTCTCATGATTGCCATGAATATCAGAAATAAAAATATAATTTTCCTTCACTCGATCGTCTGCCAACGTGTTGTTAAAAATCTTTTTGGTCATTTTGCCCGCTCTTCTTTATTTCTTCTCTTTAATAATATAAATTGGTCTTCGCTTAACTTGCAAATAGATTCGGCCAATGTAGCGACCAACCAGTCCTATGCATAATAATTGTAAACCACCGATCAAAAGGATGATACAAACAAGCGATGACCAACCATTAATAGCATATTGTGGGAATATCCAATGCCTTACTACGATAAAGATGATTGCGATAAATGAAACAAAAAATGAAATAAAGCCCAGCCAAAGGGTGATGTTCAATGGTGCTTGAGAGAAGTCAGAGATTCCATCCATGGCATATCTGAATAGTTGCCAAATGGTCCAGTCGCTCTTGCCGGCAACACGTTGTACGTTGCCGTAGCTGAGGTACTTCGTGTTAAAGCCAACCCAGCTAAAAATTCCTTTAGAAAAGCGGCTGTATTCTGACATTGATAAGACTGCATCAACGACTTGGCGCGTCATCATGCGGTAGTCACGTACGCCTGGCACTAGTTTTGTCTCCGAAATCTTATTGGCAATCTTGTAAAACATGTCGCTTAGCCATGACTTCAGTCTATTTTCACCATTGCGATCAACTCGGCGGCAGCAACCATATCCCAGTTTCCAGTCATGATCAAATAGTACATTTCGATCAATAATTCCGGCGGATCCTGCAAATCGGCATCCATTACCACAACTAAATCACCTGTTGCAGCCTGTAATCCTGCATAAAGGGCTGCTTCTTTACCAAAATTCCTTGAAAAAGAAATGTAGTGGACGCGCTCTTTATCTTGCTTTTGGAACTTTTTCAGTTCATCTAAGGTATCATCGCTTGAGCCATCGTTAACAAAAATATATTCCGGCTCAACCGGTATTTTTTTGACGATCTTTTTGACCGCTGGATAAAACAGCGGCAATGATTCCTGTTCGTTATAGCAAGGAACAATAATTGATAATTTCTTCATTAATTAACGTTTTTCTCCCTTATATATTTTTATTGCATCCCGCCTTCATTCCATGCGTCTTGCAAAATCTCAGTGAAATGCTTTACTTCGTTTTCGTCAAAAATAATCAGTAGACCATTTCTGACGATATCCATCTTTTCATCCCCATTGATGCTAAGTTCCAAACTAGAAACAAACAATCCTTCCTCGTCTGGTGCCTTCATTAAGACATACTTAGCTTCGTAGGGCTGAGCTTGACTATCATCCACATATTTTAAAGCAATTCGATCAAGCATTTGTTGCGAAAAGTTAAAGGTTTGGATGTTATTTTCTCTTTCCTTTTCACTGGCCCAATTTTGATACTTACCTGGGGTCACCTCATCGGGCATTTTGATCAGCATGAATTTGTTTTGTTCCTTATTAATAAATAATTGACAAAGTGGCATAATATCGCTTTCCTTTTTTATTACTATTTTCAATACATAATTACATTATAAGGCATAGTTTGAGCAAAGCTTCACAAAACTGACTATAATAAATGTGTGAAAAGAAGTGACTATGATGTTTATCATCGATATTAAAAAAGCGTCTGAACTTTTTGTTTAAACGCTTTTTATGTATGCTGTATTAATTACGTAGTTTTACTTTGGTTACTTAAATCTTACTTTAATATCTTCTTTTAAGTCAGGTTCATAGCCGCCATTAGCAAGCATTACTGACTTACGTGGACGATCACCTTCTGTTCCTGGTTTATCAACTCCGACAGAATCTCGAACATCTTTATCTGGATCCTTAACTAAGCTAATCACGTAGGCAGCCACACTCTTACGTGAAACTTAGGTCCCCTTAAATGGATCATTGCGGTGAGCGGTTTCGTAGTCTACCTCATCTAAATTGGTCAACCAAGCAGGGCGAATAATAGTGTATCCAGATCACTCTTTTCAACTACATCTGCAGCCAAACGGTATCTGTGGCAGTAGCCGCCTAATACTTGTTGGTTCCAGCGACCGAACTCGCCTGGGATTTCATTGTAAATACCTAATGATGATGTCCAGATAAGACGCTTCTTGCCTGCATCATCCATTGCCTTAACGATGGTCTTAGCCTCTTCTTGTACGTCGCCTGCTAAACTTGCATAGACTATATCTTGACCATCACGTGCAGCATAGACGTCATCATAATTAGTGGCATCCCCTACAATTACCTTCAGATTCTTGAACTTATCAGCCGGCTTCTCGGGATGTCTCAAAAAGAGTGTCATCTCAACATCTGAATCATCTAACAACATATTCTCTGCTTGGATAGCAATTTGACTTGTAGCACCAATAATTAATAACTTAGTCATAATTATTCACTCACCTTGTCTTTTAACTAATCATTTTAAAGCAAACTCAACTTGGAGTATTTTAATTGTTAACCTTATCCAAAACGTTCTCTGCAAGATCTTTCAAAGTATCTTCGTATGGTCTGTTCGTTGGCTTCAAGTTAATAGTTACGTGGGACAAACCTAATTCTTTTCGCTGACGATAATATTCCGCGATTGATCTAGAACCACCACGAAGATAGATGTTGTTGTAAAGCTCAGCTGGGGCATCCGGATTGTCAAGCAATTCTACGAAGTTGGCATAACCGAAGGGATGCCAAGTATTGTCCTTGTTCAACTCTTCGATTACCTTAACAATCTTTTCAGTAAGGTTGGGATTTACGCCATGCCAGATCCATGCATCGGCTTCATTAGCCAGCCAATCAAATTCTTGACGTGCTCGGCCGATAGCAACCATTGGTAATTTAACGCCCTTATCCATCTTAGGTACAAAATCAATATCACCTGATAGATCGCCATATTGCTTGCCTTTATAAACTGGGAATGGCTTGTCTGGGTCCGCAAGTTCACGAATCATTTTCCATGATTCGCGGAACGTTTCAGCACGATTTTCAAAGTTTTTCTTAAATGCAGGATGTTCTACAGGTCTGTCACCGGATGACATACTTAAAATGAAACGATTATTTGTTAAAACATTTGCGGAAACAGCAGCCTTAGCAAGATGAATTGGTTCTCTAAGAGGAGCAATCATACCAGCAGTTCCAATTACGATCTTTTTAGTCTTAGCTGCTAAATATCCCATGGTTACCATTGGATCGAGGCCTTGTCCTACATCACCAAAATTAGGATCATAAAATGGCACGTCTCTAATCCATAAAGCTGAAAAGCCTAAATCTTCAGCAAGCTTGGCAACATCGCCTAAATCAGAAATATCTGAGATTGGTGTATCAGGATAGCCCAAATTTTGACTGACGATAATAAAACAATTCAAGTCGATAAGCGACTAGCTGAAATGAATTTTGGGGACTGGTAAGGTCAAGAAACGCAACCGTTACGTGATAAATATCCTGATACCTTTGACTTTAGAGGTACTTTCAGTCCCAACTTCGTTAAATATGACAAGGGTGCTGAAAGTTACGGTGATTTGATTGATCGCTGCAATAGTTTTATGCATGACCTGAAAGAAAATGATGCTGGTAAAACGGTTTTAGTAGTATGTCACAGCTTCACCATTCGCGGTATTCTGGCCGGCTTATTCCACATTGATATCACTGGTATTGCGGCCGTTAATAATGTATCGTTTACGGAAATTAGTTTAGACGAAGATCGCTTTTTCGCACCTTGTTTACTTAGTTTTAATAGATAAAAGTCCACATATTTCGCGGTTAAGCAGTTTTCTTTCATACATAAAAAAGACCTGCATGGATACTCAATCTTTACGATTGGGCTCCATTACAGGCCTTTTTTGTTAGTACTCTGAGTGCTGAATGCCAGAGTCGAACTGGCGACCTTCTCTTTACGAGGGAGATGCTCTACCAACTGAGCTAATTCAGCGAACCAACCACATAACACTAGAATTATACCAAAACTAGCGCCAGTTGGCAAAAAATGCTAGGAGATGAACTCACGAATTTTAATCAACAAAAACTATATAGGTTATGGAGACTCCATTCTATTCATAATAGTGTGTTAGTTTTTCAGTTAATTTATTAGTTTATTTAAATTTAGTTTGCTTTACGATAACCGAAGTAGAATTGCAAAATGGCAATGACCACGTTGACCCAGTTAACAACTAAGAACCAAGTTGCTAATGTACCAGCTGGGTGACTTACACCATAGAATACCCAGAAGCCGACAATTACGGCAACTACATTAATCCATGCGAAAGTCTTTTGCAACTTTTGGTCATCAAGTTTGAACCACAGCCAAATACCATTGATTAACAGCCAAATAAGCAAAATCCAAAAATAGCATTAAACATAAACCTATATCTCCTTTCAATGTACGCATATATTATATTTTTCAACTAGGCTTATAAGCAATAGCCAATAAATATACAAACGTCAACTATTTGACGAAAAGAGATAAAGTGTCAATTATTTTGCTACTTCCAGTCTAAACAGAGACCTTGTTTGTGAAGTTCTTTTGGTAATTGATCACGATCAGTTTCGTGATTATTAAGCTTGTCACCAGTGATTTGCTTGGTAAAAGAATCGATTCTGCGGTTGGCATCCCGCAAATCGTAATAAGTAGTGACCACTTGGTCGTAGTCCTTAAGCTCCTTAACATTGAAATCTTTATTGTATTTGCCTTCAAAGCAAGTGAACTTGTATGGCAAACGTGGCTTCAATTGTGGCTTTTGATCAGGCACACCTACTTGCATCCCCAACACTGGAAAAGTCAACTCAGGCAAATCAAGCGTCTTAAGCAAATCCAACGGATGATCGTTAATCGTACCAAGTGGCACATAGCCTAAGCCCATACTTTCTACCGCATTAGCGACATTTTGAAAAGCAAGCAGCGTATCTTCCATCGCTTAGAAAAAGATATCAGTCGTGTGAACACGGCCGTCGTCTTTGTCAAGTTGCTTTCTAATTTGTTGGTTACGATACAAGTCAACGATAAAAATAAACAAATCGCCTTCTGCACCAACATATTTTTGGTTACATAATTTTTGAATTCTCTTCTTTTCTTCATGATCGGTAACGTGCAGTAAGCTAGCATTTTGCATAAACATGCTGGTTGGAGTTTGACCAAAGACAGAATACAAAGTTTCCAGTTGTTCTTTAGTCAAAGTTTGATCCTTAAATTTTCTAATAGAACGGTGATTTAATTGCGTGTCGATTGTTTCGTTATGTATCATTTTCATCCTTCTTACTAATAATCAGTAAGTTCATTATAACAAATAATATGGCTACTTTTCTTCAAATTCAATTCCGTAATCTGCTTGCTCTCCGTGCTCAGCTAAATCAAGCCCCATTAATTCATCTTCTTTTGATACTCTAATTGGAATAATCTTTTTAAGTAATAAAACGATTATCGTCGTCATGATCCCTACAAATATGATAGTAAATAAAGTTCCTAAAATCTGAGCTGTAATCAAATGCAACCCGCCACCATAAAGCAAGCCATTTTCAATTTGCGGGTTAACAATCTTAGTCGCAAATAATCCTGTCAAAATCGAACCTACAATTCCTGAAACGCCGTGACAGCCAAATACATCAAGTGG
This sequence comes from Lactobacillus kitasatonis DSM 16761 = JCM 1039, assembly GCF_000615285.1. Classification (GTDB taxonomy): domain Bacteria; phylum Bacillota; class Bacilli; order Lactobacillales; family Lactobacillaceae; genus Lactobacillus; species Lactobacillus kitasatonis. The sequence goes on along the minus strand of NZ_BALU01000012.1, from coordinate 23,156 downwards.
ATCATCTAGCTTCAATTTTGGCTTAATCACATGAATGAAGCCGTAACTGGCTAGTGTACAAATAAAACCAATGGCAAAGGCTCCTGCCACAGTAACATAGCCAGCTGCTGGCGTAATACCGACTAATCCACACAAGGCACCCGTACAGAGGCCAATCATAGTAGTCTTTTCTTTAATAAACATATCCAAAAACATCCAAACCACAAATGACGTACCAGTTGCAACAGTTGTAGTTAAAAACGCTTGTGTAGCTACATCGCTTACAGTTAAGGCAGAACCAACGTTGAAGCCATACCAACCGATCCATAATATACTGGTTCCCATTAAAACCCATGGTAAGTTATAATGCTTAACCTCACCATTTGGATCAAAATCAATTCTTGGACCAACAAAAATTGATAAAAACAAGGCGGTAATACCGGCGGTAATATGAACTACAGTCCCACCTGCAAAATCAAGCATCCCCGTTTTGGCTAGAATTCCATCTGGTGTCCAAACCATATGAACCATTGGGTAATAAATCAAGATCGACCAAATTGCGACAAATGCAAGTAAAAATTTAAATTTCATTCTTCCGACCACCGCACCAACAAACAACGCCGGCGTAATAATCGAGAACATCATCTGAAACATTAAATAGGTCAAAATTGTGATGCCTGAATCCTTGGAATAAAGCGTCTTTAAATCAAAGCCGTTTAAAAAGACACTTTTACTCAAACCAAATATTCCACCAACATCCTTACCAAAAGCCAAGTTATAACCAAAAACAATAAACAAAACGATTGCGACACCTGTAATCATGAATACTGAAATCATCGTGTTCACAGCATTCTTCTTTGAAACCATGCCACCATAGAAAAAAGCAAGTCCAGGTGTCATAAAGAAAACTAAAACACTAGCGACAAAAACAAATAGAGTGTTCGTTTGATTAATCATCTTTTTCCTCCTCAAAGTGAAATGATTAGTCCTAATATTTAAAATTGGTATATACACTGTTTCATTGATGTTGCAGCATATATGCTTAATTAAAAAATATTGGTTTGATAAAATTTAATTCTCATTATACACTCATTTTTCTTCTTGTCATTAATTTTCTATAAAAAATAAAGGTGCATAGACGTATGTCCTCTATGCACCTTTGCATATATTTGCTTTTAATTATTTGTTTTCGTTTTCAAGATTGTTGATTGCAGTTTCAACCAATGCATATGCTTGTTGAGTTTGGTTCTTAGCTTGAACATATTCGTTCAAGTTGTCATCACCATTAGTAAGCACACGTGCAAATGAAATTTGTTCAGCCATCAAGAAGTTGAACAATGAATCCCACTTCTTGTCTTCAAACTTGATTTCCTTAGCAGAAATTCTAGGCATCATTTCCCGTGTGGTATTAAATGCCTTTTCCAAAATTTGTTCATCTACATCGGTTAATTCACGCACATTGTATGCTTGGTGGATTTGGTGAACCTTTAAAAGTTCTTTTAATAAAGTTCTTGCTTGTGCATCTTTTGAAACTGATTGATTAATTTTTAAAGCCATTTTTACCTACTCTTTTCTTTTTTATTAACAATTATACCAAATGGTCTTCGACCATTTGCTTAACGCAGCGTTTCATTTCTTTAATATCAAGAATACTGTAGGCAAATTCTTTTCTAAGTAGTTTCTTTGGCAAATATTGATCGTACTTGTCGATTCCTGGTACTTCGTTTGGATAAACCAGATCAAGCGGATCAAAGTCTTTATCAGCTTCTTCGCCTAAAATGCGCCAGAAGTCATGCTCATCAGCATCCATGGCAAAATACATGAAGTATGGTCTAGATGAATTAAAGCCACGGATATTTAACTTTTTACCGCACTTAATTCGAATTAATCGCTCTAGTGCCAAAAATGCATAAGTCCCAGTCCATGGAAAAAGACACCACATATTACCGCCCAGCTTGATCAAATTTTTCTTTGGCAGACCAGCTAAAGCAGCGGTGTCTCTAGCTTGCGTCAAGCGAGCTTTACCATTTTGCATCAAATATGGATACATCGTCTTTTCTGCAAGTACCTTTTTCATTCTCTGTAAAATTTTAGGTTGAATATCTCCAGGTACATCCCCAAAGTAGGCAGGAATTCTACCCTTTACTTCATGGCAATATACTTGATGACGCTTGATATCCACGTCTTCGACAACCCATACACGTCCAGCAATCGCAATCTTGTCTCCTACAGGAGGTGGCTTAACGATCGTACCTAATTCTTCGCTGCCAGCGTGAACACTGAATTCCTCGTTTTCTTGGAAAACTGCGTAAAATTTAAAGTTATTCACAACTCGTTCACCGGCAAGACCAACCATCAGACCACCATTTTCAGTCCACTCAATGTGACCTGTTTTAAGCAAGTGTTTGAGCAAAACGCGATAATCTTCTTGGCTCACGTTGTGAAAATATGACAGAGTTAACACCCGTGAAGCAAGCTCAGCTGGCGTCATTTCACCGCTTGAAGCCAGCGTACTCATCGTCTGATGATAGAGCAAACTATATGGCAAACGGTTAGGTTCAGGTGGCTCCACCCATTTTTCTTCCGCATACAGTTGTACCAAGGCAATCCCTTGAAGTAGCGGCCACGGAATCAGTTCTGGCAACATCGCTCTTGATTCAGGGTGTTCTTCGCGCATGACAAAGTGCATCTCTGGTGGATTACTGCGGCGCCCTGTCCGGCCCATTCTTTGTAAAAAGCCAGACACAGTAAATGGCGCGTCAATCTGAAAAACAGATTCTAGTTTGCCAATATCAATTCCAAGTTCCAGCGTAGCTGTTGCACAAGTCGTCATGTAGACATCATCATCTTTCATTGCGGCTTCTGCAGTTTCACGCAAGGCTGGAGACAAATTACCATGGTGAATAATGAAGCGGTCTGGCTCATGATTATAGGCACAATATGCTCTGAGCTCCTGACAAACAGCTTCACATTCTTCACGACTATTGGTAAAAACAAGACACTTTTTACCACGAGTATGCTCAAAAATATAGCCAATTCCTGGGTCAGCTAATTCTGGTGCCTTATCAGTTTTCGGTTCGATTTGGCTCGGATCAAAGTCCCTGGAACTTGCTTGTGGATCTGTTTTATAAAAATGTTCCATAGATAAATGCCAAATCTGTGGTTCATTTTGTACCCTTGGTGTAACAGTTTTTCTGTTTGAACCAGCACCCAAAAACTTGCTGGCATCTTCTAAATTACCAACAGTAGCCGAAAGGCCTATTCTCCGTGGATTTACATTAGCTAGTTTTGATAAACGCTCAATTAAACAAAATGTTTGTCCACCACGATCACTTCTAAGGAATGAATGAAGTTCATCAACCACAATATATTTTAGACCACCAAAAAGACGCGGAATATCCATGTGCTTATTGATCATAAAGCTTTCAAGCGATTCCGGCGTAATCTGCAAAATACCTGAAGGATGCTTGAGTAGCTTGCGCTTTTGTGTTTGAGCTACATCCCCATGCCAGCGCCAAACTGGAATATCCACATCTGTGCATAAGTCTGTCAGACGATCGTATTGATCGTTGATCAAAGCCTTAAGTGGCGCAATATACAGAACTTTTACTGAATCTTCTGGCTCATTATAAATTTCCGACAAGATCGGGAAAAAGGCTGCTTCAGTTTTGCCTGACGCGGTCGAAGCCGACAATAGCACATTATGATCGGTGTTAAAAATTTCTTCGGCCGCCGCAACCTGAATTGGTCTTACACTTTTCCAGCCATGTTCATAGATATAATCTTGAATAAATGGCGCATAATGTGAAAAAACGTCCATAGTTCATTTCCTTAAATCTTAAATTCGGTATAATCCTTTTCCGCATTATCCGAAACAGCCTCTGACTTGGTATAGCTGAATTGATTCGAGTTAAGCAGATCAGTGATCTTTCTATCAGGATTCTGCCAAACAATGTCGAGCAGCTCAATAAAGTCACGAATAATTTCACGTGGCGTGATATTGGTATCCGCTCCAACACGGGCATATTCAATCTTGATAAATTGAGCCAAATCATCATCAGTAATCGTACGCTCATAACCGTACAAATTGGCATGCATGTCAGCTAGTTTTTCAGTCAAAATCAACATTTCTTCAGCGGTTAATGGTTCAAGCTTAATTACTGGCGCATACATATCACGTGCTCCTTCTTGAGCGAATTTGCCTGAAGCAAGTCGACTGCGTAAAGCTTCGTATGAATAAACTCCGCGACGACGGTCTTCAACTGCTTGTGGCGTACCACACATAATAATGCCTAAGTACTTTGCTTTGCCCTGCAAGGTATCGTTGTACATAGTCAAAATCTTTTCATAGTTGTACTGACGGCTGATGGCATTTGGAACCTTGTAAATATTAACAAGTTCATCGATCATGATCATCAAACCAGCATAACCAGCTTGTCTAAAGAAGGTCGCAAATAGTTTCAAGTATTCGTACCAGTCGCTGTCAGAGATGATAATATCAACGCCTAGTTCTTTCTTAGCTTCGGTCTTGTGACTATATTCACCTCTAAACCACTTGATGACTTTGGCCTTAGTCTCATCATCACCACTCATATAAGCGTGGTAATACATGTTCAAAAGCTTGGCAAAGTCAAAACCATGGACCAATTCATTTAATGATGAAATGACGCCATAAATTTTCTGATCAACTGCTGCTTCAAACTTAGGATCATCACTAGAAATTCCTTCGCTAGCTACTTGAGTTTGAACCGAATTGATCCAGCGATCTAGGATTAACGTTAAAGCGCCGCCTTCTGGTCTAGTCTTTGTAGATAAATTCTGAATTAGTTCACGATATGTAGCAAGCCCCTGACCTTTGGAACCTTGCAGACGTCTTTCTGGAGAAAGGTCGCCATCAACTACAACGAAATTTCTATCCATGACATAGTTACGGATCGTTTGTAACAAAAAACTTTTACCGGAACCATAACGTCCAACGATAAAGCGGAAACTAGCACCGCCTTCTTGAATCACGTCGACATCGTGTAAAAGTGCTTCAATTTCAGCTTTACGTCCAACTGTGATATAAGGCAAACCAATTCGTGGCACTACCCCACCTTTGAGCGAATTCAATACGGTTTGGGCAATTCTCTTAGGTACTCTTCTTTTTTGCGGCATATTTTTATCCCTTCAAAAATATATCTTCTAAATCTTCTTTATAATCTTCAATAATTTGTGGTTGATTATCTTCATCAAATTCGATGACATTATCGCCAATTTCGTCAAACAGCTTTTCGTTGATGCTATCAGCCAGAATCGATACCATCAAATGATTTTTCTTAACGTAATCTTGCCACGGCTGATTTTTAATTAAAGAAATAAGCAAGAACATCTCATTTTTATCGAGACCATATTCATTATCTGTCTTAACTTCTGCTGGTTTCTCAATCTCTTTTTTCTGCTCTACTTGCTTTTGTTCTTCCTGCTCTAATTCTTTTTCTTCATCGGTTAACAGGCTATCGCGTGTTACCGAAGCATTAGCACGAATTTTATCCAAGTCAGAGAAATCAATCTTAATCTGATCAATCTTGGCTTTTTCTTGTTGTTCTTGATAAACAGCAATGCCAGCGTCAATCGCCTTTAACACCGCTTGATCGATAAAACGTGGCTTGATTGGACGCCCCAGCTTTAACTTCTCACGGGCAATGCGGTCCAATTCATGCAAAAAAGTATTTAAATTGGTCTTCTGCTTTTTCACCGGCTCATCAAAATGAATTTGCCAAGTGCCATTCATAAAGACATATTTTCTTGCGGCATCAACCATTTGGGTGGGAATTTTCTTTTCCCGATTATAAAAAACACTGCCTAAAAATACATCTTGCTGCTTAACCTGCGGCTTAGCCACAAAGGCGCTGTAATAAGCAATGCCAAACTTTTTAGCATCTAGCAATTCCCGCCACACGCATTTTAAAAGCTTGGTAAATTTAGCCTGATTCTGCTTAATCACCTTGGAAGTGTTCCAATATGATGATCTATTTGCAAAAACAGCGGCTAATTTCTCAGTCGAATAATCTTCGGGATGAAGCAAAATCAGATAGTCATGGTCTTCTTTAATTTCTTGGACAAAACAATTATCGATCTCGTCTTGTCCTAATTGGTAGTACAAAACATAGTCTTTTAGCCAATCATTCAGATAAGGTTCCATCGCCAAATCATACTTTTCCACATAGTTGTGCTTAAAATCAAGCAGCTTGTCATAGCCTTCTTGTGGATTCACGCCGACATTGTTCAGTAATTCATAAAGATATACAAACGCATACGACATACTCGTCTTCTGATAATCGCCCTTGCGCAATTTACTCCGCCAAGTAAAATAACTGCGCAACTGACCGATATTCATGTCGTGGTAGGTCGGATAAAAGCGTTTAAAGGCAAAATATTCTGCATAATTATCCTCATAGTCCGCCATAAAACGTGCTTGCACATAAAAATTCTTGGCTCTACCTTTTTGCGGCAAAAGACTGTAATCATACAGTTTGAGCATCTGTCTAATTTTATCCGGAATATCTGGATCGGCCTGCTTTTGCAAATTCTTGCGTGGCTTAATTGGCTGGGCTTTGTACTTTTCTTCCACATCATCAGGTGGAATATAAAAATATTGGTCCTGCACGACATTAACCTGCTTGCCGTTCATCGCTAGCTTAAAGGCATAATCGAGTGCCTTTTTGACTAAACTATCGTTGTTTCCTAAAACAGCACCTACCCAAGCTGCGTCTTTGATTCTAACTGAATCAGTAAAACCTGGTAAATCGCGGATGGTGCCTGAAAAGTCACCACATTTTAAGTCAAGGACAGCTCTTATTTCTTCGTTGATCTTGATACGCGAAAGCATGGCAAAATATCCGCTATCTACTGGCGACATGAGCACATAAGTCTCAGTCGAACCTGGAATAATTGGTTCAAACTTAAGGCCATATTTTGCATAGACGTATTTAAACAGCTGATTCGAATCCATTTTGCCTTCCTTTCTTGCGTACGTGTGTTCTAATTATAACATTTTTTAAACACGCAGTCTCCTAGTAAACTCGGGCATAAGTATAAGTTTCTGCTTTTCATAAAATCTATATTTTGACATTTGTGTGGTTATTAACAAACTTTTATGTTATCATAGGTGATGTAAATTAATGAAAGCGTTTTAATAAGCTTCCTAGAGAGGAAAAATCTTAATATGAGTACAAAAGAACGTTATTCTCAAGATGAACTTAGAAAAGCAAATCCTATGTTTAGCCGCACCCGTGCAACAATCGAAAGTGCATTTTATGGCAACAACGTACACGAAGTAACCAGTGTTGCTGAAGCTTACAATTTAGCTAAGAAACAATCAGGTGTTATCGTTACTGACTTACCAATCCTTCACACCAAGGAATTAGGCTTACCTTACGGCGCAACCCAATTGATTTACAACCATGGTAAGATCTTAGGTAGAACTGCTAGTGCACGTCACTTTGTTGACAATCCTAACGAAGATGCAGAAGCCTTAAACGGTAATTTACGTGAAGACATTTACAAAGGTCACGATCAAAAGTACTTAAAGGCTACTGTTTTGGTAGGTCTTGACCCATCATTCACTGTTAAGGCCCACATCATGATGCCAGAAGACCAAGCCTTCAACTTACTTTCATACATTTTGAACTTCCACTTCTTTGACGAAGAAGCTGAAAAGATGTACGCAAAGTCCAAGTTCTACAACGAACCAGACATCTACTTCTACTTCGATCCAAATGTTCAAGATGAAGATTACCCTAAGGGTTTAGGCGTATTTGACGCTCCTCATAACTGTGCCGCTGTATTTCACCTTCGTTACTTCGGTGAACTTAAGAAGGGTACCTTGACTTTAGCTTGGGCTATTGCTCACCGTCACGGCTACACTGCATGTCACGGTGGTGAAAAGTCATTCCACTTCAACGACAAAGACGACAAGACCTTCGCATTCTACGGCTTGTCAGGTTCAGGTAAGTCAACTTTAACTCACGAAATGTACGATGGTAAATACGACATCACTGTATTGCACGACGATGCATTCATCATTTCACGTGAAGATGGTTCATCAGTAGCTCTTGAGCCTTCATACTTCGACAAGACTCACGACTACCCAGCAGGTCACCACGAAACTAAGTACTACACCACTATTATGAACTGTGATGTAACTCTTGACGAAAACGGCAAGAAGGTTATCGTTACTGAAGACTTACGTAACAACAACGGTCGTGTTATCAAGACCCGTTACACTAGTCCTCACCGTGTAGACTTTGAAAAGTCACCAATTACTGCTTTGTTCTGGATCATGAAGGACGGTTCATTACCTCCAATCATCAAGATCGATGACCCAGTATTGGCAACTACTATGGGTTGTACTTTAGCAACCAAGAGAACTTCCGCTGAAAACTTGCCAAAGGGCTTCGATATGAACACTTTGGTTATCGAACCATTCGCAGACCCATTCCGTGCATACCCTGTATCAGGCGACTACACAGACTTCAAGGAATTGTTCACTAAGCGTGGCGCTAGTTGCTACAGCTTGAACACTGACGCATTCATGGGTAAGGATATTCCAAAGGAAGTTACTAAGAAGTTAATCGAAGACTTGGCTAACGGCAACATTAAGGATAGCGACTTCAAGCCATTCGGTAACTTCAAGGGTGTAAGCTACTTACCAATTGACGGTTACGAAGTTCACCTTGAAGACCCAGAATACCAAAAGACCTTGGCCAAGAGAATGCAAGATCGTTTGAACTGGCTCAACAAGTACGATGAAGAACACCCAGAAACTCCAATCCAAGATGAGGCTAAAAAGACTTTGGAAGCTATCATCAAAGAATTGAGCTAATTAGGAAATGTTTCATATAATTAAATAAGATTTCTTAATGACGAAAATACGAGAGCTTAATGCTCTCGTATTTTTTATTGCTTAATGTAATCTCGCGTGGCTCTTAGTACGTCCATCTTGCCATGTTCTGTTAGATACTTTTTAGCTTCTTTAAAAGTAACCCACTTGTCTGCTAAGATCTCTTCTTTTTGCTTAGCTACCTTTTGTCCTGCAACGTACTTGGCCAGATAATATGTAACAGTTTTAGCTTTCTTCTCTGTTAGCATATATTTTTCCTTACGCATAAAGTTGAAATCAAATTCTGCTTTAGGCCTACTTCTTCAAAGACTTCTCGTTTAGCAGCTTCTTTATGCGATTCATTGTCTTCCAGGTGTCCTTTAGGAAAGCCCCAGTTATGATTTACTACGCTTTGTACAATTAAATACTCTAACTTACCATCTTCGCGTTTTCTATAAATAACTGCGCCTGCAGAATGTTCCATCTTCATCTTTGTCACCCAACCTTTATAATTAAAACAATTATTAAATATTTATTAATGAAAGGCAAGAAATTAGGATCAAAAAAATGACCAAACCTAATTGACTTGGTCACCTTATGTGCAACGAAATTATTTAATTAATAGAATCTTTTAGTTACTTCTTCAAGTTCTTTTCGCAGTAATCCTTAACTTCATCATCTCTAGCTTTAAGGATCCATTCAACAGCTTTTTCAGTCTTCATGGTGTCATGGCCATTAGCTTCCATTTCGTGGTCCCAGATAGCGTCACGAATAGGCATGTGGCTGTCCTTTGCCCAATCAAAAACTTGGTCCATTTCACGATCTTTATCGTCCAAACCTTTTCTGGTGTAGTAGTCGCCGAAACAGTTATCAACTAACCACTTGTTAATAGTACCCTTCTTAGAGAATTCCTTCATTTGAGGTCCAAATAAGCGGATTTGAGTCTCTTCACCTTTTTCAAGACGATTTTATCCATGGTAGTGGTTGCTTGACCAGGAAGAGGCATTTCTACGCCACGTGCGGCTAATACGTCGTTAGTTGCTTTAAAGAATGGGAATACTCTGCCTAAACCTAAGTAGTCAACTGCTTGGTACAAAACTTCTTTAGCTTCTACTGGGCTAACACAGTTATCAAGGGCTACAGGAAGCATAACCTTGTATTCATCGATTCCTTGTATCCCCATCAGATATGCCAAAGTAGAAAGCATCTTAGTTCTGTCTGGCAAATCAACATCTGCTTGTACTTCATCAAAAGCAAAGTGATTAATTCTTTCTAAGGCTTCAGGATCTGTTTTTTCTAATAAGTTTGCATGTGCAGTTTGTACATCTTTTTTAATTGATATATTATCTTCCTCTCTAAAAAACGATTATCTTCATCTTCTATTTAAAACCGTTTTTGCATTAAAGAAAAATATTTAATTTTTATTCTTAGGAATAACTTGTACTTATACTAAAGCCGCACACTTGGTAAGACGCATTACATCACGGGCAATCATTAATTCCTCGTTAGTAGGAATTACCATAAATTGAATTGAAGAGTTTGGCTTAGTGATAAACTTTTGGCCATTGGCCTTATTAGCTTCGTAGTCAGGTTTTACGCCCATGTACTTAAAGGCATCCATAATTGCTTGACGCATGCCTACGTCGCCCTCACCAACGCCAGCAGTAAGCACGATACCATCGACACCGCCCATTTCAGCAATATATGCACCAATATAGCGGACAATCCGGTTAAGGAAGATCTTACGAGCAAGGACTGCACGTGGATTCTTGTTGTATTTCAAATCGCGCATATCTGGTGAAATGCCTGAAATGCCAAGTAAACCAGATTTTTTATTCAAAATATTGATCATCTTATCCATTGAAATGCCGGTCTCATGCATCAAATGTTGCAAAAGCGATGGATCGATGTCGCCTGAACGAGTACCCATGGTGATCCCAGAAAGTGGACTGAAGCCCATTGAGGTGTCATATGACTTACCATTCTTAACTGCAGTGATTGATGAGCCAGAACCTAAGTGGCAGGTAATCAATTTAAGTTCTTTCAGATCCTTCTTCATCATCTTAGCGGCTTCTAAAGTTACATAGTGGACAGATGTGCCATGAGCACCATATTTACGTGCACCGTATTCCTTGTAGTAGTCATAAGGAATTGAGTATAAATAATGAACAGGATCCAGCGTTTGATGGAAAGAAGTATCAAACACGGCAACCTGTGGCACCTTAGGCAAAACATGCATAAATGCTTCGATTCCGCGTGCTTCTGCTGGATTATGCAATGGTGCAAAATTAGACAAGTCCTTGATCTTTTGTAAAACCTTTTGATCAACTACAGTAGAGTCTTTAAAGATTTCGCCACCGCTCACTACACGGTGTCCTACGCCAACAATTTCGTTTAAGTCTTCAACAACGTGATATTTCTTTAAAGCTTTAAGCAGTAGACTTACTGCAGCTTCTTGATCAGGGACCTCAACATGTTCAATATGTTCATTGCCATCTTGCAAGGCAATCTTAAAGCTAGCCCCAGGTAAGCCGACACGATCAGACATACCGAATGCCACTACCTTTTCATCAGGCAAAGAGAATAATTTGAATTTAAATGATGAACTGCCTGAATTTATTGCCAGAATTTTCTTCATTAACAAAATCCCCCAATTTATTAGTTATATTCTTCACAAGTGCATTTTCATTTATTAGTATAGCTCTTTCATCCCCCATTTGAAATGCTTTTCCCTAATTTGTAATAAACTAAACTAGTCATAATTACCGATACACCAATATATTTGGATATTTATTACAATTAAAGCAGTCTATTTTTATAATTATTTAGTAAATATAAATTTATTACCTATTTTTTGAAATATTTAAAAATAATCGGCAAAATTGTTCAATTTGTAACAAATGACAATATAAAAAGAAGACAGAACTTAATCTGTCTTCTTTTCAACAATTAAATTATTTAACTATTCAACCGTTACACTCTTAGCTAAGTTACGAGGCTTATCAACATCTAAGCCCTTGTTCTTAGATGCGTAGTATGCAAGAAGTTGTGCTGGAATAATTGTCAACAATGGTGATAAGCAGTAATCAATATCAGGTAAGACTACATCGTCGCCTTCTTGAGCAAATTTCTTACCAGCAAAGACCATTACGTTCGCACCACGAGCTTCAACTTCGCGAATGTTACCACGAGTTAAATCAGCAGTAGCTGGATCATTGATTAAAGCAATAACTGGTGTATCCTTTTCAATTAAAGCAATTGTACCATGCTTCAATTCAGCAGCAGCAAAACCTTCAGTTTGAATGTAAGAAACTTCTTTTAATTTTAATGCACCTTCAAGTGCAACCGCATAATCGATACCACGGCCAATATAGAAAGCGTTACGAGTGTCAGCCAAGTATTTCTTAGCCAAGTCATCAATATGTTCCTTACCATCAACTAATTGTTGCATCCCTTCGGCTGCCAAAGCTAATTGGTGCTTCAAGTTAAAGTCCTTGGCTTCTTGAACGCCCTTCTTTTCACCAACGGCTTTAGCCAAGACAGCTTGAACAGCAATTTGAGCAGTGTAGGCCTTAGTTGAAGCAACTGCAATTTCTGGACCAGCCTCTAAAAGCATGGTGTAGGTTGCTTCTCTTGAAAGAGTTGAGCCTTCAACATTTGTCATGGTCAAACTTGGTAAATGACGTTCATTAACTTGCTTTAAAACTACTCTTGAGTCAGCAGTTTCACCGGATTGACTTAAGAAGATGAAGAATGGCTTCTTAGACAATTTAGGGAAATGGTAACCAAATTCAGATGCAAGACCAACTTCAACTGGAACATCAGAATACTTTTCAAATAATTGTTTACCTACTAAACCAGCATGGTAACTAGTTCCGGCAGCTAAAATATATATTCTGTCACTTTGAGCAACTGCATCAACAATCTTAGGATCAACCTTGGTACCATTATTCTCATCCAAATAATCTTGAGAAATGTGACGCATTACGCCAGGTTGTTCGTCAATTTCTTTTAACATGTAGAATTCATAGGCACCCTTTGAAGCGGCGTTTGGATCGATGTTCAAAACGTGAGGTTCACGGTCTACTTTCTTACCATCAACAGTTTCAATAGTGTATGAATCCTTAGTAATGTCACCAACGTCACCATCTTGTAAGTCAACGAAGGTCTTAGTTTGATCAAGAACTGAAATAGCGTCTGAAGCGATAATATTAAAGCCATCGCCAATACCAAGCATCATTGGTGATTTATTCTTAGCAATAAATACGTGATCTGGTTCAGTATTGTCAATCAATAAGAAGGCATATGAACCCTTAACCAGCTTTAGGGCTTCCTTGAATGCTGAAAAGCCATCTAAGTTCTTGTCACGAGCAATCTTTCCAACTAATTGAACAACAGCTTCAGTATCAGTATCTGAGTGGAATTTAACACCTTGTAAATATTTTTTCTTCAATTCAGCATAGTTTTCAATTACACCGTTATGAACTAAATAGAAGCGCTTGGTTTCGTCAAAGTGAGGGTGAGCATTGTCAACAGTTGGCTTACCGTGGGTTGCCCAACGAGTATGACCAATACCAACTAAACCTTGTTCATCTGGAGTCAACTTTTCTTTTAAGTTTGAAATACGGCCAACGGCCTTAGTTAAGTATTCATGACCATTTTGATCATTTAAGTAAATACCAGCTGAATCGTAGCCACGGTATTCCAAGTTAGTTAATCCATTTAAAATAATATCTCTTGCAGACTTACCTACAACTCCAACAATTCCACACATATTTTTCTCCTTTGGTCTAGTTCAATATTTGATAATGGACTAGTTTGTTTTTATTGCTACAATAGCAATAATAGTCTTTTTAGCTAAAGTGGTCAAGTAATTATTTGTGAAATTGGTATAATACCTCTTAACTAAAAAAAACAGTTATCAGAATTATCTTCTGATAACTGTTCTTTATAGTATTATTTTCTATTTGTTATCAACAATACCCTTGCCTTCATAGCAATCTTTCATTAATTGAACGATCTGGCTAATAAGCGGAGCTGATGGATTGGTTACAGTGTTCTGGTCACCGTATGCTTCAACAGCTAATTCGTCAACTTTCTTGTCGAATTCAGCCTTGTCAACACCGTAGCCCTTGTAAGCCATCTTGATGCCAACTGATTCAGCCAAGTCGATGATCTTTTGAACAAGCTTTTCAACTAATTCGTCATCGCTTGAACCAGTCAAACCGATTGCTCTAGCAATGTCGGCGTAGTCACTTTCAGCACGGTAAACTGAGTAGTGAGGCCACATAGCAAGTTTTTCAGGACGCTTTGAGTTGAAGCGGATAACTTGTGGTAAAGCAATTGCATCACTTACGCCACTTGGAATATCGAAGGTTGATCCAACGGTGTGAGCGATTGAGTGTTCAAGGCCAAGGAAGGCGTTTGAGTATGCCATACCTGCAATAGTTGCGGCATCATGCATCTGCTTTCTTGCGTCAAGGTCGCCATCGTATGACTTCTTCAAGTTAGCGAAGATAGTCTTGATAGCTTCAAGTGACCAACCACGAGTGAAGTCAGTAGCCATAGTTGAAACATAACTTTCAATTGCGTGGCCTAATGATTCAAAACCTGACCAAGCGATCAAACGCTTTGGTAAAGTTTGTACGAATTGGTCATCAACGATTGAAACATCTGGAGTTAAAGCATAGTCACAAAGAGTGTGCTTAATACCAGTCTTAGCATCGCTAATGATAGCAATTGGTGAAACTTCTGAACCAGTACCTGAAGTAGTTGGGATACATACAAGTTGAACGCCGTTAATCTTTGGAAAGCGAACTACTCTTTTTCTGATGTCCAAAAACTTTTGGTAAGCTTCCTCAAAACTCATTTCTGGGTTTTCGTAGAACAAACGCATTGCCTTAGCAGCGTCCATTACTGAACCACCACCGATAGCAATCACAACGTCTGGCTTGAAGATGTTCATTCTGTGAACACCGTCTTTAATTACGTCAGTGTTAGGATCAAGAGTTACAGCCTTGAATACTTCGTATTCCTTTTGGCCACGGCGCTTTGAAATGATGTCAGTAATTTCATCAGCAAAGCTTGATCAGCAACACCTTCATCAGTAACGATGAAGAAACGATTTACGTTTGGCATGTGACGTAAGTAGTTAGCTGCGTTGTGTTCGAAGTAGGTCTTAGAAGGAACCTTTACCCATTGCATGTTGTCGCGACGCATAGCAACTGTTTTGATGTTAAGCAAGTCCTTAGCACCAATGTTGTGTGAGAAGGTGTTGGCACCGTAAGAACCAGTACCTAAAGTAAGTGATGGTAACATGTTGTTGTAAAGGTCACCGATACCACCGAGGGCAGCTGGTGAGTTAACCAAGATACGGCAAGCATCCATCTTCATTGCGAATTCATCAATGATCTTCTTGTCGCTTGAATGAAGACCAGCGGTGTGACCACGACCACCGTAATCAAGAAGTTCAGAACAAATTCTGAAGGCATCATCATGGTTCTTAGCACGGTACAAAGTAAATACTGGTGAAAGCTTTTCAGCTGAAAGTGGGAACTTTCTACCAACACCGTTGTATTCAGCAACGATTACCTTGGTGTTCTTTGGTACATCAACACCACAAAGCTTAGCAATTTCGTAAGCTGATTTACCAGCTACAGGACCTGCAACAGTACCACGTCTTGGATCGATGAAGTGTTCTTCGAACTTCTTAATTTCTTCTTTGTTTAAGAAGTAGCAGTTCCACTTCTTGAATTCATCAACAACCTTGTCGTAAATCTCGTCGTCTACAACAACTGAGTTTTCTGAAGCACAAACCATACCATTGTCGAAGGTCTTTGATAAAACGATGTCATAAACAGCACGGTCGATGTTAGCTGACTTTTCAATGTAAGATGGACCGTTACCAGGGCCAACACCGATAGCAGGTTTACCTGATGAGTAAGCAGCCTTAACCATGCCAGGACCACCAGTTGCCAAAATAGTTTGAACACCTGGGTTGTTCATCAAATCAGTGGTTGCATCCAAACTTGGTTCTTCAATCCATTGAATTGCGTCTTTTGGAGCACCTGCAGCAACAGCAGCAGCTTGAATAATCTTACCAGTTTCTACACAACTCTTTTGAGCTTGTGGGTGGAAACCGAAGATGATAGTGTTTCTTGTCTTTAAAGCAAGCATAGCTTTGAAGATAACAGTTGAAGTTGGGTTAGTTACTGGAGTAACACCAGCGATAACACCCTTAGGCTCAGCAATTTTGGTTAAACCTAATTCTTTATCTTCGTCAATAACACCAACAGTTTTTTCGTGACGTAAACTGTTCCAAATGTTTTCACTAGCGTACATGTTCTTGGTAGTCTTGTCTTCTACCACACCACGCTTGGTTTCTTCAACAGCCATCTTTGCTAATGGGTAAGCATTTTGTTCACCTGCAGTAGCAACTGCTTCACAGATCTTATCAACTTGTTCTTGTGTGAAGTTGGCCATTTCATCTAAAGCGACATGTGATTTCTTTACTAAATTGTCTACCATGTCGTAGATTTGCTTTTTCTTTTGTTCCTCTGTAAGAGTCTCTTTTTGTTGTGTCTTAGCCATATTTTCTTACCTCTAAGATCTACTAATTCTTGTGAACTAATTTACAATTTCAACTATAGCACAATAACTTTAAAAGTAAATGCATGAAATCCGTACATTTTCTAGTGAGCAAGGTATTTAATGGCCCTAGGTTTCAGCTATAACTTAAATGAAAACGCTTGCTATATTGCTTGTTTGTGAATTAGCAAACTTATTAAAAAGCATCAGTTTTTTATATTTTCTAAAAATTGTCTACTTTATCTGGTGCAGTTTCGCTACAATGATAAAATATTAAGTATATATGAAAAAACTGAAAACATGGGGGACTTATATGAATGATAAAAAATCGCAAACCGATTCCGGTTATAAGCGAACCCTAAGCAACGCACACATACAGCTGATTGCTTTAGGCGGGACAATCGGAACCGGACTTTTCCTAGGTGTTGGTGATAGTATTCACCGCGCTGGCCCTAGTGTCATTTTAATCTACATCATTGTTGGTATTTTTCTCTTTTTATTGATGCGGGCGCTAGGCGAGCTGATCATGTCCGACTTGCACAAACACACTTACATTGATTTTATTGAACAATATCTTGGTAAAAACATCGGCTTTATTACTGGGTACTTGTACTGGATCAGTTGGATTACGTTAGGCATGGCGGAAACAACCGCCTTAGGAATCTATTTCAAATATTGGTTTCCAACACTGAAACCCTGGATTCCCGGAATCATCACAATCGCCGTTTTATTAATCATCAATTTAATCTCGGCACGAGTTTTCGGTAACCTTGAATTTAGTTTTGCTATTATCAAAATCGTCACGATCGTGGTTTTCGTTTTATTGATTATTTACTTGCTGGTCACAGGCGGCAAGACCTCATTTGGATCGGTTGCCTTTGTAAACTTAGAAGATCACGGCGGATTCTTTGCAAGAGGCACAAAAGGATTCTGGCAAGGCTTCCAAATGGTTATCTTCAGTTTCATCGGTGTTGAATTGATCGGTTTAACTGCTGCGGAAGCACAAAATCCAGAAACCACTTTAAAGCGTGCGGTCAACCAATTGCCAGTTCGAATTATTTTATTCTATGTCATGGCAATTTTAGGAATTTTGTTAGTAATTCCTTGGTCAAAAGTAGCAACTAACTCCAGTCCATTTGTTCAAGCACTTGGAGCTACGGGAATTAGAAATGCGAGTTTAATCATTAACTTCGTTGTAATTTCTGCGGCGGTTTCATCTACCAATAGTTTTTTATACAGTGCGGGACGACTTTTGTTCTCCGTTACTTTCCACGGCAAAGGCAAGTGGAATCAAACTTTTGGTCACCTATCTAGACGGCAGTTGCCACAAAATGCTTTAATTTTGTCAGCATTATTTATGGCCTGCGCACCACTGATTACCTTGATTATCGGCGATCAAGCCTTTAACTTTATTTCATCTACTTCAACAAGTATGTTCTTAATCATTTGGTGCTTAATGGTTTTAACTCACATTGCTTACAGAAGAAAAACACCTGAAAATGAACTAAGCGATTTTAAGATGCCTGGCTTTCCTTATGTTGATTATTTGATTTTATTATTCTTTGTTTTAATGATCATCTTACTTTTAATCTTGCCAAGCTACCGCATCCCAATGATTTCAGCTATCGTTACCTTCCTCATCTTGTACTTAATCTCTAAACTCTGGAGTGACAAAAAAGAAGCTTAAAAAAAGACGCGACAATGTTGCGTTTTTTTATTCGTCTATTTTTTTGATAATTTTTGCAGGTACGCCAGCAATTACTGTGTTTCTCGGCACATCCTTAGTAACCACTGCTCCAGCAGCTATTACAGCATTTTCACCCACAATTACGCCTGGACAAATAGTAGCTCTAGCACAATCCAGGCATTTTTCTTAATAAGTACTGGCTTTAATTCAAACTCTTTTCTTTGTTTAGGTTTTAAACCGTGGTTAACGGAAAGAAGATATGCACCCGGTCCAATTAAAACATCGTCCTCAATGGTAATTCCGCCTAAGTCAACCATCATCACATTCGAGTTGATAAAGACACACTCACCTATTTTGATGTTGTGGCCGTAATCCGTGTAAAATGGAAATCTAATTTCTGTACTCTTGGGGATTTTTTGTCCTGTGATTTCACTGATTAATTGCCGCGCTTCACATTCATAATGACGCTGCGTGTTCAAGTTCTGTAACAAGCGCTGATTTTGTTCGAAAATTTCTTGAATAAGTTCTTTATCTTGGGTCTTCATAATCTGCTACTCCTTTTCTTGCTCATTTTTAGTTTAAAAGTTAAAGTAAGTAATGTAAAAAACTTATTAAGTATCACGTATAATAACTTTTATTTATGGTGAAAATATGGAATTAAGAGTTTTAAATTATTTCGTTGCCACAGCGCAAGAGTTAAACATGACGAAAGCGGCACAGAAATTATTAGTTTCTCAGCCTGCTTTATCACGCCAGATTGCGGATTTGGAAGACGAATTAGGGGTCAAGTTATTCAACCGCCAACCACGCCATTTAACTCTGACACCTTCAGGACAATATTTATTAGAGCAAGCAAAAGAAATTTTAGCTTTAACTGCCAAAACTAAGAGCAACCTGCAATCATCAGCTGTAATCAGTGGTGATTTAACTATTGCTGCCGGCGAAAGTGTTGGTATGCAAAGACTGATGAATATCGTCAGCAACATTATCCAAGACTACCCGACAGTTAAAATTCATATTTTAAGTGGTGATTATGAATTCGCTGAGAAGAAATTAAACATCGGCACAGTTGATTTTGCGGCTATCATTGGTGACGTTAACCTTTCCAACTATGCTTCCATTCAGCTGCCAGAACGAGACGTATGGGGCGTATTAATGACCAAGGATGATCCTCTAGCTAAAAAGAAGACAATTACTCCAGCTGATCTGGTTGACAGAACCGTCTTAAATTCTCAACAGGCTGACACGATGCACTATTTCGATAATTGGCTTGGCAATTACAAAGACGACGTCAATTTCATCGGAACGGTCAACCTAAGCTTTAACGGAACTTTACTAGTTAAAAACAATGCGGCTGTGATGTTAACACTAGATAAAATTGCTAATACTTCTAGCGAATCGGGTTTAACATTTAGGCCAATATCGCCAGCTTTAAGTGAACCAATCACGGTTATCTGGAAACATGAGACTAACTTATCACCCGTTGCCGAATTATTCTTAAATAGATTGCAAGCTTCTATTGCTGATGACTAAAAAAATCCCAAGGCCATTCGACCTTGGGATTTTTAGTTTGCTTTATTTTTTCTTACGAGTAAAACGTTGCTTAATTTGTTGCCACATACTTAATGCTTTACGCATATGGTCAGCAGGTACGTATTTTCTTATTGCACGCAATACCTTTTTAGGATCACGCGCAGCGAAGATAAATTTACCATTAGATTTAGTTCTAATTTCAAAACGTGGAATATAACGTCCATTAAAATGAACATCCGCAACTACATAAGTTACTTCTTTCCATGGAATTTGAACATAATCTTCAACATTTCGCTCATTATAAAATTCAAAAGCTTTATCGCCGATCATAATTTTTCCATAGGATGCAATACCTCTAAACCAGGTACCATCAACGGTTAGATCGACTCTTGTGTTAATTGATTTAGCCATTTTTTATTAAAGAATGCCCCATACGTGGAATAGAACACCGATAACGAAGATACCGATGATGATCCAGATTGGTGAAACCTTCTTCTTCAATAACCACATACAGAAGAATGTCAAAAGAAGACCAGCTAAACCTGGAATCAATGAGTCCAAGTTGTCTTGCAAAGTAGTAACTTTGGTACTGCTCAAAGACTTACCATTACCCATGTTCCATTGAGTAAGAACTTCTCTAATACCTTTGGCACCTGCTGGAATCTTATCCCATTCAATGTAACCACCCTTTTGGATAGGGGTTTGAGAAACAATTGGAGTAAACTTGATGTTTACCCAACGTTCAATCAAGGCACCCAAGACGAACATACCCATCATTGAAGCACCACGGGTAACTTTTTGAAGCATACCACCTGACATGTCGTTAGTGATAGCTGAACCAGCCTTGTAACCAAATTCTTGTGTGTACCATAAGAAGGCAATTCTGATTACGTTCCAGATAACGAAGAACAAGATAGGTCCCATGATGTTACCTGAAATGGCCATTGATGCACCTAAGGCACCAACAATTGGACGAACAGTGTACCAGAATACAGGGTCACCAACACCGGCCAAAGGTCCCATCATACCAACCTTAACACCTTGGATAGCGTCGTCAGTAACAGGAGCACCGTTAGCTTTATCTTCTTCCAAAGCCAAGGTAACACCAAGAACTGGTGAAGCTAAGTATGGGTGAGTGTTAAAGAATACTAAGTGTCTTTGTAAAGCGGCAGACAAATCTTTCTTGTCTGGGTATAACTTTCTCAATGCTGGAATCATTGAGTATGCGTAACCACCGTTCTGCATTCTTTCGTAGTTCCATGAACCTTGAAGGAATTGTGAGTGCCACATAACGTTAAAACGGTCACGTTTGGTTAATTTAATTTTCTTATCAGCCATTATTTAAATCCTCCTCTATGCGTTCATTTTAATAATCATCAATGATATCGCCGAGTGGATCGCCGGTACCGGCATCGCCAGAGTTGTTTGAACCTGAGCCGTTGCCACCCTTAGCTTCAAGAGCTAAGTACATCAAAGCCATTGAAAGACCGATAGCACCAAGGGCGATCAAAGTTAAGTCCTTGATAGCAGCTAAAGCGAAACCAATTGCGAAGAATGGCCATACTTCTTTACTTGCCATCATGTTGATAACCATAGCGTAACCTACAGCAACAACCATACCACCACCGATGGTCATACCAGCTGATAACCATTGAGCATCATTGCAAGCCAACCTCTAACAGTGCTTGCTGGGATAGCCAAAAGTAATGCAGCTGGGATAGCAATTCTCAAACCTTGCAAACATACAGCAATCCATTGCCATAGGTTGATCATACGCCAGTTACCCTTCTTAGCTTGTGCGTCCATGATGTGAACGATAGCAGTTGAGATAGTACGTACGATCATAGTTAAGAACAAACCAGCAACAGCCAAAGGAATAGCGATACCAGTAGCAGTACCGATACCAGCAGTACCTTGACCACCTTCAACCAAGATAATAGCTGAAGCTACTGAAGCCAAAGCGGCATCTGGTGCAACAGCGGCACCAATGTTTGCCCAACCTAAGGCGATCATTTGTAATTGACCACCCAAAATAACACCTAAGTCCAGGTGACCGGTAACTAAACCGATCAAAGTACATGCAACTAATGGTTGGTGGAATTGCCATTCATCCAAGATACCTTCCATACCTGCAAGAAAGGCAACAACCACTACCAAAATCATTTGTATAGCGTTCATTTATTTACTCCTAATTAATTATTTCTTTTGTTCGTCAAGTAAGTTTTGAGCCTTCTTCAAGATAGCATCCATGTTACCTGGAGCATCTGAAGGAACCTTTCTAACATCAAACTTAACGCCCATCTTTTCAAGTTCACGGAAAGTATCAACGTCTTCTTGGTTCATTGACAATACGTTGTTGGCGTTAACGTCGCCTTCCTTGTATGACATTGAACCAACGTTGATATCCTTAAGATTAATACCGCCCTTGATAGCTCTTAAAACATCTTCTGGATTTTCAAACAAAAGAAGTGCGTGTGTGTTACCAAATCTTGGATCCTTTGCGATTTCTTCCATCTTCTTAAGTGGAACAGTGTGAGCCTTAACACCTGCTGGTGCAGCTTCACGAATCATACTCTTACGCAAATCGTCCTTAGCAACACTGTCTGAAACAACAATTACTCGATCTGGTTTCATTGCTGGAATCCAACCAGTAGCAACCTGACCGTGAAGTAAACGTGAGTCAATTCTTGCCAAAACGTACTTAATATGACCGTCACCGATTACAGTACCTTCTGGGATTGACTTTGCGCCGCTTTTAGCTGAACCCTTGTCAGCAGCTGCTGCAGGAGCAGCGGTCTTTGGCATTAAGTCAGATGGCTTAGTCTTGATACCATCCTTAGCAGGTTCAACAACCTTTGTTGCGATTTGACGTGCAGTAGCATTAGCATCCATCATACGTTCAGTTAATGCTTGAACAACCATTGGTAAATTCATACCAGCTACAATTGCCCACTTGTCATGCTTTTCAACAAGTCCGTTAGCTTGGTTAAATGGAGTACCGCCCCATAGGTCAACCAAGAACAAAACTTCATCTTGGCTATCAAATGAAGCAATTGCTTTTTCCATCTTGCCACGAATGTCATCTGGGCCTTCGTCAGGCTTTAAGATAACATGAGCAAAATTATTTTGTTCGCCGAAAAGCATTTGCGCAGATTGTGCAATACCATCAGCGAAGCCACCATGGCTGGCTAAAACAATTCCTACCATGTAATTTCCTCCTCTAGATCAAAAAATGAATCCGCTTTTATTATACGATAAATTATGTCTTTAACAAAGTATTTTTTGAAAATAATTTCATAAAGTGATGGTTTGTTCCACACATTAGCAAAACCCTTGTGTCCCAAGACTTTTTTAATTAATTGGTCCAAAGAAAAAACACGTACTTAAGTGGCTTTTGAGTACGTGTTTTTTTGTTTTTTCTACATATTAAAATAGGTGTTTGTTTATTATCTAACATATCCAACTAATGAAATTTATACTAAAAAAGTTTAAAGAAAAAGAGTAGAT
>NZ_BALU01000013.1 GCF_000615285.1 Lactobacillus kitasatonis DSM 16761 = JCM 1039 | reverse complement strand
TATATAATACTTGCAAACTAATTGCAAGCACTTTTTTTTTATTAATAATTCGCCACCTCTAAAAACGCGACTTCAATAATATAACCTATTTGATCCGATCGAGCAAGTAAAATTTTCAAATGAATATTGCATTAATTCATGTTAAAGTTGATACGTCAGCACTTAGAGGAGGTTTTTAAAATAAAAAAATATGATTTAGCCATTATTGGTGGCGGTCCTGTCGGATTATTTGCCGCACATTTTGCGCATTTACACGGTTTAAATACGATACTTTTTGATTCATTATCTGAATTAGGCGGACAACCGCAAATGCTCTATCCATTTAAACAAATAACTGACATCCCTGCTTTCGGCAAAATAAGAGCACACGAATTAATCCCAAGACTAACTGACGGGTTGAAGTATGAAACGGATATTGCAACTAACCATAAAGTAGAAAACATTGTAAAAACTACAGATGGTTTTACAATTGATGATTCAGTATTTGTACGTAGCATTATTATTGCTACTGGAGCTGGTGCATTTAAGCCAAAAGAACTTCCACTTAAAATGAATGAAGACATCAAAAAAAGAGTTCATTACTTTATTAAGGATCCTAAAGAATTCTCTAATCAAACAATTGGTGTTTTCGGTGGTGGTGATTCAGCACTTGATTTGGCACTTGAGCTTGCAAATTATGCCGATATTAAGCTTATTCACCGTCGTGATCAATTCCGCGGCCTAGAATCTAACGTTCAAAAACTAAAATATTTAAAAAACGTTGAAATTCTTACCCCATATCTTCCTAAAGATATTCAATTAATTGATAATAAGTTAGACATTAGTCTTAAGAAAATGGGTGGCGATGAAATACGTCATGAACAATTTGATCAAATTATGGTAGCATACGGCTTCAGAGCTAACAACCGTTTTGTTAAAAAATGGGGCATCGATCTTGATGGTACAAACATCCCAGTTAATCGTGCAATGGAAACTAACATCGATGGCATTTATGCAGTAGGCGATGTAGTTTCTTATCCTGGACGCGTCCCTTTAATTGCACTCGGTTTTGGTGAAGCCCAAATTGCTATTACATCAATTATGCGCAACCTATTTCCTGAAAAGACTTTAACAATCCATTCAACGAGTATATAGGGGTTTTTATGGCTTTAATTGATTTTATTCTGCATATTGACGATCACCTAGTCACGATCGTCAATCAATTCGGCGGTTGGTCTTACCTAGTTCTATTCGCCATTATCTTTGTCGAAACCGGTTTAGTCGTCTTCCCGTTTTTGCCCGGAGATTCTTTGATTTTTGCGGCAAGTGCAATGGCGGCTAACGCCAAATATGGGTTAAACGTTTGGATAATCTATTTGGTGGTTGCCATAGCAGCGATTGTGGGTGACACAGCCAATTATGAAATAGGTGCTTGGTCTACTCGAGCTGGAGAAAAACACAGCTGGTTTAATAAATTAGTTAATGAAAACAATCGACTAGCAGCTGAAAAGTTCTTCGAGCGCCACGGCCCAATCACGATTGTTATAGGAAGATTTATTCCATTTATTCGTACTTTTGTACCATTCATTTCGGGTGGTAGCAAAATGCATTATGGCAAATTTATTACCTATAATGTCTTAGGTGGCTTGCTTTGGACAGGATTATTTACAGCAATCGGATTCTTCTTTGGTAATATTCCTTTTGTAAAAGATCACTTCTCAATGATCGTAATTGCCATTATTCTTGTTTCAGTAGTTCCAATTGCTATTGTTGCTTTAAAGAAAAAATTGTCACTAAAAAAAGAATTCCATTAATGGAATTCTTTTTTTACTTACGCAATAATTTTTCTGCAAAATAGAGTTCGTAGATAATTCCCGCTACTGCAAAACATGAAGCGAAAAATCCCTCAGTTAAAACATTAATAATTGGATCCGTATTAGGATCAAATAGCCAATCATTGTTGTTAAACAAAAGGTGGTGAAAAATCACAAAGAAACTATCAAAGTTGGTTACCGCAAAAGGAAATACAACGATGGGAAGCAAGAGCAAAATGAGCGCTGCTGATTTATTCAAATCAAGCAATGCTCTTTTTCTTTGCTTTTTAAAGATAAAATGCAGCACCACACAAATGATAAACACTAATACAGCTAGCACAAATAATTGCTTACATTCCGCAAAGTGCTCAGCCGCATCGGGTGATGTAGGAAAATCATCCATTTTAAGCCGGTTTTTAAACGGCCAGATCAAATAAACCATTAGCTGGTTATAGTTATGCATGACCTTAAATAAAGACATATGAACCGTCTCATTTGTCTTCTGAACGATCATAAAAATAAAGAGCAAGGGCCAACTTGCAATAATCGCACCTACTACACTGCTGGTGAGTGCAAATAAAAAGTGATAAATGACTGAAAAAATATTGTCTTTCGTGATCATAGTTTGAACTCGTCTAAATTATTAACCAAAATTGTTGGTTGTCTCTTGCCTTGAATATCTTCTTTTTGAGTTACGCCTGTCAAAGTTAGCAACTGATCCACATCGCTATTAAATCCTGCTTTAATATCCGTGTCGTAATTATCGCCCACTAAAAGTGCATCTTCTTTGGTGTAACCTACTTTATCCAAAGCCATATTGACAATAATCGATTCTGGCTTACCAATGTATAAAGGTTCTACGCCACTCGCAGCAGCTACAAAGGCACACTGTGAACCGTTACCTGGAATCAGTTCTCCTTCTGCTGGCAAATTCATATCCGCATTTGTCCCAATAAAAGTTGCACCATTTCTAATTGCATTTGAGGCTACACGAACTTTATGGTAGGTCAAATCTTTATCCATTCCGACAATTACATAATCTGGATCTTTTTCATTCAGTTCAAATTCAGAGTGCTTTAAGATTTCGGTCCATAAGCCGATTTCACCAATAATGTAGACGCCAATCTTTTTCTTATGATTATGATTCAAAATATAGCTAACTGTAGCCATGCTTGGAGTATAAACATGGCTAATATCAGTATCTACGCCGTGGCCTTTCAGTTTATCTACCACCATTTGTGGCGTTCTTGTCGTGTTATTAGTTAAAAATAAATAATCTTTATTATGCTCAACCAAGCGATGAACAAATCTTACTCCAGACTCTACAGTTTCTTTTCCGCGATAAACTGTGCCGTCTAAATCAATCAAAAATAACCGGTAATCTTTCACTAGTTTTCCTTTCTCTTTTTAATAATAAATGAATGATGCCGTCCAAATTCTTTCTTTATTGCAATTGATTGCTTCTTTTTGAACTTAGTTTGATGAACGCGCCGCTTCTTAAACGGATTATTACTATTATTTTCATTTTTACGCCGACTCTTATAAGGCCGCCGAGTATGAAAACGTTCTTTTTTACTACGTTCACGTTCATAGCGCTCATGCGTCTTTTTCTTTGGATGTTGGTAAAAATGCGTAGGATGCGTTAATTCCAAGATAAAGTATGGGCCACCTGGATTACAGTACTCCTTTAAGTAATCTACAATGGCCAATTCTTTTTTATCAATTGAGGTACGCGCCTCATCTTTATAAAAACCTTTTAAGCGCAGGTGTTCACTTGAAACATCCCCCACCAAATAATCATATTGATCCAGATATGGATCATACTTTTTACGCAAGGTTTCTATATCAAGTGCATCCCTCTCATTAGCAATAATGCTATAAAGCTGTTCGTTAATCTTGATACTTCTACCATCTGGAGCCACGTTAGCTAAGGGATGACGAAGTGGCTGCTCTTTTTCAAATTTATTGGTTTTCTCTTCGCTGTTCTCTTCTGAACTCTTTTTATTCTTTTCAGTCATTTACTTCACATCTCTTGATAATGGATATTTTTTGGCTAAATATTCACCTACAACTTCACGTAAAAATTGTGGGAATAAGAATTCATTTTCGCCAACAATAGCCAAAGTTGGGAAAAATGGAACTAAGACATAGTGGTCCAAACATGCTAATTGATAATCTTTTTCTGGATCAATTTCACGTCCATTTACATAAACAATACGTTTACGCATGTCCACTTTGATCCCCTTATAGTACATTTGGCCAAAAATCTTGCCTCTAAAACTCATGCCTTGCAAATGGAAATGATCAAGATAATGACGATTCTTTTCAATCTCCATTACCAAACGCCACAAGTCGCTACCCTTTAAAGTTGAACGAACAACATGCATTGGGTGTGGCAAAGCATTTTGCAAATCAAATTGGGTTAAAACTCCACTCTTAAATGGTGTTAAAAATAAACCGGAGCTTAGAATCGCCAAATCAGTTTTAGCAAAATCAGCAGTCGCATCAAGAGAAGCTTGAACTGCAGCTACTTTGTCATCTTCAAATTTTTCAGGCAAATCGGCCACTTTACGTTCAGATAGCATTTCCTTGCCTTTTTCATAGTAGCCTTGAATCACTGCTTCATCTCCTGGCTCTTCTGGCATAGATGCAGTAGATACCGTATTAGGAACGATCTTAGTTACATGATGATCTTCTAATTCAACATGAATATCACCAACATAATTGCCCCATTTACCAGTTTGGGTAATCCAAGTATGATCTACTTTTTCACCGTGAGCTAATAGATCATGACTATGACCGCCGACAATCAAATCAATTTGAGGATAGTTCTTAGCTAGCCAGCGATCCATCTTAAGACCGACGTGCGTTAGTAAAATAAGCACATCATACTTGCCGTCAATTTTTTCAAGTTCCTTATCCATCGTACTGCCCAGCATTTTTACGTGCCAATGATTAGGACCATAAGTCATAGGATAAGCAGCAGTCAAGCCAATTAAAGCGATGCGCGTGTTCTTTTTAGTGGTTAAAATCTTGTGTCCTACTGCCCACTTAGGCATAGTTTCGTCTTCTTCACGTAAATTCGCTAAAATCGTAGGAAAATCAGCATGATCAAATAAGTGCTCTAAAACCCAGTGCGGATTAGAAATGCCTTCGTTATTACCAATTGTCAATGCCGTATATTTAAAGCCATTCATCAATTTAATATTGGCTTGACCTTCAGTAGCATCAGTAAGTGGATGGGAACGATCCATAAAATCTCCTGCATCAAAAGTGTAGACTTCATCAACAGAAGTATCAGCCTGTGCCTTTTTTAAATAGCGTCCTATTTTAGGAAAATGTTCAAAATGTGAATGAAGATCATTTGTATGTAAAATTCGCCATGTTTCCATTTTCGTACCACTTTCTAACCAATTCGATTGGCTTTTAATACCATATTATACGCATCTAGAATTTTTCCTTTAGGCTTTTCCCATTCTACCCATTTTGGATTTTTCCAATCGTCTTCGTTTGTCAACGTCTGCAAATCATAAGTATCATTAATATATTTTTCGTACTCAATTAATGCTTTGGTTCGTGGAATATTCAATTGTAATATTCTAACGCTCTTAATAGCGCCATGATCTGCTGCTAATTCGGCAATCCCATTTTGATCGATATTAGAAATTTCATAATATCGACTGCCATCATTTCTTGTAATTTCTTCAATTAAATCCAATTGTTCCATCAAATCACCCTTAAGGAATAAAAGAATCATACTATAAAAAATAGAAAAAAATGTGTAACCATGCTATTGTAAGTATGCGATAGAGGTGTACACATGAAAATTAAAAGCCAAATGTTTTGGGCTATTTTTTTTAGCTTAGTCTTTTTTACAACTAGCGGTTTTACTGTCGTTGGTCACCGCGGCGATCCTATCAAATATCCTGAAGAAACAATCCAGCTGACAATTCCGCCTTCAATTCTGGTGCCGACTACGTTGAACTCGATCTTCGGCTTTCTAAAGATGGAGTATTGGTCATCTCTCATGATGATGACCTTTACCGAGTTACTCATACACATGCAATTGTATCACAAAATGACTTTAAGACACTTAAACAGCTAAGGTACGATAACGGTGAGCATGTAATGTCGCTTAATGAACTCTTTAAGCATTATAAAAATAGACCTAATACTAAGTTTGTTTTAGAGACAAAAATTGATCACAGTATTAACCCTTCTTATGAACTAGAAGATAAAATTGCTCAAGTAGTTAAAGAATATCATATGGAAAACAGAATCATGATCCATTCTTTTTCCGCCGCCAGTTTATTTCATCTAAGAGAATCAATGCCGCATGCATATTTGATATTAATCGTTGGTAGTTTAAGAAGAATTAACTTTAGTATTTTGCCACAAGTTAATGCAGTTAACGCCTCATCGGATATTGTTCAAGAGCATCCCTTCTTAATTCATTGGCTCCACAAATTACATAAACAGCTCTACGTTTGGGCCGAAATGGACGAGTCACCTGCGTTATGGCATTGGCTGATTAACCGTAATGTCGATGGAGTTGTAACCAACTTTCCTGCTACTGGTTTTAAATATAAATTAGCTAAAAGTGGTACTAAAAAATACGCCATCAATCGTTCAGGAATTTATTTTGGTAAAACTAAAACTGCAACGATGATGAATCCCTATGTTCGAATCAAAGAAAAGAAATTTGTTTATCCAGGACAAAAAATTAATGTAACTTATGGCGTGCGAGTTGATGATCGCCTCTACTACCAAATTGCAGAAAAGACTTTTATTTCTGCTGAATTTGTTAATTTAGATTTGCGTAAGCAAGATATTGCTCCATATCAAAATAAAAAGATTATGGCTAAGCCTGACACTCAGGTTGCGTTATACAGTTACCCTGATAACCAAGCAAAGACTAATAAATTGTTGCCTGCCAATAAATTGTTCAAAATTCAAAACTTTAACGGCAGTCCTAAAAACATGTGGCTTTACACCAAGTTAGGCTGGGTTAAGGCAAATCAAATTTTATTCTACGGCTTCTTCAACAAACAAGCTTTTAAAGATTATAAAAAATTGCCAAGAGTTAGTCACTATACTAACCTCGCTTTATTAACATATAATCCAAACAGCCAAATTAAAGAACAAACCTTTAGTGAAAAACAAAAAGCTATTAATCGAATTATCTATTAACGACAAAAAAAGACCAGTTCCAAAGAACTGATCTTTTTAATTTGCTGATTTTTATTATTGGTTTAAAGTACTCTGCTTCTTAACCAATTCATATGGCAATTCAATGTGAGTATCGTCAACTTCTTCATTGTTCATCAACTTAGTAAGCATTCTCATGGCTACGGCACCTATATCGTAAAGTGGTTGCTTAATTGTAGTCAAAGCTGGACGAACAACAGAAGCTAATTGTGTAGCACTAGCAGTAACGATTTCAAACTCTTCTGGAACCTTTGTACCTGCATCCATTGCAGAATTCAAAATACCTACTGAAGAAATATCACGAGTTACAATTACACCATTAATTCCATCTTTAACGAGTTGAGGATATAAGTTGTAACCATCTGAGTAATCTTTAATACCAGTGTAAATATGTGGTTCACCTAAATTATTTGCCTTAATAAAGTCTTCGTAAGCAGGAATTCTATTTTCACCGTTAACTACAGCATCTTGGTCACCAACCACAATAGCCAAGTTTCTCTTGCCATCGTGCATAAGCAAGTTCAATGCTTCTGTATCGGCTTTCTTGTAATCAATCGCAACTGAAGCAAATTCTTCACGATTATCCTTGGTTCCTGCCAAAACTACAGGTGTTTCTGTCCGCTTAAATGCTTCTGCAGCTTCATCTGGCAAACGGTTTGACATGTAAATTACACCGTCAACTTGCTTATTAAGTAAACTTTGGATAACTTGATCTTCCTTCATTAAACGGTTTTCAATACTGGTAATGATAATGTTGTACTTGTACAAGAGTGCAATATCATCGATACCTTTTGATAATTCTGCGAAATATAAATTGGTTAAATCTGGAACGATTAAACCGACAGTAGTGGTACGCTTAGAAGCTAAACCTTGTGCTACGGCATTTGGTTGGTAGTGTAATCTCTTAATAACCTCTAATACGCGATCACGAGTTTCTTTTCTAACATTATTATTTCCATTAACAACACGAGAAACAGTAGCCATTGAAACTTTAGCTTCTCGAGCAACATCGTAAATTGTAACGTCTTGCTTATGCATTTTCATCTCAGTCCTTCCCAAAAATCCTTCGCCCTAATAATGTATCATTATCTAGCACGAAGTGCAAACGTTTACAGTTTTTCTTTCATTCTTTCATGAATAAATCATGATATACTTGCAATAAATTCAAGAAAAGAGGAAAACTATGAACTTAGATAAATTACAACAATGGTTGCAAGATTCTGGCAATGATGTTGCCTTTATTTCCAACCCGATTACCATTTCATACTTCACCGGCTATTCAATGGATCCTCACGAAAGAATTTTTGCTTTGGTCGTATTTAAAGATGCAGAACCATTCGTATTCTGTCCTGCTTTAAATGTGGAAGAAGCAAAAGATTCTGAATGGGATGGTGATGTTATCGGCTACCTTGATTCAGAAGATCCATGGGGAATTATTGCTGACAACGTTAGAAAGAGAGCAAAAGAACATCATAACTGGGCTATTGAAAAAGATGATTTGTCTGTTGCCCATTACCAACGCCTGCGCGGAGAATTTGCCAACTCTAGCTTTACTAACGACGTTTCTCCTTTCATCGAAAAACTTCGCTTATACAAGACTCCTGAAGAAATCAAAAAACTTCAAGGTGCTGGTGCAGAAGCCGACTTTGCCTTCAAGATTGGTTTTGATGCAATTAGAACTGGCGTTACTGAGAGAAGTATTGCTG
Source organism: Lactobacillus kitasatonis DSM 16761 = JCM 1039 (assembly GCF_000615285.1). GTDB lineage: Bacteria > Bacillota > Bacilli > Lactobacillales > Lactobacillaceae > Lactobacillus > Lactobacillus kitasatonis. The sequence goes on along the minus strand of NZ_BALU01000013.1, from coordinate 54,919 downwards.
GCCAAATCGATTACCAATTAAAGATTCAAAAAGGCGTTATGCATGAAAGTTTTGAAACTATCGTGCAAGCTGGTAAAAATGCGGCTAACCCACACTTAGGCCCAACCATGAACCAGGTTCAACCTAACGAATTAGTTCTATTTGACTTAGGTACTATGCACGATGGCTACGCATCAGATTCAAGTAGAACTGTTGCTTACGGCACTCCAAGTGATAAGCAACGTGAAATTTACGAAGTTGACCGCGAAGCTCAACAAGCAGCAATAGAAGCCGCAAAGCCTGGTATTACAGCAGAAGAGCTTGATAGTGTTGCTCGTGATATCATCACTAAAGCCGGATATGGCGAATACTTCATCCACCGTTTAGGTCACGGTATTGGTAAAAACGTACACGAATACCCATCAATTGTTCAAGGCAATGACTTAGTACTTGAAGAAGGCATGTGCTTCTCAATTGAACCAGGTATTTACATCCCTGGCTTTGCTGGTGTTAGAATCGAAGATTGTGGTGTTGTTACCAAGGATGGTTTCAAGCCATTTACTCACACTGACAAAGACTTAAAGATTTTGCCATTAAAAGATTAAGGCAAAAAGAAAAAGGCCGATTAAAATCGGCCTTTTTTAATAGATTCGATTAAGCTTCTGGCTTAGTTTCATCTGCAGTTGTATCTTCAGTGTTATGTTCTTCTTCTGCATTGTTTAAATCATCAATAGATTCTTGAGCATTGTCACCTGCAGCAACATTGTCATCCTTATCTGAATCATCGATTACGATGTCATCGAAGTCTTTTAATTCTGAATCATCTTCAACATTCTTTGGGAATGAAGCTAATTGATTCTTGACAATTTCAGTACCATTATCGTATTTCTTCTTCAAATCTTGAAGCTTGTCATTATCTTTAATCTTGTTCTTAACGTCATCAACTTGTTCATCACTAACAAGAAGTGAACCTGCGAGAAAACCTGCTGCACATCCTGCAACGGCACCTAATAAGAAACTTGCGAATTTTTTCATGGTGAATTCCTCCTTTATTAATTTTCACCTCTGCGACGCTTGCGTCTTGCAAATGCCGTCGCAGCTATTGAAGAAATAAGACCCGTACGGCTTAAATGATTGCTGCTAAAGCGTTTAGCGATCTTTTTAGATGAATCGTTTAATTCTGATACGCTTTCGCCTAAATCTGCAGCGGCTTGAACTACTGGATCTAACGTCTTCATTTTACCATTAACGTCGACCATAAGATCATTAGTTTTATCCAACAAATCATTTGTTTGATTCATTAAACTATCCATGTCTTCTGTCATCTTTTTTAATGATTCGTTAGTTGTTTGAATAGTTGTACTGGTTTCTCTTAATAATTTTGCGGTTCTAGTAAGCATTGGAATTGTAAATAATACCAAAATTAAGAAAGCAATAGCCGCAATCAAACCAGCTAAAGCACCATAAGAAATTGTCATTTTTAACCTCCATTATTATCTAAAAAAAGTCTAGCATGAAAATCCTTTATTCTCAATCTATGTATTGTTATTATTTTATAGAATCATAATGTAAAGAAAGGACCAGATATGAAGCTTCCCTCACAATTAAATATCCCAAAACTAAAAATAGATTGGGGAAAAATCGGTCAGAATTTACTTTCTACCATTTGGCAGTTAGCAATCACGACTTTGATCTTTTATCTATTATCTCACTTTGGACATAAATTAATTAACAATTATTTAGCCAAACACAATACATTAAAAAATAAGCGTTCCAAAACGATTGCTGCTTTGATCAATAGTTTATTCCAATACACGTTGATCTTCTTTTATTTATTTGGCGTTTTATCAATTTTAGGTGTTCCAGTTGGTACACTACTTGCTAGTGCCGGAATTTTCTCCCTAGCTTTAGGGATGGGAGCTCAAGGCTTTGTCAGTGATTTAGTCAACGGCTTTTTCATCTTGAGTGAAGATCAATTCGACGTTGGCGATTTAGTTCAAATTGGCACTAATGTTGGTACTGTGGTTCAACTAGGCCTTAGAACTACTAGATTAAAAGGTTCAGATGGCTCAATTATCTACATCCCTAACCGCAATATTACAATCGTGCAAAACTTAGCTCACGGTGGTGTGGCACTTGATATTAACCTTGACCTTGATGCTGAAAATGATGTTACAGAAGTTAATCGCCTCATCAAGCAATGCAATCAAACCATTCAACCTGAGAAAAAGACAATTGTCCAAGGTCCAACAATTACAGGAATTACGGAGCAAACTGGTAATAAGTTTGTTTACAGCATCCACTTCCAAGTTAAGCCAGGAAAACAAAGTGCGGTTAGAAATCTTTATTTAACTAAATACATTCAAACGTTACAGGAAAACGGCATTAAATTTGCTAGTGTGCCTACTCCTAAAGCAACGCAAAGCAAGTAAAAAATGTCCAGTTGTAAAAAACTGGGCATTTTTATTTTTTATTGATATTTTTGATTTCTTTGTAAGTTCTATAAATGGCAGTAATTCCTGAGATATTGATCAGAATAAATATCCACCAAACTTTTTCATCTGTCATAGAAATTGCAGTTAAAAACCAGACATCAAATAAAACGTAAATCAAAAAGATAATTAAAATATTCCAATATCTTAATTTGACCAAATAGCGTGAATAATATTTTGTAGTTACTGGTAAACATGTCGCAACTATCGCAAGAATTGCCAAGATTCCGATTATCCATAATGCCATGATTGCGCCTCTTTCAAAGCAATGATTTATTTCTATATTTTCATTATCATGTTTTTAAAGGTAACTATTTACGTATTTCCGAAATATCGGAAACGAATTTATCTGTCATAGATTTCTGCAATTTGTGTGAATGCAACCTGAAAATCTGACTTCATCTTTTTAAGTCCTAAGAAATCCAAATATTTAAACAGATTAATCATCTCAGTGCTGTCATTATTCTTAGCGTAACAAATCAAACTATTCATAAATTTTTCACGAATAGTTTCTTCTGCATACAAATCCATTATTTCTAGCGTATCTAACTTTTCTAACAAGTTTTCGGCTTTTTGCAGATCCTTTTTTATTAAAGAAAAAACGACATTCAATAAAGCATTCAAACTCAAGTCATACCAAATTTTCGAATCAATCTTTTCTTTTTTAACGTACTCTAGCAATTTCAAAGAAAAACCATACAAATGTGTAGGACTCAATAATTGAGTAACCGAATTAAAATAAAAAATATTTTCATAATACCAACAATTGTCGTTATTAACTACATTAGAAAAATACATCACGAGTTTTTCCGACGCTAATGATGGAAAAATATCTTTCCCAGTTAAATCTTCGTAAAAGTTACAGGCCATAGCAGCTTTTAATAATAAGTCCTTGTTCAATGGCTCATTTTGAGACTGTTTTAAGTATTTCAATGAAATTGCCTTAAGCTGTTCTATATCATTTGTTCCATATGCATTAGCAATATCTTGGATTGAAAAATATAAATGTGAACTTACCGTATCTTCTAAGAATTCTATTGGTTGAATATGGATATTAAAGAGCAATGCAATAACTTTACACCAAGATAAATTATCCTTACCCTTCTCCCATTCAGCCAACGTGGATTTGTTGGTAATGCCTTTTGCTGCATCTACCAAATTAATATGATGAGCTACCCGCATCTTTCTAAATTTTGAACCATAGATATTATCTTTTATTATTTTTTCTTTCACAGAGGTCTCCATTACTAATACTTATCAATATAAAAAAGGTGTTCCCAATGAACACCTTTTTCATATTATTCAAATTGTTCAAGCCAAGCAGGCAATTCTTGCAATAATTTTTCTACTGCACGACCACGGTGGGAAATTTCATTCTTTTCATCAGTAGTCATTTGCGCAAAAGTTTTTTCTTTTTCTGGCACATAAAACAATGGATCATAACCGAAACCATCTTCACCTTGTGGCAATGGTAAAATACGACCTGCACATGTACCTGAAACAACTAAATCTTTATCGAATTCACCTGGCATAGAAACTACAATCGTAGTCCAGAATTTAGCAGTTCTCTTTTCTTTTGGCACACCACCAAGTTCAGCTAATAATTTGGCATTGTTTTTAGCATCATTGTGGGCTTCACCAGCATAACGTGCACTTCTCACGCCAGGTTCACCATTTAATGCATCAACCATCAAGCCAGAGTCATCTGCAATTGTTGGCATCTTACTAAAATCAGCTAATTCATGTGCCTTAATTTTAGCGTTTGCTTCAAAAGTATGACCACTTTCAATTGGATGTGGTGGATTATCTAAATCCGCATTCGTCTTAATAACCACATCAACACCAGCTTTTTTGAAAGCCTCTTTTAATTCACGTGCCTTGCCTTGATTGCTAGTTGCAAATAAAATTTCTTTAACCATTATTCGTTCTCCGTATCTACGTGCTTAGAAGTTAAAGTAGCATCGTCCATAAACGTACGAGCCAACTTATCAAAGCTTGCTGGATTGCCAGTAGTGTAATATTCATGAACCGCTTTATGATTTTCCTCGCTAAATAAACCATCACGACGCATCACATTGAATGTATATTGAGCTACTTGATCAGCAGGATCCAAAATAGTTACACTAGGATCATCAATTGCTTCTTTAAATTCTTGTTCAATTAATGGGTAGTGCGTACAACCCAAAACCAAAGTATCAAAATCTTTATCTTTTAAAGGTGCCAAGCTTTCTTTTACCACCTTCAAATTTGTAGCATGATCTTCTTGTGCTTCAACAAGTGGTGCTAGTTTTGGCGTAGCCAATTCTGTAACTTCAATTTCTGGATCACGGAAGTGAATCTCTTTTTCATAAGCGTGTGAATCTACAGTCACACTAGTAGCTACAACTGCCACCTTTTTATTTTTAGTAGTTCTAGCAGCATCCAATGCACCTGATTGAATGACCCCAATGATTTGAGGATCAATTTCTTTTTCAATTGTACTCATAGCTGCAGCCGTGGCTGTATTGCAGGCAAAAATTACTAGTTTTACATCATTATTAAGTAAAAATTTAACCGACTTACGTGTTAAATCAATAATATCTTCTTTAGTTCGATTGCCATATGGCATATGTGCGTTATCCCCAATAAAAACGGTGGATTCATTAGGCAGTTTCTCAACTACTTTTTTAGCGATAGACAGGCCGCCTAGACCTGAATCTAGTAGTCCAATTGGACGATTATCCATGATAAAAAACCTCTTATTTAAGAAAAAAATTATTTTCTACTCCTACTAGTTTACGGTAAAATAAAAAAGAATAAAAGGGATGAACAAGTTTATGACAGAAAATACAGAACACTCTAACGAACACGTATATTTTATTAATCAGCTTTATCGCGACTTTCTTTTGCCAACTGTTTTAGGCGACGATAATGCATCTATTCTTTACTGGGCAGGCAAACGAGTTGCGCGTAAATACGATCTAACCGACTTTGACGATTTGGCTGAATTTTTTGCAATGGCTGAATTTGGCAAGCTCGAAAAGACCAAAGAAAGACGCTCCTCTACTACCTTTGAACTAAGCGGTCAAACAGTAGAAGACCGTTTAGACAGCGATAGCAAAGAATTTTCACTTGAAAGTGGCATGATTGCAGAAGCCGTCCAAAAGGCTACCGGCAAGACTACTGAAAGTGAAATCAACATTTTGTCTAAAGAAAAGAAAGTAGAAATCACTGCTAGATTTTAAAATATATACTAGACTATAAATTAAGTCTCCTATATACTTTAAGTGTAATCATATTGCAACTAGGTATAGATATAGGAGTAATTGAAATGCTTAAAGAATTTAAACAGTTTATTGCCCGTGGAAACGTAATTGATCTAGCAGTTGGTGTAATTATTGGTGCAGCTTTTACTGCCATTGTGCGATCACTTGTTACGAATTTAATTAATCCATTAATTGGATTATTCGTAGGCAAAATCGATCTTTCCAACTTAGTTCTTCAAGTTGGGGATGCTAAATTTAAATACGGCAGCTTTTTAAACTCAGTAATTAACTTCCTGATTATTGCCTTTGTCGTATTTCTGATTGTTAAAGCTGTTAACAAATTTACCAAAAAAGAGGAAAAAGAAGCATCTGCTGCACCAACTGAAGCAGATTACTTAAAAGAGATTCGTGATTTGCTTAAAGAAAAAGAAGCATAATAAAAAAGCTTGAGGCTAACTTGGCCCCAAGCTTTTTTGCTATTCTGTTAGTCAGTGTATTGATCTAAAATATCGTCTAACTTTTCCTTTGGAGTGTAACCGGTAATTCGATCAACAATGTTGCCATCCTTCTTGATAATCAAAGTTGGAATAGCCATAATACCAAGGTTCTTAGCAGTATCTTGGTTTTGATCAACATCCATCTTGTAGAAGTTAACGTCTTGGCGTTCTTCTGACAATTGTTCAATTACTGGTGATTGCATCTTACATGGACCACACCAAGTTGCCCAAAAGTCAACTAAAGCTACACCATTCTTAGTTTCTTCATCGAAGTTTTGATCGTTAATTGCATCAACCATAATATATACCTCACTAATTAAATTCTAAAGTTTATATTATTAGTATATTCATCTTACTTACTTTTTGCAAGTTAATTGCTTATTTCAATTCAACAATCGTTGCTCCGTTACCGCCTTCGTTAGCTGGCGCATAATTGAAACTCTTGACGTGTCTGCTGTTACGCAAATATTGCCATACACCCTTACGGATTGCACCAGTACCAATTCCGTGAATAATTGTGACTGTGCTAAGACCGGCTAATAAAACAGAATCGATATAGCGATCAAGGTTAGTCATTGCCTCATCATAGCGTTGACCACGCAAGTCTAATTCACTATGAGCATTACTTCTTCTAACAGCACTAGTAGCTCTGACTAAACGTTTAGGTTTAGTAGATTCGTTCTTTTCAATTCGTTCAATGTCACGGTCACTAACTTTTACCTTAATAATACCCATTTGAACTTCATATTCATGTTCAGATAGTTTCTTAGTAATAGTCCCAGTTTGACCATATGAGAGGACTTTGACACGATCACCTACGTTTACATGGTGACGACGTTTTTCACGCTGTAAGACTTTATTATGGGCCAAATTATTAGCCTGACGTTCCAAGCTGTTTAACTCACCTTTAGCTTCAATGATCTTATTTTCTTTTACGCCGGCATTCTTTTGCTTTTCAAGTTGCTCAATAATTTGATCTGCCTTTTTACGACGCTTGGCAATAACTTCATTAGCTCTTTCTTGAGCAAAATCAAGTTGCTTCTGTACACGTTGATTATACCAATCAAGTGCTTGTTGCAATTTTTGTTCAAGTTTTTGACTGCGATCTAAGCTAGTCTCCAAACGGTTGCGTGCAGTAGTAGCAGCTTTAGTTTGAGCATTTAACTTAGAAATCATCTTGTTAATGTCGGAATCTTCATCTGACATTAAGTTCTGCGCATTTTTAACCACGTCTTCGCGCATCCCCAAACGACGGGCAATCGCAAAAGCGTTACTGTGACCTGGAATACCAATTTGTAAATGATAAGTTGGTGACAAAGTCTTCAAATCAAATTCCATTGATGCATTTGTAGTACGCGGACGGTTGTAGCCGTACAATTTCAATTCAGGATAGTGCGTAGTAACCATAATCTTGGCATCTTTTTTACGCAAAAAGTCCAAAATACTGATGGCCAAACTAGCACCTTCTTCTGGGTCGGTACCTGCACCAATTTCATCGATTAGAACCAATGTCTCTTTGTTCACATTTTTCATAATGGCCACAATATCATTGATGTGTGATGAGAAAGTACTCAATGATTGTTCAATTGATTGTTCATCACCAATATCGGCATAAACTTCTTCAAATACACCAACTTTACTGCCCTCTTCGGCTGGGATAAACAAACCGGATTGTGCCATTAATTGTAAAAGCCCTGCCGTCTTCAACGTGATAGTCTTACCACCAGTGTTAGGACCAGTAATTAACATCGTATCAAAGTCATCGCCTAAACGAATGTCATTTGGAACAACCTTTTCAGGATCAATCAATGGGTGACGTGCATTACGCAAATTAATTGAATGATCCTTAGTTAAAATTGGCTCACTAGCTTCATGTTTTTAGCTAATTTAGCCTTGGCTTGCAGGAAGTCCAGTTGCGTTAAAGCAGTCGCGATATTATTTAAACTTTCAATTTCTTCTCTAGCTAGACCAGATAAGTGTTTTAAAATATTGCGAATTTCTTGCTTTTCCTTGGCAATCAAATTTTGTTGGCGGTTATTCAAGTTAAGAACTGCCTCAGGTTCAATAAACAAAGTTTGACCACTGGCACTTTGATCGTGAACTACTCCACCAAATTTTGCTCTATATTCTTGCTTAACAGGAACAACGTAACGATCATCACGAATGGTTACAATTTGTTCAGATAAGTACTTACTACTGTTACCTTTAGTATAAGCATTCATCTTATCCTTGATTTCTTCTTCATTACTTGCAATATCGTGACGTAAGCGTGCCAAAGCACTTGAAGCAGTATCAAGTACTTCACCATCATAATCAAGAGATCTCTTTAATTCTCTAAAAAGAAGATCTGGTACATCTAATTGATCCAAAATTGAATCAATAGCTGTTAAATTTATTTTTTCATCATCAAGATCTTCCAAAAAACTATTGATCTCATTAGCCAAGCTTAAAACAAGCAATATGTTGCCAAGTTCTTTAGCATTCAAATTAGCTTTAACGCCCAAACGCTTAGTACTTGGACGAACATCCTTAAAATCAGTTAAAGGAAGCTGTCCTTTGATTCTAAGTAAATCAGCTAATGCCAAAGTTTGTTTCAATTCCGTTTGTACTTGGTCAAAATCACCACTTGGTACTAGTTTTTCAGCTTCATTTTTAGCTGGTTCAGTAATAGCTAGTTCACTTAATCGTTTGGTAATTTCGCCAAATTCTAAAATTTTTAAAATCTTTTTATTCATAGCTATTTATTTTTCTTCAAACTAACAAAAAGGACCAGCCACAGCCAGTCCTTTTTATTTACTTACCACTCAAGCGGTCATCGTCTAAGAAAGTATTTAAAACTCCTTGAACCATGTCCCACTCATCATCGGATTCGATTTCGTGCAAATCATTGCTTGTTACATCTCCTGCATCATCTGCATCGTAACTAAAAGCTTGCACTTCAATGTCTTCATCATCGCCAACAGCGGCTGGATAAAGAAGCACATATGATTTGTCGTAATCATCAGAATGAAAAGTAAACAATATCTCATATAATTCTTCATTACCTTGATCATCGACTAAGGTAATTTGACGATCTTCATCGTCACCATTAACTTGTGCTGCCATTTTAATCCTTTCGGTGTAAATCTAAATAATTTTGCAAGATGAGCACCGCTGCCATCTGATCAATCACTTGTTTACGTTTCTTACGGTCATGAATACCAGCATCTTCTACAAGTACCCGCCGTGACTCAATCGTTGTTAATCTTTCATCAGAATAATGCACAGGTAAACCAAACTTTTCTTCAAGTCTTTTACCATATGCTTTGCTTCGTGCAACTGAAGATCCTGACGTCCCATCCATATTTTTAGGTAAACCCAATACGAATCCATCAGGATCATATTGTCTTACTATTTTCTTTAAGGGACGCATACCAAAATTATATTTGGTTTCATCGATTTTAATAGTTTCTAACTTTTGTGCAGTAATGCCGAGCTCATCGCTAACAGCAACCCCAACGGTTTTAGAACCTACATCTAGACCTATTAATCGCATTATTTATTCTTACCAAGATAACTCTTAACAAGTTCTTCAATAATCTCGTCACGTTCGTGCTTAAGAATCAAATTACGAGCATCATTGTGCCGTGGAATATAAGCAGGATCGCCAGAAAGTAAGTAACCTACAATCTGGTTGATAGGATTATAGCCCTTTTCTTCAAGCGCATTGTAAACATCTTGCAGAGTATCATAAACATTTTTTCCTTTATTCTGGTTAAAGTCAAAATGCATAGTCTTATCTAGCGAACTCATATTTATTCCTCCTGTCAACAATTTTACTTGAAAAAAAGCTCAAACACAATTAATTAATGCTTAGTTCTTAGAAATTTCGTCAATAACAGCTTTAATAGCGTCATTCAAACCTTCTGGTTTCTTACCACCGGCTTGAGCCATGTTTGGACGACCACCACCGCCACCACCAAAGATTGGGGCAGCAATCTTGATCAATTCGCCGGCTTTAAGACCCTTGTCTAATGCCTTTTGGTCTAAGCTGATGATCATGTTAGCCTTGCCGTTGTTATTAGCAGCCAATACTAATACATCTGACTTGTTGCTGCTCTTCCAGTTATCAGCAAGTTCACGCAAGTCGTTCATGTTGTTTACATCTGCAATAGTTGCGATTACAGTCAAATCGCCAGCTTGCTTTACATCGTCAAAGATTTGACCAGCCTTAGCTTCGTTAATCTTCTTAGTCAAAGCTTCAACTTGCTTTTGACTATCGTGAAGGTCACTTTCAAGTGAGTCGATCTTATCAATGATGTTGTCTGGCTTAGTTGCCTTAACATCTTCTTGAATGTTATCAAGCAAGCTTGAACGTTCTGCCAAGTATTCGTAAGCCCTCTTTGAAGTTACGGCTTCAATTCTACGCATACCTGCACCAACAGCTGATTCAGAAGTGATCTTGAAGATACCGATTTGGTTAGTGTTGTCTACGTGAGTACCACCACAGAATTCTGATGAGAAGTCGCCCATTTGTACGACACGAACCTTGTCACCGTATTTACCGTTGAACAATGCTAAGGCACCCATCTTTTCACCTTCTTCAGGTGTAGTGATAGTAGTCTTAACTTGAATAGCTTCCCAAATCTTTTGGTTTACTAATTCTTCAACAGTCTTGATTTCACGTGGAGTCATTGGTTCCATAGCAGTGAAGTCGAATCTCAAGTAGTCAGGATCAACTAATGAACCTGCTTGGTGAGTATGTTCACCTAAAACTTGACGAAGTGCTGCGTGAAGCAAGTGAGTAGCTGAGTGAGAGTGACGAAGACCTTCACGACGTTCCTTATCAAGCTTCAATACGTATTCCTTACCCTTTTCTACAGGCAAAATAAGGTCAACAAAGTGTAAGTTTTGGTCGTTAGGTGCGTGTTGAACGTCAGTAACCTTAGCTACTAGTTCACCATCTTGGCTGTAAATATCACCATGGTCGGCAACTTGACCACCACGTTCTGCGTAGAATGGAGTCTTATCAAATACTAAAGTTGCGTGTTCGCCATCAGCCTTGTCTACTAACTTGTCATCAACAACGATGTCAAGCAACTTAGCATGTGGTTCTTCGTAAGTATCACGTTCAAATACTGATTTATCCTTAATGTTCATCAAAGTTACATCTTGACGACCCATTGATTGAAGGTCACCACGAGCTTTACGTGCACGTTCCTTTTGAGCTTGCATTTCAGCATCAAAGCCCTTCTTGTCAACCTTAAGGCCAGCATCTTGTGCTGATTCGAAGGTTAATTCATATGGGAAGCCGTAAGTATCGAACATCTTGAAGGCATCCTTACCTGAGATAGTCTTGTCCTTTGACTTCTTAGCCTTGTCAATCAAGTCATCAAGCAAAGTCAAACCAGTATCAAGAGTTGATTGGAATCTTTCTTCTTCGTTTTGGATTACGTTTTCGATAAAGCCACGTTGGTCCATTACTTCTGGGTAGTGACTTTCCATAATCTTACCTACAACTGGAACAAGCTTATAAAGGAAAGCACCCTTGATGCCCAAACGTTGACCGTTCAAGTCAGCACGACGGATCAAACGACGTAAAACGTAACCACGACCTGAGTTTGATGGAAGAGCACCGTCAGCAATAGCAAAACTTACGGCACGAACGTGGTCGGCAATAATCTTAAATGCAGTAGTGTCTTCTTTGTTTTCACCGTACTTCTTACCTGGAGTCATTTCTTCAGTAGCATGAATAATTGGCAAGAACAAGTCAGTTTCGAAGTTAGTTGGTGCATCTTGCAAAATTGAAAGTACACGTTCAAGACCCATACCAGTATCGATGTTCTTGTGTGGTTGATCAACATACTTACCATTTGGCAAGTGGTTGTATTGTGAAAATACGATGTTCCAAATTTCAAGGTAACGAGCATTTTCACCACCAGGGAAGTTTTCTGGATCGTCTTCAGCAACGTCGTTGTTTTCTTGACCACGGTCGTAGAAGATTTCAGTATCAGGACCACATGGACCTTCACCAATATCCCAGAAGTTATCTTCAAGCTTTACAATGTGGTCTGCTGGCATACCTGCCTTTACCCAAACCTTGAATGAATCTTCATCTTTGGGATAAACAGTACAGTATAACTTTTCCTTTGGTAAACCTAACCACTTAGGACTAGTTAAGAATTCCCATGCCCAAGGAATAGCTTCATCTCTGAAGTAGTCACCTACTGAGAAGTTACCAAGCATTTCAAAGAAAGTTTGATGACGAGCAGTCTTACCAACGTTTTCAATATCGTTAGTTCTGATAGATTTTTGTGAAGAAGTAATTCTGTGGTTCTTTGGTACAACTGAACCATCGAAGTATTTCTTCATAGTAGCAACACCTGAGTTGATCCACAAAAGAGTTGGGTCGTCTTGTGGAATAAGTGATGCACTTGGCATAATCATGTGACCATGTTCTTTGAAGAAGTCTAAGAACATTTGACGAAACTCTGAACTATTTAGTTTCTTCATTGAATAATTTCTCCCTAAAACAAATAAAAAACACCATTGCAGTTATTCAAGGACGCTCCGCGCGCGGTACCACCTTGATTGCAACAGTGTTTGTTACCTCTTAATATTCTTAATTATTAAACTTAAAGGAGCATTTCTTGACCATTACTAAGCCTTCCCATCCTTCGGCTCTCTCTATGAAATAATTAATCAAAAAACATATCTTAAGCTGAAAATAATTGTACTACAAAATTAACGTCTGTCAACGCCCTTGCTCTCTACGACGTTTTCTTTGTCGCTTAGCTTTTCTAATTTCATGGCGTTGTTCAAGCTTACGCTTTTGACGATTATCTTCTTGAATTGCACGCTTGATCTTCTTCTTGTAGCCTGGTTTACGCTTTCTCTTTTCTTTTTTAACGTAGCCAACTAATTTAGTATCAAGCTTGCGGTTCTTGCTTTGACGATTTTCACGACTGCGATAGTGCTTACGTGGTATAAGTTTACCATTTTTAATTTCAACGAAATCAAAGTGAACGCCCATCTTTTCAAGATCTTCGATGCGATTCATTTCTTCTTCACGAATCAAAGTAATGGCATGACCTGATAAACCATTTCGACCGGTTCTACCGATTCGGTGAATCACAAATTCAATATCACGTGGAATTTCATAGTTAATGACCAAGCTAACGCCATCGATATCAAGACCGCGAGCTGCTAAGTCACTAGCTACAACGTATTGATATTGGCCTTGTTCAACTTGACGTAGAGTTCTCTTTCTTTCTCTTTCGGTAACTCCACCGTGGATCTTGGCTACCTTTAAGCCCTGATCTTGCAAGTACTTGGTCAATTCATCAACAGTTTGCTTAGTATTGGCAAAAACCAAAGCCAAATATGGTTGACCCATCGTAAGCAACTTATACAGGACGCTCTTACGGTTCTTAGAACCAATATCAATCAAATCATTCTTAATCGTAGGTGCGATTACACTTGGATTATCAATGACGATTTGGTCAGGGTGAGCCATGTATTTACGCAAGAAGTTAGAAAGTTTTACTGGAATTGTAGCTGAGAAGGCTGCAATTTGAACATCCTTAGGCAATTTAGCTGCTACTTGATCAATATCTGCTAAAAAGCCCATGTCCAGCGTCATATCAGCTTCGTCAATGACGAAAGTTTTTACTTGATCTACTGCAAAAACTTTCTTTTGAACGAAGTCTAAAAGTCGACCAGGTGTCGCAATTACTAACTGTGGCGTATTATTCTTATATTTTTCGAGTTGACGTTCTCTATCAGTTCCTCCAGCCAAATGAGCAATTGAAAAGTGCATACCTGAAGCTTTTCTGAGTTCACGTGCTACTTGATAAAGTTGGTCAGCAAGCTCTCTACTTGGCAAAGTAATGATTGCTTGAACTGCATGTAAATCTTCGTCAATTTCATTAAAAATTGGCACTAAATATGCATGAGTCTTGCCTGACCCGGTAGCAGCTTGAACTACTACGCTTAAGCCAGAAAGCATGGCAGGGATTACCTTTTCCTGCACCTTGGTTGGCTTTTCAAAGTGGATCTTCTTTAAGCCATCTTGAACAGCTGACTTAATTCTGGAATCTTCAAAAATATTATTCATGATCTTCTTTATACTTCTTAGTTACTTCAACGACTTCCGCAAATATTTGCTTTACTTCGTTTAAATCCTTGGCATTGGCACCACTTGCAAGAGCGTGACCACCACCATCGTGCTTAGCTGCGAGTTCATTAATAACTGGACCCTTTGAACGGTAATGTACACGATAAGTGCCATCTGGCTTTTCTACAAAGACGTTCCAAGCCAAAACATCTTTAATACGACCTGGAGTTGATACTGCGACATTTGCTTGATCATCAGCTAAACCTAATTTCTTAAGGTCGTCTTGAGTCAAAATAGTGTAAGCTGCACCAACTGGGTTAATTTCCATCTTGTCCATTGCAAGTGCTTGAAGCTTAGCTTCATCAAAAGTTACATCAGCAATGTTTCTAGCAATTTCAGTAATGTTAATACCAGTTGAAGCAAGTTGTGCAGCTACCTTAAAGGTGTGTTCTGAAGTTTCAGGGTACATGAAACGACCAGTGTCACCAACAATACCTGCGTAAAGTGGGTAGGCAATTTCTTTAGTAATCTTGAAGTCTTCAGCGTTCAAGAAATCAACGATGATTTGGCAAGCTGCAGGAGCATCTGGATCAACATAGCTCATATCTGCGTATGGATCAACATCTGGGTGGTGGTCAATCTTGATTAAGAAGTCACCTTTTTCGTAAAGCTTATTAGAAATTCTTGGTGTATTAGCAGTATCAGTAGTAATTACCAATGCACCTTCGTAGTCAGTTGCTTTAACTTGGTCCATGCGGTTAATCCAAGCAAGGTCGCCTTCATCGTTTTCACCAGCACAAAGTACGCGCTTGTCTGGAAACTTTTCCATAATTGCACGAGCTAATCCAGCTTGTGAACCAATTGCGTCTGGGTCTGGACTAGTGTGACGGTGCAAGATAATAGTTGGATATTGTAAGATTTTTTCGTAAATGTCATCAAAACTACTCATTATTTTTTCCTCATCTTCTAAAAATATCTGTATCTAGTTTAACAGAAAAAAGTCCTTGATTAATAATCGAACAAATTAATTGCCTGATAATTTTCTTTTTCAAAATCCGTTGCTGTTACGCCGAGCAATCGAATACCATCTTCCAAAAAGCCATGCGTGCTCTCAAATAATTCTCTTGCCACCTCATAAAAATCAAGATGATCATCTGATGGTTTAGACAATTTTCTGCGTTTGGTGGCCGTCTCAAAGTCATTATTGCGAATTTTCAACATGATTGTAGATGCCCGAAAATTGCGCTTTTTTAACTCTTTCTCTAAATAATCACAATAAGCACGAATTTTGCTCAAAGCTTCATCTTGTGAAAAAATTGCTGGTTCATAGGTACGTTCAATCCCAATTGATTTTCGATTAATCTCTGAGTCGGTTACAACCGGACTTAAATCAATACCACGCGCATGTTGAGCCAAAATATAGCCCATCTTTTTAAACTTTTTAAGCAGAACTATTATATCAACTTTTTGCAGGTCAGCGCCGGTATAAACATCCATCTCATGTAGTTGTTCTTGAGTCTTAGGACCAATGCCAGGAAACTTTTCTATTTTCTGCATCCCTAAAAATTGCTTAGCCTCACTAGGCAAAATAACTGTACGCCCAAACGGCTTCGCATATTCTGAACCCATTTTGGCTAAAAACTTATTATACGAAACGCCAAAAGATGAATTTAAGCCTACTTCTGTTCTAATTCTTTTTTGTAAATTCAGTGCTAACTTAACAGTTGATTCTTCTCCTAATTTATTATTAGTTACATCAAGATATGCTTCATCAAGAGCAACAGATTCCACTCTATCCGTAATATCATGCATGAAAGAGTGAATTTGGGCAGAAACGCTGCGATAGGTTTTAAAATCAGGCGGCACAAAAACTAGTTTATCTTTTGGAACTAAACGCACTGCCTGAATACCCGCCATCGCTGAGTGAACGCCATACTTACGAGCCACGTAATTGCAAGTTGCTACCACACCATGGCCATGATTTTTACGCGGATCTTGCCCCACAACTAATGCCTTATCCTTGTATTCAGGATGTCTTCTAGTTTCTACTGAAGCGTAAAAAGCATCCATATCCAGATGAATAATCCGGCGATGGATGTCATTTTGCGGCAATAAATTTTCTTTATTCATAAATCCAATGTTCAGTTGGTGATTCAAAGATATCGTTTGATTCCTTTGGACCCATTCTGTATGGCAAGTATTGAGTAATTTCTGGGTTGCCTGCTTCATTTTCTTTTTGCCATGCATTTTCAACGGCATCAATAAATTCCCAGTAACGCTTCAATTCACTCCAGTGAGTGAAGTTAGTTGAATCGTTAACAAATACATCGTGAAGCAAACGTTCATAACCATCCGGCACCTTAGCCATTTCTTCTTTTGAAAAGGCATAAGTTAAATCTTCACGACGAATTCCTGGTTCATCGATCTTCTTACCATTGATGGTAATGTAGATCTTACTTTCAGGATCAACTTCAATCGTAATGTTGTTTGAATGAGCTTGACCATATGGGTTATTGATATGCTTTAAAACAATATCAATTCTGGTCTTCTTTTCCTTAAATTCCTTACCAGTTCTGAAGTAAATTGGTACACCAGCAAGTGGACCACTAGTAAACTTAGCTTTACCAGCCACAAAAGTTTCTGTAGTTGAGTTAGGATCAACGTTTGGTTCTTTCTTGTAAGCGAAAGTAGTGTCGCTACCTAAGTATTGACCTCTTACAAAGTCATTCTTAACTTCTTCTGGAGTTGGAATAATTAAACTCTTAAGCAAGTCTTGCTTAGCTTGGTGAACACTATCTGATGACAAATCTTTAGGTTCTGGCATAGCAAGCAAAGTGATGATTTGGAAAATGTGGTTTTGCACCATATCGCGTAAAGCACCTGAAGTATCGTAGTAACCTCCACGTGCTTCTACACCCAAACGTTCTGCCAAAGTGATTTGAATATTTTTAATGTAATCGCCTGACCAAATATTCTTGATCAATGGGTTAGTAAAACGCATTGGCATGATATTTTGAATCATTTCCTTGCCCAAATAGTGGTCGATTCTGAAAATATCATTTTCATCAAATGATGCAGTAATTTCTTTATTAAGTTCTTCAGCTGAAGCTAAATCATGACCAAATGGCTTTTCAACGACGATACGGTTGAAGCCACTACCGGTTAAATGTTGGTCATTGATGTGGGTAGCAATAGTGCCGAAGAATCTTGGAGCCATTGCCATGTAAAATAGACGATTGCCTTGTGCTGAGTAACGATCATCAAGTTCTTGAGCCAATTTCTTCAATGTTTCATAGTGTTCAACATTAGTAACATCGTGAGATTGATAATAGAAGTGACTAGCAAAGTCTTTTACTTCATTTTCATCAACCTGATCATGAGTTTCATGAATAGCATCTGAAACTTGTCCACGCAAATATTCGTGTGACCATGGACGGCGTGCAGTACCAATGACTGCAAAGTTGTCGTGAATCAAACCCTGTTCATATAAATTAAACAAGGATGGATAAAGCTTACGGTGAGCCAGGTCACCACTACCACCAAAAATAATCATTATAACTGGAATATTTTTCATAACTAAATCCTTTTCTTTAACTTGTTACTTCACTCATAATCTATTTTACAACAACCAATTTTTAGGCAAAATAAAAAGCGCAAAATATTGCGCTTTTTGAGTTATTAATTATTTATCTTCTTTTTTAGTATCATCTAAAGAAGCAGGTTCTGCTGGTTTTGCTGGAGCTGCTTCAGTCTTAGCAGCTGCTGGCAATACACGACGAATAGCCATTCTTTCAAAAGTTAAGTAAATACCATCGGCATCAACAACAACAGTCTTGTCACTGTTGATCTTGTCGATCTTGGCGTGCAAGCCGTCTACCAAAACAACTTCGTCGCCCTTCTTCAACTTATCCATCATTTGCAATCTTTGTTGTTGTTGCTTCTTTTGTGGACGGATCATACCGAAGTAAGTAAAACCAATCAAAATAATGAATAAGATGATCATCATCCAGTTGTTGCTGGCAGCACCGCCAGCGTTTGCTAAAAATACAGTATTCAAATCTTTCACCTCATAAAACTATTAAATTTTTCAATACAATATATCCATTATACAGAAAATTTATCTATTTATCACCCGGAATAGGCAAACCTAGTTGTAAATATGCTTTATCCGTTACCATTCGGCCACGTGGCGTTAATAAAATAAAACCATGTTGGAGCAAATATGGTTCATACAGCGATTCAATGGTTTCCATATCTTCACCAATATTTGCGGCTAAAGTTCTAATTCCAACAGGACCACCGTTGTAACCTTCAATCATGGTTCTTAGCAATTTACGATCAGTTTGATCCAAACCTTCATCATCAACCTGCAATTGCTTCAATGCACTTTCGGTAGTAGCAAGCGAAATAGTCTTTTCACCTTTTACTTCCGCAAAATCACGCACACGCTTTAACAAACGGTTAGCTACACGTGGCGTACCACGAGAACGACGGGCCAATTCGTGTGCAGCTTCTGGCGCAATTGACGTATGGAAAACATCGCTTGAACGTTGGACGATCTTTTTCAATTCATCAACAGTGTAGTATTGCATATGTTCAACAATACCGAAACGATCACGCAAAGGAGCTGATAACTGCCCTGCAAGTGTCGTTGCCCCAATCAAAGTAAATGGTGGAAGTGGCACGTGTACAGCGTGCGTAGTTTGTCCTTCCCCGATTACGATATCAATATAGTAGTCCTCCATTGCGGAATAAAGAACTTCTTCAACCGGTTTAGCAAGACGATGAATTTCATCAATAAATAAGACATCGCCTGGATCAAGATCAGATAGCAATGCCACCAGATCGCCAGCTTTTTCAATTGCTGGACCACTAGTACTCTTCAAATGAACGCCTAATTCATTTGCAATTACAAAAGCTAAAGTCGTCTTACCTAAACCCGGTGGCCCGTACAGCAAAACATGATCTAATGCTTCATCACGCTGTTTTGCGGCCTTAATATAAATGGACATCTCTTTTTTAACACGCTCTTGTCCCAAATACTGGTCTAAAGTTTGCGGTCTCAAAGATAATTCCATTGCTTCTTCTTCGGAACCTTCAACATGTCCTGAAGTTACTGCATCATCGTTTTCTGCCACCAGTTTCACTTCCTTATTAAAAATCCACTGCTTTTTTATCTTTACTATTATAACAAGAACTACTTCTTAAGCAGCAATGCTAAACCTTTTTTAATATATTGATCTGCTGTATCCGCATCAAATTCAATTAACTTAGGCGTAATTCGATCCACTTCTTTTTGAGTATAGCTAAAGCAATCAAAGCTAATAATGCATCGTTTAGAGCTGAGGAAATTTCTTCATCATTGTCCTTGCGATCAAGACGAGCAACATAATCGCCTAACTTACCTTTCAAGTCAAGCACGATCTGTGACGCGGTCTTTTTACCCACGCCAGGGAAACGAGTTAAGTACTTAACCTCACCTTGTTCAATCGCTTCGGCTAAGGAATTACTGTCTTCAGCCGCCATAATTGCCATGGCACTCTTTGGACCAATACCACTTACGCTAAGCAGCTTAAGGAAAAGCCCTTTATCATCTTGGCTTTGAAAGCCGTACAAAGTAATGCCAGTGTCACGTACAACTTGCTCAATATACACCTTAGCCTTTTGTCCTTGGGTATAAGCAAATGGCGTTGGACTATACACCTTGTAGCCTACTCCATTAACATCTACTACGATGTAGCTTGGTGTAATGACAGAAATTATTCCTTCAAAGTATTCGTACATTATTATTCATCCCTTTTGAACATCTTTTTTAATTCATTTTGACTCATGCGGACCAAAACTAAGCGGCCAGAAGCATCATAATACGGATCAGCTGTTTTACGTAAATCGCTAATGATTTGTTTAGCCTCTGCAGCGGATAAATTTATCTTTCCTTTTACCGCATGTTTTGCTTCCATTTCAGCTACGCGTTTAAACAGATTTTCAGAGCTTCCCTTATCTACATTCAAGTAACTATCCAAGATCTGACGAATCGTTTCTTCGATATTTTCATGAATCCAGGTTGGATATGACCGCACAATAAAACTATTTTGACCAAAGTCTTCCAAATAAATTCCAATCTGTTTGATTTGCTCAGTCTTATCTTTAACTTGAATAAAATCGAGATTACCAAATTCTAAGACGATCGGTGTAAGTAAGCCTTGTTGGACAATTTTCTTAGAAGTAAGAATCTGATATGTTTTTTCAAACTGCAATCTTCTTCTGGCAGCAACCTGATCGACTAAGAAAAGATCGCCTTCATTTTCCGCGATGATGTAAGTATCAGTTTGCCCAACATAAGCTAGACGCGGCAAATTATTTGCTAAAACTTCATCCCCACTAGAGATAACTTCTTGGTTAGCAGAAGATGAACCAAATGGGGTGAGTTTTTGCTGCTCAGCTACATTTTGATCCCAAGTTTTTGTAATGATGTATTTATCATCTTCACGTGGAATATTTAAATCAACGTATTGGCCATTTTCATGCTTATCTTCTTTTTCAGTTTCTTTTGTAGCATTAAATTCTGGCTTTTCTTCCTGATCATGAATTTCTGGTACTTCTTTACGTTCTGTATTTACAAGATCTTGGTTTAAATTAAATTGTAATTGGTCTACTAATGTTTCACGCTTATTTTCTAAATTGGTAAAGGCACTAGTCTGCTCAACTTTTTCCACAAGTGCATTACTTATCGCAGTTGTGATCAAACGACTAAGCTCTTTTTCTTTAGATAAACGTACCTCTTGCTTGGTGGGATGCACGTTAACATCAACCAACAATGGGTCAACTTTAATAGAAACAATCGCAATTGGATAATGGCGCGCTGTCAGCTTTGAACCATAACCATCCATAATCGCTGTATTTAGTTGGAAGTTTCTGATATAACGACCATTAAGCAAAATCGACATAAAGTTACGTGTTGAACGAGTCAATTCTGGCTTAGAAATTAAACCTGTAACCTTAAAATCATTATCTTTTGCTTCAATATTTTCCATTTGTTCTGCAATATGACGGCCATACACATTGGCAACTGTTTGCTTTAAATTGCCGTTGCCTGTTGTTCTAAGCAAAATTTTGCCAGTATTCGACAAAGTAAAAGACACTTGTGGATAACCTAATGCTAAACGGTTAATAATATCCACAATCTTCATGATTTCTGTCCGTGGACTGCGCAGATACTTTAATCTGGCAGGCGTGTTAAAAAAGAGGTCCTGGACGGTGATTTTGGTACCTTTACGTGCTGCGGCATCTTCTTGACCTTTTTTACTACCACCACTAAAAGTAGCTCTAGTACCAATCGCGCCATCAGTAGCCGTTAAAATTTCAACGTGACTTACCGCAGAAATTGAAGCTAAAGCTTCCCCTCTAAAGCCTAAAGTAGAAACTTTAAACAAATCATGTTCATTGCTAATTTTACTGGTCGCATGACGGGTAAAAGCGAGATCAACCTGATCACGCTCAATTCCTGTACCGTTGTCTTGCACTACAATTTGCTTTAAACCTGCATCCACGAAGTCTACTCTGATTCGTGTAGCTCCAGCATCAAGAGAGTTTTCCACCAATTCTTTAACTACGCTGGCAGGACGCTCAATAACTTCCCCTGCTGCTATTTGATTGGTTAAAGTTTCAGATAATTCATGAATTTTAGGCATAATTAGTTATCATCCTTTAAGTCTTTTTGCCAATCCGCTACCATTTGCATAATTTGAAGTGGTGTCTTATCGGCCAAGTAAAGGTTAGAAATATCGTCAAGCACATCTTGTTCAGCGTCAGTCATTGCCGGCTTGTCATTTTGTACTTGTTCTTCATCATCTGAACTATCCACAGGCTCTGAGAACAAATCTAATTGTTGACTAACTGGAGTAAGTTCACTACCTTGCGCTTCAAGTCGTTTCAACAATTTAGTTGCTTCACGCAAAACAGCACGTGGCAAACCAGCTAGTTGTGCGACGTGAATACCATAACTTTGATCAGCTGGTCCTGGCAAAATCTTGTGCAAAAAGATCAACTTACCATTTTCTTCAGTTGCTCCAACGTGAATGTTCTTTAAGTGATCCAGCGTTTCATCAAGAGCAGTTAATTCATGATAGTGAGTCGCAAATAGTGCTTTAGCACCAACCTTATCATGCAAATACTTAACAATCGCACCAGCTAAGGCCATACCGTCATAAGTTGCAGTACCTCGACCAATTTCGTCAAATAAGACCAGACTACGCTTAGTTGCATATTGCAAAGCATCGTTGGCTTCACTCATTTCGACCATGAATGTACTTTGTCCAGAAATCAAGTCATCGGCTGCACCAATTCTAGTAAAGATTTGATCAAATATTGGCAAATCAGCACTATCAGCCGGAACAAATGAACCTACTTGCGCCATAATCGCAATTAAGGCCATTTGTCTCATGTAGGTACTCTTACCAGACATGTTAGGACCAGTGATCAAGAAAATATTGGTGGCTGAATCCATTTTGACATCGTTAGGGATGTAAGAACCTGCAGTCATTACCTTTTCTACTACTGGGTGACGACCATTAACTACATCAATATCTTGATTATCTGTATGGAAGTGTGGTCTGCAATAATTATTTTGTTCAGCTACGGTCGCAAAGCCGCAATAAACATCTAAAGCTGCCAGTTGACTACCCAACTTTTGTAAGGCCGGAATGTACTTCTTAACTTCTTCACGCAATTTGACAAACAAGTCGTATTCCAAATCGGTTGAACGAGTTTGTGCCTCCAAAATCAAGTTTTCGTGTTCTTTTAATTCTGGGGTAATGTAACGTTCTGCATTAGTTAAAGTTTGTTTACGCGTATAACGATCTAGTGGTACCTTGCTCTTATTGCCGTTAGATACTTGAATGTAATAGCCAAAGACTTTGTTGTAGCCAACTTTCAAGTTTTCAATACCAGTCTTTTGACGTTCATCGGCTTCCATTTGAGCCAGCCACTTTTTACCGTTATTCATGGCATCCTTGTAACGATCAAGTTGCTTATCAACGCCTTCACGAATCAAACCACCCTCTGTAGTCAAAATTGGTGGATCTTTAACCAAAGTCGATGAGATCATTTCCGCTACGCCCTTTAATGGATCAATCTTTTTAGCGAAAGCTTCTAACACTTGGCTATCTGATTGATTTAAAGCATCCAAAATTACAGGTACAGCTTGAAGAGAACGTGATAATTGCAATAATTCACGTGCATTGACGTTACCAAAGGCAATACGACCAGTTAAACGTTCCAAGTCGTAAACACCCTTTAAAGCATCAACTGCATTTTCACGAGTAAAGTAGCCATCAAGCAAAGCTTGGACCATTTCTTCACGGTGGTTAATTTCATCAACATTAAGAAGTGGTCGAGCTAACCATTGCTTAAGCAAACGACCGCCCATCGCTGTATGAGTCTTATCCAATACCCAGAAAAGCGAGCCCATCTTTTTACCGGTTTTAGCAGATGAAATTAATTCCAAATTATTTTGGACAGTATGAGACATCTGCAAGTATTGGTTTACTTCATAGCTTTTAGCAATCTGCAAGTGAGCCAAACTTCTCTTTTGCGTAGACAAAAGATAACCTACCAATTGACGTGTAGCTTCTTTTTCTGCCTTGTTAGTTAAATTCTGTTCAACATAAGAAATTTCAGCATGTTCACCTTCAATTGGCGTAGGTGCAGAAACAGTGATATTAGCCTTATGCATAAAGTCCTTGTTTTGCTCAGTCAAAGGACCATTGTACACAACTTCACGCGTTCTTAATGACAAAAGTTCATTAGAAACTGCTTCAAAACTCTTCAAATGAGTAGCGTAAATTTCACCGGTTGATAAATCACTGTAGGCTAAACCAAAACCACTCTTAGTCGTTACTACTGAAGTTAAGTAGTTTGAATCCTTGGCATCATTTGGCCCTTCATTCATCATGGTACCTGGGGTTACCAATTGAATGATGCCACGCTTGACCATACCCTTAGCCTTTTTAGGATCTTCAAGCTGCTCGCAAAGTGCTACTTTGTATCCTTTTTCAACCAAAGTATTCACATAAGTATCTACAGCAAGGTGGGGTACACCAGCCATAGGAATTGGATTCTTAGTTTTATTTGAACGGTGCGTTAAAGTTAATTCAAGAATCTGAGCACCCTTAACCGCATCATCTTCGAAAAGTTCATAGAAATCTCCGACGCGATAAAAAAGAAAGGCATCAGGATATTGCTTTTTAATTTCGTAATATTGCTCCATCATAGGAGTCGTACTTGATTTCGCCATGTAATCTCTTTTCTACTTTTATCTAGACATCTAGAATTACTGATAAATATTATACGCTATAAAGGAAGATAAAAGAAAAACTTCGAAGCTGAACTTTTTTGTTCAACTTCGAAGTCTACAAAATATCTATTTGGATTTGAACTAGAGTGAGAGTTTTATTCTATTTATCAGAAATTAGTGTCTAAATTACATACCCATTCCTGGTGCACCTGCTGGGTTACCACCTTGTGGAGCAGCTGGCTTGTCTTCAGGAATTTCTGCGACAACAGCTTCAGTAGTAAGGAGTAATGCAGCAATTGAAGCAGCGTTTTGTAAAGCGGTACGAGTTACCTTAGTTGGGTCAATGATACCTGCGTCAACCATGTTTTCCCACTTGTCAGTAGCAGCGTTGTAACCAACTTCGTTTTCTTGGTTTTCAAGCTTGTTCAATACAACGGCACCGTCTTTACCTGCGTTTTCAGCAATTTGACGTACAGGTGCTGACAAAGCTCTTAAAACAATGTTGATACCAGTTTGTTCATCTGGAGTTTCACCCTTAAGGTCCTTGATAGCCTTTTCTACGTCTACCAAAGCAGTACCACCACCAGCAACGTAACCTTCGTCAACAGCAGCACGGGTTGAGTTCAAGGCATCTTCGATTCTGTAACGACGTTCCTTAAGTTCAGTTTCAGTAGCAGCACCAACGTGGATAACAGCTACACCACCAGTTAACTTAGCAAGACGTTCTTGTAACTTCTTCTTGTCGAAGTCTGAAGTTGATTCATCAATTTGCTTTCTGATTGAATCTTCACGTTCTTGAATAGCGTCCTTTGAACCAGCACCGTCAACAATAGTAGTTGAGTCCTTGGTTACAGTTACACGACGAGCTTGACCTAATTGATCAATCTTAGTGTCCTTTAATTCAAGGCCTAAGTCGTCAGTAATTACTGTACCACCAGTCAAAGCAGCAATATCTTGTAATTGAGCCTTACGACGGTCACCAAAGCCAGGAGCCTTAACAGCAACAACGTTGAAAGTACCACGGATCTTGTTCAATACAAGAGTTGGAAGAGCTTCACCAGAAACATCGTCAGCAATGATTAACAAAGCCTTACCTTGTTGAACGATTTCTTGAAGAAGTGGCAAAATGTCTTGGATGTTAGAAATCTTCTTGTCAGTGATCAAGATGTATGGGTTGTCAAGGTCTGCTTCCATCTTGTCGTTGTCAGTTACCATGTATTGTGATAAGTAACCACGATCGAATTGCATACCTTCAACTACTGAAAGTTCAGTGTTGATACCACGTGAATCTTCAATAGTGATAACACCATCGTGACCAACCTTTTCCATAGCGTCAGCGATTAAGTCACCAACTTCTTTAGATGCTGATGAAACAGCAGCTACGTTAGCGATTTGGTCCTTTGATTCAACCTTGTGGCTGATCTTGTGTAATTCATCAACGGCAGCTTGAGTAGCCTTTTCAATACCGCGACGAATACCTACAGGGTTAGCACCAGCAGTAACGTTCTTCATACCTTCACGAGCAATTGCTTGAGTTAAAACAGTTGCAGTAGTAGTACCGTCACCGGCAATGTCGTTAGTCTTTTGCGCAGCTTCAGCAACAAGCTTAGCACCCATGTTTTCGTAGTGGTCTTTTAATTCAATTGACTTAGCAATAGTAACACCATCGTTAGTAATATCTGGGTTGCCGTAGCTTTGTTCCAAAACAACGTTTCTACCCTTAGGACCAATAGTAGTCTTAACAGTATCAGCTAACTTGTCAACACCCTTTAAAAGAGAACGTCTTGCATTTTCTGAGAATTTAATATCTTTTGCCATATTCTATATCCGCTCCTTTAATTACTTTTCAATTGCTAAAATATCTTTTTCGTGAAGAACTAAATACTTTTCGCCTTCGTATTCAACGTTAGTGCCTGAATATCTGTCGTAGATAACTACGTCGCCCTTCTTAACGACCATAGGAATCTTTTCGCCGTTTGATGCGTAAGCACCTTCACCGACAGCTACAACTTCGCCTTCAATTGGCTTCTTCTTAGCATTTGATGCTAAAACGATGCCGCCAACTGTCTTTTCTTCTTCTTCTTTAACTTTAACGATTACACGATCACCGATTGGTTGTAACACGTTTAGTCCCCCTTATAACTTATTTTTTTCTTTTAAAAGTTTATTATCATTATTAGTGATTAGCACTCTTATTTATCAAGTGCTAGCTTACAAATATGATAATAACCCGTTTACTAAAAAAAAGCAAGAAAAAATTAGCACTTTTTTATAAAGAGTGCTAATTTTAATTCTAGCCTTACAGTAGCAAGGATTCAGAGCTTAAACTTCAAATATTACTCCGAATATTGCTCTTTTTGACCTAAATTTGCATAAAATTGCCAAAAATATCGGCGGTTTCTTTCTTCCTAGATCTAGTTACGTGAGTATAAATATTCATGGTAGTTGTAATTGAACTATGACCCATACGCTCCTTTACGTCTTCCATTGATGCGCCTGCCTCAAAAAGTAAGCTAGCATGCGTATGTCTGAATCCGTGTAACTTGATATGTCGTAAACCACGTTTCTTGCATAAAGAAACATTCCAATAATTAACGACGTTTTCTCGCAAATAGTCATTATCCTTGTTGCTGAATACTAATTGATCTACATTCATTGGATTCAGTCCCAACTTGAATAAGTCTCTTCTTTGCTGAAATTGCCATTCTGTTAAAATATCGACTGTTTGCGGTGCTAGGTCGATGCATCTATAGCCATTTTGAGTTTTTGGCGGATTAATTTTTAAAGTATTATGCTTGCCCTTTGATAATGTCTTACTCACTTTCAAAGTGCCATCCTTTAAATTGATATCAGACCATTGCAATGCCAATGCCTCGCCAACTCTTAGCCCTGTATATGCTAAAAGATGAAACATTGTATAAACTTTCAATGGCTTATACTTCTTACAAACATTCAAGAAATTTATTAATTCATTCTTTGAATAAAAATCTGTAAAATCTCGCTCAATGCTTTTCTTTTTTGGCTTGTAGACCTTACGCATCGGATTTTTCTTTATTGCATCAATCTGAACCGCATAGTCTAACATCTTTTTTGAATAAGTACATAAAGCATTAAAAGTAGCATACCCGCATGATGCAAACCATTGATTGACAATTTTTTGGCATTGAATTGGTGTTAGCTTATCAAGATAAATATTTCCTAAATCTTTAAGAATGTGATTCTCAAAATATTGATTAACATTATTCCATGTCGATTCTTTAACCGTCTGCTTATAATTAGCAAACCATAGTTCATAGAACTTGCTAACTTTGTAATGCGATTTAGCATAGCCACTGTACTCGCCATTCTCAATTTTTTCTTGAATCTTTTGGTAAGTTTTTTCAGCTATTGCAAGGCTCTTCATTCCTTGCTTTCTAATTTGAACAGAGTTACCAGTAGTAGCATTTTTACCAGCGTAAATAGAAAATCTGTAACGTATTTGCCCGTTAGGTGTCCTGTATTCCTTAATATCGTTATTCATAGTCATTGCCTTCTTTTAGCACATCGGCGCAGACGAGCTTGTCAAAGGATTCTAACCATGAACTTGTAATATTATTCCCACATTATTGGGATGCACTTATAACATCATTTAGTTGAATATTCTTTATATGCTGTATGCCAGTTTGAAGGGTTTTCTACCAAGAAACGTGCTAATTTTGTATCTCCATCGTTAACCTGTTTTTTTATTTTCTGAATAAGTTCTTCATCATCGTATCTTTCTTCCATTTTTAAGCGGCTTTCAAACGCTTTTTTTAATATTTCTGTTTCACTCTTAGAAAAAATTTTATCTCTTACTTCTTTCAAAAAGTCGAAATACTTATAAAAATCTTTTTTAGCCGTTTTAAAATCAGAATATTTAATACTTGTATTCATTAAATGATGCAAAGGAACATCAAAAGCAAAATAATGGCAATCGATTAAATAGCTTTCTAATATACTTATCTTATCGGGTTTGCGATCAACTAATTTCATATCTATAAAATGGATGAAAGTATTAACTGATATATTGTTATCATATAACCACCACGTACTATTACATATGTCTTTTGCAAAAGGTAATAGAAGATTAAACCAATATTTTTCTATTTTAGGATTTATCTTAAATTCTTTATCATTCTTGAAATAGAAATCTATTGGCTTTTTCTTTTCCCCATTAACTTTTATTAATTCATCTAGTGTAGTTGTGATATATGGATTAATACTAAATGTCCCTCTAGGCAATTCACCGTTTAATAGCAAATAATTATCAAAATATTCTTTATGAAGTTTAGGGATTATCTTCTTTATCATATTTTCAGGACTAACTTCTGGCTCAATTCCTTGCAAATATGGTACAGAAACCCCGAAAAAATCGGCTAATTTTTGCCACGTTTCTAGTTTAGGCTCTCGTTTACCTGTTTCATATTGGCTAATACGGCTACTACTCATATTTATCTTATTGCCTAGCCCTCTTAAAGTTAGGTTATTCTTTTGCCGTAGTTCTTTTATTCGGTTCATTTTATATTATTCACTTCTTTTCTTTTATTTATGTTATCACATATGCTAACAAAATGTGAAAAATATTATTGACGTTCACATTATGTTAGCATATAATCTAAATGTAAATTGATAACAGTTTGTGAGCAAAAAGAGGCGAGAATATGAAATTATCAGAGCAACAAGTTACTGCCATCAAGCGCAAACGAGGTGAGTTAGACTTATCTATCACTAACCTTGCAAGCATTACTGGTGTTAGCAAATGGACGTTAATCGACATCTTCAAGCATGACCATAGAAACGTTACTTCAATCACTTTTAAGCGATTAAATGATTGGCTAGTCAAAGAATATAACCATGATCTTGTAAAGGAGGTGAACTAAATTGGAATCAATTCAAACAGAGTTAAACCTTTACGGCTTAACGTTCCCTGAACAAGAAATTGGACTGACAGAGCCTGAAAAAAAGGTGCTTAATCTGATTCCATTGGGCAAAGAAAATGCGGTATCAGGCTCTTATATTTGCAATCTGCTAGATATCAGCTCACGACATCTTACAGATCAAGCAAGAAGATTAAGGCTCAAACATTACGACGTTGGCAGTACTACATACGATGGCTATTATCGCTTTCTGAATCCAACGGAATACTTAAAGTTCATGAATATGCTTTCAAGAGAATTGACACGTAGTGAGCAAGTTATAGAGGCTATGAGGTTTACTCCGATGGCACAAAAAATAACCATTGATACCAATCAAATGGCTATTGTACAAAGTGGACTTGATTTTCATGGCTTAATTTCTCCTAATCGAGAAAACAAACTAAGTGAGTTAGAGAAACGACTGCTTAGTCTAATTCCATTGGGTAAAGAAAATATGCTGACATGCGCTTATATTGCCAATGCATTGGATATCTGTACACGCCACGTCAAGAAACTGATAAGAGAATTAAGGCTCAAACATTACGACGTTGGCAGTACTACCGACGGAGGCTATTACCAATTTCAAACTCCAATGGAATATTCAGAGTTCATGAACAAACTTTCAAAAGAACTAGCTCGAAGTAAGCAAGTCATGGAGGCTATGAGACTTACTCCAATGGCACGACAGATAGTAATTGAAACCAATCGGACAGCGTAGAAAGGAAAATCAACATGGAGAAAAGCAATAATCTTAAATTAAATGCATCAATCGAGAATGCGTTAAAGTCAAATCCAAAAGTCAAAGAATTGGCAAGCAGTAATCCTGAATTAGGTTCTTACTTAACTCAATTAGGCAATAACTTAAATGATGCCGTTGGTAGCATTTGCGAGGCTTATGGTGTCTTAGATCTTTTAGAAAAGAATATGTCTATCGGTAGTAATTACAAAGACGACATGACAAGCGAAGCCGATTCTATTAGAGCGGTACTAAAAATTCTTACCACATCAATGGAAAAGGTTTCAGATACAGTAGATTTAATGAGTTATGCAACGTTTAAGGAGGACTAAGACAATGCAATTTGTATTGGATGATGAACAGATAACAGAAATAAGAAAAGCGGTGTTTGCTGTTGTTCAGGACAGCATTAAACAAGTTGAAAACCAACGTCCCTACTTGAATCGCAAAGACATTGCAAAGTATTTTGGCGTTGCTGAATCAACTATCAGTTATTGGGCAAGTCTGGGCATGCCTGTCGCTGTCGTAGACGGTCGCAAGCTCTATGGCAAGCAATCTATAACTCAATGGCTAAAAGCTCACGAGACACGATTACAAGGGCAAGAAAAAAAGCTCGTAACTATTGGCGTAGCTACGAGCGGTAAGTAAAAATCATCCGAATAATTTTTACATTTAAGATTATAACAGTTTGTTGGCGCAGACGAGTTTGTCGAAAGATTTTAACCATAATTTCTTGTTATTGGCGTTCCACTATGGAGCGCTTTTTTATTAACGAAAGAAAGATAAAAATGGCAATTTCACTAAGTCAAAATAAAAATTCGAGCGTCTTATGTAAATACCCCGCTAGCCCTTTACTTTTTACACTTTCTGATGAAAATACTGCCAACGATTGTGAAATTAGTTTAGACGAAATTACAGTATCAGGAGACATCAATATCGACAAGTGTAAAGACAGATTAAGAGAAAATAATTGGATTCTGACGTCTGTAAGTAGAATTGATGGTCAACCTACTACATACAACCTGTTTAGAGATGCTGACAGCATTGCCACGCTATCAAAGAATAAATATTACTCTGATAGTTGGCGCATCGATACATCCAACCACCTGACAGCGCAGGAGAAACGGCAGATAACTAATATAACCAAGATATTCAATAAACCACGCATAACACGAATTGATATAGCTGTCGACTTCATTAATTTTGACGATGCAGGAATGATTTACACGCTCTATAGACCTCACACCAAGACGTTTTTCACGATTGGCGCAAATGGTAAGCTGGAATCAATTACAGCAGGAGTACGTAAGTCGAGGCAGGTTTATCGATACTATGACAAGTTGGTCGAGTTACAACAAAAACGAGTAACAGTGCCCGATTATATAAAGAATTGGGAACGTGCAGAGCTTCAACTACGACAGACAAAGACATATAACACGGTGCAAGATTGGGGCGACAGAGTGGTCAAGATGCTGAATTGCTTATCCTTGCCCGAAGTAACTAGGCTAGCGGTGCCCGATATCCGAGAGCGAGCAATGATAAACCAACTCTTACACCACCCCGACGAGTTCCAAAACGTCTCATCAAAGACAAGAGCAAAATACAGAAAGAAGATAAGAGAATTACATAAAAAAAGCACTCCAACTAGAATCAAGTTAGCAATGGAGGTGCTTCAAAACAGGAAAAACGATATTCAAAAAGAAATAAATTCATTCTTGTAGCCATTATACTAAAATGCCATGCAAGTAAAATACATTATTCAAGATAAGCGTACCAACTGGGCACGCTTATTTTTATTTCTTAGTTTCTTACGATAGTTTTATTGGACGCACCTGCCATGCTTTCATTAATTTCTTTGCTTAGTTTGTTTTACCGTGTCTGCTAAATGGCAAGAAACTAAGATAGCAAGCTCAATTTCTAAATCATGCAATTTTGTCGCTTATGGTCAACTTGAAAGCAAGATACAAGCTAGCACGATAAGCAGAAAGGCAATTTAACAACAGAGACAGATTACCAGCGTAGCTATAGCTACGGACGTGCCCAAAGATGCGTCCAATTTTGGATAGATGTTAAGCCGTACTATATGCTCTTATCAACCTGTCAAAACCTGTCCTGAACCTGAAAAAACCTGAACTATGATTCGTAATTAACTACCATCATGGCGGTTTTTCCAACGACGGAGAAATCAAGCATAATTAGCCAAAAAAGCTCGATAATCAAGCATGAAGACAAAAAGCGACTACGCAATTTTGCGCAGTCGAAGATAAGATACAAGCGTACCTAAAGTACGGTTGTTTCTAGCTCCGTACTTGAAGCAAGTACGCTGGTATCTATTGAATAAGGGCATCATTGAAACAGTGATACCCGCTTAAATTCCGTACGAAATTTAAGCAATACAATGAGGGCGTACTTATGAGTACACCTTGCAAGAGTAGTGAAACTCATTTTATTAGACAGATGCCCCCAATTTTGGGGACATGCATGCAATAACTCACTGTTTAAAATTCAGCAGTCAAAAGGCAGTAGCAAAACACGACACCCTCATCAACTGACTATTGAAAATTGGGCAGTGAAATCGATGTATACATTCCGTGTACAACAGGCAAGGTGCAAAATGACACGAAATTAGCCGATTATGTGCCGTTAAGCGTCGGATGCAAAACAGGCACGACGGTAAGCGACGACCGTATCTATGGATACACTTGCAAATACTCCGATTGCCCCCATTTTATCCCGTATCGAATCAACAAAAGAACCACCACAAAACCACTCATCAACAAGCATCAAGATAATAAAAAACTCACTATGCAATTTTACATAGTGAGAATTAATATCTTCAATCTTGACGAGATGCAACGGGCTAAGTTTGGCTTAGTTCGATTATCGAACCAACGCCCGACTTAATAGCATAGACATTGAAGCGCCCCGCAAACTCATCGACGGCTTGTCTCTTCAATACTGCATATCTGGAATGCTCATAGCCAACCTCTTTCATGGTTTCAATATTGCTTATTTCTTTCAAATAAACATCAATCAATATTGTCTTATATGGCTTTCTAGGCTCGTCTTTGCATTCATTGATTGCCGATGCTATGCAATATGCGATAGTTTCAGCTTGTATGATTCTTTGAGGATAGCTCTCATCATCGGATGGCTTTATATTACTAAGATTTTCGGGCATCAAGTCCAACGGCAATAATCCTGAAATGCTCAATATTCGATCAAAATATTTATTAAAAAACTTGTAAGCACTCACTACAACAGTTGTATTACTCATTGCTTCTTAACCTCGCTTTTCATATAAGAATATTTTACCTGATACTGGATAACTTTTCGTTATTGAGCCAATGAGGTGAGTTATTTTGATTCTAGCGAGTTTTAAAGGTAAATATGTATAATCATACTCAAATTATTAAAACGTCTTAGAGCGCTCAATAGAGGCATCCCTATAACTAAAAATGGCTTACCTCGTAATTGAGATAAGCCAAGACTATGAATAGTGATATCTATTTAATTATATCATTAAAATCCTTTGATAAACTCGTCTGCGTCGAAACAAATATTGCTCCTTATTTTGTTCCTTTTAATTGTAATTTCAAATAATTTTCTTTAATCACATAGCGCCAAAACATTGATAAATAAGCATTTAGGCGTTCTTACATTAACTCAATATACTAGCGTTACTTCTTTATAATGAGTGCTAATTTTGAATTTTCTTAATCTTTTACATGTTTAACAGTTAAATCTCCCATGGTATTTCTACCCTGTAAGATCAACTTTGTGCCAGTTCCTTTGCTGTGATCAATATCGACATCGCTCAAACTATTTTGCATATTATTTTCAACTTGCCAATCACTTGGAATATAAACATCAACATCACACATCGAAGTATTAATATTCATAATTACTTCATCCCCCGCAGCTTTGGCATCATCTAAATAAACGCTAACGTCTCCCATTGAAGAATCAATAGTAACTGTTTTCAAATTTTGCGAATGAATGTAACGTGAAGCTTCAGTCATCTTACCACTAATTACAACATTATCGTTATCAACGCCAAAACTATTATCAGTGATGACATTATCTGCTTTAAAATTCTTATTTATCAAGTCCGACAAATTTGCATTACCCTTTTTCCCATTAATGATGATCGTGGGCTTAAAACCATTTCTAAAAATCAAACTAATTCCGGCAGAAAACAGAATTGCCACAAGCAAAATGGTCCAAGGAGATAGTGCTGCAATATGAAGTGGCTTAGCGTAGACAATTACCAAAAAGACAATTGAGAAAATAGCTCCGTATAAATTCTTATTGATTACCGAGGTAATTAAACTAGCTACAAAAACTACTGTCCAAAAGATCGCCCAGAAACCTATCGTAAATGGTAATAAATGTAACTGGTCAATTACTAAGAACACGGCAGCTGCAATTAACCCAACGCCCCAGAAAATTCGACTCCACTTAGCTTTCATCAGTAAGTCCTTCTTTCGTTTAATTTATCTTTTAATTCGCGGTAGTAACGTCTAGAAACATAAACGGTTTTGTAAGAATGATGAAATTGAATCTGGCAATTAGAAATTGATTTAGTCAAAGCATAAATCTGATCTAAGTTAAGAATTGTTGATTTAGATACTCGCATAAATTGTCCGCCAAACAAATTTTCTAATTCATACAACTTATATTTCACAGCATAGCTATGATTTATAGTATGTGCCATTACCTGTTTATCAGCAGTTTCAAAGAATAGAATCTGATTTATATCGAGATAATATGCTTTGTCATCCTTTACTCCAGTAATTTGATCAAGATTAGATGATTCATCTTACAATTTACGATAAATTCGCTCTAGTTCTGGAGTAATTTTATTAGCTTTGATAATTACTTCCGATTCCTGGTTATCAGGATCAGTTTCTAATTTAACCTTCAATTTTTTCATCCCCTTCATTTCTATAATCCTATTAGACCGCGTTTTATTACGAAAAACTAGCCAATTTAACTAAGAGGTCACAAAATTGAAGTAAGCAGTCATTTTCTATCATGGAATTAACACAGTAACCAGTGCATCCCACATTCCTTCAACTAAGGTATAGGACAAATACTTTTTGTATGCTTTGCCAAAACTATCGTATTCAGAAATCTTATTGTGCTCTTCCTCAGTAAAGTAATACTTACCGTTTTTTCGACTGCGTAAAGTTCTAAGTAAAGCGACAATCATTCCTAA
Organism: Lactobacillus kitasatonis DSM 16761 = JCM 1039; assembly: GCF_000615285.1. Taxonomy (GTDB): domain Bacteria; phylum Bacillota; class Bacilli; order Lactobacillales; family Lactobacillaceae; genus Lactobacillus; species Lactobacillus kitasatonis. The sequence goes on along the minus strand of NZ_BALU01000013.1, from coordinate 19,426 downwards.
AAGGAAAAACGGAATAATTATCGCGATTACAAATAATATTCCTACCCAGCTCTGGAGTTTGTAATTGAATCCTAAAGCGGCTATCCAAATTAGATACATAATAAAAATTTTACCGCTAGAGAAAAAATTTGAGATTCTAACTTTTGCAGTTAACAAAATCGCTGGAATTATGGGTAAAACTGAAAAAATTAGTAAGGCAATGCCATAAATTCCTGAGATGTTTTTCACTCCACTCCAAAAAATAAAAATAATGCTCAAGATAATAGATAATATTAATAGTAGCCAGGATCTGTTTTTCTTTACGTTCATATCTTTCCCCCTTCTTTTTTTATTTTTTAGAATAGCACGAAAAATCGCCCAAGATTATTTCTTGAGTGATTTTCTTTATTTTGATCTATTTGTTTTTATTCATAGAGAAGGAATAAGATATCAACAATTAATTATGAGCAGTAACAGCGATTAACTTATCACCATGCTTGTCGCCTGCATCAGTAATACGTTGAACATTTGCATAGTTGGCAGTGTTAGTAATTACTACCATTACAGTAGTATCGTAGCCTGCCTTCTTGACAGCATCTAAGTCAACACTACCAAGTTTGTCACCCTTTTGAACACGTTGGCCTTGCTTTACAAAGCTTTCGAAGTATTCACCCTTAAGGTTTACAGTATCAAGACCGATGTGGATTAAAACTTCAGCACCATCATCTGACTTAATACCATATGCGTGCTTAGTTTCGTAAGCAATAGTTACAGTACCAGTTACTGGTGCGTAAATAGTACCATTACTTGGAATAACTGCAGCACCGTCACCCATCAACTTAGCTGAGAATACTGGATCGTTAACCTTAGTTAAGCTTTCTGGAGTACCGTCAACTGGTGAAGCAATAACTTCATCCTTTAATGATAATTGTTCTTTTGAAACTTTTTCTGCTTTTTGATTTTCTTCAGCTTGAGTAGTTGCGTCATTTACTGGTACGTCTTGACTTGCAACTTCTTCCTTCAAGTGCCCCTTACCGTAAACATAAGTAAGAATGAATGCAACTGCAAAACTGATTGCAACTGAGACAACCCACATTGGGATAGTCTTTGGATAAATTGAAAGGAATCCTAAGAAACCAGCTGAACCAAGAGCTGCAGCAGTTACGTGCATCAAGCCAGCAAATGCAGCAGCCACACCTGAACCAATTAAGGCACAGAAGAATGGGAACTTGTACTTCAAGTTAACACCGAAAAGTGCTGGTTCAGTAATACCAAGAAGTGCTGAAACACCTGATGAACTTGCCAAACCCTTCATCTTTTCGTTCTTAGTTAAGAAGTAAACTGCGAAAGTTGCGGCACCTTGTGCAACGTTAGCCATACATGCAGTAACGAAGATGAAGTCACCAGAACTTGCTGGGTTCTTAGCAAAGGCTGCCAAAAGTTGAGTTTCAACAGCTGGGAAACTTTGGTGAAGGCCAGTAGTAACAATTGCTGAGTAAGTAAGACCAAAGATACCCATACCCAAGGCACCAGTAGTGTTGTAAAGCCATACGATTGCATTAGTAATAGCGTCAGATACGCCCTTGAATACTGGTCCAATGATTGTGAAAGTCAAGAAACCAGTAATCATAATTGAAAGAAGTGGCGTAAAGGTAAAGTCAACTGCAGATGGTAAGTGCTTGTGGAAGAATTTTTCAAAAATTGATAATACCCAAACGGCTACTAAAACTGGAATAACTTGGTATTGGTAGTTGGTTTGAGCAACGTGCAAACCGAAGATGTTCCAGAAGTGGTTAGCACCTTGAAGTCCAGGTGTAGTCATAATCATACCGATTGTTGCACCTAAGAATTGGTTGGCACCAAACCGTTTAGCCGCCGACATACCAACTAGAATTGGCATGAAGATAAATGGAGCGGCTGACATTACCTGAATCATTTCTGACATTCCGGCAATGTTTGGAGCCATTTGAACAACTGACTTAGGACCAAATAGTCCTGGTGAAGTCAAGAAGTTGTTCAAAGCCATCAACAAACCACCAGCAACTAAGGCTGGAATAATTGGAACGAAGATGTCAGACAAAAGCTTAATGAAGTCCATGATTGGATTCTTCTTTTGGCCTTCAGCTGCTACCTTCTTTAAATCATCGGTTGATAATTCCTTAAGACCTGTGATTTTAATGAATTCGTCGTAAACGTCATTAACATCCCCTGGCCCAATAATAACTTGATATTGGCCATTAGTCTTAAAGGTGCCTTTAACATCTGGATCGTTGTCCAATGCTTTTTGGTCAACCTTTGAGTCATCTTTTAAAACTAAACGCAAACGAGTAGCACAGTGAGCACCAGCGATAATATTGTCGCGGCCCACGTCTTTAATTACTCGTTCAGCCACCTTTCTGTGGTCCATATTCATTTCCTCCCATGTAAACGCTTTATTATCATTTCACTAATTATGATAACGCATTCAAAAAATATGTCAATCGTTTGACATAAATTTCTATATTTTATTTTTACTTATAGTTTTTATTATGGATAAATAAGGCAGTATTATGGTAAATACCAATATGCAAAAATATGATAATCGTTTGACACCTTTTTTATAATCTACTAAAATATCATATAAAGACAACGCTTACATGGAGGCTTTTATTATGGAATGGACAAGAGAAAAACGTTACTTACCTTATAGTAAATGGGATGCCGATACTTTACTTCATTTGCAAGCACAAGCAGCCAATTCCCCTTACCAAATGCACTATCACTTACATCCAATTTCCGGGTTAATCAACGATCCAAATGGCTTTTCTTACTTTAATGGTGAATATCATCTTTTCTATCAATCATATCCATTTGGTGCTGTTCACGGCTTAAAGTCATGGGTTCACTTTAAATCATCAGATTTAGTTAACTGGGAAAGCCTAGGCTTAGCTGTTGAACCCGATACAATGGCTGATTCTCACGGGGCATACTCAGGTTCTGCTCGTGAAATTGACGGCAAATTATTCCTAATGTACACAGGTAACCACCGCGATGAAAATTGGGTTCGCATCCCTTACCAAGTTAGTGCTTGGATGGACAAAAATGGGAAGGTTGCTGATAAAACTATCTTATTTAAGAATCCTGACCACATTACTGAACACTTCCGCGACCCACAAATTTTAAAGCAAGACGACACCTACTACGCTATTTTGGGTGCACAAGACAAAGCTGAAAAACATGGTCATATTGATGTGTGGAAATCAAAGGATCTAAAGAATTGGGAAGAACTAGGCTTCTTAGACATGGGCACAGATGACTTAGGTTACATGATCGAATGTCCTAACATTGTTAGAGTCGATGGCCACGTTGTTGTAATTTTCTGCCCTCAAGGCTTAGACAAGAAGATTGCCGACTACGATGACATCTACCCTAACATGTACATCATTGCCGACGACATTGATTTTGAAAATCATAAATTAATCAATCCTGGTAAATTGCACAATTTGGACAAAGGCTTCGACGTTTACGCTACCCAAGCATTTAACGCACCTAATGGCAAAGTCTATGAAATCAGCTGGGTTGGTTTACCAGATACCACTTACCCAACCGATAATGAAAACTGGGCCAACTGCCTTAGTCAAGTCAAAGAATTATCTATCAAAGATGGTAAGTTAATGCAAAAACCTGTTTCTGCTATGCAAGCACTTCGTTACAATGAAAAAGAAATTTCAGACGAAAACAAAGCTAGTCAACAATATGAAGCTGAACTCACAATTAAAGCTGGTCAAAAAGGCAGTCTTTACCTTGCCGCAAACGATAATTTAACTAGCGGTCTTAAACTTGATTTCGACACTGAAAACGGGACTTTAATTCTTGATCGTTCTAACACTGGTCAAAAAGTTTCTGTCGATTATGGTGAAACTAGACAAGCTAACTTTGAAGCTAACACTGACTTAAAGTTAAACATCTTTATTGATCATTCATTAATTGAAATTTTCGTGAACGACGGCGAAGAAGTTTTAACCGGTCGTTATTTTGCAGATCAAAACAATACTAAACTCGCATTTGCACAAAAGACACACTATAATGGTAAATTATGGCAAATGAAAACTATTCTTTAGATTAAGGTGATATAGATGGCAGCTAAATTAAGCGATGTTGCCAAAGAAGCAGGTTGTTCAATTACTACGGTTTCACGTGTAATCAACAACCATGGCTATCTAAGTCAAAAAACCAAAGATAAAGTTTTTGCGGCAATGCGAAAGCTAAATTATCAACCCAATTCTGTTGCCCGCTCTCTTCAAGGCAAAAGAATGAATCTAGTTGGATTGATTTTCCCCGGTATTATTAATCCATTTTTTGCGGAACTAGTGCAAAACATCGAAGAAGAATTATTCAAAAAAGGCTACAAAGTTATCATGTGCAACGCTGGTCGTGATAAAGAAAAAGAGCATGAATATTTACGCATGCTCCAAGCCAATCAAGTTGATGGTATTATCGCAGGTGCACACAACTTGGGGATTGAAGAATATAAGCAATTAGGTTTGCCAATTGTTTCTTTTGACCGTAAGTTATCTGATAATGTCCCTATCATAAGTTGTGATAACTACCAAGGTATCAAATTAGCCATGCATGATTTAATTCAAGCCGGCTGTAAAAAGATTTACTTTTTGGGTAATGAACATAAAAAAGGCAATCCTACCGATGAACGATTGGATGCCTATCTCGATGAAGTGAAAAAGCATGACTTAAAACCACATATTCGTTCTGTCGCCTTTTCTGATTCTTCTAACATTAAAAATATGCAAATTCATGACATGTTAGTTGAAAAACATCCTGATGGCGTAGTTTGCACTGACGATTTAACTGCTATCTTGGTTTTACAAGAAGCTAAAAAATTAGGTATTAAAGTCCCTAAGGAATTAAAAGTAATCGGCTTTGATGGCACTAAATTGATTCAGACTTATCATTCTGAATTAACCACCATCGCCCAACCTATTCACGATATTGCTACATTATTAGTGGATTTGCTTTTAAAGCGAATTGCACATCCCGACGAAGAGCTAAAGCAAATGAACTACACATTGCCTGTAAAACTAATTAAAAGTGAAACGACCGCATAAAAAAACGACTGAGTTGAATCTCAGTCGTTTTTGTTTTGGCATTAATTTTCTTTATCGCTGTCTAAGAAGTAAATCAGCGTTTGCAATTCAGTTGCTAAATCCACGTTTTGTATACGAACATCAGCTGGAGCGGACAATCTAATTGGAGTAAAGTTCATAATCCCCTTTACCCCTGCATCTACCATTTCATCAGTTGTCTTTTGTGCTGCAGTTGAAGGAACAGTTAAAATTGCAATTGTGATTTGTTGGTCACTCAATTGTTGTTTCAAATCGTCCATATCATAAACGGGAACGCCGCTTAAGATACGACCAGTAATCTTTTTGTTAATATCAAAAGCACATGAAATTCTGATATTGTTACTACGTTTAAAGTTGTAATTTAACAAGGCACGGCCTAAGTTACCTACACCGATCAAAGCAACGTTAGTTAAAGTATCTTGGTTCAAAATCTTCTTAAAGAATGTAAGTAAGTTCTTAACGTCGTATCCATAGCCACGCTTACCTAATGCGCCAAAATATGAAAAGTCTCTTCTAATTGAGGCACTATCAACTTGAACAGCTTCTGACAATTCAGTTGATGAAACCTTATCTTTGCCTTCTTCATTCAAGATAAGTAAATAACGGTAATATAATGGTAATCTTTTGGCTGTTGCCTTTGGAATCTTTATTTTTTCCATTTGAAGCCCTCCAAACTTATTTCATGTTTGTGAATGTACAATCAAGCACTACTATCATAACTGTTATTATACCATTTGCGCAAGTATCTTTTTCACAAATATATACTTTTTCACATATTGAGCTTGAGAAAACAAGTAATATTAGACTTGAAGCGTATGGTAAAATAATGATTAGGTGAAAAATTATGATTATTGCACAAGGACACGATTTAGAACAACAATTTGGTGCCAACACGTTATTTAAGAACGTTACTTTTTCAATCGATTCAAATGCAAGAATCGGCTTAGTTGGCCCTAATGGGGTTGGTAAAACTACCCTATTAAAAATTATGACAGGTGAACAAGAACCTACTCGTGGTGAATTTACTGTTAATAAAGGTATCGATGTAGGTTATATCGCCCAGGAAAATGCTTTAGATGAAGCCAAAACCATTTGGGATGAAATGGAATCCGTTTTTGCCTCTTTAATCAAGGAAGGCAAAACATTAACCAATATGCAACAACAAATTGCAGACCATCCTGAAGATCAAGAATTACTAAAGCAATACGATCAAAAACAATTCAACTTTGAACAAAAAGGCGGCTACACTTACCAATCAGATATCAAGAGTATTCTTAACGGTTTTAAGTTTCCTGAAGATACCTGGCAAAAGCGCATTGGCAGTTTATCTGGTGGTGAAAAAACTAGATTAGCCTTCGTTAAATTGCTTTTACGTAAACCTGCCCTGCTCTTGCTAGACGAACCTACTAACTACTTGGATCTAGATACGCTTGATTGGCTGGAAGGCTTTTTAAAGAATTACAGCGGCGCCATTTTAGTAGTATCCCACGACCAGTACTTCTTGGATCATTTGGCAACGCAAATTTTTGAATTGCAATTCGGCAAACTTACTACCTTCAAAGGCAATTATTCTGCTACGTAATGCAGCGTGAACAGCGTGATAAGGATCAAGAAGCTGCTTACGAAAAGCAACAAGCCGAAATCAAAAAGGACGAGGAATTTATCCAAAAGAACTTGGTTCGTGCCACAACTACTAAGAGAGCACAAAGTCGACGCAAGAAGCTAGAAAAGATCGACCGAATCAAACCACCTAAGCATAAAAACAAGGTACGCATTCATTTTAGTAGCGAACGTCCATCAGGTAAGGAAGTTTTGATTCTTAACGATTTAACCATTGGTTATCCTGATAAAACAATGGTTAACGATATCTCTTTTCAAGTAAACAAGGGAGATCGTGTTGCCGTCATTGGACCAAACGGAATTGGTAAGTCTACTTTGCTTAAGACAATCATGAAGCAACTTAAGCCCCAAGGTGGTTCAATCAAATACGGTGCTTCTTTGGATATTGGTTACTATGACCAGGAATTACAAGGACTAGATCCATCCAAGACTGTTTTGGATACCGTTTGGGATCGTCACAAGACTATGCCAGAACGTGATGTCCGTTCAATTTTAGCTAGTTTCCTATTCACAGCTAAGGATATCGATAAAACAGTTGGTCAATTATCCGGTGGTCAAAAAGCTCGTCTAACTTTGACTGTCTTGTCACTTGAACACGACAACTTCTTACTAATGGACGAACCAACCAACCATTTGGACATTGAAGCAAAAGAAGTTCTTGAAAAAGCATTGAAAGACTTTGATGGTACTTTGCTCTTCGTATCCCACGATCGTTACTTCATTAACCAACTTGCTAACAAGATCGTTTCAGTCAGAGATGGTCATGCCAAAATTTATAATGGTAACTATTCTTACTATCTTGATGAAAAAGCAAAACAAGCAAGTGCTGCCAATGCAGAGACTGAAGATGCAGAACCTGTAAAGGCAGTCAGTGAACAAAAGCTTTCTTATCAAGAACAAAAACAACGTGATTCGCAAAAGAGAAAGTTGCAACGCGCCATTGATCAAGCAGAAAAAGAAATTGAAGATTTAGAAGCTCAAGAAAAAGACATTCAAAATGAAATGGCCAATCCAGAAATTGCTTCTAACTTTGATAAATTAGGACCTCTTCAAGAACAGCTGGACGAGATTCAAAAGAAATTGGATACTGCCAATAATAATTGGGAAAAGGCTATTGAAGAGTTAGATAATTTCGAATAAACGATATAAAAAACATTCTAAGCTTAATAGTGAATTGCCTATCCGACGGGATAGCTGATTCACTATTTTTTGTTCTAGCCGTAGAATTTGAAATAGTAGTAAAACTATATGTCACGGGCTTTTAGATGCTTGACGTCGTATAAAAAAACTGGCAGTTTCACTGAGAAATTATGCAATCTCTTCGAAGAATGTGGACATTTAATGTCGGGTTTAGAAACATACTAACCTAAGTATTGGGTTGAAGTTCGACGGAACTTTAATCAAATACTTTATTTTTATCTAAAATAAAGGTGAAGATAAAGCATAAAGTCATATCTAATTTAAGGCAAAAAATGTCGTTTTAGAAACAGGCTGCTTTACCGACTATTTAGAAGTCTCTTCGAAGTATGCAGGCACTTGATGCCGGGTTTAGAAAATAAGAATTAAATAGTTCGATAAGGTATTTTATCTTTAAAACTTTGGGAGGTTCAATCATGGAAAATTGTAAAGTGATTGTTGGCATTGATGTTAGCAGTAAGGACTCTACTGTCTGCGTTCTAATGGATAAAGTTAGGCAGGGTAAGACATTTAAAATAAGCAATGACATGGTCGGCTTCCAGCAGCTTTATAAAAGATTACGTCTTTACTCTGTCATTCCTTTGATAGTCTTTGAATCAACAGGAGTATATTCTTTGAGCTTGCAGGCTTTTTTAGAGAAGAAGCATATTCAATATCTAAAGCTTAATCCTTTGAAAGCTAAAAAGCTGATGGATAATAACCTTCGTCATAATAAGACCGATCAAGTTGACGCTTATCGTCTAGCTCTGATACAGTTTAATGCTCCACAGAAGCTACTTAAGCCTCAGTCTCGGGCATACCATGAAATGCAAAATGCAAGCAGATACTATGAAGAATTGAATAAAGCTATGGTTGTTGCCAAGAATCAGCTTCATCGTAATCTGCAGACAACTTTCCCACAAATTGAAAATCTCATGTGTCATCCTACAGGTAAAATTTATTGGTCAGTAGTTGCCTTATTTCCGCATGCACAAGCTGTTTTAGATAGTAACAAGGAACATATTTTGGGCGAATTAGAAACTATATCGGGATTAAGCCAGAAAAAAGCCGAATACCTTACGCAACGCTTAATCTCTTTGGCTCGATTAACTTGTGCCTATGACAATAAGGATAGTATTGTTATCCGTGCTATTCAAAGAAATATTGCCAGTCTTTTTTCTCTTGATCAGGAGAAAAAGGAAGCACTGGCCTACCTGTATAAATTAGCCAGTAAAAATCAGGCTGATACCCGTATATTAACCATTTATCAAAGCATTCCTGGTATTGCCAAAACAACAGCCTTAAGATTATTGGCTGAATTAGGTGATTTAAGACGATTTGACAGTCCTAACCAAATTGATGCTTTTATCGGCATTGATCCTGGCATCTATCAGTCTGGTGAATTAGACAGTCATTTAAGTATTACCAAACACGGCAATTCAATTGCCAGAAAGATCATGTATTTAAGTATCGGTCAAATGGAATCAGTAAAGACTACCCAGCCCTGTCATATTACTGACTATTATGATAGAAAAAAATCTTCTCAAAGCCGCGGCTTCAAGAAGATTGCCATTGCATCAGTACATAAACTAATTCGAACCATGTATGCACTGGTTACAAAGAATCAATTATATGATTACAACGTAGCCACTAGGAATCAAAGACTTTAGTTGAAATCAAATAATCACTTTCAGTATAACAACCTATGAAAAAACTACAAGAATTCATAGGCTTCTTTGTGTTACCTAATAAATATGCACTAAACTTTTATTTAATCTTTTCAGCTTTATTCGCACCATTATTTTTAAGAAAATATCTAAATTAAACGTTGATAATACTTGAATTAAAGTAGAAAAATTAGATCCTGATTTCTTAAGTAAAATAGCTTTACTGCTATATTTAGGAGGTTTTATAAATGAAAGTTATCTTTGGCATTGATGTAAGCAAGAGTACATCAACTGTTTGTGAATTAATCAATGATAGTAAATCTATTACAACAATTACTAATGATCGGCCTGGTTTCTTAGAACTGCTCAATGATCTGAAAGCTTTCACTCAACATCCTCAAATTATTTTCGAAGCCACCGGCGTATATTCAAGAAGACTGCAGACTTTCTTAGATGATTATGGCTACGAATATGTAGTTCTGAATCCATTAAAGGCTAAGAAAGAGATGGATTTAGGGCTTAGACATAATAAAACTGATAGAACGGATGCTTATCACTTAGCTTTAATTCAAAGGCTATATCATCATCCAGTTAGTCAACTGCAAGCTGAGCAATATCATCAATTAAATGCTCTAAGTCGTTTTTATGATCAATTGACCAGTGATATTGTAATGGCTAAAAACCGGCTTCATAAAGTTTTACAATTTACTTTTCCAGAGCTTGAACAATTATTTAACACGGCTAAAGGCTTCAATTATTGGTCAATTGTTAAAATGTATCCTCACTGTGAGATAGTAAATGATCTAACAGAACTTGAAATCTACACCAAACTTATAAAATTGCCAGGATTTCAAGTTAAAAAGGCTAATAAATTTACTTTAAAGTTAATTGCTCTATCTCAAAAGACTTATCCTGTAGCTCCCTGTAAAAGCGTTGAATCTGATAAGGTAAGATACTATACTCAACGTTTAATAGATTTGAATAAGCGAAGACAAAACCTAGTAAATCAGATGGTAAGGCTAGCTAAAAGCTTGCCTAATCGTGACTTGGAGATATTAGAAAGTATTCCAGGTATTGCTCAAACTACTGCAGTAAGGATACTGGGAGAATTAGGAGACTTGCGTAGATTTAGTAATCCTAACAAAATCAATGCTTTTATTGGAATTAATCCGGGACGTTATCAATCTGGTGAAATGGACGCCAGTTTAAGCATTACTAAGCATGGTAATACCGTAGCACGTAAGATTCTTTATCGGGCTATCGGCCAAATCGACCAGGCAGCTAAAACACAGCACTGTTATATAGCTGATTACTATGAAAACAAAAAGCTATCCTCTCAAACCAAAGGGTTCAAAAAGATAGCTATTGCCTCTATACACAAACTAATCAGGACTATGTATGCGCTGATCAGTAATGATCAACTATATGATTACGACGTAGCCAAACATAATCAAAAAAGACTTTTATCGTAATTAATCGATCAAATTTATTATACTCTTCTAGCTTATTAAAAGATTATTTTAATAATTATTTGCTTTTCAAAAATAAAAGCCAAATACCTTATGGTACTTGACTTTACGTAGAAAATAGAACTGTTCGTTGAACAGTTCTATTTTTTGCTTTTGTTTTCTAAATTAATTTAACATGCTTTTAGCATATGGTAATTCCAATGATGGATCAGCATTCAAAGTCAAATCAGCAAATTGACCATCGTTGTAAAGGTTATATGCGGCAGCACCGATCATTGCGGCATTATCACCACAAAGCTTAATGTCAGGCAAGATAACCTTAGGTTGGTCTTGCTTAGGCAACTTAGCAATTTCAGCACTCATGCGGTCACGTAAACCATGGTTTGCGGCAACCCCACCGCCCATAATGAAGGTCTTAGGTTTGTATTGCTTAATTGCACGGATAGTCTTATGAGCAAGTACATCAATAACTGCGGCTTGGAAACTTGCGGCCAAATCATACTTGTTCAACTTTTCATGAATTTGATCTGCATGGTGACAAGTATTAATGAAAGCAGACTTAAGACCAGAGAATGAGAAGTCATAGTCATCATCTTCCATCATTGCACGTGGAAAGTTAAAGGTATCTTTACCCTCATGTGCCCATGCATCAATTGTCTTACCAGCTGGATAATTTACGCCAAGAACACGACCGATCTTGTCGTAAGCTTCACCAGCAGCGTCATCACGAGTATCACCGATAATCTCAAAGTGAACTGGATCTTTCAATAAAACAATTTCGGTATGTCCACCAGATACTTGCAAAGCAAGGGCTGGGTATTCGATCTCATCCTTCAATTGAGCAGCCATAATGTGACCCATAATGTGGTCAACACCGATTAAAGGAATACCGGTAGCCATTGAAGCAGCCTTAGCTGCACTAACACCAATTAAAAGTGCACCAACTAAGCCTGGACCATAAGTTACGGCAATTGCATCGATATCTTTCCAAGCACAATTTGCTTCACTTAAAGCTTCTTTAGTAATTTGGCTAATTACTTCAATATGGTGACGACTGGCAACCTCTGGCACTACCCCGCCAAAACGTTGGTGACTTTTGATTTGGGTTGCAACGATCAAACTCTCAATGTCACGTCCATTTTTAATCACGGCAGTGGAAGTTTCATCACATGAACTTTCGTAAGCTAAAATGCGAACATCTTTCTTTTCACTCAAAACGTAAACTTCTTTCTTTTAATCTGATGTGGCTTCAACCATAACACCATATTCATGGCATCAGTATGCGTATCTTGATAATAATCTTTACGAATAAAATTCCCCTTAAAACCTAATGATTGATACAATCTTTGAGCAATTTCATTATCGGTTTTAACTTCTAAAGTTACACTATCACTATCATTTTCACGAGCACGATCGATCATCATTTGCATTAAATAGCGACCAATGTGTTGATGTTGATAAGCTGGTGCAACTGCAATATTAGTAATATGAGTTTCTTCAGGACTAAAGCGTGCCCCGATAAAGGCAACCAAAGTAGACGCTTGATAAACAACTAAATAAAGAGAATTGCGTCTTTTTCTTAATTCAGTTTCAAAAGAGAATTTATTCCAAGGTGTTCGACCCGAATATACTTGTTCTTCCAAAACCAATAAATCAGGAATATTATCATCTGTTGCTTGCATTATCTGCAAAATATTACCATTCACGTTTGCCATAAATGGCGTAAAACTCATATCAATTCGATTAATTTGTGGATGGAAAAATTGATTAAACTTCTTCAACATAATGACTGTCAGGCTCGAATGGTTTGCCTGTCTTCTTATGCCAATCAACTTCCGCTTGAGTTCTGCGTAAGTAGCGTGGCAATAACTTGTCAGGATCAATTGGAGTAGCTGAAACAGCTAACTTGCCAATTAAACCGGCACGAATTACATTTTGATCATCATCACCGTATTCATAAGAAATATTTAAAGCCTTGATCTTTTCATCTTGCTTTTCAAGACCTGATCCTACGAATACGATCTTCTTTACTTCATTTTCAGCGGCATATTCTTGAATAGCCTTAATTAAAGCATCAATGTTGTAGTGACCATCTGGAATTACATTTTCTGGAATATCACCGCTCTTGTAACCACCAGCAAAGTAGTTATCGTTTCTCGCATCAAGACCAGCGATGACGAGTGCATCCCCAGCAACACCCTTAGCCAAAGCTTGCAAAGTTGAAATGCCAACTACTTCTTTGTCTAAAATACTGGCAAACATCTTAACAGTTGTAATCCCAATTCTTAATCCAGTATATGAACCAGGTCCAATTGCGACTGCAAAGCGATCAATATCTTTTAAAGTTAATTTGTTTTCTTTTAAAATTTCGTCAATTAATGGATCAAGATGTTCACTGTGATTGCGTTCATCTCGTTCATTTTTTTCAACAATTACTTGTTGACCTTCATTTAAAGCTATGCTCAAATGATTAGTAGCTGTAGAAACACTTAAGATTTTCATTACTATTATTCTCTTTCCGCTTTAAATCATTTTTTTACTTTAACACGAGAAACAGCTTGCAATACAAAGTAGATTACTACCATTTGAATCCATGGTACGATCGTTTCTTTAGGTAAGCGCTGAATCAAAGCCGCTTTAAAATCTAGATTGTACATAATGTGCAGCCATAATGTATTCATGCCAATGTTTACGATAAGTGTAACCAAAATGGTTGAAGCGATTATCCGCCAAATTTTAACTGGCTTATCATACAAAAACAAAGCATAAATCAATGGTCCAGCCATAGCAGTTAGAGTAAAACCAATAAAGAAGCCACCTTGATTACCAAAAATTGCTGAACTAACTAAGTCGCTAATTCCGCCTCCAATAGTTCCCCAAACTGGGCCAAAAAAGTAGCCTAGTAATACACTCCCAATAAAACCTAGGCCTACCTTAACAGTAATTGGTCCAAATGAAAATTGTCCAAGGATAATTTTCATTGCCACAACGATCCCTAAAAAGATCATTTGTTGTAAATTAGTTCGTAAAATTTTCTTAACACTCATTTGCTGTCCTCCCTCGACAAAAAAAGCATGACCCAAGTGTCATGTTTTTATCTATTATATCTTACGCCATTTTAATTCACAAACCGCTTGCTCAGTTCCATCATCAGTCTTGATGGCATGATATGAGGTAATCTCATCATCCTGAACTAAAGTCATGCAAGAATGCACATTTTTTCCGTAATGTACTTCTTTATCAAATTTAATATCAATGGCACTAATTTCATGATCTTTCAAAAAATCACGGTCCAGCATATCAATAAACCAACTGAAGTAATGACTGTTAGTTACATGATGGTTAGTGTCTAAATCATCGTAACGCGCACGGTATACTCGCTCATGATCGTATTCTTCTTGTGGTCGCAGGCGAGGAAAACGGGGCATCTTTTTAAGTAGCGGCACCCCCCAATCTTCCATCATTTTTAAATCAGTAGGAACCATGTGACGTTTCTTCAAATCTAGCATCACCCATTGGCTCTTTACATCAGCTAACGAATTACCTGCTTCATCGTCTACGCCAAAATCACGATATTCAAAAAAGCGATTATAGCCGCTAGCTATCGTACTCAATTTCACCTTGTCTTCGGGCTTAGGCAATTGGTTAATATCAAAGCGGTATTGCGTAACTACCCAGCCTAATCCGCGCTTTAATAAATCGTCTGTACCGGCACCACTTTGATCTAATTGGTGTTCTGAAGTCTGCATTAAGAGATCTACTAAGGCCGGTATCTTCAAGCGACGATTTTCATCACAATCTTTAAATTCGATTTGATAGTCTTCAGTATATTTCATTAGTAATTACCTTTGATGATATTGGTCATACAATTCATTCTTAGAAACGCTGTGCTCCTTGGCAACTTGCTTAATCGCATCTTTTTTGGATTCGCCCTTGTCTACTAAATCGTTTACTAAATCAATCAATTCTGGCCAAGATAATTGTTTAAGTGCTTCAGTATTTGGTGAAATCAAGATAACGAATTCGCCTCGTGGTGCATTTTCACTGAAATACTCAGTTACTTCTTTAACCGTGCCACGAATAAATTCTTCGTGAATTTTAGTTAATTCTCGTGCCGCCACAATTTGTCGATCCGCTGGTAAAACAGTGCTTAAATTCTTTAAGGTCTTAGCTAAACGGTGAGGTGCTTCATAAAAGATTGAGGTAGCCTTAGCTTCTTCCATTTGTTTAAAGTATGGCTTTTGTTCGGATGATTTTCTTGGTAAAAAGCCGTAGTAAGTAAATGGCTGAGCATCAAAGCCTGAAGCAATCAAAGCTGTTGCAAAGGCAGATGGACCTGGAAGAGGTACTACTGGAATATCATTTTTAATACATTCTTGAACCAAAATATAGCCTGGATCAGAAATTACCGGCATCCCCGCATCACTAATTTCCGCAATTACGGCCCCATCCTTCATCAACTTGATTAATTCAGGAGCACGTTCTTTAGAGTTATATTTGTGAAACGAGATCATTTTATTGTGGACACCAATTTTTTCTAGCAAAATGCCACTCGTTCTCGTATCTTCTGCAGCAATATAATCGGCATCGGTTAATACCTTTTTTGCTCGAATAGTAATATCTTTCAAATTACCAATTGGTGTAGGTACTAAATAAAGTTTTCCTTCATCTTTGGCATAGCTGCTTTGACGTTTCATTTATCTACCGTCCTTTTTAATACCCTTTTTTTCGCCAAAATTGTCTAAGATATCAAGACAGAACATACAATCTGCACTAGGATCACGGTGAGAACCATAATACATATTGCAGATATGATAGCCTGAATCATAAATCTTCTTCAGTGATTCTAATCCACTTTGCGTTTTAGTTTCAGGTGCTGCTTGATTTGCGGTTAATTTATCTAACTTTTCATGCAATAGTTGATTTTCAACCTTCAGCTCAGTATTTTCTTTTAATGTATCTAAAATATCATTTTCAAGACTTGCAATAGTCTTAGCCATATTTTCTGTAGTTTCTTTTACCTTTTTTAATTTTGAATATGGATCCAACTTAAAACACCTACTTCCATTCTAGAGCAAGATAATCTAACGAATTACGTAGACTAACATTACTCAACCGCATTTTGTCTACCTCAATTAAATTCTTGAGCATCTGAGCAGCCATTTCCATCTTTCGTGGATCGTTCAGATCGTGTTCAGCCAGCAGCTTTAACCTGACCAAAATGTAACGTTGCTCTGATCCCAGCTTAGCATTTTCGGATAATTTATGCGCGCTAACTAACGCTAAGCTATTATGCTCAAGCATTTCTTGATAGAAATATTTGATTTCCTGATCTCTTTTTTCTAAATTGCCTAATTCATCAATTTCATCTTTAGAAAAACCATTTTCAAGTAACATTGCAGTTTTGCCACTAGGCTTTTCACCATTATCAAAATTGATGATTTGTGTTCTTGAACGAACCGTTGGTAAGATTTGGTCACTATTATTAGTAATTAAAATCGTAACAACCGGTGCAACTGGCTCTTCTAGCAGATTAAGCAAGCCGTTAGCAGCAGATAAAGTTAATTTTTGTGCTTCATTAATAAAGAAGAAACGACGACTGCTTTCAACTGGACTCTTAGCTAGTTCTTCTTTCAGCGGTCTTACTTGATCTATTCCTAGAGTTTGTTTACCCTCAGGACCCACAAGCAAAACATCTGGGTGATTACCTGACAATATCTGTCTACAATTTTGGCAAGTACCATCAGGTTTATTCTCACCAGTGCAGTTAAACAAGCATGCTAACCAATAAGCTGTGTTAAGTGCACGACTTTCATCACTATCAACAAAAAGATAACTATGAGCTAATCTCTTTTGCTCATATGCTCGGCGTAAAAACTGGGTTTGTTTAGTACCCACATTTGTAATATCAATCATTAGAATCGTTTAAACTCATCAACTGGGACAACAAAGCAAGTTGCACCACCAACCGTAATCTTTAATGGTTGAGTAATCTCATATCCAGTAGAAAGCATGTGTGGTGTTGCAATCTCTTCTCTTGCCCGAGATTCTTGCTTAATTATCTTTAAAACATCGTCTACTTTTTCATCTTCACAACCAATTAAAAAAGTTGTGTTTCCTTGACTCAGGAAGCCACCGGAAGTTGCTAGTTTAGTAGCACGAAAATCATTTTGGACAAATGCTCTTTGTAAATTATTTGAATCTTCTTTTTGAACAATAGCGATTACTAATTTCATCTAATCAGTCCTTAAAATATCTCCGGCATTCGCTGCTTTAATGTTGCAATTACTTGATCTACAACTTGGTCAATTGGTTGAGTTCCATCAATAGTCACAAAGCGTTCTGGATACATCTCTTTTACCTTTAAAAAGCCTTGGTAGACTTTCTTGTGAAAAGATAAGTTTTCTTGCTCTAAGCGATCTTCGTGACCTGGGCGCAATTTTTCAATTCGGCGCAGACCAATTTCAGGAGCAACATCGATAAAGAAAGTTAAATCTGGATCTAACTTGTTTGTAGCAAAATCATTTATTTGCTTTACTTCTTTAATACCTAAGTCGCGTCCTTCACCTTGATAAGCTAAAGAACTATCAACAAAACGATCTGAAAAAACAATTTTGCCTGCTTTAAGTGCTGGTCTGATTATCTCTTCTACGTGTTGACTTCTTGCTGCAGCATACAAAAGTGCTTCAGTTTTTGCATCCATTTTATCATTGGTTGGATCCAAAATAATATCACGAATCTTTTCCGCAATCGTTGATCCACCAGGTTCACGTGTCACAAGATATTGTGGTTTAAGCTGTGGACCTATTTTAGCCAATACTTCCTTTAAAACTGTGCTTTTTCCTGCGCCATCTGGGCCTTCGAAACTAACAAAATAACCTGTCATAAAATCCTCCATAGGTCTATTTTACAGAAGTTTCATAGAGATTAACAGCCCCAGTCTTTTTTTATTAAGCAAAATAAAAAAGCCCCAAAATTGGAGCTAATTTTATTGAGTAATCGCATTAGTGATACCACTAAATCTTGTGCCTCGATGACGAGCTTCATTATACAAAAAAGTATACTTGGCTCTTAAAATCTTACCTTGAATATAATTATCATCTGATAAATCCAAAGTAGTTTTATCTAAATCTTGCTCTAAAGCAATTTGATTTTGCAATTTTTCAATCTCGGAGACCAGTTTTTGATCGCCGAGTTCTTTGATTTTATCTCTTTTTCTAGCCATTATAGAGTCGTTCTTCCTTGTACTGCCCGTTTCAAAGTAATTGAATTGGCATATTCAATATCGCTACCTACAGATAAACCTGCAGCCAAACGAGTAACTTTAATACCTGCCGGTTTAATCAACTTGCTAATATACATTGCAGTTGATTCACCTTCAGGAGTGGAATTAAGAGCCAGAATTACTTCTTTAACTTCATCGTGCTTTTGCAAACGAGTAATTAAAGACTTAATATTAATTTCTTCTGGACCAATTCCATCCATTGGTGATAATACGCCGTGAAGCACATGATATAAGCCACTGTATTCGCCCATATCTTCGAAAGCCATTACGTCCTTAGGCTGTTCAACCACCATAATAGTTGTTTGATCACGATTAGGGTTAGAACAAATATCACAGATATCTTTTTCAGTAATATTGCCACAAATTGGACATTGATGGATATCTTTTTTCACTTGAATTAATGCTTTAGAAAAATCTTCTACATCTTCTTGAGGCATATCCATTGTGTAAAAAGCTAATCTGGTAGCAGTTTTTTCACCAATGCCTGGAAGCTTCATATAAGCATCAATTAAATGAGCTATTGGTAATGGATATTGCAATTACATCAAGCCTTTCGTGTACTTGCCTAAACTTGCTTGGGTTGCTTCATCGATTTGAGCTAAGCCTTTGTTGACAGCATCGATCACTAAATCTTGCAACATATCTGGATCATCTGGGTCGATTGCTTCTTTATCAATCTTAAGATCTTTAAGCTTACGGTCACCAGTAAATGTAGCAACTACCATATCATCTGCTGACTTACCGGTAAATTCTTGAGCGGTAATGTTTTCTTGTTCTTCTGCCATTTGAGCTTGCAATTTCTTTGCTTGCTTCATCATTTGTTGCATGTTCATGCCGCCCATGCCCATACCGCCGAAATTAGGTCTTCTACTCATAGTTTTTATCTGCTATATAAAACATAGAAATATGTAGAAGAATATGAATTTCCTACATATCAGAAAGATATATTTTTCCTTTCTTTGTTTCATTTATTATCGTCTTCACTAGTATTCTGATATTCCAAATAGGAGTAATCACATTGACTAGCTCTTACAGCTTAAGGACCTAGCCAGCCCTGTTTATTTTCTTTATTTTGCCAAAGCTAAAAGATTTAAAACCGCATTTTCATCG
>NZ_BALU01000014.1 GCF_000615285.1 Lactobacillus kitasatonis DSM 16761 = JCM 1039 | reverse complement strand
AATGGGAGCTGGCAGCCTGAATTCGGAAATTTTTCATGCTTTTCCTGACATAAATTCTAGAATGACTGCTTCGGCTTTTGAACAACAAAAGGCTAAATTAAAGCCTGAATGCTTTAAAGAAATTATGTTAGAACTTAGCCGGGCAAATAATGCACTGCAATTATTAGATAATCAATACTTAGTTGTTGCGATTGATGGCTCTGATTTTGATCAACCTTTTAATCCCGAATCAGAAAATATTTTTCGAGGTAAAGATGGTCGAATATACTGTCAACTTCATGTAAATGCTCTTTATGATGTCTTGAATAAATTATATTTAGACATGGTTATCCAACCTAGACAAAAAATGGATGAACGTGAGGCAGCCTTAACTATGTTAAAGAAATTAGCCCAACAAGAAAAAGATTTTCTAGTCCTGATGGATCGTGGCTACATTAGCTTTAATTTAATTGAAAATTGCAATCGATTAAAACATTGCCACTATGTTATGCGATCAAAATCCGGAGATGGTGCTTTTAAAGAAATTGTAGCTATGTCGAATCATGAATACGATATTGACTTATCATGCAGAGTAACTTCGTCACATTATTATTATGTCACCCATAAAGATACAGAAAAGTTTCTTCACCTGATTCTTCACAAAAAGCATCACTATAAAGCTGTTCGTTCTAAAAATACCAGAGATCAACGCTGGGATTTTGAGGATATGTGTGATGTTAGATTTAGAGTTTGTAAGTTTAGAATCAATCCACCAGGTTCAGACGATGAGTGGGAAGTCCTCATCACCAATTTAGATCGAAATGAATATCCTCTAGCTAGAATGAAAGAGATCTATCATCTTCGCTGGGGAATAGAAACTTCTTTTAGGGAGCTTAAATATGACTTAAGCGGCATACAGTTTCATTCTAAAAAAGATCAATTTGTTTATATGGAAATATACGCCCATTTTGCAATGTATAATGCCGTAAGTTTATCAATAATTGCGAGCTCAAAAGCGTATACTCAGGGAAAATATCAATATCGAATAGATTTTAAAATGGCCTGTTGTATCTGGCGACGATATTTTAGTATAAGTGATAATTCAGATAAAAACTTCACACAATTACTGCTGGATGTAGCATTTTATTTAACGCCCATTCGACCAGGAAGAAAAGATAAACGAAATCTAAAAGTTAAATTAGTAGTTGGCTTTCCTTATCGTCTAGCAGCTTGAACTAATTTAAACGGCTATCTTAAGATGGCTTATTTGTGCTATCAAAAAAAAGACATTTATCGAATAAAATAATTCGATAAATGTCTCAAAAAGTGTCATTAGATTAGTCAATGTCTTAACTTAATGACATTGTACTAAAAATATAGGTCTTTTTTATTTGGTGGAGGGACAAAATGAAAACAGGGTTGGTACTAGAAGGCGGCGCGATGCGGGGGCTTTTTACTGCAGGCGTGCTCGACGTGTTAATGGAAGATAACGTTACGTTTGACGCAGCGGTTGGCGTTTCAGCTGGTGCAGCTTTTGGCGTGAATATGAAGTCAAAGCAAATTGGAAGAGTATTGCGTTATAATTTGCGTTTTGCAGGTAAGCCATACTATGCCAGTTGGAAGTCCTGGCGTAGATCAGGAAATTTATATGCGGAAAATTTTTGCTTCCATATTATTCCTGAAAAGCTAGATGTTTTTGATAAGAAAACGTTTATGGCAAATCCGATGGAGTTTTGGTGCGTGGCTACTGATGCGGCAACGGGTGAGCCTGTTTATCATAAGTTGAGGGATGCTGGCTACGTTGATTTGGAATGGATTAGAGCATCGTCTTCAATTCCATTTTTTGCCCATCCTGTCGCAATTAAAGGTCATTACTATTTTGATGGCGGTGTTTCAGACTCAGTTCCATATGATTTTTTGGTGAAAAATAATTTTGATAAAAAGGTTGTCATTACAACGCAACCTAAGGAATATCGCAAGAAGCAGAGCAAGCTGTTTCCAATTGAAAAAGTTATTTTGCGTGAATATCCTGCTGTTTTGAAGAAATTGGCGACTAGAGCAGAGGACTATAATGCCGTTCTAGACGAGATACAGCGAGATGAGGATAATGGTGAAACTTTTGTAATTAGACCGCCATATCCGCTTAATATCGGCACTGTCGAGTCTGATAAAGATGAGATCAAGTGTGTGTATGAAGTTGGGTGTGAAGAAGGAAAAAAGATTTTGCCAGGATTGGTGGAATATTTGAAAGATTAATATTTTGAATGAAATTATAAGTAAAAAACGAGTGTGAAAGTGATTCGCACTCGTTTCTTTTGTTTCAGAAAAGCCGAAATATTTTGCATTTATTTTTATGTATATTTATAGCTTATGTGCATAGCATATTTCTTAACAGAGAAAATTCGTATGTAAAGCAATTTGTTAAACATAGGCTATTAAAGGGTTAAATGGCTCTGAAAAAATCGGTCTAGATAGATCAAAGCACTGAAAAATATTTCAGCAAATGAAATAATCCGGTAATACCATGAAACACTAAGTCAGCATTTGTAAAAACGCTTACATAAGGAAGAAACTATGGTATAAATAAAATGTAAGCTAGCTACGAGAGATAGAGCAAGATCTAAATTTGATATCACTTAGGTTTCTATCTCGATCGATTTATTCGAGGAGTAATACTTATGAGCTATTTCATAAGTAGATGTTAGTTGTTTTCGAGCACCTTCCAACTAACTGGATTTAATGAAATAAGATATAGGTGTAAGCGCAAGAATCAGTTAATTTATTTAATTTCTTTCTTTGAGAGGTAAATTATTATGATGCAAAAGATTCAGCGGTTTGGGGCCGCTATGTTCGTCCCAGTTATGCTGTTCTCGTTTGCGGGTATTGTCGTAGCTTTAGGTAGTTTGTTCAATAACCCGACTCTGTTTGGTTCAATTGCCAATCCGGGAACTACATGGAACTCAGTTTGGGACACAATTTCAGCTGGTGGTTGGACAGTCTTCAACCAAGAAGGTATTTTGTTTACTGTAGGTTTGCCAATCGGTTTAGCCAACAAGGCTAGAGGTAGAGCAGCCATGGAAGCAGTTATCGCTTACTTGACTTACAACTACTTCATCGGTGCAATGCTTACCCACTGGGGTGCAGCATTTGGTATTCCTAACTTTGACAAGATTCAAATTGTTGCTAACGCTACTAACCACGGTTTAACTAACATTGCTGGTATCAAGACTCTTGACACTAGTATCTTAGGTGCCTTGGTTGTTGCTTTGATCGTTGTATGGCTACACAACAAGTACTTTGACAAGAAGTTGCCAGACTGGCTTGGTACTTTCCAAGGTTCAACTTATGTCTACGCTTTAGCATTCTTCGTAATGATTCCCTTAGCACTCATTACCTGCTGGGGCTGGCCAAAAGTTCAAATGGGTATCACCAGCATGCAACACTTCATCGTAGATAGTGGATTTATCGGTGTTTGGATTTACCAATTCTTGAACCGTGTATTGATTCCTACTGGTCTTCACCACTTGGTATACATTCCATTCCAATTCGGTCCAGCCGTTGTTGCCGGCGGTTTGCAACCATACTGGTTGAAACACCTTGCTGAATACGCTGCAAGTACTAAACCACTTTCACAAATTGCTTCAGTTGAAGGATTCCAACTTTACGGTAACGAAAAGGTATTCTTAGTACCATTTATCTGTCTTGCCTTCTACGCAACTGCTAAGAAGAACAAGAAGAAGCAAACTTCAGCTTTGCTTATCCCAGCTGCTTTGACCTCAGTATTAGCTGGTATTACTGAACCTATTGACTTTACTTACTTGTTCGCAGCTCCTGTACTTTGGGTAATTTACTCAGTATTGTCAGCTACTATGAACACTGTAATGTGGGCCTTGGGTTTAAGAGGTTTCATGTCAGACGGTGCCATTGGTATCGCATCAATGAACTGGTTGCCACTTTGGGAACACCACTGGCAAACATATGTAATGCAATTTATCGTTGGTATTATCTTCGGTATCGTTACTTACTTCGTATTCAAGATCATGATTGAAAAGTTCAACTACATCACTCCAGGTCGTGAAGCTGATGACGAAGACGTTAAACTTATCAACAAGAAAGAATACAAGCAAAAGATGGCTGCTAAGGCAGCAGGTAAGGATGCAAACGATCCTTACATCGCAAGAGCTACTGCATACCTTGACTTATTAGGTGGTGCTTCAAACATTACTGAATTGTCATCATGTGCTACTAGATTACGTGTATCTGTTGCTGATCCAAGCAAGGTTGCTCCAGACTCACAATTTAAGGCTAACAAGGCTGTTAACGTTGTTCACCACGGTAAAGCATTACAAGTTATTGTGGGTCTTGACGTTCCTCAAGTTTTGGACGAAATGACTCAATTGATGCAACAAAGCGGCAGTGACGCTAAGGTTTCAACTGAACAAGATAATCCATACATTGAGAGAGCTACAGGTATCGTTGACCTTCTTGGTGGTGGCGAAAACATTAAGGATGTAATTGCTTGCTCAACTAGAGTAAGAACTCACGTCTTTGACACTAAGAAAGTTGCTCCAGATTCTGAATTCAAGAAGATCGCAGATTCATACGAAGTTCAACACAAGGACAATAACGAAATTGACATTGTTGTTGGATTGGATGCCGATCAAGTTGTTGATCAGATGAAACAATTATTATAACTGTAAGCGCTTGTGGTATTATTAATATATAAATTATATATTGATAAGGACACAGCAATTATGGCAAATTTAAGATCAATGGTCTATGACAGTAATACTAAACTGAATGACTCTGAAAAACAGATCATTCAGTACGTATTAAATAATCCAAAAGACTGTAGCAAATTAAGTCTAGCCAAGTTAGCTAAAAAGCTATATGTATCCGAATCAGCGATATTTCGTTTATGTAAAAAGCTTGGCTTGAGTGGTTACAGTGAACTGAAATTTGATTTGGTGGAACTCGCCGAGTCGAATCAAAAGCCAGTCAAAATTGAAAACAATTTTGCAAAAGAGCTTAGCAAGGTAAATGTAGATGTATTAAAGTATTTCAAACAACGAGACTTTAATAGTTTGTACCGTGATTTAGATAATGCTAATACTATCTACATTTATTCTACTGGTTGGCAGCAGGAATTAATTGCACAATATCTAGCTCATGAACTGTTTGTAGTGGGCAAGAATGCGACGGTCATGCCGTCTGCTCTTGATGAGTTAAAAGCAGCAAGCCGTTTTGCTAAAAAAGGCGACGTCTTATTCATCATCTCTTTCACGGGTGATAATGCCACGATTAATGAAGAGATTACTAAGTTGGAATTAGTGAATGATAAGTTTAAATATGTTTCCTTCACTAATATGATGCAAAACAAATTAGCTTCACTTGTTCAGCACAATATTTACTTTCCAGCAATCGCTTTTACTGACGACGCTGATTTTAAGAGTGGCAAGGTTGCTTTTACTCCTGCTTACTATCTGATTGACTTGCTTATTAGTGAATATGTAGCTTGGCAACAAAACCAAGGAGAGGATGTTGAGATTAATGTGGGCAATTAGCAAGCAAAAAGTGGAAAACTTTTTCGGCCGAATGACACAGAGCATGCATTTGGATGCCAAGAAAATTATTAGCTGGTATTCATACATACTTTTCATTGCTCCATTATTATTCTGGGCATTGATAGCGATGCGCAGTGGAGCTTCGAGAGAACCGATTCAGTCGATTATTATGAAGCAGCCGGCCGTCGCAATTGGTACAATCATTGCGATTGTAGACTTTGTGTTAGGTTACTACTTACTGTTAAATAAAAAGAAGTTCATGGTTAACCGCCAGACTTATCGCTTCTTTATGGTAAGTCAGTTAATTGGACAAATTGTTGTCGGCAACTTGCTTTGTGCAATTTTAGCTGTCTTGGGAATGTACAAGGCAACTGCTTTGAAGAAGACGCAAGATAATGTAAATCCTGTAATTATAGCTATTTCAATTGTATCAGCTGTATTACTTGCATGCTGTCTTGTGTTGATATTGTTACTTGAATTTTAGAAATCCAGAGGTTATAAATTATGTTTAATTTCTTTAAGAAAAAGAATAAAGGTTTGGAAGTAGACGCAGTAGTTGACGGTACAGTAATGCCAATTACTGATGTAGATGATGACGTCTTTTCAACAAAGATGTTGGGTGATGGTTTTGCTATTAAGCCAACTGATACTCACATTTATGCACCAGTTGCCGGTACTATTTCTACGCTTTTCCCAACCAAACACGCCATTGGTATTAAGACTGACAAAGGATTAGAAATTTTGATTCACTTGGGTCTTGATACTGTTGAATTAAAAGGTGCTCCGTTTACAGTAGACGTTAAACAAGGCGATAAGGTAGAGAAGGGCCAACCTTTAGCAACCATGGATTTCAAGCAAATTACAGATAAGGGCTATGATGATAGCTGTATCGTTGTTTACACCAACATGGATATGGTTAAATCAGTTACTCCTGTTGAAAAGGGTACAGTTGAACATTCCCAAAAAGTACAAACTGTTGAATTTAATTAGTCACTTCCCCCCTCTCTTATATAGAACTTTTTATAGGGCTAATTAAAAAGATAGTTGAAAAGCTTAGCTTCTTAATGGAAGCTGAGCTTTTTTTTGGTATTTTTTGTTAAGATATATATAGTAAGAAAGCGAGGGCTAGTAGATGAAAAAATATCGTCCAAATACTAAGGCAATTATTGTAGGAATAATATTTATGCTGGCAGGAATTACTTGTTGGGTTATTAAAGCTTCATTTATTCCTAATGGTGCTGTATTCTTATTTCCAATAGGATTGCTATTAATTTGTATTGGCGGATTGACGATGACTATTACTGCTTTTATTGCAATGCGTAAAAATGACGTGGCAATGAGTGCTTTTTTGAAAAAGCAAGAGCAAGAGAGAAAAGAAGCAGAGAAAAAGTAAAATTGTCGAGTATGTTTTTAAAAGGAATTGGTGGAAAATGAATTTTAAAGAAGTTTTTCAAAATGAACATGTAACACGGAAATTTACCAACAGAAAAGTTCCAGAAAAAGCAATTGCTGAAATCATTGAACAAGCACAGCAATCTCCATCATTGCTTAATTCTCAACCTTGGCGAGCATATGTCTTGATGGGGGATGCTTTAGCTAAGTTTAAGAAAGCTTCAGCTGAAAATGTTGATAATAAAGTTAAACCAAATGAAGACTTTGCTTCAATGCTTTCACTTGACTGGGATACTTTCCCAAGCAGCAACATGGCAACTATGGGTGCTTCACAAAGTTTCTTCTTTAGAAATAAGTTGAACTTGTTTACTGAAGCTAATAAGAATATGTTTAATGCTCCAGCAATCATCTTTTTGACTATTCCAAGAAATTCACCAGCCTGGTCAGTATTTGACTTGGGAATTTTTGCACAAAGCATTATGCTCTTGGCTGTTAACCGTGGTTTAGGCATTATGCCAGCTCACTCAATGGTGTCATATCCTGATTTGGTAAGAAAATATACGGGTATTCCAGAAGATGAATATGTAGGAATGGCAATTGCTGTAGGTTACATTGATCGAAATGCAGAAATCAATGATCCTGTCTTCATTCCAAAGAGAGTACCATTCAGTAAAATTTATAAGGTAACTAAGTAGTTGTGACTTGTGTAAAACTGAACTATTTTAAGCAATAAATGGTAAAATAGGTTTTAGTAAATAATTTGTAAAAAAAGGTGATAATGCTTTGAGTCCAGCTCAAATAGTAACTAATTTAGTTGCAACTTTATTGATTTTTATTGTTGCTTCTTTCTTTGTTGCCGCAGAGTTTGCTTTGGTACAAACTAGACCTAGTCAGCTTGAAGATATGCTGGCCCAAGGTCAAGGCAATAAGAAGAAATTGCAACGTGCACTTCATATGACGCACAATTTAAATGAATATCTGTCAACCACCCAGGTTGGTACTACTCTTGTTGGTGTAGTATTGGGTTGGTTCTCTGCAGACACGTTTGCGGTAATTTTGGAAGATCTATTCCATTTAGCTCCAATGAGTGAATCACTCATTAAATCAGTTAGTGCCATTTTAGGTGTGATTTTGTTAACCTACTTGGAAGTTGTATTAACAGAAGTCGTACCTAAGAATATTGCCATTGATAAACCTGTAGGTATGATGATGTTGATCGTAACGCCACTTCATATCTTCCACACAATCGTTTATCCATTTGTATGGCTACTTAATACTAGTTCCAATGGTATTTTGAAGTTGATGGGCTTTCAACCGGCTGACGAAGAAAATGAAGTATATTCACAATCTGAAATCATCAAGTTGTCACGTAACGCTGTGCATGGTGGTTCTCTTGATAAAGAAGACCTTACCTACATGGAGCGTGCCTTTGAATTAAATGACAAGATCGCTAAAGACATCATGACTGATAGAACGAGATTGTCAGTACTTGATTCAACCGATACGATTGCTTATGCCTTGAAAAAGTACCTAAAAGAAGGTTACAGCCGTTTTCCAGTTGTACGCGATAATGATAAGGATGACGTTGTAGGTTACGTCTATGCTTATGATATCGTCCAACAGAGCCAAATTGATGCCAAGGTTCCTGTAACAAGAATCATTAGAACTATCATTACTGTGCCTGAATCAATGCCTATTCAAGATATCTTGCACTTAATGATTTCTAAGCACACACCAATTGTTTTGGTGGTTGATGAATACGGTGGTACCAGTGGTATCGTAACGGATAAGGATATTTACGAAGAGCTCTTCGGTTCTGTTAAAGACGAAATTGATGATGTTTCTGATGACTACATCATCAAGGATAAAGAGGGCAACGTTCATGTTTCCGGTAAAACTACTTTGTATGACTTTGAGCGTTACTTCCACACTGATTTGAAGGCCTTCCAAGATAGCGACATCATTACTATTGGTGGTTACATGATGGAACATTATCCTAACTTGAAGAAGGGCGAATCAGTTGAACTTGAAGGCTACAAGTTCATGCTTGATAGCATTGAGCAAGGATTCATGCGTTGGTTTATTGTTGAGCCAATTAAGAAGAATAATAAAGCTGATTCCGATCAATCTAAGGCAGAAAAATAACGAATATTCAGTGAAAGCGTCGATTTTGACGCTTTTTTTGTTTAAAGATGTTATAATTTCAATTATCAGATTAGTTAAATATATAGGATTGAAGGGTAGATTAAATGGTTAAAGGCGACAATATTAACGATATTATTGATCACAAGTTATTTTCTGAAGAAGATATTCATGAAATGTGCGTACGACTTGGCAAGCAATTAACTGAAGACTATGCTGGCAAGAAGCCATTGGTTGTCGGTGCACTTAAAGGCGCAATTTATTTCTTAACAGACTTAACTAGACAAATGGATGTTGCACACCAATTGGACTTCTTGGATGTGTCTAGCTATGGTGATGGCTTTGAATCAACTGGTAAGATCAAGGTTGTAACTGACTTAGCAGCTGATGTTAAAGATCGTGACGTATTAATTATTGAAGATATTGTTGATACTGGTCTTACTTTAAAGTTCATGAAGGACCTTATTAAGGGCCGTGGCGCTAAGAGCGTAAAGTGTTGTGCAATGCTTAATAAGGAAGCTCGTAGAAATGTTGATGTCGACGTTGACTACTACGGTTCAAAGGTTGGTAACGAATTTGTAGTTGGTTACGGTTTGGACTTTTTGAACATGTACCGTAATCTTCCTTACGTTGGTGTATTGAAGCCTGAAGTTATCCAAAAATACGTTAACAAGTAGTAATAAAAAAGAGTATAAGAAAACTATCGCAGATTTGCGATAGTTTTTTAGTTGTTATTCTATTTTTGTTTGTAGTAATAAATTGGTAAACCAATTAAAGTTAAGCCAATACCAATGAGTGATAATACGAACTGATTAATGATCGTTGATACAACGATAAAGATACCACCTAATATTGAAATTATTGGAATGATTGGATACCACGGCACTTTAAATGGACGAGTGAGCTCTGGTTCACGCTTGCGCAAGATAATCACAGCAATTGAGAGCATGGTGTTGAAGGTCCACATGACGAAAACTAACATGTCAGTTAAGACTGTGAAGTTGCCTAAAAGAATCATGATAATGGCAATTGCATCTACGATTAAAGCACCAAAGACTGGCACACCAGTGTGAATGTTGGCTTTACCAATCTTTTCGGAGAATGGCAATAAATTATCTTGAGCCAAGATGTAAGGGGTTCTCATACCTGTGAGCATGAAGGCATTAACAGCACCATAAACCGAAATCAAGATGCCGACTGTGACAAGTTTCCCACCGAACTGACCAAATAGTTTCATAGATGCTTGAAAGGCAGCGTCATTGTTGTTGACCAGTTGATTAATTGGTAAAACCGTTAAGAAAGTATAATTGATTAAAATATAGATCAAGGTAATAGCGGATAAACCAAAAATAATTGCTCTTGAAAGATCACGTTCTGGATTTTTAACTTCATTAGCTAAGTTGGTTACAACAATCCAGCCTTCGAAAGCAAACAAGGCGGAAAGAAGACCTTGACTGATCGCACCTGAAAATGATTTGCCAGCTCCAACTGTTAATGGCAAAAGCGGAGCAGCAATCTTGTTTTGGTTAAACATCCCCCAAATGATAATTAAAATAATAGGAATGATCTTCAAAACGGTGATAACAGATTGCATTTTGCTAGAAAACTTAGTTCCGATTAGGTTGATGCCTAACAAGAATAGTACTAACAGAATCGCCACTACATTAGCATATTTTGCTTGAATGCCAAATAAAGAGACAAACTGTACACCGAAAATCGAACTCAGCGCCCCGATCTGGGCGGGAAAATAAACGATCATCTGCGCCCAGCCAAATAAAAAGCCCCAGACGCGTCCATAAGTATAATCTAAATATTTAATCGCACCATTAATTTTTAAACTCGCTGCAATTTCTGAAATGGTTAAGCCAGAAGCAATCGAAATAATACCGGCTAATACCCAAACAAAGATTGTCGTAGAACTACTGCCTGTTTGCGCAGTAATGATACCGATCTTGAAGAAAACGCCGGCTCCAATTACAGAACCAACCACGGTTGCCAAAGCTTGGCCAAAAGAAATTTGTCTTTTCATATACTTCACCTTCGTCAAAAATATATATCTTAAATATTTTAGCATATCTATGTTACAAGTATTGGTGTGATGAATGGGTTCGGGTAAAATAATAGCAGGGGGGAAAGAAAAGATATATGGGAAGATATCATCATAAATATACTTTGCCAGCAATTATAACTTTACTGTTATTAGCGATTGCATTTCTTTTAATTGGCTTTTTTAATTTTAAAAGACAAACCACTCTTCCGCCGAATTCTAACTCGAGTGCAATTGGGATTCAGCTTAACCAAGATGTTGACTATGTGGATTTGCATAAATTGCAGGCGAACGGTATTTCCTTCGTTTATTTAAAATCAACGCAAGGCAGATCATACTTTGATGAAAATTATCTATCCTATCGTGATCAGATTTTGGGAACCAAGCTTGCTTTTGGCAGTATGATTCTATATAGTAATGAATCGACGCCCTTGCAGCATTACCGCTACTTTTTTGAAAAAGTGGGCGATAACACGGGCAGCCTACCAATCCTGCTTGAGCCAGCCGCAACTAGCCGCAGCAAGCGCTATTTAACGTCGATGGCACGATTTGCCAGCATGCTTGAGCAACGTAAAAAAGAAGTAATTGTTGACGTGGATTATAAGTATCATAAGTATTTCACGCCGCAAACAAAATTTATGTCAGTAGATGGGAAAGCGCCAGATAAATTAAAGTATTCGTTTTGGCGTTATACTATCAACGGACGCGTCAATAACGTCACAGGTCTAGAAAAAGGCGTTACAATGTATGCGTATAACGGAACCGTTGGTCAATATAGACAAAAGTATGGACAGTTAACACAATAATGTATCAAGAAGAAATAAAACAAATATTAATTAAACAACATAAAGATAAGCCAACTTTGATTCAAAAAGAAACTTACGACGCCATTAGAAATGGTGCTTCTTTGGTTGGTTTAGCCAAAACTGGGACTGGTAAGACATTAGCTTATGCACTTCCTAGTTTGGAAAGAGCACAAAAAGGCAATGCCAATAGCATAGTAATTATTGCGCCAACAACAGAGCTTGCAGTGCAGATTCGTCATGCCATTAATCCATTTATACACGCATTAGGATTAAAAGGTGCAAGTTTAGTGGGTGCCGGTAATCGTAAGCGTCAAGAAGACAATCTTAAGAAAAAGCATCCAGAAGTAATTGTCGCTACACCAGGAAGATTTTTTGATTTCTTTTCTAGCGGTAGAATTAAGTTGGGTCAAATCAAGACATTGATTATTGATGAAGCTGACGATATTTTGGAATTTACTAAACTAGAATTATTATCTTCATTAGGACAAAATTTAGGACCTGACAGCCAAGTATTGTTGTTTGGTGCTACAGATTCCGAAATTACTAGGGATGCAGAAGAGATCTTCAACCGTCATTTCCTTTTAGTTGACGTTAGAAATGAACAAAAGTCAGCAACTAAGCATTACTTCTTGCAAGTTGATAATCAACACAAGATTGAATTCTTGCAAAGAATGACTAAGTTGGATCATTTTAAGGGGATTTTGTTCTTCGATTCAAACAAGACAATGATGCGTTTTGCTGGAATATTTGGTCATACTAAAACTAAGTTTGAACTTTTATCTAATGAATTTGGTAAGCAAAAGCGTGAACAAGCTTTGCAAGATTTGGCTTCCGGTAAAACTAAATTACTTTTGGCAACTGATTTAGCTGCGCGTGGTTTGGATATTCCTGATCTTACTTATGTTATTAACTATGAAATTCCAAGTGAGACTAATACGTATTTGCACCGAGCCGGACGTACTGGCCGAATGAATGCGGAAGGTTATGTCGTAACATTAGGCGATGATCATGACTTTAGAGATCTGAAAAAGCTTTTAGCAGATCAAATCAAGTTAGAAAGAGTCTACTTTGCTGGCTACCATTTGACTACTAATAAGCCTAAGGATAAGAAGCAAAAATATGAAGAAAAATCAAAGTCAGTTAATGCTAACGAGGTAGTTAAAAATAAGAAAAAGAAAGGTAAAAAGAAGCGCAATAAAAATAAGGGTTACCACCCACATTACTTGAAGGTGAATAAATGAGTCGGTTAGTGAAGTGGCTAGAAGATTATGTATTGCCGATAGCTAGCAGATTAGGACAGGTAAGATGGCTGGTGGCATTGAGGGATGCCTTTATTTCTCTGATGCCAATTACTATTGCCGGTTCACTGGCAGTATTAATTAAAAGCTTAATTACGGCTGCCAAAGTTCATCTAGGCTGGAATACATTCGCTTTTGCAATGCAGCCGCTAGTTTCAATTAGTGACTTAGTGTGGCGCGGCACTTTCTCACTGTATGCCTGCTTCTTTGCGCTAGCATTAGGTTATCAATTAGCTAAAAACTTTGAAGGTAATCGTTTAGCTGCAGCGATTGTTTCGCTTTCGTCTTTTTCATTGAGTATTGCCAATTATGCCAAGATTAGATTTCATGGTGAGAGTGTAGTAGTCAAAAATGCTTTTGATATCAGTCAGTTTTCAACGACTGGATTATTTACGGCAATTTTATTTGGGTCAATTGGCTTTTTAATTTATTATGCTTGTTATAAAGCTAGATTTATGCTTCATTTGTCCACAAATATGCCTCATGCAGAACAGGCTGCCTTTGATTCACTGATACCAGCAATGGTTGCTGTTTTTAGCGTGGGCGGGATCAATTATCTTTTCCAAGCAGTAACACATGATTATTTTGGCGATTGGCTGTTAACTACTATTCAAATGCCACTAGTAAAATGGGGCCAAGGTTTCGGTACCGTTTTATTAGTTACCTTGCTGGTACAAGTATTTTGGTTCTTTGGAATCAATGGCTTGGGCGTTTTATCCCCAATCCTTGATTCTATTTGGTTGACCGCACAAAATGGCAACATCACAGCTGCAACTAGTGGAAAAGTTCCGCCCTACGTTTGGGTAAGAGGATCATTTAATGTATTTGCCTGGTTTGGTGGTGCCGGTGGTACCTTGATGTTAATCGTCGCAATCTTAGTATTTTCAAAGCGAAGTGATTATCGTACGATTGCCAAGATTGCTTTGGCACCGGGCATCTTTAATATTGGTGAACCAATTTTACTAGGACTTCCTGTAGTGCTTAATCCGGTTTACTTAATTCCATTTTTGTTAACACCTGTTGTAAATGTAGCATTTTCATATTGGGTTAGCGTGATGGGACTAGTTAATCCTGTACAGGTAGCAGTGCCAAGCATTATGCCACCGATTATTGGACCGTTTTTGGCGTGTAATTATGACTGGCGTGCGATAATTTTAAGCATTGTGGATATGTTGATTGCATTCGCTATTTGGAGTCCATTTGTAATTGCGGCAGATAAAATCGCGGATACCAACAATCCTAAGACGTTCTTTACCACACAATTTTAGTAAAAAAGATTAACTAATTACCTAATTTCTGGTAAAGTTAATCTTGTGTTTTGGCCCCGTAGTTCATCTGGATAGAACAATGGTCTCCTAAACCGTAGAGGTGAGTTCGAATCTCACCGGGGTCATAGAAAAAAAGCCATCTGATTTTTTCAGATGACTTTTCGTTTAGCCCATTGGATTGAGCATAATGAAAGTAATTAGTCCCCAAACTAGGAAGACACAAATGAGTGCTGTATAAAGCAGTCTTCTTCTTGTTTTAGGTGGCTTAGATTTGTCTAAACCGAAGACTAAACAGAAACAACCGATGATGATCACAAAAGCGGTTGTAATTAAAACTAATAAACCTGTATTCATAAATAAATATACCCGACTTTCTTTAGTAACATATTAATTAAAGCATATTGTATAAATGGGGTGCAAGATAGTCCTAAATCAGTTATAGTAAGATTAGGTTTTCGGAGGATTTTTTATGCAAAAAATTAAGGTAATGACTGTTTTTGGCACGCGTCCAGAAGCAATTAAAATGGCACCACTTGTTTTGAAATTAAAAAAAGACGACCGCTTCGAAGAGGTGACCGTTGTTAGTGCACAGCACCGTGAAATGCTTGATCAAGTGCTTGAAATTTTTAAGATTAAGCCTGATTATGACTTCAATATCATGCATAAGAATCAGACTTTAGAAGAAATTACTTCTAAGGTAATGATTGATTTGTCTAAGGTAATTAAAGAAGAAAAGCCGGACATTGTTTTGGTTCATGGTGATACGACAACAAGCTTTGCGGCGGCTCTTGCGACATTTTACCAACAAACGATTTTGGGTCACGTGGAAGCAGGGCTGAGAACTTGGAATAAGTATTCGCCATATCCTGAAGAGATGAACCGTCAAATGACTGACGATTTAACTGACTTGTATTTTGCTCCAACTGAATTGTCAAAGAACAACTTGCTTAAAGAAAATCACAAAGCAGATAATATTTTTGTAACTGGTAACACTGCAATCGATGCTTTGAAACAAACTGTCCAAAAGGATTATCATCACGCAGTAATGGATGACATTACGCCAGGCAATAAAGTGATTTTGGTTACCATGCACCGACGTGAAAATCAGGGTGAACCAATGCGCCGCGTCTTCAAAGTGATGCGTCAAGTAATCGATTCACATCCTGATGTGGAAATTATTTATCCAGTACACTTGTCGCCAAGAGTGCAACAAGTAGCTAACGAAGTATTAGGCGGCGATCCGCGCATTCACTTGATTGAACCGCTTGATGTTGTTGACTTCCATAACTTGGCTAAACGCAGTTACTTTATCATGACTGATTCAGGCGGCGTACAAGAAGAAGCGCCTAGTCTTGGTAAGCCAGTGCTTGTATTGCGTGACACAACTGAACGTCCAGAAGGTGTGAAAGCTGGTACTTTGAAGCTGGTTGGGACTGAAGTAGATAAAGTAAGAGAAAGTATGCTTGAACTTCTTGAAAATAAAGAAGCATATGACAAGATGGCTAACGCCAAGAACCCATACGGTGATGGTTATGCTAGTGATCGCATCATGGATGACATTTACTACTACTTCCATAAAGACGAAGTAGCTAAGCCAGCAGATTTTGAATAGAAAAAAGAAGCAGTTTTTACTGCTTCTTTTTTGCTTTTTGTTCTTGAATGCGCCTTTTTGCACGTTCAATCATAGTATGTTCTTGTTTTTGAAAGACAGATCTAGTAGTTAGATAATTGAAAATTCCGACTAAAACTTGGTCAATAATTTTAACCAAGAGGCATTTAAGTGAAGCCAGGACAAACCAACCAACATGATTAAGGTATCGGGAATTAAACTGATTACTCTGTAAGTAAAAAAAACAATTAGCTTGTGCCAGGTACTGTGTTCATGATCTACGTTATTAATAAAAACGGCTTTTTGGTTAAAGTAAAACGAAGCCAAGTTGGAAATGATGAACGCAATGGTGTTGGAAATCACCATTACGTTGTGCCACCAAGAGTGTAGAACCATGAAGACTACAGTATTGATCAGCGCAGCTACAAAGCCAAAAATCGTGTAGACCCATAAATTGCGGTGCCTTTTGATTAGCTTTTGTCCTAATTTGCGAATCTGAGCTTGATCACCAATAGTAACTTCTTTTTTACTTTTAGTCATTTAATTTATCGGCCATTTCTTTTGCAGCTTGATCGATTAAATCGATCGCATCGTCATCAGGTGCATTTTCAATAGTAACAGGCTTAGTAATTTCTGTAGCATGACAAGCATTGAATGCTTTTTCGTAATCGAATACATTCTCACAGAAATGTTCACCATAAGTCTTGTCACCTGATCCCATTACTGCAAAATATTTACCGGTAAGATCAAGCTTCTTTAATTCTTCGTAAAAGTCGGCAATTTCGTCAGTCATTACACCTTCACCGTAAGTATAGGTGATGAAAATACAAAGGTCGCTATCTAAATAATCGCTTGCATCAGTAAAGCCCACATCGCTTGTTTCAACATCAAAGCCATAATCTTGTAGATCTTCTTCTAAAATATCTGCCATGTCTTCATCGTTACCAGTCATGCTGGCGTAGACAATTCTTGCTTTCATGATTTTTCATACCTTTCACTGCGTTATACGACATCTTATTATACATGAAACTAGTCGTTTTTAGCTAAACTTTTAAAAATCTTCATTAAAACGTTATAATAAAAGAGAGTATATTTTTTTAAAGGAGAAATAATTTTGATTACAATTAAATCAATTCGTGAACTTAAAGGGATGCAAGCTTCAGGCCATCTTCTTGCTACAATGTTTGAAGGCTTGCGCGACGTTATCAAGCCAGGTATTTCTACTTGGGACATTGAAGAATGGTGCCAAAAGTATGTTAAATCAAAGGGTGGTCGCTTATCTGAACAAGGTTTTGAAGGCTATAAATACGGCACTTGTATTTCAGTTAACGATGAAATTGCTCACCAAACACCTAGAAAAGATAGAATCTTGAACGAAGGCGATATCGTTAAGGTTGACGTAACTTGCAACTTAAACGGATACGAAACTGACTCATGTACTACTTACCCAGTAGGTAAAATTTCAGACGCTGATAAGAAGTTAATCGAAGTAACTAAGAAGGCTATGTACCTCGGTATTGATCAAGCCGTTTTAGGTAACCGAATTGGTGATATTGGTGCCGCAATTCAACACTGGGTTGAAGATGAAAACCACTATGGTGATGTTCGCGAATTAGTTGGTCATGGTATCCAACCATCTATCCACGAAGATCCAGAAGTTCCACACTGGGGTAAAGCAGGTCACGGTTTACGTCTTCGTGAAGGTATGACTATCACTTGTGAACCAATGGTTGAAGCAGGTGGCGATTGGCATATTGACCAAAGAACTGTTAATGACCCTAACGACGATTGGGTTTACTACGCAACTCCAGATGGTTCAAACGCAGCTCAATTTGAACACACCTTTGCTATTACCAAAGATGGTCCTAAGATTTTGACTTTGCAACGTCCATACGATGGTTTAGAAAAGTACATTCCTCACTTTGACGAAATGGACGATTAGGTTTTATGAATGAAAAATAAGAATCGACTCGATTCCAAGCTGGGCCAATTTTTTCTTATTTTACGTACTATTTTGTCTCAAGGCGAAATTCTGGATAGTTCGATCGTAATTGCCTATTATGTCTTGTTTT
The DNA here is from genome assembly GCF_000615285.1 of Lactobacillus kitasatonis DSM 16761 = JCM 1039. Classification (GTDB taxonomy): domain Bacteria; phylum Bacillota; class Bacilli; order Lactobacillales; family Lactobacillaceae; genus Lactobacillus; species Lactobacillus kitasatonis. The sequence continues at coordinate 41,104 of NZ_BALU01000014.1, read as the reverse complement.
CGATCTTTCCGATCATCATTATTATCGGAAACGTTTTGCCGTTATTTCATATTGATACGGCACCGATTGCTAAATATCTTGATTTTGTATTTCCAGACCAGATATCAAAATACATTATGCCGATTGTCAATTCGCTCCTTAAAACAACTTCAACCGGATATATGTCTTTTGGTATTGTGATTGCTATTTGGTCGTTTTCCAATTTAGTTAATGCGATTCGGTTAGGTGAAAATAGACTGTATGGCGTGCGTCAAATTGAACTTCAACTTTCGATAGTTAATTTCATTTGGACCAGAATGATTACGATAGCTTTTACGACCCTAATGATAATTATCTTTACAGGCGCGACTTTAGCATTGGTTTTTGGACAGCAGTTATTGCATTTCCTGACTCCAATTTTTCAGTTGCCTGTAAAAGAGATAGATAAAATTTTTAGTTATCGTTATCCAGTTGTACTTTTGATGATGATCTTGGCTATTTATTACCTTAACTATGTATTACCGAATATTAAGTTGAAAAAAAGGGTAATTTGGCCAGGGGTGATTGTAACGGTTATTGGCTGGCTAGCACTTTCGTTTTTGTTTAGCTTTTATTTGCATAATTTTCCGATTACTTGGGAAAACTACGGTATCATTGGTACCTTTATTATCTTTATGCTGTGGCTGAACATAGCGGCGATTTTATTCCTTTTTGGCGTGGGAGTGAACGCAGCGATCGTGCGCAATCGTGTAGGAGAATTGGAATATTCTGCTGGTAGGGTAGCAAGTTATATTCAAGATAAAAGAAGAAAAACAAAAGTAGCTGAAGACCAATAAATTTGCTATGATAATTGCATAAATATAGAAAGTAGAAAGTGTATTTGTATGAAAGTAAGAAAAGCTGTTATTCCGGCAGCAGGCTTAGGTACTCGATTCTTACCTGCTACTAAAGCTTTACCTAAGGAAATGTTGCCAATTGTTGATAAGCCAACAATTCAATTTATCGTTGAAGAGGCTAAGAAATCTGGTATTGAGGATATTTTGATCGTTATCGGCAAAAACAAGCGCCCTATTGAAGATCACTTTGACTCTAACCCAGAACTTGAACAAGATTTGGCTGAAAAGGGTAAAGACGAGCTTTTGAAATTAACTCAAGGCATTACTAATCTTGGCGTTAATTTGTACTACACTAGACAACCACATCCTGCTGGCTTAGGTGATGCTATTTACCGTGCGCGCAGTTTTGTAGGGGATGAACCATTCGTCGTTATGTTAGGTGACGACTTGATGGATGATAAAACGCCACTTACTAAGCAACTGATTGACCGTTACAATAAGACTCATGCATCAACAATTGCCGTTATGCCAGTACCACACAAAGATGTTTCAAAATATGGTGTAATTGAACCAGAAAATGAAATTATGCCAGGTTTGATCAATGTTAAGTCATTCATTGAAAAGCCAGACATTGATAAGGCACCTAGTGATTATGCAATTATTGGTCGTTATCTTCTTACACCAGAAATTTTTGATATTTTAGCTCATCAAAAACCTGGTCGTGGTGGCGAAATCCAATTGACTGATGCCATCGATACTATGAACAAGACGCAAAGAGTTTTTGCTCATGTATTTAAGGGTGAACGTCACGATGTTGGTAACAAGGAGGGCTACCTTGAAACTTCAATTGAATATGGTTTGAAGCACCCTGAAATTAAGGAACAACTTCGTGCTTATATTCAACGCTTAGGCAAGCAATTTGAAGCTGAAGATAAAGCCAAAAAGTAAATGATCTTTAAAGATTCTGACAGACTACACGAAAGCGTAGTCTTTTTATGTATTCTTAATAATTTTTTGTTATGAACATATTTATCGAATTTTACATGATGGAGAGAATAAATAAGTGAAGGATATATATATTGTTGCAGCCAAAAGAACACCTTTTGGCAAGTATCGTGGCTTTTTTAAGGATACTTCCGCAATTGAGTTGGGGGTAATGGCACTAAAGGGAACTTTAAAAGCAGGAAATATTAATCCGCAAGATGTTCAAGCTCTTTTTATGGGTAATGTTTTAGGTACAGGTCTTGGTGAAAACACGGCCCGTCAAGTTGCTCTTAACTCAGGGATGAAACAAGAATCAGCTGCAGTTACAATCAATGAAGTTTGTGGTTCAAGTTTAAAGGCAGTTCGTTTGGCACAAGGCCAAATGGAAATGGGCGACTTGGACTTGGTAGCTGTTGGCGGAAGCGAAAGTATGACACGTGCACCGTACTTTGTTAAAAAAGAATACAAGGCTGATCCAGCAGATCATCTGACCAGTACGATGATCAATGATGGTTTGATGGACGCCTTTTCTGGTAAACATATGGGAATTACCGCTGAAAATGTAGCAGAGAGATACCACGTTTCTCGCAGAGAAATGGATGAATTCAGCTTACGTTCACATAAGTTAGCAACGGAAGCAACTAAATCTGGCTTTTTAAAAAATGAAATTTTAAAGATCGAACTTAATGGTCAAACTTTAGATCATGATGAACCAATTCGTTCTGATACTAGTCTTGAAGCTTTGAGCAACTTAAAACCAGTTTTCAAAGAAGATGGTCAAGTAACAGCAGGTAATTCATCTCCATTAACTGATGGAGCAAGTATGCTGGTGCTTGCTACTAAAGAAAAGATGGAAGAATTACATTTGACTCCAATTGCTAAATTAGGTGCATTTGCGGAAGCCGGCTTTGATCCAGCTTACATGGGCTACACGCCATACTATGCTGTTAAAAAGTTGTTAGCTAAGACTGGCCGTAAGATTGATGACTACGACATCATTGAATTAAACGAAGCTTTTGCGGCTCAAAGCGTTGCTGTGGCAAGAGATTTACACATTCCAATGGATAAATTGAATGTTATGGGTGGTGCCATTGCGTTAGGCCATCCACTTGGTGCAACAGGTACTCGTTTAGTGGCTTCCGCAATTAGTGGATTGAAAAATAGAGATGGCAAGAGAGCTTTGGTTACTTTGTGTATTGGTGGCGGCCAAGCAATTGCCTATGAAATCGAGAACGCATAATGAGGTTTTATCAATTACAGCCTGAAGAGCGTAGAAGAATCTTACGGGCTGAAGGGATTAAATTAGAAGACATTGATGATCAAGTATTAAAACGTTTAGATGAGTTAAGCGAAAATGTGATTGGTCAATTGCGTTTGCCTTTGGGTGTAGTTCAGAACTTATTGGTTAATGGACAAAAATACATGGTACCAATGGCAACAGAAGAGCCATCTGTGGTGGCCGCTGCCAATCATGGTGCTAGCATTTTTGCTAAAAATGGCGGTGTAAAAGCTGTTAGTCATAGAGATGGAATCTATGGTCAAATTGTTTTAAAGGTTGATGAACAATTTTCTTTAGCTGATTTAGAAGAAAAATTTCCTGAATTGATCGATTTAGCTAATCAAAAGTTTACTAGTTTAGTCGGTCATGGTGGCGGAACTCGTTCTATTTCGGCTAAACAAAACGGTAATTTGGTTTATCTCAAAGTTTTAGTTGATCCGGCTGAAGCGATGGGGGCTAATAAGACTAACTCAATTCTGGAATTTTTGAGTGCCAAGTTAGAACAATTTGATCATGTTGAAGAAAAGCTTTTTGCTATTTTATCTAATTATCCTAGCCAATTAACTAAGACTGAGGTAAAGATTGATCCAATTGCCATTGGTGGTGAAAAAGTTGCTCAGCGTATCGTATTGCTTAGTCAGATTGGCTATGACGATTCATATCGTGCGGTAACTAACAACAAGGGCATTATGAATGGTGTCGATGCAGTTTTAATCGCTACAGGCAATGACTATCGCGCAATCGAAAATGCTACTGCAGTCTTGGCAAATCGGGATGGTCAATATCGTAGTTTATCAAAATGGACAATGGAAGATGATAAATTAGTCGGTGAGTTGACCTTGCCAATGGCGATTGGCGTTGTAGGTGGTTCAATTAAAGCGCGTCGCGATGTCCAGCAAAGCTTTTCAATTTTAGGCAAAAACATTACTAGTCAAACTTTAGGCGAAATTATTACTAGTATTGGTTTAGCAAATAATTTAGCAGCGTTGTTGGCTATTTCGACTGTTGGCATTCAAGCTGGACATATGAAATTGCAAGCGCGCAATGTAGTAGCTGAGCTTGATGCAACTGAAGAAGAGAAAAAGACTGTTTTGAATAAAATGATAGAAGAAAAGAATTATTCAGAAAGTCATGCGAAGGATATTTTGGAGAAATTAAGAGAGGAAAAATAAATGCAAGTAGGTATTGATAAAATCGGACTTTTTACGCCAAATAAATATGTAGATATGGTTGATTTAGCACATGCAAGAAACCAAGATCCTAACAAATTTTTGATTGGTATTGGTCAAAGTGAAATGAGCGTTGCAGATCAAACCCAAGACGCAGTTTCTATGGGAATTAACGCAACAATGCGTTATATTGACCGTATTGATAAGGATAAAGTCGGTTTGCTTGTCTTTGGTACAGAAAGCAGTATCGATCAATCTAAGTCTGCTTCTTTGTTTGTTAAAACTGCACTTAATTTAAAGCCGGAAGTTAGAACTTTTGAAGTTAAAGAAGCTTGCTTTGGTTTAACTGCTGCTTTAATGATTGCACGCGACTTTGTTAGAGTTCACCCTAATCAAACAGCAATTGTTATCAGTAGTGATATTGCTCGTTACGGCGTTGGCACTCCAGGAGAAGTTACCCAAGGTGCCGGCAGTATCAGTATGTTGATCAAGGCTGATCCAAGTATTCTTGCATTGAACGATGGTCACAGCGCCTACAGTGAAGATATCAATGACTTTTGGCGTCCAAACTTCTCACGTGTAGCTATGGTTGAAGGAAAATATTCTACTCAAGTTTACTTAGACTTCTTTACTAAGACTTTTAACGATTACAAGAAGCAAAAGAACCTCAAGACTAGTGATTTTGACGCGATTACTTATCACATGCCATTTACTAAGATGGCTCTTAAGGCAAATAGAATTGCAGTAGAAGGTCAAGATGAAGAAACTACTAAAAAGTTAGAAAGTAGTTTTGAAGCCGCTAAACAATTATCTCGTCGTATTGGTAATGCTTATACTGCTTCTTTATACATTAGTTTGCTTAGCTTGCTCGAAAATGATGACTTGTCAGCAGGTTCATTAGTTGGACTATTTTCATATGGTTCAGGAGCCATGGGTGAATTTTACAGTGGTAATTTGGTTGAAGGCTATGAAAAAGAGATCGATAAAGCCAAAGATATGGCATTACTTGATCGTCGTAAGAAATTGACTATTCCTGAATATGAAGACGTCTTCAATACAGCATTGGAAGATCCAGAAGATGGCAAAGAATTAGTCAGTGATGATAAAAAGGGCACTTGGTACTTTGCTGGTACTAAGAACTATGTACGCCAATATAAAGAAAAGTAATAAATAAGCAAAAAGAACCTAGTTTAGCTAGGTCCTTTTTTGTTTAGAGTAAAATTGCTTTGCGTTCATCTTCAACTATTTGCAGGCCAAAAAGAGGATACTCTTGGTTATTTACTATGGCGATAAGGGGGATGCCACGACCATGCATTTTACCTACTAATTTGACTATCTTTTTCTTAGTCAAAGCTTTTGAGCCTGGATAAAGCAGGCATTTTTCTCCAGCTAAGGTTAATTTGCCCCAAGGCATAGTCTTACCAGCAATTTTTAAATGAAAACTTGTATTGATATTAAGGTCATCAATTAATTGTAATAAGTCTGTTAATCTCATTTTCTCGTGTAATAAAAGTAATAATATTCTTATTACTAATTATAAAATAAAGTACGTTAGTTTAACTAGGAAGTGCTCAGTATGAAGAAAAAGCTATTATTAACATCACTTCTAGCAGCAGGTGCAGGAATATTTGCTGCAGGTGACTACTTCTTTAAAATTGCAATGACGCCTTATAAGAAAGAACCAGATTCTAAAAAGTTGTCAGGCAAAGATTCACTTTACCCTGATAAAGTTTGTTTCAGAGATTTCCCTAAAGAAAAATGGAATCTTGAGACTAAAAACGGCTTAAAACTATTTGCTCAATACTTAAATCATGACTCAGATAAAACCGCTATTCTGTTGCACGGTTCTATGAGTGATAGCGACAGTATGGGCGGTTTTGCCAAAATGTTCTATGACTTTGGCTATAATGTTCTTCTTCCTGATGCACGAGCTCACGGCAGAAGTGCAGGCAAATATATCGGTTATGGCTGGGTAGGAAAAAGAAGACATTCGTAATTGGATTAACCAAGTAATTGCTAAAAATGGAGAAAATAGCAAGACTATTGTGATGGGCCAAAGTATGGGTGGTGCACCACTATGATGGTCAGCGGCATGGAGCTGCCTAGCCAGGTTAAAGCTTTTATTGAAGACTGTGGTTATTCGACCCTTAAAGAAGAAATAAGATATCAAGCTGGCAATTTGGTTAATTTGAATAAATTTGCAAGTATTCCATTGGGTGAGATTATTAGCAGAATCAATAAAGTGAAAAATGGCTTTTTCTTAGAGCAAGCTTCTTCAATTAAGCAATTAAAAAAGAATACTAGATCATTTTTGTTTATTCATAGTGGAAAAGATCATTTTGTTCCAACTGAAATAGTTTATCAAAATTATGCCGTAACTGATGTGCCAAAAGAAATATGGGTTGCGTCTTTAGCAGGTCATGCTTTGTCTTATCCAATGTATAAGAATAAGTATCGTAAGCGAGTTAAGGCATTTTTTGATAAATATAGGCTCTAATTATTGCAAGCGGTTACACAACCGGATATAATGAATGGTGTGGAAGAGGTAGAAATTAAAGTTAACAAAATGTAAAATGAACAATAAGTTTTTATCTCCAGAATTGTATTATTATTGGAAACTTGAAAGATTCTCTATATGTAGAGGTGTCAGCCATAAATCACTTAATTAAACGCTATTTATTAATTGTCAGTGGCTGTTCGCAGAAAACTCCAATTCATTAAAAAGTTACGTTTTATGTAAAGACCCGAACAAGTGAATGTTAATATTGGTTGCGATAGCCATTGTTTAACACAAATCAAACAACTGAAAATCGTGACTATCAATTGATGAGCTACCTCATCCACTTGAAATTGCGGCTGCAAAGAGACAGGATTGTCCGTCAGCTGCTTTTTTTATACGCAAAAAAGCCCAGTCGTTTGACTAGGCTAATTTAATTATTTACGTAATACTAATTTAGCAATGGCTTCACAGCGAGGAGTTTGTGGTAACATATCAACGTTTTGAATCAAACGAACATCATATGCTTCGCTAAGTAAAACTAAGTCTTGAGCTAGAGTTGATGGGTTACATGAAATGTAAACGAAGGTTTCAGGTTTAACGCGTAAGATAGTCTTAATCAAACTCTTAGCTAAACCGGTTCTTGGTGGATCCACAATCAAAGCATCGATTGATACACCGCTGTTTTGCAATTCAGGCAATACCTTTTCAGTAGCACCTTGAATGTAGTCCGCATTCTTAATGTGGTTTAATTCAACATTGTGTTGAGCATCCTTAACGGCTTCAGGAATAGTTTCAATACCAATAACTTGCTTAACGCGATCAGCTGCTAAGATACCCAAAGTACCTACACCACTATAGGCATCGATTAAAGTTTGATCAGGAGCTAAGTCGAGGTATTTCAATGCTTCTGAATAAAGGTTAACAGTTTGAACTGGGTTTAGTTGGAAGAAAGCACGTGGAGATAAGGCGAATTTCTTGCCCAAAATTTCTTCAACAATTTGATTTTTACCCAATAATTTTTCGGTCTTGTTACCCCAAACTTGTGGGTTTTGCCATTCAGTTTCGTTTTGGTAAACACTAACAACATGATCAAGTTTCATGATTTCTTTAGCAAGTGGAATCAAGTTCTTGAGTTTATGACCAATAGTAATCAAAGTAACTTGGATTTCTTTAGTTGCTTCTGATTGACGTACAACGACTGTCTTAATTCCTGGCAAGTGACGACGGTAATTTGCGACTGGAACGTGCAATTTTTCGATTAATTCTTTGATTTCACGTTCTGCTTTTTGTGTGTCTTCACTTTGAGTTGGCATCTTAGGCAAGTCGATTAAACGATGTGAGTTTGGTGCAAAAAGACCTAACTTGGTTTTGCCGTGAACACTTTCAATTTGGTATTGTGCCTTGTTGCGGTAGTGCCATGGATCTGGAGCGGGGATGGTCTTCTTAACCTTATATTTACCATAGCCACGTGGATGATATTTCTTAAGTGATTCAAGCATGTTGTTGCGTTTGAATTCAAGTTGCTTGTCATAGGACAAGTGAGCGAGCTCTAAGCCGCCGATTTCTGGATCAACGCCTTCAGGGAAGTCTACACGATCAGGGCTCTTTTCCTTGATGCGGACCAATTCGCCTTCAATGTAATGAGGGTAGCTTTTAACGATTTTAGCTACGACTACTTCACCTGGCAAAGCACCAGGGATGAAGATGACCTTCTTTTTGTAATAACCGATGCCTTCGCCGTTAATGCCTAAGCGTTTAATGGTAATGATGATATCTTTTTCGCGTTGCTTATTCTTGGAAAATTTTCTGTTCATTATCCTTATTCTTTCTACTAAAAACTAAATTACATTGCTATTAATTGTACTACCTAAAAAAAGTTCTTAGCAAGCATTACAAAAATTTGCTAGCATGTATTTTAGAATATTGCGAGGTGAAAACAGTTGTTGATAACCAAAGTAAGTGCACAACGGCGCCCAGGACGTTATAATATTTTTTTGGATGGCAAGTATGCTTTTTCTGCTAGTGAAAAGACCGTAGCTGAATTTGTTTTGCTAAAGGGAAAAGAATTAGACGATGCTCAAGTTGAAAAAATCCATCAATTTGATGCAGATGCTAAAGCCAGTGATTTAGCCGCTCATTTTTTGAGTTATGAGCCTCGAACCGTGTTTGAAGTCTTACAGTATTTAAAAAAGCACGAGATTTCTGATGAAGCAGCTAATAGTGCTGTTAGTCAATTAAATGAATTGGGCTATCTGGATGACCAACAATATGTGAAACTTTTTATCAAAAATGATCTTCGCGTTGGTTCGGATGGACCTAAGAGTTTGTTGCGCAAATTAACGCAAAAAGGCGTTGATCCAGAAATTAGTCAAGTAGAACTCGGCGAAGTTGACGATGAAGATTGGATTGAAATCGGCCGAAGAGTAGTTAAGTCAATGATGCATCAAGTGGGTAAAATCTCAAAAAGAGAAATCGAACGCAAGATGAGAAGCAAACTGTTAACTCATGGTTTTGATGGTGGTATTAGCAGTGAAGTTATTTCGTCTTTAGATTTAGCAGATAATGAAGATATGCAAATGGAAGCTTTAAAAAAGCAAGGCATTAAGGCATATAAGAGATTTCGTCGTTTTGATGATTCAGGACGCAAACTTAAAATTAAAAAGTATCTATTTAGCCACGGTTTTTCATCAGGAGAAATTGATGCTTTCTTAAATGGCGAAGTAATTGATTTAAGTGAATTAGCAGAATATTAATTAGGAGAAAAAATGAAGAAAACTATCGATGAAAAATTATTTGTAGGTCGTCCTTTTCCAGCTAGCTTAATGAATGCACAAAAGAGCTTTATGGAATCTAACCAACAAATGGAAAATGATGAGACTTTTCAAAAGTTTTTAGCTGATAATAATTTGGAAAATAAGCGTACTGCTTTGATCGTATCCGGTGAAGACAGTTTTATGTACTGGTACGGTGTTTTGGCTAACTCTAAAGATGTTAAAGTGCCAACAGGTCTTATGAAATTTGATTTACCTAAGGCAGAAGTTGAAGAAGAAGAACAAGAAAATCAAAATCTTGTTTTCTTCAATTTGCCTTTGACCAGTACTGTTTCCACTTTTGTTAAGAAAGTAATGGACAATGGTGTTAAGGTTTACCAAAACTTAGGTGATAGTGATACGCCATACATGGTTTGGGATCTTAATATGGACACAAAAAAACTGACCCAAGATTTCTACTTGAAGGCCAGTGAATAAAATTAATGCTGTTGTGGATCGATTGATAAGTTGTCGTATTCTACGTAAGCCCCAAGACAAGTTGAAACGAACATAATCAATAAGACAAAACCGATTGAATTGCCTACGATTTGATCTAGCGTCAAAATTGAACGGACTAGATAGGTTGAGGCAAAACATAGGATAAAGTCTAAAACGATATTGGCGAAAAGGAAGAAATAACGGCGTCTGATACTGAAAAAACGTAAAAGTTGCTTTAACAGATCGTCATTAGTTTGAACGGCTAATAAATCAACTGGACGTTGAATTGTTGCCTTAACAGCAAACATAATGATTGAGCCAACTAAAGCTCCGATTATCGTACGGCAAATTTCTGCTGAGTGCAGTACCAATGCGTTATAGCCAATACCAATAATTGCTAGACTGCAAATATATGGGATAAGCAATAAAAATGTGAAAACAAGCAAGATGTGGCTTTTTTTCATTGTATCCAACCTCCTTAGTCTTATGTGCTATTTTAACATAATGACACTAGCTGTATGCTATAATATCTTTATTTAGATGACTTTTTAAGAAAGAGAGTATACAAATGAGTAGTGATCCTGGAGCGGATAATTTTTTTTGGTCGCTTGAGAAGCAAGTTATCAGGCGATAAAAAAGAAGAAACTAAAGATCATTTAGAAAAAGAAATCGTTAATTTGCATGATAGTCATAAAATTGACGATAAAGAGTTTTCAATGCTTGAAGGTATTCTTGAATTTCAAGGTAAAACGGCCCGTGAAGTAATGGTGCCAAGAATGGATGCATTTATGGTTGATGCAGACGTTAGCCTTCAGGATAATTTGGATGAAATTTTGCGTGAGCCTTATTCACGTGTCCCAGTTTATAAACGAGATAAAGATAAGATCGTTGGTGTCATTCATATTAGAAGCGTTTTACGAATGGCTAAGCGTAAAGGCTTTGAAAATCTTGATTATGAAGACGTAATGACTGAGCCATTATTTGCCCCTGAAACAGCTGAGTTGGGAGATTTGCTGATGGAAATGCAGCAGACACAAAGACAGCTGGCTATTTTGATGGACGAATATGGTGGCGTTACCGGTCTAGCAACTATTGAAGACTTAGTTGAAGAAATCGTCGGCGATATCGATGACGAAGTCGATCACACAGAAGTTTTATATAATCAAATTGCTCCTCATAAATACATCATTTATGGCAAGATGCCGCTTGATGAATTTAATGAGCAATTTGATGCGCATCTTGAAATGGAAGATGTAGATACAGTAGCTGGGTACGTTATCAATACTCTAAAAGTAATTCCAGCAAAAGGGGAAAAATTAACAGTTGATATTGGTGATGGCAAGACGCTTACCACCACAAGAATGAAGGGCTCGAGATTATTGACAGTATTACTGTCAGACGATGGAGTAGAAAAGGAAGAAGATAAAAAGGACTAATGAATAAAGAGTTAGCAGATAAAGTAAATAAAAGAAGAACCTTTGCGATCATTTCACACCCTGACGCAGGTAAGACAACTATTACTGAACAAATGCTGCTTTTTGGTGGGGTAATTCGTAAAGCTGGTACCGTTAAGGCACGTAAGACAGGGAACTATGCAACTAGTGACTGGATGGAAATTGAAAAAAAGCGTGGTATTTCCGTTACTAGTTCTGTTATGCAATTTGAATATAAAGGCAAGCGAATCAACATCTTGGATACGCCAGGTCACCAAGACTTCTCTGAAGACACCTACCGTACTTTGATGGCCGTTGACTCAGCAGTAATGGTAATTGACTCAGCTAAAGGTATCGAACCTCAGACTAAGAAGTTATTCAAAGTTGTTAAGCAACGTGGTATTCCAATTTTTACCTTTATGAACAAGCTTGACCGTGATGGTCGTCCACCACTAGATTTGATTGCTGAACTAGAAGATTTGCTTGGCATCGAAGGTGTGGTAATGAACTGGCCAATTGGTTCAGGACAAACCTTGAAGGGCCTTTACGATATTGCAAATAGGCGTGTTGAACTTTACCGCAAAGATGGCAAGGATCGTTTCTTACCATTAAACGAAGATGGTACTTTACCTGATAGTGAACCACTTAGTCAAGATCCTCAATTTAAGGATACGCTTGATGAAATCGACTTGATTAAGGAAGCTGGTAACAAGTTTGATCATGAAAAGATTGCGATGGGTGATCAAACTCCTGTCTTCTTTGGCTCAGCTTTGACTAACTTTGGTGTGGAAACATTCTTAAACAGCTTTGTTGATTTGGCTCCAGCTCCAGAAAGCCACACTGTTAATGGGGATGAAGAATTAAGCCCAGAAGATCCAGAATTTTCAGGCTTTGTCTTCAAGATTCAAGCTAACATGAACCCACATCACCGTGACCGTATTGCCTTTGTTCGTATCGGTAGTGGTGAATTTAAGAAGGGCTTAGATGTTACTTTAGCTAGAACTGAAAAGCCAATTCGTTTGAACAACGCAACAGAATTCATGTCTAGTGAACGTGTCCAAGTTTCAGATGCGGTGGCTGGTGATATTGTAGGTTTATACGATACTGGTAACTTCCAAATTGGTGACAGTATTTATGCTGGCAAGCGTAAGATTGTTTATCCACCACTTCCAGAATTTACTCCTGAATTGTTCATGCGTGTAACTGCTAAGAACGTAATGAAACAGAAGTCATTCCATAAGGGGATGAACCAATTGGTACAAGAAGGTGCCATTCAGCTTTACCGCAATTATCAAACTGACGAATACATTTTAGGTGCCGTTGGTCAATTGCAATTTGAAGTATTCCAGTTCAGAATGAAGAACGAATATAACTCAGAAGTTGAAATGAACAGTATTGGTCATCGTGTGGCTCGTTGGATTGATCCGGATCAACTTGATCCTAGAATGTCCAACAGCCGTAACTTATTAGTTAAGGACCGTTACGGTAATCCATTGTTCTTGTTTGAAAATGAATTTGCGGAACGTTTCTTCCACGATAAGTATCCAGATGTTAAATTAACTGAAAAATTATAATAAATGCAAAAAAGAGAGCTACATTTGTAGTTCTCCTTTTTTATGTATAAATAAAATTCTGTGGTTATTTGTCAACGTGAATTTCAATTACGTGACGGCTCTTATCAACAGTTAAAGTGTATGAAGAATCGTAATCCTTAAGCAAACGTTTAATAATAAATTCAACTTCATCTTCACGAACGCGGCGATCATGATTTTCAAGTGCAATACCGATCGCTTTTCTGCTTTCAGTATAAATAACGGAAGTATTGCCCAAAGAATATACCTTAACGTAGTAGCATCAGTAGTGTTAAGCTGACTTTGAACCAAATCAGAATAGTTATTGGTTACATCAATTAAATGCATAGATTTCACCTGTCTCTCTTAGCTTTTTCTCTTAATTTCAGTATACCTCAAATCAAGACATATATATTTATTTTTACATTAATTTTATCTAATTAACAAAAAAGGTTCTGAGATATTAATCTCAGAATCTTTTTGCGTATAACTTGAATGAGTGTGTGTTTATTTTTATTATTCTTCGCTAATTACAATCTTGCCATCTTGAACATCAGCCTTTAAGTTCTTAGCGTCAGTGTGGTCAAGTTTGTAGTCAGCAACTTTATCTTCGATTTCTTCTTGAATGGTACGACGAAGTGGACGTGCACCTAAAGCAGGGTCGAAGCCTTCATCAACTAATTTTTCTTTAGCTGCGTCGGTAACATCGATGTGGATGCCTTGGTCCTTAACCATGTTGTTAGTGTTGGCAAGCATCAAGTCAACGATCTTAAGTAAGTCTGGCTTAGTTAATTCGTTGAATTCGATGACGTCGTCCAAACGGTTAAGGAATTCAGGTTTGAAGAATTGGCTCATGTTGTTTCTAGCTGATTCGTTAGATTCATCTTCGTTTTCAGCAGCGAAACCAACACTAGCATTCTTGATACCTTGACCTGCGTTAGAAGTCATGATGATGATTGTATCCTTGAATGAAACTGTTCTACCTTGTGAATCAGTTAAACGACCATCATCTAAGATTTGCAAGAAGAGGTTCAAAACATCTGGGTGAGCCTTTTCAATTTCGTCAAGCAAAATCAAGCTGTATGGGTTATGACGTACTTGTTCAGTCAATTGACCGGCTTCTTCATAGCCGACGTAACCAGGAGCTGAACCAATCAACTTAGATACAGAGTATTGTTCCATGTATTCAGACATGTCGAAACGAATCATGGCATCTTCTGAACCAAACATTTGCTTAGCAAGTTGTTTAGCAAGTTCAGTCTTACCAACACCAGTAGGTCCTACGAATAAGAATGAACCAATTGGACGACCAGACTTGTTGAAACCAATTCTGTTACGACGAATAGCACGAGCAACTTTTTCAACTGCCTTATCTTGGCCGATAACGTGAGCCTTTAAGTCACTAGCCAAGTTTTGCAATTGATTTTCTTCTTGTTTTTGGATATCGCCAACAGGGATGCCAGTCTTTTCTTCAACAATCTTGTTCATGATCCTACTGGTAATAACTGGGGACTTATCAGGGTCAACTTTTTGATCCTTTACCTTTTCGTACTTATCAATTTGATCACGGTAGTAAGCAGCCTTTTCGTAATCTTCATTCTTCAAGGCTTCTTCCTTTAATTGTTCAGCTGCGTTGATTCTTTCTTGCATCTTATCCTTATCAATGTAAGGAATAGTCAAGTTCATTCTTGAACCAGCTTCATCGAGTAAGTCGATGGCCTTGTCAGGTAAGAATCTATCTTGAATGTAACGAGCAGAAAGCTTAGCAGCAGCTTCAATGGCATCATCGGTGTAGTGAACGTGGTGGTAATCTTCGTACCGCTTTTGAATACCCTTTAAGATACGGATAGTTTCGTTAATTGAAGGTTCCTTAACTTCAACAGGTTGGAATCTTCTTGCCAAAGCTGAGTCCTTTTCGATATCACGGTATTCCTTAATAGTAGTAGCACCTACTAATTGAAGTTCACCACGAGCCAAAGCTGGCTTGATGATGTTGCCGGCGTCCATACCGCCTTCAGCATTCCCGGCACCAACAATTTCGTGAATTTCATCAATAAATAGGATGATATCGTCATTTTGTTGTAATTCCTTGATCAATTGTTCCATTCTTTGTTCGAATTGACCACGGATACCAGTACCTTGAACAAGTGATACTACATTTAAGGAAATGATTCGCTTGTTTTGCAATTTAGCTGGAACAGAACCGTCAACAATTTCTTGTGCAAGTCCTTCAACTACAGCAGTTTTACCAACACCAGCTTCACCAATTAAAACTGGGTTGTTCTTAGTTCTTCTGTTTAAAATTTCAATAACACGGGCAATTTCCTTATCACGGCCGATTACAGGATCGATTTTGCCTTTCTTAGCGAGGGCAGTTAAATCAGTACCATATTGGACAAGTAGCTTCTACCGCCTTGACCTCCGTTTCCATTGCCACCACCCATTTGCATTCTTGGGTCATTGTTTCTCATATTATTGTTGCTTGCGGCATTGTTGTTATTTCCGTTTAATGCGTTGAATAAATCATCAAAGTCGTCAAAAAATTCGTTATTATCGTTGTTCATATTTTCTA
The DNA here is from genome assembly GCF_000615285.1 of Lactobacillus kitasatonis DSM 16761 = JCM 1039. Classification (GTDB taxonomy): domain Bacteria; phylum Bacillota; class Bacilli; order Lactobacillales; family Lactobacillaceae; genus Lactobacillus; species Lactobacillus kitasatonis. Next base: position 25,533 of record NZ_BALU01000014.1, on the reverse strand, counting down.
GATTTCCTTGTTGATTTCTTAATTCTTGATAACAGTGTTGACATAAATTAATCTCACGGCTTTGGCCATTCACCTTTGTAAAAAGATGAATAGAGGCAGGCCGTTCATGACAATTTTGGCAAAGCAAAAATATTACCGCCTTTCATTTAAACTGTACCAAAATTATATTATTAGCACTCGACATAGTCAAGTGCTAAGCACTAAATAAACTTATTTTTTGTAAGAATAGACAAAATATTAATATTTTTGAAAATTTAGTATAAGGAGTAGAATAAAATGTAAAAAAATTATAAAATTTGAAAAGTGTGGTGATATTTTTGGATTATCAAAAAATTTTGGACCAATTGGTTTCAGGCGAAATCAAAGAATATGAGGTCAAACCTGAAGATGCCTTTGAGCTTCAAAAAACTATAAGGAATTATGGCAAGCGGCAGTATATTACTGGTAGGGCTAAAAGAGGCGGTTCTATTGTTTATACCGCGACGAATACTGGTAAGTAAATGATGTAAACTGTTACATTATTGTTGTCTTAACCGTAAAAACATGATAATCTAGTACTCGAATGGGTATTTATTACCAGTTTAATTTTTCAATTTTAAAGGAGATATTCATAATGGAAAAACGCGATTTTCATATTATTGCAGAAACAGGTATTCATGCACGTCCAGCTACTCTTTTAGTACAAGCTGCTTCAAAGTTCGGTTCAGATGTTAACTTGGAATACAACGGCAAGTCAGTAAACTTGAAGTCAATCATGGGCGTTATGTCACTTGGTGTTGGCCAAAACGCAGACGTTACTATCACTGCTGAAGGTGACGACGAAAAGGACGCATTAGACGCAATTGCTGACACTATGAAAAAAGAAGGTTTAGCTGAATAATGACCAAGACTTTAAAGGGAATTGCTGCAAGTGATGGTATTGCCATTGCTCCAGCATATCTTCTTGTAGAGCCTGATCTCTCATTCTCAAAATCTTCAATCAGTGATGTTGATTCAGAAGTATCACGTTACAAGGATGCTATTAAGGAATCAACTACTGAAGTTGAAAAGATTCGTGATACAGCTAAGAAGAGCTTGGGTGAAGAAGAAGCCCAAGTTTTTGAAGCTCACTTAATGATTTTGAATGACCCAGAATTCACTGGTGCTATTGAGAATGAAATTAAGGACTCCAAGATTAATGCAGAAGCTGCTCTTGATGAAACTGCACAAAAGTTCATCTCAATTTTTGAGGGCATGACTGATAATCCTTACATGCAAGAACGTGCAGCCGACGTACGTGACGTTTCAAAGCGTATTATGGCTCACCTTCTTGGCAAGGAATTACCAAACCCAGCTTCAATCGATCATGAAGTTATCGTTGTAGCTCACGACTTAACTCCTAGTGACACTGCTCAACTTAACAAGAAGTACGTTAAAGGCTTTGTTACTGATGTTGGTGGTCGTACTGCTCACTCAGCAATTATGGCTCGTTCACTTGAATTACCAGCCGTAGTTGGTACTGATTCAATTACTAAAGACGTTAAGAACGGCGATATGTTAATTGATGACGGTCTTGATGGTACTGCAATCATTGCTCCAAGCGATGATCAAGTTGCAGACTACAAGAAGAAGGGTGAAGACTTCCTTAAGCAAAAGGCTGAATGGAAGAAGTTGAAAGATGAACCTTCACTTACTGCTGATGGTAAGAAATTTACCATTGCTGCTAATATCGGTACTCCTAATGACATGCCAGGTGTACATGAAAATGGTGCTGAAGCCATTGGTTTGTACAGAACTGAATTCTTGTACATGGATTCTTCAGACTTTCCAACAGAAGATGATCAATTCGAAGCTTACAAGAAAGTTATCGAAGGCATGAACGGCAAGCAAGTCATCATTAGAACTATGGATATCGGTGGTGACAAGCACCTAGATTACTGGGACTTGCCAGAAGAAATGAACCCATTCTTAGGTGTACGTGCTATTCGTCTTTCACTTAAGAACGAAAAGATCTTCCGTACCCAATTAAGAGCTTTGCTTCGTGCTTCAGCATACGGTAAGCTTGGTATTATGTTCCCAATGATTGGTACATTGGCTGAACTTCGTCAAGCTAAGGATATTTTGAATGACGAAAAGCAAAAACTTATTGAAAAAGGCGTTAAGGTCGGCGATGACTTACAAGTTGGTATGATGATTGAAGTTCCTGCAGCTGCCGTTTTGGCTGATCAATTCGCTAAGGAAGTTGACTTCTTCTCAATCGGTACTAACGACTTGATCCAATACACTATGGCTGCTGACCGTGGTAACGACAACGTATCATACTTGTACCAACCATATAACCCATCAGTACTTCGTTTGATTAAGCACACTATTGATGCTGCTCACGAAAACGGTATTTGGTGTGGTATGTGTGGTGAAGCTGCTGGTGACAACACCATGTTCCCAATTCTACTTTCAATGGGACTTGATGAATACTCAATGAGTGCAACTTCAATCTTACGTATCAGAAGCTTAATGAAGAATTTTGATACTAAGGATCTTAAGGAATTAGCTAACGAAGCATGCTTCGTTTCAGAAACTGCTGAAGAAAATGAAAAGTTAGTTAACGACCTAATGAAGAAGATTAACAAGTAATTTTCATATTAATCAAAAAAGGAGACTAATTTGGTCTCTTTTTTTGTGCAATTTTTAATTATTTTAAACAAAACAAACAAATTCTTCACAAATAATTCACGCTTTTTCTTTAGGATAGACTAAGAAGTTAACATAAAAGATAAAATAGACACTTACAAAAAAGAAGTTAGTGTGTTATACTGGTTATAAGTTAAAGAACGTATACAATTGTTTGTTCTGAGGAGCGTGATTTTTATGGTAGATTTATATGTATCTCCTAGTTGTACCTCATGCCGTAAAGCCAGAGCTTGGCTTGAAAAGCACAATATCCCTTTCAAGGAAAGAAATATCTTTTCTGAACCACTAACTAAAAAAGAGCTATTGAGAATCTTGCGCATGACTGAAAATGGTACCGAAGAAATCATTTCTACCCGCTCAAGAGCTTTTCAACAATTGAAAATCAATTTAGATGATTTATCAATTGATCAGTTGCTTGATTTAGTAGAAAAGAATCCTAGCCTTTTGAGAAGACCGATTATCATGGATGATCGTCGACTTCAAGTAGGTTATAACGAAGACGAAATTCGTCGATTCTTGCCGCGCAAGGTGCGTCGCTTGGAATTGGCTGAAGCACAAAAGATCGCAGATTTATAAAAGTTCTAAAAGTGTTAGTGTTAATGCTAGCACTTTTATTTTCGGTAAGAAATACGCTACAATAGAATATAATAATTCATGGAGGTGAGATCCTGTGCAAGTAGATCATATTAATGAAAATACAATTAGGGTTAGAATTGATAAGGAAGAATTAGCTCGTCGTGGCCTTAAGGTCCTTGATCTTTTAGGCGATAAGGATAAGATTCAACAATTCTTTTACTCAATCCTTGCAGAAGTTGATACAGATCATACCTTTACTAAGGGTGTGCCTGTAACTTTCCAAGTAATGCCAAATAATGGCGGCCTTGATTTAATGATTACTAAAGTCCAACCAGAAGACGCAAATAATTTGCGTAAGATGATAGGTGATTCAATGGATGAAGGTAATAATTCAACACAGGCGGACTCCGATTCAAGAAGAAGCTTTTTCGATCTTGATCCAAAAGACGATTTAAATACTGAAGTTGATCCGCTAACGCAAGAACAAAACGAAACTAATACTAATGCAAATAATGAATATTGGAAGTTCCAAAAGCGTCATGCTTATAGATTTACAGAACTAGGCAATTTGATTGAACTAGCAGATAATTTAAGAGTGAGCGATTTGGCTTCAAGTTTGTATTATCAACGCGGTCAATACTATTTGGAATTGGCTTTTCTTGATGAAGATTATGCTGAGTTAAAGCCAGCTGATGCTTGGGCAATCGCTAATGAATATGGCATTAAGATTGACGATGAAGAAATGAATACAATTAAAGAAACTGGCAAATGCTTAATGAGTCAGGATGCTTTTGGTCATATTCGCTATTACTTTCTTAAACAAGCAGAATAATTAAGAATTTTTAAAGAAACAGAGACGGAAGAAAAATCCGTCTCTTTTTTGCGTAATAAGACATGGGTGAAAAAATATGTATGCAGCCATGTTAAATAAAAAATTAGTACTTGCGGTAAGCGAAGCTTATCTTGTTAATTCAAGACAAAAGAGATTAAATCAAGAAATATATCGTTGTCCGCATTGTAATAAAAAAGTGATTTTGATAGTTTCAGAGAAAAAATCCGCCTTTTTTAAACATTTGACCAGTTACACCAATTTAATGGGTGAAAAAGAAGAACATCATCAATCAAAAATGCTGTTTAAGTCGGCCTTAACTGCTGCTGGATTTAATGCGGAAGTGGAAATACCGCTGGCTGAAGGACAACTTAGGGCTGATGTATTAGCAGCTAACAATTTAGCATTCGAGATTCAGTGTGCACCACTTAGCGATGCAGAGTTCAAGCACAGGCATTCTTTATACCACAAGATTGGTATAACTGATATTTGGATTGTAGGACAACGTCATTATTTGAAGCGTAGTTTAAAGCAAACACAGTTGATCTTTTTTAGACAAAATAAAAAATGGGGTAACTATTATTTAGAAGTTAACCCTACTAAGAATTGTTTTTGCCTTAAATATAATGTTTTGCAAGAAGCAGTTACCAGTAAGCTCCGTTATCAGACCAAGCATTTTGCTTTAGACGAAATAGGGATCAAAGAGTTCTGGATTTTTAGGCCTAAATTAAAAACTTATACTAGCAATCCTGTTAATCAAAGAAAGTATATTCAACGTCAAATTAAGCAAAAGAGTAAATTAGGCTTAAAAGTTGCAGAGATGCTGTATCAGCAGCAGTTAAGCATTGATGATTTGCCGAATAGCATATTTGTTAAGTTTCGCAATCCTGGCGATGAAAATATACTAATTAATTACCTACAAAAAAAGCGTCTCAATTAGATGAGACGTAAGTGATTTTGCAAGGGGAGAAAATCAGAAAAGTCTTTTTCACAGCCTGGCATTAGTAAAGTAACTAAGCCTTGTTGGCTTACTGGACCATCCAGTAAAACGCCGTTTTGATCATCATTTTCATCAAATAAAACGATCGTTGGCGTAGACTTAATGTTCCATTGGTTGGCTAGTTTTTGATCATCCTCAATCGATGCCCTTAAGTAATCTCCTTGTTTAATGGTGCTTATTGTTGAAGCTTTTATGTTCAACTTGTCGATGATTTTTTGGAACAATTCTGGTGAATATACTGAAACATCTTTGCTTAGATGTTTTTGCAACTCGTATAAATACCGACGTGCCTTTTTATTGCCATAGCTTAATTTGATAGCATGGTAGTTGCGCAAAGCTTCATAAGTTGCAGTAGAAATACTACTAATATCTGGTAATTTTTGGCCGTCTTTGCGTCTACGAATGATATCATCTTTTACAAGGCAAACATTGGCAATGGGAATGTAATGGTAGCAAACATCAATCCCTAATTCATCAACTGTATTGCGAATTAGTTTTTCTGTATCATAACAGTAAATCCCTATTGGATTGATGAATAGAAAAATCTCAAACATACTCTCGACCTCTTTGTTGGTTTATTCATTGTTACTTTAGCAAGAAAAAAAAAAAGTGACAAAAAATATGCTTTATTTTCTATATGCTATTTTCTGTGAGCGCTTGCGCGAGCAATTTTGTTTTGATTGGTGTTAGCTTTTGTTTGCGTAAAGCTGTAATTATGTTCAAGCTCAGTTTGTACTTGCTTAATTAAAGCCGGATCAGTATTTTCAATTTCTAGTTCAAAATCTTGATAGCCATCAGGATAAGATGTAACATCTAAAGTTAGTTCACAATTTTGTGGCCCATTCATTAAAATGCGACGGGTTTTGCTCCAAGTAAAGAGCTTTAATTGATTCTTTTGATCGGCAAAATGCTTATCAAAGTATTCTCCAATGTTGCCTTGAAAATCAATTTGCTTTTGTGCAACTAACTTTTTTGCTTGGGCATGAGTTAAATTATCGTTGATTTCGATAACTTCATGGAATTTTTTCTGGACAGGATTAAGGTCAGGCACCTTCATTGTTTGTTCTGCATGATCAGCATAGATTCTGATTCTCAAGCTAATGCGATGATCTTTCAACAAATCATCAGGTGTGTCAAAATAATAGTTTTCCTGAACAAAGTCTGCTTTAATGGGAAAGCTATTTACTATTTTTTGATAGACATCTTGTGACAATAATGTCTTTGCTTCGATTTCACGATTTTTACTCATAATTTTTCCTCCAAACCTACAACAACATTATATGTTAAAATTATATTGTTTGCTAAGAAAGGGATGTTTTCTCATGGACATAGATTGGGATACTTTCTTGTGGCCTTATAACGAAGCAGTTCGCGAATTAAAGGTTAAATTTCGTTCCCTTAGACAAGGCTTTTTAACTAGGGAGAACATTCACCAATTGAATTTGTAATTGGTAGAGTAAAAACAGTAGATTCAATTAAAGAAAAAATGACTCGAAGAGTGATCAGTCCTGATGTTATTGAGACTGATATGCAAGATATTGCCGGAATTCGAATTGTTACTCAGTTTGTGGATGATATCTATAAGGTTGTAGATCTGATTCACGCTCGAGATGACATGGAGGTAGTTGAAGAGCGTGATTACATTCAAAATGCTAAGCCTTCAGGTTATCGTTCCTACCACATGGTAATTAATTACACAGTATATCTGCCAGAGGGTCCTAAGACTTTAATTGCAGAAATTCAAATCAGAACTTTAGCAATGAATTTCTGGGCTACTGTTGAACATACTTTGAACTACAAATACAAGGGTGTTTATCCAGACGATATTTCTAAGAGACTAAAGTCTACAGCTGGAGCTGCTTATAAACTAGATGAAGAAATGTCATCAATTAAAGATGAGGTCCAAGAAGCTCAAAAGATTTTTACCAAAAACAAGGGTAAGGAAAAATCATGAAAGTAACAATTGCGCATAATAACTATGATAAGACGCTGAAAACAGTGGCCTATTTGAAAAAATTACTTGAAGAAAAAAACGTCATTTTTGACGCTAAATATCCGGACGTGGTAATTAGTGTTGGAGGAGACGGAACACTGATCAACGCTTTTCATCGTTATGAAAATCAAGTTGATTCTGTGCGCTTTGTTGGTATTCACACGGGGCACTTAGGTTTTTACACCGATTGGCGTAATTATGATGTTGATAAAATGGTTGATGCGCTGTTATTAACCGATGGTGAAGTTGCGAAATATCCATTGCTCGAAATCAAGACGCTGACGGAATCTGGTGAAACGCGTTACCATTTGGCGGTTAATGAATCTGCCGTTAAAAGAGTGTCGCATACTCTGGAAGCTGACGTCTATATTAATGATGAGCTGTTTGAGAATTTCCGTGGCGATGGGCTTTGTGTTTCAACTCCTACAGGTTCAACTGCTTACAGTAAATCATTAGGTGGTGCAGTTATTCATCCTCGCTTAAAAGCATTACAAATGACGGAAATTGCTTCAATCAACAACCGTGTGTTTAGAACTTTGTCTGCTCCAATCGTAATTGCACCTGATCAATGGATTACAATTGTTCCTAATGCAGATCACTTCGTGATGACAGTAGATGGAGCCAGAATTGATGTTAGAAACGCTAAGAAGATAGAATATCGTATTTCGCATCATTCAATTAAATTTGATCGTTTTGGCCACCATCATTTTTGGTCACGTGTACAAGATGCATTTATTGGAGATAGCAAGAATGACTAGTTTATTTAAACTAATTGTGCAAGAAAGAGACCCAAAGAAATTGGGCTCTTTTTTGTTAAAAAAAGGATTTTCACATCAAGCATTAAAACATGCTAGATATAATAATGGCTTGATTTTAGTCAATCATAAAAGAAGATATACCAGTTTTCGGCTGAAAACTAATGATGAAGTGATTTTTGTTACTGGTAAAGAAAAGAAAAATGATTTTTTAAAACCATCTAATAATCCTGTCGAACCAGTTTTGGAAACTAAGAACTATATTATTTTAAACAAGCCGGCTGGTGTTTTATCGATCCCATCACGTTATGAAGATGATGATGCGATTGTTAATCGTTTGATGGGCTATTTTATCAAAGAAGGGAAAAAAGATCTAAAACCGCATGTAATTACTAGACTAGATCGAGATACATCAGGACTGGTACTGGTTGGTAAAAATGCTGTGGCTCATGCGCGTTTTAGCAAGATTGGCAAAGAACGATTTATTAAAAAATACCATGCTATTGTACATGGCAATTTTGAAAATGATGAATTAACCGGTTTAGTCGATGAACCAATTGGCAAAATTGATTCGGGCGTAAAAAGAGGAGTAATTCCATATGGTAAATCTGCTCAAACTGAGTATAAGGTTCTTAAACAGGTGTCGGGAGCTAGCCTAGTCGAATTACGCTTGTTAACAGGTAGAACGCACCAGATTCGTGTTCATATGGCTTATTTAGGACATCCTCTTTACGGGGATCAGTTGTATGGAATAAAGGATTCTTTTTCAAGACAGGCTTTAAATTGCTTTTATTTGAGTTTTCCTGATCCATTCAACAGTGAGAAAAATAAAACAGTCGAAATTCCCGATCCAGCTGATATGCAAAAACTCTGGCAAGGACTAATTAATAAAAAATTCTAAAGCTATTAGGATTTGCTACTAAAATGCTTGCATAAAGAAACCGTTTTCTTTAGAATTATAAGTGTAATATAAAACTATTCGTGTACAGAAAAGAGGACATCTTTATGTATTATTCCAATGGTAATTATGAAGCCTTTGCAGATCCTAAAAAGCCTGCAGGTGTAGATAAAAAATCTGCTTACATTATTGGTAGTGGATTAGCTGGATTATCTGCAGCAGTATTCTTAGTACGTGATGCCCAAATGAAGGGCGAACGTATTCACATCTTAGAAGAACTTCCTGTAGCAGGTGGCTCACTTGATGGTGCAGATCGTCCAAATGCCGGATTTGTTGTCCGTGGTGGACGTGAAATGGAAAACCACTTCGAATGTTTGTGGGATATGTACCGTTCAATTCCAAGTTTGGAAATTCCAGGTGCATCATATCTTGATGAATATTACTGGCTTGATAAAGAAGACCCTAACTCATCAAATTGTCGTTTGATTTACAACCGTGGTGACCGTTTACCAAGTGATGGTCAATATGGTTTAGGCAAATGTGCTAACGAAATTGTTAAATTAATCATGACCCCTGAAAAGGAACTTGAAGGAGAAACTATTGAAGAATTCTTCAGCGATGAATTCTTTAAGACTAACTTCTGGTCATACTGGTCAACCATGTTTGCCTTTGAAAAGTGGCACTCAGTAGCTGAAATGCGTCGTTACGCAATGCGCTTTATTCACCACATTGATGGTTTGCCAGACTTCACTGCTTTGAAGTTCAACAAGTACAACCAATATGAATCAATGGTTAAACCACTTCTTGCTTACCTTAAAGACCATGGTGTAAAATTTGAATATGACTGCCATGTACAAAACGTCGAGGTAGATCACGAAGCAATGAAAAGATTGCCAAGAAGATCATTATGACCCAAAACGGCAAGGAAACTGAAATTCCATTGACTCCAGATGACATTGTCTTCATTACCAATGGTTCAATTACTGAAAGTTCAACTTATGGTAACCAAAATACTCCAGCTCCAATTACTCACGCTAAGGGTAGTTCTTGGAAGTTATGGGAAAACTTGGCCAAACAAGATCCTGAATTTGGTCACCCAGATGTCTTCTGTGAAAATATTCCAGAACGTAGCTGGTTTGTTTCCGCAACTTCAACTTTGGAAAACAAGAAGCTTGCTCCATACTTTGAACGTTTAACTAAACGTAGTTTGTACGATGGCAAGGTTAACACTGGTGTATTATCACTATCGTTGACTCCAACTGGGAACTTAGCTTTACCATTCACCGTCAACCACACTTCAAGAGTCAAAAGCCAAACCAAATTGTTATTTGGATCTACGCACTTTACTCAGACACTGAAGGTAACTACATCAAGAAGAGAGTTGTTGACTGTACTGGTAAGGAAATTGCAGAAGAACTTTTGTACCACTTAGGTGTTCCAGAAAGTCAAATTAGTGAAATGGCTAGTGAAGAAAACATGAACACTGTTCCTGTTTACATGCCATACATCACTAGTTACTTCATGCCTCGTCATGATGGTGACCGTCCAGCTGTTATTCCAGATGGTTCTGTAAACATTGCCTTCATTGGTAACTTTGCTGAATCACCAACCAGAGATACTGTCTTCACCACTGAATACTCAGTAAGAACTGCTATGGAAGCTGTCTACACACTTCTTAACGTTGATCGTGGTGTTCCAGAAGTATTTGACTCAATCTACGACATTCGTCAACTTTTTCGTGCTATGTACTACATGTCAGACAAGAAGAAGTTGGTTGATCAAGACATGCCACTTCCTGAAAAATTAGCTGTGAAGACCGGGATGAAGAAGATCAAGAGAACTTGGGTTGAAGAATTACTCAAGGAAGCTAACTTGATTTAATTTGAAATAAACCATAAATAAAAAGCTTGAGCGATGCTCAAGCTTTTTTGGCGTGCTTTTTAAGACTTTTCATGATTAATAAAATTACTGCGGCAATCAAGGCAATGACGATAAACATGATCACGGCCTTGATGATACGGCTGCTGTCTAAGTGCAGGATGGAGTCGCCACCGTAGGCGTAAATATAAGCAAATGGGGCAACACCAATGACAATTGGAATGATTTGCTTCTTGAATTGGTTTTTGTTAATCATGACATTGACATAACTAACCGTCGCACTCGGGATAAATGGAATCAGATAACCAATCGTTAAAGCAATCATTGGATATTTTTGCATCGTTAGCAATTTATAAATCTTGCTGTGCGAGATGTTTCTCAGATCATATAATTTCCGCAATAGTTCCATCAGAATGATCTGACCTAAGATATCACTGATCCAATTAATAATAAAGCCAAATGCCGGTCCGTACAAAATACCGTTTAATACACAGAAAATACCGTTTGATAAACCCGGGATGGCTACACAAATAGCATTTAAAACAAATAGAAAAGCTAGATCTTCGATTCCGTGACTACGGACCATTTTTACTAGTAATTCTTCATTATTGTGATCAAAGTTAGTTAATAATCTTAATTCGGGTAGGTAGCTTAAGTACAGTTTGTATAAGAGAAGCAAACCTAATATGCTGCCTAAAATAAATAAACTAATACGAATAATTTTTTGTTTCACTTCGTCACCTTCTATACATAGTCTTTAACTTTATTCTACTTTAATTTTTGACAATAAAAAAGCTATGACCTTTTTGCCATAGCTTGAAAAAATTATTTAGTGAATAAAACGCGGGTACCTTCAGGCACTTCGATATCTTTTTGAATAGGTGTTAAAGTTCCAGTACCAGCATTTCTCAAGTAGAGAGTTGCGTTATCAGAATTTTGGTTTGCGGCTACAAGGTATTTTTCACTTTCATCCCAGTTAAAGTCACGTGGGAAGTCACCGAAAGTAGAAACGCGTTGAACTAAGCTTAAAGTATGATCATCGTTTACTTTGAAGACAGCGATTGAATTGTGACCACGGTTAGAAACGTAGATGTATTTGCCATCGTTGCTAATGTAAACGGCAGCAGCACCGTTGTGTTCAGTGAAGTCGTCTGGAATAGTCTTGTAGGTAGCAATATCTTCAAAGTCCCAGGTGTCTTCGCTGAACTTGACTACGTTAATCTTGCTGGAAAGTTCACCAACAACGTAGAAGTAGTTGCCGTCTTTAGAAAAGACAATGTGCCGATCACCAAAACCTGCTTTGTTCTTGTATTGTGCTAGGTGCTTTAATTCGTTGTCTTCAAGACGATAAAAATCAACAGTATCGTTACCCAAATCGCAGCATACTAAGTTGCCAGCAGGAGTTTCGTCGAAGAAGTGTGGGTGAGGACCGTCTGCTTGTTCTGGACGAGGACCTAAGCTTTCTGGCTTGTGAGTTGTGGTAGTGATTAAATCAAGCTTGCCGCTGTCATTATAACGAAATACTGATAAGACTGCGGTGTGGTAGTTAGCAGTGTAAAGCCATTTCTTATCGCGGTTAATGCCTACGTAAGCTGGGGAAGAACCAGGTGTTAAGTAGCGATCAACTTCGTTTGAGCCACTTTTGTTTACTTTAAAGACACTAATACCACCTTTATCGCCGGCATTGTTAATTGCAAAAATTAAATCGCCATCTTTTTGGAAGTAAGTAGGGCCGCCAACACTGACAATATTTTCAGCCTTGCCTAAACGAGCATCGCTATTTTCACCAGTAAAAGGTAATTCGTAAATTCCTTTTGAAGTTTTTTTAGTATATCCGCCGATTAAAACCTTCATATATGTGGCCTCCATTTTAGATATAAAAAATATTAACTAAAACAAGTATACCATGGGAAAAGGGGGGCTGATTATGACTATTTTGCATAAAAAGTGATACAGTTAGACCTATAAGTATAAGCGAATAATTTTTAAGGAGGCGTATGTAGAATGGACAAAAAAAAGATCCGTGAACTATATGCTCAAACTGATATTAAAGACGTTTTTGACAATCTACATTCCTCTGCCGATGGCTTGACGCCAGAAGAAGCTGAAAAGCGACTGAATAAGTATGGCGAAAATACTATTAAAAAGGCCGCTGCAGAATCTGAATGGAAAACATTTTTTAAAAACTTTATTAGTACAATGGCAATTTTGCTTTGGATTTCCGGATTCATTGCAATAGTTTCAGGTACTGTTGAACTAGGAATTGCTATTTGGCTGGTTAATATTATCAATGGTTTGTTTAGTTTCTGGCAGGAACGTGCCGCTAAAAAAGCCACAGATGCACTGAATAATATGTTGCCGACGTACGTTGATGTAATCCGTGGCGGTAAAAAAGTGCAGATTGATAGTAAAAAGCTGGTTCCAGGAGACGTGTTTGTTCTACAAGCAGGTAATTCTATTCCAGCAGATGCCAGAATTATTTCAGCTAGTTCAATGCAAGTTGATCAAAGTGCATTGAATGGTGAATCAGTACCAGAATCTAAGACAACTAAATATGATCCTGGTGAAGGTAGTTATGCAGAAAGTAACCTGGTTTATTCAGGTACTACCGTTGGTGCCGGTACTGCACGGGCAATTGCCTTTGCGACTGGTATGAATACTGAATTTGGTCGAATTGCTAGTTTGACACAGAAGCAAACGACGACGTCCAGTCCATTAACAGCTGAACTTAATCGTTTGACCAAACAAATTTCAATTATTGCGATTACGATTGGTGTCATCTTCTTAATCGCTGCAATTTTCTTTGTTAAATATCCTTTTGCTAAAGCCTTTATCTTTGCATTGGGTATGATCGTTGCCTTTATTCCAGAAGGTTTGCTTCCTACGGTAACTTTGAGTTTGGCTCAAGGTGTAAGACGGATGGCCAAAAAACATGCTTTGGTTAAGGAATTAAATTCCGTAGAAACTTTGGGTGAAACGACAGTTATTTGTTCAGATAAAACTGGTACGTTGACTCAAAATCAAATGACCATTCACTATATTTGGACTCCAAGCAATGAATACCAAGTAACAGGTAACGGCTATGTTAACAATGGTCAAATTGAATTAAACAAAAAGCAACTGTGGTATGAAGAAAATCCAGACTTGCACAAGTTAGTTCAAATTGCTGCCTTGGACAATGATACGTCTGTTGAACCAGCTAAGGATGGCGGTAAGCCTAAGATCTTGGGTACACCAACAGAAGCATCATTGATCATCATGGCTGAAAAGGCTGGTTTTGATAAGCAAAAAGTTTTGGTTAAATACCCACGTTTGCGTGAATTGCCATTTGATTCTGATCGTAAGAGAATGTCAACGATTCACCGTTGGAATGATACACAATACATTATTTTCACTAAGGGGTCATTTAGTGACACGATTAAGCAATGTGATCGTATTCAGGTTGATGGTAAGGTTCATAAAATGACCGATGATGATCGTCTTCGTGCTAAAAAAGCAAATGCCGAATATGCTTCACGTGGCTTGCGTAGTATGGCATTAGCTTATCGTGTAATTGATCGTGATGTAGATATTAACAAGATGCTAATTGATGAGGCAGAAAGTCATTTAATCTTTGTTGGTTTGACTACAATGAGTGACCCACCTCGTCCAGAAATTTACGACGCCGTTAAACGTTGTCACCAAGCTAAAATTAGAATCATCATGGTAACTGGTGACTCTAAGTTGACTGCTAAATCAGTAGCTGTTCAAATTGGTTTAACCTCTGATAAAGCTCGCGTAATTTCAGGTAATGAACTCGAAAAGATGAGTGATGATGAATTACGTAAAGCCTTGAAGGGCGAAGTAATTTTTGCTCGTGTTGCACCTGAACAAAAGTATCGGATCGTTAAGAACTGTCAAGCAAATGGTGAAGTTGTTGCTTCAACTGGTGACGGTGTTAATGATGCCCCGGCTTTAAAACAAGCCGATATTGGTATTGCAATGGGACAAACTGGTACAGATGTTGCTAAGGAAGCAGCTAATATGATTTTGACAGATGATAACTTTGCCTCAATCGTCGCTGCTATTGAAGAAGGACGTGCCGTTTACAGCAACATTCGTAAGTTCTTAACTTACATTTTGACTTCAAACGTTCCGGAAGCTATTCCTTCAGTATTGTTCTTATTCTCAGGTGGTCTTATTCCTTTGCCAATGACGGTTATGCAAATTTTGACCGTTGACTTAGGTACTGATATGTTACCTGCATTGGGATTGGGTGCTGAAGCAGCTGATCCAGATATTATGAATCAGCCACCACGTAAACGTAGTGAGCACTTGTTAAACAAAGGCGTTATGATTAAAGCCTTCTGCTGGTATGGTTTGTTATCTAGTTTAATTTCAAGTGGGGCATACTTCTTTGTTAACTGGCAAAATGGTTGGCCAGCTAAAGGTTTAGATGCAAGTGGTTCAGTTTACATGCGTGCCACTACCATGGTTTTGGGTGCGATTGTCTTTACTCAGATTGCCAACGTTTTGAACTGTCGTACCAATAAGACTTCTATTTTCAAGAAGGGCTTGTTTAGTAACAAGAATATCTGGTACGGTATTGTCTTTGAAATCTGCTTGTTCTTTGTTTTGACAGTAACACCAGGTATTCGTCAATTATTTAACACTACGCCATTATTCGCTTCAGATTGGCTATTCTTGTTCTTATTGCCAATCCCATTAGTACTTCTTGATGAAGCAAGAAAATGGTTAATGTATCATAAGCAAAATAATTAAAATAATCAATGATTTTTAAGCTGCTTAAGTTTTTAAGCAGCTTTTCTTATGCTAAAATTATTTTTAAGGAGATAATTATTATGAAATGGATTTCAACTATTAAGAAAATTGGTAAAAAAGCTGTCGATAGCAAAGATGGCATGGTAATTTTATTCGGTGAGGGTGCTAACAAGGAACTTGAAGATGTTTCAGTTATCCAAAAGTTCGACGAAAGCACCCCAGTTAGTGGCTTTGTCTTCAAGAAAGGCGACACCATTACTGTTGACGGTCAAACTTATGTAGCAAACTATGTAGGTCCAATGGTTGAAAGCAACATGAAGGCCTTGGGGCACGCTACTTTATTCTTCAACCGTCCAGTATCAAAGGCACCTTTAGCTAACGCTGTTTACTTTGATCCAGATGTAGCTCAACCAATGCCTAACTTTAAGGTAGACGATGATATTGTTTACGAGCACATTTAATAATTAGGACAGGTAGATGGATTATACACAAAAACATAAGGGCGAAACAGTATTTAAAAAGTGGTTTTTAAATAATCGTTTTAGTATTGTTTTAGTCAACATCTTATTGTCCTTTTTAATTATCTGGGTTTTCAATAAGATATCATTTGTCTTAAATCCAGCTTGGGTTTTCTTTAGTGCAGTTTTGCCACCATTATTGCTAGCAATTATTCAGTACTATGTTATGAACCCTTTAGTTGACTGGCTGGAGAAGAAATTTAAAGTGCCAAGAGTATTAACAATTGTTTTTTTATTCTTGTTCGTAATCGTTGCCTTAATTTGGATTATCAATATTTTGGTGCCAATCGTTCAAAATCAGATTAATTCTTTGGTTAGAAATTGGCCTCATATTTGGAATGATGCTGTTAGTGCAACGCAGAAGGCTTTAAGAGATCCGCGCTTGCATTCAGTAAAGGGCAGCCTTAACAACATGATTGATAATACGCAGAAGACTTTGTTTAAGTCTGGTCAAAGTACTATTAATGCTACTTTAGGTAATATATCTTCTGCTGTAAGCATCATTACGATGATCGTAATGACTTTGATTACTGCACCGTTTATTTTGTTCTTCATGTTAAAAGACGGTCATCAACTTCGTCCATACATTACAAAATTTGCACCTGAAAAGTGGCAACCTAGTTTTAGCAAATTGCTTTATGACATTAACTATGCGTTAGCTTCGTATATTCGTGGTCAAATTACTATTGCCTTTTGGGTTGGAGTAATGTTTGCGATTGGTTATTCGCTTGTTGGCTTGCCTTATGGTGCGGCCCTGGCGGTCTTAGCTGGATCTTTGAATGTGATTCCATATTTTGGTACTCCAATTGCTTTGGTACCTGTAATCGTAATTGCGATTATGACTTCTGGTTCAATGCTGATTAAGGTTTTAGTTGTGTTTATCATAGAGCAAACAATTGAAACAAGAGTTTTGAGTCCATTGATTATGGGTAGCAAAATGGCGATGCATCCCGTTACTACAATTTTACTTTTGATTGGTGCCAGTTCCGTTTGGGGACTTTGGGGTGTAATCTTTGGAATTCCAATTTATGCAGTCTTGAAGATTATTGTGTCTCGCGTGTACAATTACTATCGAAGAGAATCTGAAATTTTTAGCGAAACGGATGCTGCTTCTTTAACCACGGGGGATGCAGATAAAACAACGAAAGATACTGCTAAATAGTTTTAAAGCGTGGCTTAAAAGCTACGCTTTTTTTAATTAAGGAGCTTTTGAATGACAAATCACGTAGTTTTATATGAACCATTGATGCCAGCCAATACTGGTAACATTGCACGTACCTGTGCTGGTACAAATACTGTTTTAGATTTGATTGAACCATTAGGCTTTCAAATTGATAATAAAAAAATGAAGCGTGCTGGTTTGGACTATTGGGATAAAGTTGAAGTTCATATGCATGATGATTTAAATGCATTTTTGAAGACATTAGGTTCAGACGATGAAATGTATCTTATTTCAAAGTTTTCATCAAAGAATTATTCAGAAGTAGATTACACTGATAAAAACAAGAATTATTACTTTGTCTTTGGTAAGGAAACTACTGGTCTACCTGAAACATTTATGCGTGAATATTATGATCGCAATTTAAGAATTCCAATGTCTGACAATATTCGTTGCTATAACTTGTCTAATTCAGTGGCAATGGTTTTACTTGAAGCATTACGCCAACAAGGTTTTCCAAACATGGAAATAACCCACCACTACGAAAATGATAAGTTAAAGGATGACTATGATCGTCCAGAAAGATATGAACGTAATTTAGGAGAAAATAAATAATGGATTTTGAAAAACAAACACCTGTCACAGTACAATCATTCCACTATGATTTAACTGATGAAAATGCTAAAGCTAAAAGTGAAGTTAACCCAGGAATCAGAAAGTTGGACGTTAGTGGTGATGATGAACACTCAGAAGAAAACGGTAGTTACTACGACGTTGCTGTTTTCTTTGATGTAATTCCTGAGCCAGTTGAATTTGAAGTAAGCGGTGCAATTCACCAAATTGTTCAACTGAAGGACTACCATGGTGATGGTTCCGATATTAGTAATGCTGACTGGCAGTTGCTTAGTAGACCATTAGTTGAATATATTGAAACTTTGACTTACGAAGTTACGCAAGTTACATTTGATAAACCTGTCAACTTGAACTTCAAGGCCAACTTTTAGTCACTAATTAGGGTGAGTACATGCCTGTAAAAAGGAAAAAGAGAAAGACAAAAACAAAAAGAAAATATAATAAAAGCAAGGCTAAAAAGCAGAGCTTAAATTGGAGCATTGTAGGACTGGTACTAATTTTAGTATCAGTTTTGGCGTTTATGAGGTTCGGCATTTTAGGCAAGCAAATTGCTAACGTAATTCGAATGCTTTTTGGCGACTCATATCTATTTGCTAGTGGTCTGTTGGCATTATTTGGTTTGGTAAATTTGATTTATAATCAGCCAATTCATTTGACCGTTAAGCGTTCTGTTGGTTTGAGCCTAACTTTTGTTGGTGTCTTGCTATTACAAAGTAATTTGTATTTTGAGCATGAATTAGTCAATAGTGGCTTTCTGAATTCATTTTGGCATGCAATGTCTGCGGAATTTGGCCGAGCTGGCGTAACAGAGAGCGTTGGTGGCGGCTTTATTGGAGCATTAGGGTATCAGATCTTTTATCCATTGCTTGGACAAATTGGTATCAATGTCTTTGCCGTTTTGCTTTTGCCAATCGGTGTTCTCATGTTCTTTGACGTGAAGTTTAGAACAATTATTGAGAAATTCCAGTCGATCAGCCAACTCTTTATTCAAAGAAATAAAGAAGTGGGGGCAAAGCTAAAGGATAAGTATGGGGATGCCATTGAAAAGAGAAAGCAGGCGCATTTAGCTAAAAAAGAAGATGAGCCCGCCGATCCAGATAAGCCAATCTTTCCTGACGTAGCCGATTTTGATCCTGATGATGACGATGAAAAGGAGAGCACGGAAGATACTACGCCAGCTGTACAAGATGTTGCTCCTGAACCCGAACCAGAGCAAGAACCGCAGATTCAAATTGCCCCTCAACACGGTGAGTCTGAAAAGGATTTGCCTAAATCTCATTCATTTGCCGATGAAGATAAAAAATTAGCGCAAGAATTAGACCAGGTAGATCATGGGGAGCTCAAGACAAACGAACCCGTTAATAGGGCATATAAAATGCCGCCGCTTAGCTTGCTTGATCCAATTAAGTCGACCGACCAAAGTGCTGACCGTGATTTGATCAAGAAAAATACGCAGATCTTGCAATCTACGTTTAAGAGTTTTGGCGTCAAAGTTATCATTAAAAAGGCTATTTTAGGACCAACAATTACGCGGTATGAAGTTCAGCCTGCCGTTGGTGTAAAAGTTAGTCGAATCGTTAACTTGGCAGATGATTTAGCCCTTGCTTTAGCAGCTAAAGATATCAGAATTGAAGCGCCTATTCCGGGCAAACCTTTTATTGGTATCGAAGTTCCTAACCGAGCAACTTCCGTAGTATCCTTTAAAGATGTAATGGAACATCAAGATAAAAAGGCTAAAAAAGTTCCAATGGACGTGCCTTTGGGTAAGGATGTTACAGGAAGCATCATTTCAGCTAATTTAACTAAAATGCCGCACTTGTTGATTGCCGGTTCTACTGGGTCAGGTAAGTCTGTAGCGATTAACACGATTTTAGCCAGCATTTTGATGAAGGCTAGACCAGAAGAGGTTAAGCTGGTTTTAATCGATCCTAAAATGGTAGAATTGTCGGTTTATAATGGCGTACCTCATCTGCTAATTCCAGTCGTAACGGACGCTAAACTGGCTTCTAACGCTTTACGCAAAGTCGTTAAAGAGATGGAGCGCAGATATAAATTATTCGCTGCTGGCGGCGTTAGAAACATGGATGAGTACAACCGCAAAGTTGCTGAAAACAACCAGGATAAAACTAAGCTAGCTATGAAACCATTGCCTTATATTTTGGTCGTGGTTGACGAACTTAGTGATTTGATGATGGTGGGTGGCCACGATGTTGAAGGAGCAATCGTTCGTTTAGGTCAGATGGCCCGTGCTGCCGGGATTCATATGATCTTGGCTACTCAGCGTCCTAGTGTTGATGTTATTACTGGTTTAATTAAGGCCAACGTCCCATCACGTATTTCATTTGCCGTTTCTAGTGGTGTAGATTCAAGAACTATTTTGGATCAAACTGGTGCGGAGAAACTACTGGGTCGTGGTGATATGCTTTATATGCCAATTGGTGCTTCAAAACCTGAACGTGTTCAAGGAGCTTATATTGCTAGTGATGAAGTTGAACGCGTGATTGATTGGGTTAAGAAACAGCAAAAAGTCGATTACGATGAAACAATGATTCCTAAAAAAGGTGAGAGTACATCAAATGATGTAGCAATAATGACGAGCCAGAAGATGAGTTCTATAATCAAGCTGTCGATTTGGTTCGTCGTCAGCAAACTGCCAGTGTATCAATGCTGCAAAGACGCTTTAGAATAGGCTATAACCGTGCGGCTAGAATCGTTGATGAGATGGAAGCCAAAGGAATCGTTGGTCCATCAGAAGGATCAAAGCCGCGCCAAGTATTGGTGCCACCAGTAAAGAATGAAGGTAACTCAAACAATGCTAACAACTAATATTGAAATTAGAAAAAATAAAAAATTTACAACAGCCGTAGTGGGCTGTTTTTTGCGTTTGCCACTTACTAGTCACAATCTTGCCTTTTCTAGTTTGCTTGCACGCTTGCAGATGAACACTTCATTGGCTTATCCAACGATTGCTACTCAGCAACAGAAGTTGGCCCAGCTGTACGATCTGCAATTTGATGTATTACCACAGCTTTTTGGTAAAGAGATCATTCTTACTTATTATGCTAATTTTGTAGAACCAGCTGAAATTCTTGATCCAAATTATACATATGATGAAATAATTGAGACGCTTAGTCAAATCATTAAGTCGCCTTCATATGATCAAAATTTACTTGCTTATGCAAAGCGCCAGCTGGAGGAAGATTATAATGAACTAATGGAACAGCCAGCTAATTATGCCATCGATCGTTTCTTTAAATTATGGTATCGAGATCACCCTGATTATGCGGAAAACTTTATGGGGCCAATTCAAGAAATCAAAGATGCTGGCTTAGACGAAATGAACAATTTTGTTAGCAGCTTGCGCGACGTGCCCATGGCAGTACTAGGCATGGCCCGCGACAATAATCAATTAACCAAATTGGTTAACCAATACTTTAGAGGTGCCGGCATTATCAAACAATTTGAGGTAGACGATTTAACTATTCCGGCAGAAAATAATCCACTTGAAAAGACGGAAGAGCAAGATAATGCTCAAGCACAATTATTAATGGGTTTTGGTTTTAAGCAAAAAATTACGTATCAAGGTCAAATTGCCGGTTTACTATTAAGTCAATATTTAGCTGGTGATCAATCTTCAAAGCTATTTAATCAAATTCGTGAAGAACTAGGCGCAGCTTATGATATAGAAGCAAATAGTTTTGCTAATAACAATTTGTTTTTGATAAATGCTGGACTTGATCCGGCTAAAATCGAAGATGCTAAACGAATCGTATTTAATGAAATGCAACGGATAGCAGATGGAGAGATTGATCAGGGTTTGTTTAAGAAGTCTAAAAAATCGCTTGAGCGTAACACTAAGATTGGCTTAGATGGACAAAACTGGCAGTTAGGACAGGCCCTGCGCAGTGCACTATTTCCTGAGTATACGAATTTTGATCGTGCAGCTGCAATTAAACGAGCAACGTCTCATCAATTAGTCGATTTTGTTAAAAATCTATTCTTTAATGAAAGCTATATTTTAAAATGATCATACCTAAGATAATTAAAAGAGAATATAAATCAGGCTTTAAGGCCGAAGTGATTTTAAAACCGCATTTTTATCAACGTTTTTTTGGCATTATTATTGATTTTGGTAGCAGTGATCCACAAAAAGTTGCCGGTTCAGCCCATTTTTTAGAGCATAAATTATTTGCTAAAAAAGATGGTGACATTTCTCATAAATTTGAAGAAATCGGTGCAGATGTAAATGCCTTTACTTCGTTCAATGAAACAATGTTTTATTGCAGCGGCATTAACCATACGCCTAAAATGATTGATCTGTTGTTTGAACTAGTTGGCCAGCCATATTTCACCAAGCAAAACATAGCTAAGGAAGCACCAATTATTACGCAAGAGCTGGCAATGTATAAAAACGATCCTATTTGGGGCCTCAATAATGCCATTATGACTGAGATGTTTGGTCATTCTAACTTAGGCGTCGAGGTAGTTGGTACAGAAAAATCAATTGCTAGCGTAAATAAAAGTAATTTAACTGATGCTTATAGTAAGAATTATGTCCCAGCAAAAATGCAGTTTATTGCATGTGGCGATTTCTCAGATAACCAAGTTAAGACGATCTTGAGACAAGTTGGAAAATTACAAGAAAAATACTTCCAAGCTGCTAAGGTAGAACTAGATCAAAAAGAAGCACCCGTGGGTGAAATGAAGGACATCGTTTTGCCTGTAAAGGGAAATTCTAGAGCATTCGGAATTGGTATTCGTTTTGAAAACTTTAAGAAAGTATTATCAAGTTTGGATTTGACTCAAATTCTGCTTGAAATAATGTTAGAATCAAAATTAAGTGTGATGGGAACTTGGTTTGAAGAGATGCGAGATAAACAAATATTGACCAATCCGCTTCAAATCTCAGTTAATTACACTAGACAGGGCGATTTTACGACCATTTTTGGTGTAAGCCAACAAGCTGACAAAGCAATTCAAGAAATAAAGCGTGAGTTGACTAAGCCAGTAGCCAAGAATTCTGAAGAATATCATTTTCTTGAGAAGAATTTTGCTTTGCAAAAAGAAGAATGGTTAGCACGTACTGTTAGGACAATGAATGATCTTTCATCTTTGGCAATTGAAATGATTGAAGAAAATCTGGATCATGAAAATTTGGATTTGAATTTGAAGAAGCTACAAGTAATGGGCTTTGACGAATTTAATCAGTTATGCAAACAATTGATGAAAGATAGTACAATTTGTTCAGCTTATTTAGATCCTGATAGGGAGTGATATTGAATGAAGCGAGCAATTGTGTTTGGTGCAACCGGTGGAATCGGGCAAGAGATTTGCCGAGATTTAGCCGCTGAAGGCTGGTCGCTCTACTTGCACTACAATTCACATGAGCAAACGGCATTGGACCTAGGCAAAGAGTTATTTGCTAAATATCCTAGTCAAGATTTTTTACAATTAAATTGGATTTTGCATCAAGTGATGCTGAGCTGGCAGACTTTGTAGAAAAGCTTTTGCCAGTAAATGCAGCTGTCTTTGCTCAAGGAATTACCAAGTACGTTTTTTTAGGCGATGAAACACTTGATAACATTACTAAGTTAATCAATGTAAACCTTACTGTACCGATAAAACTGACTAAGCTGTTAGAACCGCAATTAATGCGGCAAGACTATAGTCGGATAGTTTATCTAGGATCCGTTTATGGCGGCGCAGGCAGCGCGCTTGAGGCTGTTTATAGCGCAACTAAAGGCGGGTTAACGCGTTTTGCCCAGGCATATGCTCGTGAAGTCGCATCTAATAATTTAACGGTTAACGTGATTGCTCCAGGTGCCGTTAAAACTAACATGAATGCCATCTTTTCTGAAGATACGATTCAGGAAGTACAAGATGAGATTCCTATGGGGCGTTGGGCTAAAGCAAATGATATTTCATATTGGGTAACGACTTTGTTAAATAAGCGTAGCGGCTACTTAACAGGGCAAACTATTTATGTAACTGGCGGCTGGCTTTTATAACTAAGACGTTGCAAGTGAATTTTTATGGTATACTCAATTTGTTAAACTTAATTTTGAAGAGGTAAATATGGCAGACATCGGAGATAAATTAAAGAGCGCTAGAGAGGCTAAAGGACTTTCAATTCAAGATATCGAAAAGGCAACTAAGATTCAAAGCAGATATCTTGAAGCAATTGAAAACAATGAATTTGATAAGCTTCCAGGTGATTTTTACGTTAGAGCATTTATTAGACAATATGCTCAAGTTGTTGGCTTAGATGGTAAGGAACTTCTTAGCGACTATCATGAAGATATTCCTGAATCCAAGCCGGATGAATACGTAGAAAACTCGATTGACAATAAGAGTGAAGAAGTACGTGAGACTACTGATAATAAGAAGAATCTGTGGAAGAATTACTTGCCACGGATTGCGATCGGCCTTGGTGTTATTATCGTAATCTTGGTTGTATATGTCTTATATGCACGCTTATCATCTGGTGGTCAACAAAATGAAGCAGATAATAGTGGTGTAACTGTTTCATCACAAAAATCATCATCTTCTTCATCAAAGAAGCCAGCTAAGAAGGTGGCTGTAAGTCAAGTTAGGGTTAAGAAGATCAGTGATAACGAATACCGTGTTACTGGTTTGAAGAATAACCGTCGTTTAGTTGTTCGTGCAGGCTCAACTCAAAATATTTCTGCTAGCGTATCTACTGACGGCAACACTACTTGGCAATCAACTTTAATCGCTAAGCAAAAGCATACTGTGTCTCTCCCATCTAATGTACAACGAGTAGTAATAACTTTAGGTAACGACAATGGTACTTCAATTACCATCGGTGGCAAGAAGATTCCTTATGCACCAAACAATGCATACCGTACCATTACTTTGTTGATTGGTAAGGCTAAGAGAACTTTACACAATTCTAATACCCAAAACGATTCAAACAACACAAACGATAACAATTCTACTAACAACGGTGGTTCAAATACTCAAAGCAGCCAAACTCAAAGTAGAACAACCACTACTAGCAGAACTAAAACTCAAAGTAGCCGTACGCAATCATCAACTACTCAAAGTAGTCAAGCTAATGAACAAAGCAAACAAACACAACAATCATCTGCTACGCAATCATCAACTACTACCCAAGGTAACGCTGGTGGTAACAACGGCGGTGGCGACAACGGAGACAATGGTAATTAAGGCTTAGGAGAAGTAAAGAATAATGAATTTACCTAATAAACTTACTGTATTTAGAATCTTTTTAATTCCAGTATTTATGTTAATTATAATTTTTGGTGGGGATGCACACACGGTAGCTGCAGGTTACACCGTTTACTGGAGTAGAGTAATTGCTGCGATCGTATTCGCAATTGCTTCAGCAACCGACTGGTTTGACGGTCATATTGCTCGTTCACGTAACATGGTTACTAATTTTGGTAAGTTTGCTGATCCATTGGCAGACAAGATGTTAACTATGACTGCATTTATTTACTTAGTTGACTTAAAGCTTGCTCCAGCATGGGTTGTAGCAATTATCGTTTGCCGTGAATTAGCAGTTACTGGTTTGCGCTTAATCTTGGCAGAAAACAAAGGCCAAGTTTTGGCAGCTAAGATGCCAGGTAAGATTAAGACCACTTGCCAAATGCTTTCAATCATTTTCTTGTTGATTGGTAACTTCTGGTACATTGGTACTATCTTAATTTACTTAGCATTGATCTTTACTATTTACTCAGGTTACGACTACTTCCACCAATCATGGGGCGTATTCAAGGGTTCAATGTAATAGATTATTAATAATTGATTAAAAGAAGCAAGTTTTTGCTTCTTTTTTATTTTCTCAGAAAAAAATGAGCCTTTTTTGCGTAATAAAAA
>NZ_BALU01000015.1 GCF_000615285.1 Lactobacillus kitasatonis DSM 16761 = JCM 1039 | reverse complement strand
TCTGAAAAATACAGACTAAAAAAGATACTCGGTTATATGACGCTTACGATCAAGATAAGAAGGCAGAGTAATAAAAAATCCTGTTGGTTTTTGTACCAACAGGAATTTTTTGTCTTAATTAAATTAGTTACGGTCGTTGCCCATGCCAAAGATTTGAAGTAAGAACAAGAAGATGTTGATGAAGTCTAAGTAGAGTTGTAAAGCACCTAATACAGCAAGACCGTTAGTTGAAACTTGGCTACCGTAGTTGTTGTAAATGCTCTTCATCTTTTGTGCATCGTAAGCAGTCAAACCAGTGAAGATTACAACACCGATAATTGAGAATACGAATGTAGCAACTGAGTTACGCAAGAACATGTTAACAAGCATTGCAACAAGCAAACCGATTAAAGCTGCGCCCATGTAGGAACCAACATTGTTTAAGTCTCTCTTAGTGAATGTCCCGAAGATGGCCATTGAACCGAAGACGGCAGCTGATGAAAGGAATGCTGTACCGATTTGAGCACCCGTGTAGAAACCAGCTAGAAGTGCGAATTCAAAACCGTAGATAATGGCCAGAATCATCAACATTACAAAACCAGCAGTTGGATTTCTTGTAGCCTTAAAGCTGATACCCATTGATAAACCAAATGGATGATAAGAATAATCCACATCAATGCAGTTGGCATTTGCATCACAGCTGCTCTAAATACAGTCATGGTTAAGAATGTAGCGATAGCTGATACAAGAACAGCTAAGCCCATGTAGCCATACATCTTGGAAAGAAAACCATTAACTTCTGAGACATCGTGTACTTGACGACGTTCAGGACTTGAAAAGTTCATATTGTCCATATTTATATGTCACTCTTTCTATTTATTAATTAATTATCTCATCTATTTTAACGTATTTATTGAAAAAGTATAAATTTTTAGCAGCTTTAGGCAAATATTTAACACTTTCTTTTATTATCCTGTTATTGTGAAAACAGGAAGTGATTTTATGGAAAAAAGATATACTGATAGCGAGGTCCGTGGCGAACGTAGCGATCATCCTGATAAAAGTTATGCATCTGACGAAGTGAAAGAATTATTTTTTACAGAAAATGCTAAAAAGAAATATGATATTTTAACCGGTTCGCAGAAAACCTTTATTGATAGAGAATTAGACGATTTAAGATTAAGCAGAAGTAGCTCGGAGAGCCGAAAGGATAATTCAGAATTAAAGCAAAAGATTGGTTTTGAAGAGCAAAATAATCAGGTGACTGTGACAGATATTTTGTATGATGATTATCGCAATTCGAAAGAATATAAGAAAGCACAAATTCGGATGTATGATATGAATAATTAAAAGGCCTGCAAAATTAATTGCAGACCTTTTTAATATGTAGTTATATTCAATTATTTGTCTTTCTTAGCCCATTTTAAGCCGATACCTGTAACACCACTCAAGATTGAGAAGACAGGTGATAACAAACTGAAGAAGACGAATGGCAAGAATTGAAGCACGGGTACACCCAATGCTGATGCGGCAAAGGAACCGGCAACACCCCAAGGGATTAAGTAGTTGATAACACTACCACCATCTTCAAGGACACGACTAAGTGCTAATGGTGAAAGACCGATTTTATCAAAGGCTGGCTTGAAAGCACGGCCTGGCAAAATTACTGATAAGTATTGTTCACCAATGAAGAGGTTGATACAAATACCTGAAAGAATAGTAACGGTAATTAAACGACCTGGCTTAGTTAAGTGCTTAACAAGTGGTTCCATCGCACTTTGAACGATGTTGAACTTCATAAGCATCCCACCAAGCGACAAGGTTGAGATAATTAAAGCTACAGTAGCCATCATGCTGGAAATACCACCACGGGTAAGCAATGCGTTAACTGAAGCATCGCTAGTTTTAGCAACAAAACCATTCATAATCAAGTTGTTCAATGATTGTGGTGATTCATGAGGGCTTTGAATAAAGATCATGATTACAGTAACAGCAATATTTATGAACAAAGTAGGAATTGCAGGGATCTTACGCCAAGCACAAATTAACATAATGACGATTGG
The DNA here is from genome assembly GCF_000615285.1 of Lactobacillus kitasatonis DSM 16761 = JCM 1039. Taxonomy (GTDB): domain Bacteria; phylum Bacillota; class Bacilli; order Lactobacillales; family Lactobacillaceae; genus Lactobacillus; species Lactobacillus kitasatonis. The sequence goes on along the minus strand of NZ_BALU01000015.1, from coordinate 38,218 downwards.
TAAAAGTGCCCACCAAGAAATGGTGAAGTTGTTTTGCAAAACTTGAGAGGTACGTTCAATCTTGGTTGGTCCATGTGACCACCGTTACCGAGAATCCAGAAAAGAACAAGTGATACTACAAATGAAGGAATAGTTGACCACATAATGTTTTTAATGTGAGCGAAAAGTTCACTTTCGGCGACGGCGGATGACAAGTTGGTTGAGTCAGATAATGGAGACATCTTATCACCGAATACCGCACCAGAGATGATTGCACCGGCAACTAAAGCAGGATTGGCACCCATACTTGAACCAATACCGAATAAGGCAATACCAACGGTTGAGATGGTAGTAAAACCACTACCAATTGCGATACCAACAATAGAACAAACAAGAAAGACAGATGGTACGAAGAAACTGCCACTGATCATGTTAAAGCCAAGAACCATAATGGAAGGGATGATTCCGGCTTTGATCCAAACACCGATCAAGGCACCAATCAACATGAAGATGAAGATTGGGATGATCGCAACGCCGATACCTTCTTTGATACCATTTTGAACATCCTGCCAGGTAAAGCCGCGAAGTCTTGCCCAAAATGTAAGTAAAAGTATAGTAAATAAAACTGGAACTTCTGGGGATAAACCGAATTTAATTACGGAGATTCCTAAGATAGCTAGTAAAACTATCAGAATGATAATTGATTCTGTAAGGGATACCTTCTTTTTTTCCATATTTCTATTCCTCCAAATAAAAAAAGTCCCGCTGACCTAAGTCAACGGGACGACGATAGCCGTGGTACCACCCACTCTTTCAAGTTTAAGTACTTGAATCTCTATCAGATGGTAACGGTTCTGAATATTTCCGAGCAATATAACCACGATGTATTTCGTCTGACTTCGCCTGTCTGGTTTGCACCCACCACCAGTTCTCTGACCGCTGAACGAAGCAGCTACTTTTTCGTTAATTGTTGGAATTATGATAGCAATATTAAAAAAGCATGTCAATACTTTTCATGAAAAATAATTTTCAAGACACAAAACTGGTCAAGTATTATAATAGTAACGAATTGATTTATTAAAAAGGTTGAAGATACATGAAGAAAAACCAAATTGTCGACTTAGAGATTACCGACCTTTCATATGAAGCAATGGGGGTTGCTCATGATGAAGGACTGACAATCTTTGTTACTAACGCTCTTCCAGGCGAAATCGTTAGTGCCAAAATTTTGAAGGTTAAGAAGAACTTTGCTTTTGCCAAGATCGAAAAAATTAAGAAGGAGAGTCCAGATCGAGTAAAGATCAAGCTCAATCAATGGGTTCAAACCGGTTTGGCATCTTTAGCACATATCAAATATGATAAGCAACTTGAATTCAAACGTAATCAAGTAGTTAACTTACTTAAAAAGGCGCACTTAGATGATGTTGAGGTAGGCGAGACACTGCCAAGTCCTGAACAAACTGGTTATCGTAATAAGGCACAAGTGCCAGTACGTGAAATTAATGGTCAGCTTGAAATCGGCTTTTTCAGACGTCACTCACACGACTTAGTGCCACTTACTAATTTCTTTACTACTGATCCTGAAATTGATCGCGTTTTGGTTGCTGTTCGCGATATTTTACGTAAATATAGAGTGCCTGCATATGATGAAATCAATCATAAAGGTGAGGTACGTTATCTTGATGTGCGTAGAAGTAAAGCAACCGGCGAAATCATGGTAATTTTGGTTTGCCTACACAAAGATTTCCCACAACTTTTAGGTGTTGCGGCTAAAATTAGTCAAATTCATGGCGTTTCTGGCTTGATTTTGAACCACAACCCTAAGAAGACTAATGTAATTTTGGGTAAAAAAGATTACGTTGTCTTTGGTAATGATCAAATTACTGATAAGATCGGCGACTTGAAGTTTAGAATTTCACCACAAAGTTTCTTCCAAATTAACTCATTGCAAACACCACGTTTGTACGATTTGGCAATTAAAAAGGCTGATTTGAAGCCAAGTGATGTTGTGATTGATGCTTATTCAGGTATCGGTACAATCGGTTTAAGTGTGGCTAAGCATGTTAAGGGTGTGCGCGGAATCGAAGTTGTACGGGATGCAATTAAAGATGCCAAGGATAACGCCAAGTTGAACGGCATTGACAACGCTAAGTACTATTTGGGTAAGGCCGAAGAGGTTATGCCACGTTGGGCTAAGCAAGGTCTTAAAACTGATGTAGTTTTCGTTGACCCACCTAGAAAAGGCTTAACCCCTGAATTTATTGATGCGACTGTGAAGACTGGTCCTGAAAAGGTTGTTTATATTTCATGTAACCCTGCAACTATGGTACGTGATTTGCAGCTGTTCCAAGAACAAGGTTATGAATTTGATCGCATCGATCCTGTTGATATGTTCCCACAGACTCCACATGTTGAAGCCGTGACTGTTTTGACAAAGAAGTAAAAAGAAAAAATGATTATTAAACCGCTAATTTCTGAAGACGAAGCAAAACAAACTAGTAAACTTTTTCAAAAATGTTGGCAAGACACATATAAGGGAATTTTGCCTGATGAATTTTTAGACAATATTCCAGAAAATGCCTGGGTTAAAAGACTTAATGAGAGTGGCCGTCACAATTTAATTTTCGAAGATGATAAAAATGTTGTTTGCGCTGCTGTCAGCTATGGTCGTCCGCGCGATACCAGAATGCTTGGGTGTGGCGAATTAATGGCTTTGTACGTTGAACCAGACTTTCAAGGCTATAATGTCGGAAAGACTTTGCTTAGCGCTGCAGAAAACGAATTGAAGAAGATGGGCTACGGTAAGATCTACTTATGGTGCCTTGACGGTAATAAGAAAGCTCAAGAATTCTACGAACACTTTGGTTGGCGCAACATTGCAACTGAAAGATTCGTTGAAATTGCTGGCAAAGAGTACAAGTACTTGCTTTACCAAAAGAATTTACATGACTAAAAAGATTGCAGATATTGCTTAAATTGTAATATCTGTATTTTTTTGCAAAAAACACTTGCGCTTTTTTCTCACTCTAGTATAATAGTATCTGTTCGGCTATGGAGGATTACCCAAGTGGCTTAAGGGGACGGTTTTGAAACCGTTAGGCGGTTCTGCCGCGCGTGGGTTCAAATCCCACATCCTCCTTTGATTGGTCCATTGGAGCAGTGGTTTATCTCGCCTCCCTGTCACGGAGGAGATCGTGGGTTCAAATCCCACATGGACCGTAATATGGCGGAATTGGTGAAGGGGTTAACACACTGGTTTGTGGATCCAGCATGCGTGGGTTCGAATCCCACATTCCGCCCCATAATGGAGGATTAGCTCAGCTGGGAGAGCATCTGCCTTACAAGCAGGAGGTCACAGGTTCGAGCCCTGTATCCTCCATATTTTTTTACCCAAAAACGTTAGATTGTTATTATCTAGCGTTTTTATTTTGAAGTTGAGAGGAGTTTTGATGAATAAGAAACAAGTTACGATGGTTATCATCGCGTTGATGCTAGGTAATGTGATGTCAGGCCTGGATGGTACGATTATTAACACGGCGATTCCTGCGATTGTTGCATCCCTGCACGGAATCCAATTCATGGGTTGGATTGTCGCTATCTTTTTGCTGGGGATGTCAATTTCCATTCCAATTTGGACTAAGGTAGGAGAGAAGATCACCAACAAACGTGCTTTTGAAATTTCACTAGCATTGTTTGTCATCGGTTCTGCTTTGCAAGGTATGGCACCAAACATTATTTTCTTCCTATGTTCTAGATTTATCATGGGTGTTGGTGCCGGCGGTATGGGTTCACTGCCTTATATCATTGCTGGTTACGTCTTTAAAAACATCAAGACTAGAACCAAGGTCCTTGGCTATTTGACCGCCAGCTGGAATGGTGCAGCAATCTTAGGACCACTTATTGGTGGATGGCTAATCGATGCCTTCTCATGGCACTGGGTCTTCTACATCAACATTCCAATTGGTTTGATCGCATTTTTGATCTGCTTAATCTACTACAAGCCAGTTACGCCAAAGCAAACACCAGTCTTCGATATTCCTGGTGCAAGTTTATTAGTAATTGGATTGCTTCTATTCTTGATGGGCGTTCAATTAGTCGGTTTGACTGCCAACTGGATCGTCATTGGTTTGATCATCGTCAGCTTGGTATTTATTGTCTTGTTCTTTATGCGTGAAAATCATGCACAAAACCCAATTATTCCGGTATCTTTGTTTAAGAATAAAGATCTAGACGGCGACTTTCTTTTGTTTGCCTTCACTTGGGGTGCATTCATTGCCGTTAACACTTACTTGCCAATGTGGGCACAGGCACTGCTCGGACTTTCAGCACTTCTTGGTGGGATGACCTTGATTCCAAACTCAATTGTGGAAATCATTGCTTCTCAAAGTGTGGCCGCAATTCAAGATCACTTGACCACTTTTAAGCTGGTCTTCATCGGTATCGTTGCAATGCTTATCTCCTCAGCTGGCTTGTTCTTTGCAAACTTGCACACGCCGGTTCAACTTTTAGCTGTCATCGGTACCTTTTCAGGTATCGGGGTTGGTTTTATCTTCGTTGCGTTACAATTGAAGGTACAAATTGATGCCGGTCTTAAGAATATGGCTACGGCTACTTCAACTTCATATTTGATTAGAATTTTGGCTCAAACCGTGATGGCCGCTGTGTACGGCGTAATCATGAACTTGAACTTGGCTAGTGGTGTAAGCAGCCATCCTGGCATTACGATGACAATGATGAATAAGTTGAGTGATGCTAAGAGTGCAAGATTATTGCCACAGAATTTAGTGCCAACGATGAGAGATATTTTCCATTCAGGTATTAAAGAAATCATGTTAGTATCAGTGATTTTGCTGGTCATTGCACTTGCTTTGAACTTCTACTTCAACTTCGGTAAAAAACAGAAAAAACTTCAATAGTAAATGAAAAAGCTAATTCCGATTGGGATTAGCTTTTTCAGTATATTTTTATAAATATCGGTATAATATTAAAGAATGAAATTGAGGTGAAACCATGGACACAAATGAATTAACTAATTTACTTAATAAAATGAATAGCTATCGTCCACTTGATAAAGAACAAGTTAGGGCATTAGAACAAGACACTAGAATTGAATATGTTTGATCATCAAATGCCATTGAAGGTAGTACTTTGAACAAATATGAGACAGCCTCTATTTTGAATAAAGGGATGACGGTTCATGGTGAGTCGGTAAAAGATGTGCTTGCCGCTATTGATTTAAATGAAGCGTATGATTACATGATGGATCTTGCTTCAAGAAAACAACCGCTGAATCAAAGTATAATCAGAGACCTGAACCGCTTGTCTATTGCTAAAACGCATCCTGATTGGGCTAATGAAAATCGTGATCGCCTGCATCCAGTGCAATATGCGGCAGATTTGCATTTGAAGTTTGTTTCCATTCGCCCATTTAGAGATAGTAATGGTCGTACAGCTAGACTACTAATGAATTTAGCTCTTACTGAGGGTAATCAACGTTTTTCCTGATGAGAAATCTAGAAAAATACATGGATGTTCTTGCAACCAGGCGTCGTGAAAAGAAATCACAGCCTTTTGAAGACCTAATTGGTAAATATGCAGAAAAGACTCTATTAAAGAGAATTAAAATTCTGCAATTGAATGAACATAATATTGCACAAGCTAAGAAAGAGACAAATTTGCCTAAACATGATCACTAAAGCATAATGTGTTTTTCGATATAATCTACCAATTCAGCTAGTGACGTTCTATAGCCTTGCTTTACCCACCAAACTAAAAGCATATAAATGCCACCTGACTGGTAGGCAATAGCATAATCAGTCAAATGTAAATCTGGGTGATAAACTTTAAGCAACTTTTTCAAATACCGGGTTTGCAAGTTAAGCAAGCCGCCTTCAAAGCCGGCTTCAAGCAATGTTTTCATAATTTCCGGATTCTTTTGGAAAAAGGTGAGATAAACTACTAGTTGCTCAGATAATGACTTTAATTTATGTTCAGTAATATCATCAGTAAATTTTTGATATTGATTAGCTAAAAATTTTTTCATTACTGAATCTTTGTTTTCATAATTGCGGTAAAAAGAAGTCCGCGAAACGTTGGCTTTACGCGTAATCTCAGCAATTGAGATTTATGCATTATGGCAATGGTAATTATGAAGCTTTTGTAAACGCAAGTAAGCCAAAAGACGTTGATCAAAAATCAGCATATATTGTCGGTTCAGGTTTGGCTGCTCAAGATGAGAGCTTCGGTCACCCAGATGTCTTCTGCAAGGATATTCCAAAGGCTAACTGGAGAATGTCAGCTACAATTACCATCAAGAACAATGACATTGTTCCATACATTGAAGCAGTTAACAAGAAGGATCCACGCAGTGGCTCAATCGTAACTAGTGGTCCAACTACCATTAAAGACTCAACTGGCTTCTTGGCTACTCAATCAGTCGTCAGCCACACTTTAAGGCACAAAAGCTAAATGAATTAATTGTATGGCTTTATGGTTTATTCTCAGACACCAAGGGTAACTACGTTGGCAAGACGATGCCTGAATGTAACGGTATGGAAATGTGTGAAGAATGGCTTTACCACATGGGTGTTCCTGAAGAAAAGATCCCAGAAATGGCTGCAGCTGCTACAACTATTCCAGTACATATGCCTTACATCACTTCATACTTCATGCCTAGAGCATTAGGTGACAGACCAAAGGTTGTGCCAGATCACTCAAAGAACTTGGCCTTCATTGGTAACTTTGCTGAGACTCCAAGAGACACTGTCTTCACCACTGAATACTCAGTAAGAACTGCTATGGAAGCTGTTTACACCTTGCTTGATATTGACCGTAGTGTGCCAGAAGTATTTGCATCTGCCTTTGATGTCAGAATGCTTATGAACGCTATGTACTACTTGAACGATCAAAAGAAGCTTGAGTAACTTGACTTGCCTGTTGCTGAAAAGTTGGCAATTAATGGGATGCTCAAGAAAGTTAAGGGCACTTACGTAGAAGAATTGCTTAAGAAGTACAAGTTGATTTGACTGAAAATTACATAACATAGATAAAAAAGAATAGATCTTATGATCTGTTCTTTTTGCTTGTTATCGTATTTTTTTGATAAAATATGGATGTAAAAATGTAATGTTTTTTTATTTTAGATAGAAAAGAAGGATACTATTTTAGATTCTAAGCCCGTCCGATGGGGCACAAAAGCATATCGTGACGTTAAGCAGTTGTACATGAAGGCATTCCCAGCTTGGGAAAGATTCTCAATGTTTTCACTATTAGCAATGTCACTTCACCGTAATGTAAAGTTTCACGCAATTTATGATGATGGCACGTTCTGCGGCATTACCTATTATGCTGAAAATGACAACACCGTCTACCTGACTTATTTAGCAGTCAGTGAAAAGTTGCGTGGACATGGATATGGTACTAAGATTTTGTCGATGCTGGAAGATGAGTTTCCAGATAAGCAAATTGTGATTGATATTGAACCTGTAACTAAGAAGGCGAAAAATTACAAGCAACGTGTTAGTCGGCTGAAGTTCTACGAGAGAAATGGTTTCCATAGAACAGACCAGAAGTTGAAAGATCCAGATGGAGAATTTGAAACTTTGACGACTGGTAAACAATTAGATAAAAATAGTTTCATTAAAACTTTACGTCAAATGAGCTTTGGCTTTTATCAAGCTAGGGTCGAAAAATAAAACGGGAAGCACTGCTGTCGCTAATGCAAGCAGTGCTTTCTTGTTGGTTTATGCTGTTCTGCCAAAATTAATTGTGAGGTGAAAGAAATGAAATTTAGTGATCAAATTAAACAGCTAAGAAAGGGGAACAATCTGTCATAGACTCAGTTTGCAGAAAATTGCATGTGACGAGACAGGCGGTGTCCAACTGGGAAAACAACCGCAATTTACCTGACTTAGAAATGTTGATTGAGATCAACTATGTCTTTCACGTCTCACTAGATCAGTTAATTTGGGGAGACGATAATATGAATAAGATGACACAAAAATTAATTAAAGATACAGATGAAAATCGCAAGGCAAAGTACAACATGATTACGGTTTTAATCGGTGGATTCTTGATGATTCTTGGCTTTGTCTGCTTTTTTATCAAGGCTAACTCAGTGGAATACGTTGATAAGCAAGGCTTTTTACATGAAAACTTTTATTTGATCCCAGTGGGGTATATTTTCCTTTTTGCCGGGGAATAGCTTACTTGAAAAATAAACATAGGTATAAAAAAAGTTCCATTTGGAACTTCTTTTTTAGTCTTTAACCCAAAATGTGGAAGTATGATAAGACGATACCGAGGATCAATACGAACCAGATCATCTTAGTTGATGTAACGCCTTTCTTACCAAGTAGCCAGTAAACAAGTGTTACGAGTAGTACTGGTACCAAGGATGGCATGATTTGGTTTAAAATTGTTTGCATCTTCAGCGTGATTTTACCGGTATGGAAAATGTATGGTACTTTCGCCTTAATAACGGTAGGGATCAACGCACCAACCACCGTTACACCAAGCAAAATAGCTGAGTCAGTGATAGCATTCAACTTACCAGAAGCTGAATCGATCAACTTAGTACCTTGGTAGTAACCCATTGGCAAGAATGAGAAACGAAGGAACAAGATGATAATGTCAACGAGGATCCAAAGGATAGAACCAAGAGGGTTACCTCTAAGTCCCATGTAGGCACCAATTGAACCACAGATAGTTGGAATAATCGCACTAAAGATCGTGTCACCAATACCGGCAAGTGGTCCCATTAAACCAGTCTTGATACCAGCAACAGTGTCTTTAGATTTAATGCCTTGGCTTTCTTCAAGGGCTAAGTCAACACCGATGATGAAGTTACCAACATAGGCATTAACATTGAAGAATTGAGTTTGCATCTGCATCATTTCAACTAATTCGTCGTCTTTGTACCAACGCTTAAGGAATGGTAAGACAGCGTAGAAGTAACCAGGTGCCATCATTCTTTCGTAGTTCCAAGATAATTGACTGCCCCAAAGCCAACGCCAGTTAGCTCTGAATAAATCTCTCTTGGTTAACTTACCTGAATTAGTTTTCGTATTCGCCTTCGTCATTTTCATATTCCTCACTTTCTGTATTATTTGTGTTTGTAGTAGCAGGTTTTTCTTCTAATTTAGCAACTTCGCGTTGGTAGTGAATGTAGGCAAGAGCTGCACCTAGTAAGGCAACACCAAGCATCGGAATCTTCATGTAGGAAGCTGCGATAAAACCAATTGCTAAATATGAAATGAAACGCTTAGTTGGTAAGTATCTAAGCAAGATAGCGATACCAACAACAGGTAAGATACCACCGGAAACTTTAAGTCCGTTTGTGAGCCAAGTAGGGATGACGCGTAAGATCATTCTGACAACATCGTTACCAACGATTAAAAGAATGAAGACAGGGATCGCACGTGAAAGTCCCCATGAGAAAGTTCCCCAGAGGGCGTTTCTTGCGGCTGAATCTGGATTGTTTTCCTTAATAAATTTGTCCATTCTGTGTTGGAAAATGGTGTTGATGAATCGAGCAAGCACATCGAGTTGCACCATTAACAAGCCAACTGGAACGGCTAAACCGATCGCAAATTGAATACCTTTACCGGATAAAACGGCATAAACGGTACCAACGATCGCACCAGTCATAAAGTCTGGCATTGAAGCACCACCATAGGTTGATACCCCAAGGACCATCAATTGCAGGGTGGATCCTACGGCAAGACCTGTAGTGATGTCACCCATAATAATTCCTGAAACCATACCAATGGCTAAAGGATTGTTCAAAATCGATACAGTTAATTGATCGATAATTACCCAAAAAGCTAGGCAAGTTAATAGTAAAATTTGCCACCAAGCTATTGTCATTTTCTACTCCTTACTTAATCATTTCCATGAAATCTTCTTTAGGTTCACTAGGTACCATTTGATGGTAGATGTGGCATCCCTTTTGATCCAAATATTCAAAGTCTTCTACATCTTTATCAAGTACTGCAACACTCTTGGCCACTTGGCATGAGTGAGGCTTGGTTGACATGTTGCCAACGTTGATCTCAGGTAGTTTCACGTCGAAGTTGACCAGTTGACGAAGAACGCCGGGGTTCTTAACCAGTAATAAAACGGTTTGGCCAACGTATTTGCCTGAATTGATACGACGCGCTGCACCGTGAGCGGTTAAAATGCTGAGGTGAATGCCGTGTGGACATGCAGTCTTAAGACCGGTCTTGAGCACGTCGTTTTTAACGATGTCATCACCGACAACATGATGCGAGTTAATTTCAAGGCGTTGGTCCACATAGTTGCAACTTGACCGTGAATTAACCGTTCGTCGATACGCACGTTTTGCATCGTGTGAGGAGTCAAGGCCACGTTTTTGTTAGGCTTTTCTTCCTTTTTAACTACCTTAGGTTTTTGTTTTTCTTCCTTCTTCTTGGTCAAGCCAACTGGTGCCATATTATCGATCGTTTGCTTAATCGCTTCGTCGATTGGTGTACCCATGACTAATGCAAGCAGAAGCGGCATCGATAGACCGCTGTAAACGGCAACGTCGGGATGCTTCTGTTGATAACGCTGGGCAGTGTTAGCTGGTGTACCGCCTGCAATGTCGACGAGGATTGTTGGTGCTTCGTCGAATTCGCTGGCTACTTTGGTAATCTTTTCAAGTAAGTCATCTTGGTTCATGGTTTGTTTGAATGCGATTGCTTTGACGTTTTTTTGTTCGCCGGCAATCATTTCAACGCTGGCTTTAGTTACTTTAGCGTATTTACCATGACTGACAAGTAAAAAATTCGCCATTCTTCTTCTCCTTTTGTACGTAACAAATAGACATTATACACTAATTGGTCTAATTAGCAAAAGCATAGTATTACGCAACTGTATTGAATTAATTACTATTGGTCTAGCCTACTTTTGTGTAAGTGATTACATTGCCGATAGAATGGGAAAAGCTGTGAAATAATAAAAAATCCCTAATCGTTTTGGATTAGGGAGTGAGTTAACCATATATTTGTTTAATTTATGTTTTGATAGCAAAATCGTTTCTTTCCCCAGGAAATAGATGCTAAAATAATTAAAAAATTATCTTTCAGAGGAAAACAACATGGAAAATTTCGTCACATTAAACAATGGAGTAAAAATGCCACGCCTTGGCTTCGGAGTCTATCAAATCGATGATCTTGAACAAGCGCAACAAGTCGTCGAAGATGGTTTAGAGGTCGGCTATCGTTTAGTTGATACCGCACAAATCTATGGCAATGAGCAGGCAGTCGGGGATGCAATTAAGCACAGCAACGTCCCACGTGAAGACATCTTTGTCACTTCAAAAATCTGGGTCGATGATTATGGCTATGACAACACTCTCAAGGCCTTTGATGATTCAATGAAGAAGTTGCAACTCGACTACATCGATCTTTATCTGATTCATAAGCCTTACAATGATTATTATGGCACCTGGCGCGCACTTGAACGTTTATACAAGGAAGGTCGTATTCGTGCGATTGGTGTCAGCAGTTTTTGGAACGAACGCCTTGCCGATCTAATTACTTTTAATGACGTGAAGCCAGCCGTGAACCAGATTGAAACTAATGTCTGGAACCAAGAGTGGAAGTCACAGAAGTATATGGAAAAAGAGGGTGTACAACCTGAAGCCTGGGCACCATTTGCGGAAGGTGCCAACCATATTTTTACCAATTCAATTCTAGAAGAGATTGCTGAAAAGCATCATAAGACTACTGCGCAAGGTATGCTGAGATGGTTTTTACAAAGAAACTATGTGGTAATTCCCAAGTCAGTTCATAAGAAGAGATTGGCAGAAAACTTTGATGTTTTTGATTTTGGATTAGATGCTGACGATATGAAGAAGATCAAGACCTTGGATCAAGGTCACAGTATTTTAGAGGATGAAATGGATCCTGAAATTGCTGAGAGTTTTAGATAAAAAATAAGAGTTCCAACGGAACTCTTATTTTTTGGTTATTCAATTAAATTCTATATCTATTGGTAAATCTTACCGTCTTGCTTTTGCTTTGCCTTGTTCTTTTCTTCAAGTGCCTTTTCACTGGCAGCCTTCTTAGGTAATAACCAGTTCAAAAGCATACCAATAATAGTTGAAAGAGCAACTGAAGTTAACTGGAAGTTACCCAATTGGAGGTAGGCACCACCGATACCGATAACCAAGATAACTGAAGCGATCAACATGTTACGTTTTTCGCCAAAGTCGATTTGGTCATCAACTAAAATCTTCAAACCATTTGAAGCAATGGTACCAAAGAGCAAGAATGAAATACCACCAATAACTGGCATTGGAATTGATTCAATCAATGCTGCAAGTTTACCTACAAAACTGAAGATGATTGCACAAACTGCGGCACCTGCAAGTACCCATACTGAGTGAACCTTAGTCATGGCAAGAACACCGATGTTTTCACCGTATGAAGTTGTAGGAGGACCACCGATGAAACCGGCGATAATCGTTGAAATACCGTCACCCATCATAGTTCTGTGAAGACCAGGATCTTTAAAGAAGTTACGCTTAGTCAATGAGTTAAGCACCATAATGTGGCCCATGTGTTCAGTCATCGTAACGAAGGCAATTGGTGCCATGGCTAAAATGGCTGCTGGGTACCATTTGAAATGGTAGCTGATACCCATTACGTCAAGGGCTGGAATTGAGAACCAGGCTGCTTTTTCAACACCTGAGAAATCAACAATGCCCAAGAAGCAGGATAAAACGTAGCCACAGATAATCCCAAGCATGATGGAAACCAAACTAGTGAAGCCCTTGAAGCACATTTGGAAGATCAAAGTCATTACCAAAGTGAAGATGGCAACACCGAAGTAAGTTAAGTCATACTTTTGGTGGTTCATCATAGCGTCGTTTGCGGCAGTAGTAGCAAGTGACAAACCGATAACGATAATGATTGGTCCAACCACGATTGGTGGCAAAACCTTGTTAACCCAACCAGAACCAACCTTGGTAATGATCAAAGCCACGATTACGTAAACTAAACCAGAAGCAATCGCACCTTGAGCAACTGCAGGATAGCCGTCAATCTTCATCAATGCTTGCATAGTCGCAGCGAAGGCAAAACTTGAACCTAAGTATGCTGGGATCTTAAAGTGGGTCAAGATCATGTGGACTAAAGTACCGACACCTGATGAAAGCAGGGCGATACTTGGGTTGATTCCGATTAAGATTGGAACCAAAACGGTAGAACCGAACATGGCAAACATATGCTGCAAGGAGAGCAGGATACCTTGACCAAGTTCAGGCTTTTCGTAGACGTCTAAAATCGCGTCCGGGTTTCTAAACTTTTCTTTTTCACTCATTGAAATACTCCTATTTGTTCATGATATCAATGCCGTCTTTATCATCGACTTCGGTCATTGATACTTTAACTTCCTCATCCATTGCGGTAGGGATGTTCTTACCGATAAAGTCAGGACGAATTGGCAATTCACGGTGACCACGGTCGGTCAAAACTGCCAAGTTGATCTTAGCTGGACGACCTTGATCCATGATTGCATCAAGCGCAGCTCTAATAGTTCTACCGGTGAACAAAACGTCGTCGACTAAAACAACGTTTTTGTCGGTGATATCAAAGTCGAGTTGTTGACTATGAATCATCTTTTCCTTTTCGCTTTCTGGCAGGTCATCACGATATTGAGAAACATCGATTGCTCCAACCGGAACATCAACGTCTTCAAGATTCTTAAGGTTCTTAGCAATTCTTTGAGCTAAGTAAAGGCCTCTAGTTTTAATACCGATTAAAACTAAATTTTCCGTACCCTTGTTGCGTTCGATAATTTCGTAGGTCATTCGCATTAAGGCACGTTTCATACTAATTGCATCAACAATTTCTTTTGCCATATATTTTTCCTTTCTTGGATGACCAAAAGAAAAAGACCACCAAGGACACTGAGTCCAAGATGGTCTTTCTGTTTCTGCTAGCACAAAAAAGACTAGCTCAAGCAGATTTCCTTCTTAGCCTCACAGGACTAACTTTAAAGGTCATCACTATATTTTTCTTATATTAAACTAGCAAAAGCGGATATTGTCAAGCAGATTCTAAAGAATATTTTTTTCGATGTAGTTCAAAACGCCTTCTTCATCGTTAGTGTCAGTCACGTGGTTAGCCACTTCAAGAAGGGCTGGAACGGCGTTCTTCATTGCGACGCCATCGCCAACTTCTCGGAGCATCTCTAGATCGTTTCCACCGTCACCGAATGCGCACATTTCGCTTAACTTAATGCATAAAATATCACCCAATTCTTTTAAGCCGTTAGCTTTGTGAATGCCAGGTTGGATGATGTCGATGTCTCCGTGACCGCTGCTTGTAACGCCGCTATATTGGCTCAAGTTGTCCTTGAATAATTGAACAAAATAGTCGGTTTTTTCATCGGGACATTGAACTGCAAATTTTAGGATTTTATCGTGAATATCACTAAAGCTCTTAATTTTTTCTAAATGATGATAGTAATGGCTAGACATCTTAAAGTATTTTTCTGGCAAGATATCTAGGCCATAAGCTGCTTGTTCACCACAGACTAAGAAATTAAGATTGGGTACTTGATCTAATAAAAATTTTTCGATGGCTTTAACAGCTTCAGTAGGGTAAGAGTGTACTGCATAAACCTTTTCTGGATTACGGATAAGTGCACCATTTTCAGCTACGTAGTCAATATCATCATAATCGGTGAAAAAATCTTTTAATTGATAATATTGGTTACCACTAGCTACGACAAAATGAATACCTTTTTCATCAAGTTTAGAATGAATCTCCTTGAATCTGACTTCGTTGTATTTACTTTGTGAGTTTAAAAAAGTTCCGTCCATATCGACAGCGATTAATTTAATCATAGAAAATCTCTCCTATAAAAAGTAGGTATTTATATTTTATCATGAAACCGTTTACTATTTTGACAATTATAAAGGTAACTTGCATAATGTTCTAGTTAAAAAGTTTCTAAGTAAAAGGGCGAGATTGAATGAATAAAAAGCAAATTTCGATGGTAACTTGGTCCTTACTTTTGGCTAATATCATGTCAGGACTAGACGCTACCATTATTAATACGGCAATTCCTGCGATCGTTTCTGATCTGCACGGAATTCAATATATGGGCTGGATCGTTGCCTGCTTCTTGCTGGGGATGTCCGTTTCAGTACCAATTTGGAGCAAATTAGGTGAAAGAATGGGCAATAAATTTGCTTTTGAACTTTCACTTATCCTCTTTATTGTTGGTTCTCTACTTGAAGGGATAGCGCCAAATATTTACTTCTTCTTAATTGCCAGAATTTTAATGGGTGTCGGTGCCGGCGGTATGGGCTCGCTGCCTTATGTTATTGTCGGTTTTATTTATCCGAATATTAAGAGAAGAACGGTTATTTTAAGCTACATTGCGGCCAGCTTCAGTGCGGCATGTATTGCGGGACCGCTTGTTGGTGGCTGGATCGTTGATGCCCTTTCTTGGCACTGGGTCTTCTACATCAATGTTCCATTAGGACTGATTTCCATTATTTTGAGTTTTGTCTTTTATCGCGATGTGCACAAGGCTAAGGAAAAAGTACACTTTGACAAAATGGGTGCCTTCACTTTGATCGCTGGCTTGTCCTGCTTTTTAGTTGGAATTCAGATGCTGGGTTTAGCTAGTGGTATCATGGTTGCAGCTTTCGTCATTATCGGAATTGCCTTACTTGTTGCCTTTATCTTTGTGGAAAACAAGGCAGATAGTCCTGTTGTACCGTTGAGTGTTTTTATGAATAAAGCGTTGGTGGGCGACTTTATCCTGTTTGCCCTAGCATGGGGTGCTTATATTTCAGTTAACACTTATTTGCCAATGTGGTCGCAGGCCATTTTAGGGACCTCCGCTTTAATCGGTGGGATGACCTTGATCCCTAACTCCATTTTCGATATTGTCGGTTCACAAAGCGCGCCATATTTCTTGCGTCATTTTAGCAATTATCGTTTGCTCATTATCGATTTTACTTTGATCGTCATTACCGTTTTAGGCTTGATCTTGGTGCCAATGAACACGCCATATCAAATCTTGATGATCATTGCAGCTTTATCTGGTTTAGGTGTAGGTTCGATCTTTGTTATTTTGCAGATCAAGGTGCAGATTGACGCTAGTGAAAAAGATATGGCACCGGCTACGTCACTGAGTTTCTTGATTCGAATTCTTGCTCAAACTGTGATGGCTGCCATTTATGGGGTCATCATGAACTTGGCTTTGGCTCGAGGAATCGCCGGCCATCGCGGCATTACGATGACCATGATGAACAAGTTGAGTGATGCGGAATCGGCTAAGAGTTTGCCAACTGCATTATTGCCAATCATGAGAAGAATTTTCCATTCAGGAATTATCGAAATTATGTATGTGGCACTGTTTTTAATGATTTGTGCGTACGTAGTTAACTTTATTTATAACAGACATGAAGCCAAAAAAGCGGCAGAATAAAAAGCTTGAGATTTTTCTCAAGCTTTTATTTTTACTGTAAATTGCGAATGACGTTGATTCTGAACAAAAATAGATTGATCAATACGATCACCGTGGTGACGATGAAGATCATGCTATAATTGAACATCCCTGATACGAATGAACCAAGTAGCGGTCCTACGATGTTGCCGATGTACATAGCCGACTGGTTCCATGAAAAGATACGGCCAGTAACGGCGGCAGGTGAGTTTTTGGTTAACATTGTTTGTACTTGTGGGAATAAACAAGCGTCAGAAAAACCAACTAAGAAGCGCAAAATTCCTAATTCAACTGTGTTTCGTACAAAAGCGGTCAGGAAGAAGAAAATTGATGCCGCAATAAAACCAGCCACGATGATTTTGTGAGTACCGATTTTATCACCGAGTGCACCGAAGCGGGAGGCCACTAGGAAAGTAGCAATCCCAGGAAGGGCGGCGATAACACCAGAGATGAAGACAACGTTGTCATGGCCGTTAAGTAATTGGCGGACATATAGTGAAACGATTGGGTTAATGGAGTTATTAGCTGCTTGAATAATTAAAGTGGTTAATAGCAAACCAAAGATCAGATGAGGCGAACGAAGCGACTTAATTACGCCGCTGGCCTTGTCCAATTTTTTCGCGGTAACTGGCTTAAAGTCGTCTTCATGAACGAAGAATAGAACTAAGATTGAGCATAATAAGAGCAAGCCGCCAGTGATCATAAAGGTAATGTGGTATGAAAAAATTGATGTTAAAGCACCACCAACAAGTGGTCCCAGCAAGGTACCGGCAGTGGTCGCTGAAGCAATCGTTCCTAGAGCTTGTCCAGAATTTGTCTTCGGCGTTTCGGTGGCAACTAAGGCATTAGAGTTAGAAATAAAGCCGGCAAATACACCTTGCAGCATTCTAAGCAAAAGCAATTGCCAAACATTTTGGATTAAACCCATGCAGGCGATAACGACGGACATCCCAATTCCGGCCCGCAAAATCATTGGTTTACGTCCTTTTTTATCAGCTAATTTGCCCCACCAAGGAGAAACAACCGCTGAAACAATGAACGTACCAGAATAAACGATCCCGGACCAGAAGTTAAGTTGTTGGTGAGAGAAGTTGCCTAACGTGTTAATGTATAACGACAAGAAAGGCATAATTTCTGAAAATGCGATCCCTGCAATGAAGACCGCGATCGATAAGACGAATAGATTTTTCTTCCAAATAGGTTTTTCTTTCACGATGTAAAACCTCCTCATTCTAGTTTAGCAAAAAATAAAGATAAAGAACTATGATAGAATTTGATGTAAAGACTTACAGAAGGAGAAAATTATGGAAAAAGCACAAGAAATCGAAATGCTTAAAGAATTCTCAGATGCTAACGCTACATCTGGTTTTGAAGAAGAATTCGTTAAACTTTTTACTAGCTATGCAGAAAAGACAGCCAATATTGAAACTGACGGGATGCTCAATGTTTATGCATCAAAGAAGGAAAACAAGGGCAACCGTCCTGTAATTCAACTTGATGCCCACTCAGATGCGGTTGGTTTCATCACCCAGGCCGTTCGTCCAAATGGTTTAATCAAGTTTGTTCCACTCGGCGGCTGGGTAAAATACAACATCCCCGCTTTGAAGGTTAAGGTTAGAAACCGTGATGGCGAATACATCCCTGGTGTTGTCGCAACTAAGCCACCACACTTTATGACTGTTGCTGAAAGAAACAACGTGCCTGACGTTGCCGATATGTCAATTGATGTTGGTTCAAGCAGCCGTGAAGAAACAATTAAGGACTACAAGATCGACACAGGTTGTCCAATCTTTGTTGATGTAAAATGCGAATACCACGAAAAATCTGGTTTGTTCTTTGGTAAAGACTTCGACGACCGTTTTGGTGCCGGTGCGATGATTGACGTTTTGGACAACTTGAAGGGTGAAGAAACTAACTTTGATGTTGTTGCCGCTTTGTCTAGCCAAGAAGAAGTAGGTCTTCGCGGAGCTTACGTAACCGCTAGAAAAGTTAAGCCAGATCTATGTATTGTACTTGAAAGCTGTCCAGCAGATGACACCTTCACTCCTGATTGGCTTTCACAAACCGGTTTAAAGCGTGGACCAATGCTTCGCGATATGGATACTACTTTCTTGCCAAACCCTAAGTTCCAACAATATGCTTGCGACTTGGCTGACAAGATCAACATTCCATACACTCGTTCAGTTAGAACTGGTGGTGGCCAAGACGGTGCCGCAATTTACTACGAAAATGGTGCACCAACGATCGTTATTGGTATTCCAGTTCGTTATGAACACTCACCATATTGCTTCAGTAGTTACAAGGACTTCAAGGCATCTGTTGATTTAGCTACTGCAATTATTCGTGATATTACCCAGGAAAAGTTAGACAGTTTCAAAAAGTTTTAATCTTAATAAAAATTAAAAAAGCAGGTTTTCTATTTATTAGAGCTTGCTTTTTTGCTATACTTAGACATTATTTTATATTAAAAGTGAGGTATAACGATTGATTACAGTATCCGACTTAAGTCTTAAATTTGGCGGCCGCACACTCTATGAAGACGTGAATTTAAAATTTACTCCGGGCAACTGCTACGGCGTAATTGGTGCAAATGGTGCCGGCAAGTCAACTTTTCTTAAATTATTAGAAGGCAAGCTTGAACCAACTACAGGTTCAATTAGTATCGATCCTAATGAGCGTATGTCTAGCTTGAATCAGGACCACTTCGCCTTTGATGATTTTTCCGTAATGGACACCGTAATTCAAGGACATAAAGAACTTTACCAAGTAATGAAGGACAAGGATGCCCTTTATGCTAAACCTGATTTTAGTGATGAAGATGGGGTTAAGGCAGCTGAACTTGAAAGTAAATTTGCTGAACTCGATGGCTGGAACGCCGAAGCCGATGCTTCAAAACTATTGCAATCTTTAGGCATCCCTGAAGAAGAGCATCAAACACTCATGAAGGAATTGCCAGAATCCGAAAAGGTTAAGGTGCTTCTTGCTCAAGCACTCTTTGGTAATCCTGACATTCTTTTACTCGATGAACCTACTAACGGTCTTGACGTGCACACCGTTGAATGGTTGGAAAACTTCTTAGCAGATTATCCTAATATCGTGATCGTAGTTTCCCACGACCGTCACTTCTTAAACCAAGTATGTACTGAAATGTGTGACGTTGACCGTGGCAAGATTCAACTTTACGTTGGTAACTATGACTTCTGGTACGAATCAAGCAAGTTGGCTAACGAACTTGCAGCTAACCAAAATGCTAAAAAAGAAGAAAAGATTAAGCAATTGCAAGAATTTATCGCTCGTTTCTCAGCTAATGCTTCTAAGTCTCGCCAAGCTACTTCACGTAAGAAGCAACTTGATAAGATCACTTTAGATGACATCAAGCCATCTTCACGTAAGTATCCATTCGTTAAATTTGAAATGCACCGCGATTTGGGTAATGACTTAGTTAAGGTAGAAAACGTTTCTTATTCAGTTGATGGTGAAAAGATTTTGGACAACGTTTCATTTATCGTACGTCCTGGAGATAAGGTGGCCTTTTTATCACGTAACGCCTTGGCTACTACTGCATTACTTGATATCGTTGCCGGCAAGATTAAGCCTGATTCAGGTACAGTAACTTGGGGTCAAACTACTGCTTTTAATTACATGGCGCGTGACTTGAACGCTAACTTCAACAACAATGATTTGACTATTCTTGATTGGCTTCGTCAATATGCCACTAAAGAACAAGATGACAATACTTTCTTGCGTGGCTTCTTAGGTAGAATGCTCTTCAGTGGCGATGAAATTGAAAAGAAGATCAAAGTTTTATCCGGTGGGGAAAAGGTACGTTGCCAATTGTCACGCATGATGCTTGAACCAGCCAATGTTTTAATCATGGACGATCCAACTAACCACCTTGATTTGGAATCAATCACCGCATTGAACGATGCTTTGGTTGCATATCCTGGTTCAATTTTGTTCACTTCTCACGACCACGAATTCATTCAAACTATTGCTAACCACATTATTGAAGTTGGTCCTAAGGGTATCGTTAGCCGCCAAGACACAACTTACGATGAATTCTTGGACAAGGACAGCATTCAAGAACAAGTTGAAAAAATCTATTAATAAGTAAAAGCTGATTTTTCAATTAGATAAATCAGTTTTATTTTGCTCAAAAATAGCGCATAATAAAGGCAAAATAGTAATGAAAGGACTTACATTATGAAGCAAATAAAGATGGGTTGCACCACTTTGGATATTCCTGCCATGGCCTTAGGTATTATGCGAATGGACAAAAAGAGCATTCCCGAAGCTCAGGTTGCCATTCAAGCCGCTTATGATTCAGGCATCAACTTTATCGATTCTGCCGATATTTATGGCGGTGGCAAATCTGAAGAAGTATTTGGTCAGGCTTTGAAGCAAATGAATCTTAAACGTGAAGATTTGTTTATCCAATCCAAGACAGGCATTGTTCCTAGTAAACGCTATGATTTTTCAAAAGAGCATATTCTGAAAGGTGTCGATGGCATTTTGGATAGAATGGGGATCGACTATCTTGACGCCTTGGTACTTCACAGACCTGATGCCTTATTTGATCCAGAAGAAGTGGCAGAAGCCTTCGATCAACTTCAAGCTAGTGGTAAAGTACGTTTCTTCGGTGTTTCCAATTTTGATTCTGCCCAATTTGAATTGTTGCAAAATTCACTCAGTCAACGTTTGATGTTTAACCAATTGCAGTTTGGTTTGAAGCACACAGGAATGATTGACTTCGGGATGCACATGAACATGCTTGATGATCCTTCTATTGATCGTGATGGCCAATTCTTGGATTATGCTCGCTTGCACCACGTAACTGTTCAAACCTGGTCACCATTCCAATATGGCATGTTTGAGGGAACTTTTATCAATAATGATGGCTTCCCTAAGTTAAATGCAGAGTTGCAAAAGTTGGCTGACAAATACAATGTAGGTAAAAATGCTATTGCGGCAGCCTGGATCTTACGTCATCCTGCTAATATGCAAATGTTAGTTGGCTCAATGAATCCGGAACATGTCAAAGATTCTGCTAAAGGCAGTGAGATTGAGCTTACTAGACAAGAATGGTATGATTTATATCTTGCTGCAGGTAATTACTTAGCTTAAAAAAACAAAAAATGGCTGAAAAATTAACATTTTTAGCTTATTTTTTTGTTATAATGTTGCTGTAAATAGAGGAAGGAGGGAGACTTATTATGCAAAAACGAGATCTGATCTATGAAGATTTTATGGAAGATCGTGCAATTAAAATGTTCAAGGATGACGACTTGAACTATTCCGTTTATGTTCAGGTTTTTACTACTGATAACTTGCCGTTTTCACCGATTACTGGTGATAAAAAGCATATCTTTTTTGACTATGATAAAGCAGCTACAGATGGCGTTGTAATTAGCGGTGTGTGTGGCAAAGAATTTAATCAAGCTACGCAAAGATATGAAGTTACGGACCATACTTATGTTGTTGGAAAAACAGTTAAGCAAAGTCTTCCTGAAGATAGAGTACTCCGTTTAATGAAAAAAGCCGCTCACTATATTATTTTGGAATTAAATAAACCAGTTATCATGTCTACGATGAAATGTCGCCCACATATTTTGAATGACCTTGATCGTTACACAAAGCTGATAACTGATGAGAGTGTAGATCTGGATGATTTAAGCAAAGAAACTGGAATTGCAAAAGATATTTTAGAAAATTATCGCAAAGATCCTGATTTGCTTAAGCATGCTTCTCATGATGAAATTCAAGAATTAGTGGCCAAATATTTTGATGTTTTCTTTAATCGTAATGAAATTGAACGTTTTCGTTTCATGATGATTAAAATTATTGGAGCATATTTGAAAGAAAATAAGGGCACTGCAGTTGCTTATAATCCCGCATATGAGTTATATAGAATGTGTCAAGAAGGGGATTGGCATGGTTTAGCCAAAATGGAAGAAATTTGGCGTGTGATGTATGCGTCACATGAATAAAACTAAGTTGCTATTTTCGAGTGATCTAGGTAGAACTATTTACTGGGAATAATGATTTGTATGAAAAAAGCTTAGAGCTGACTAGCTCTAAGCCTTTTTTAGTATTGTTCAATTTCTTTGATATTAAAACCAGGGATATTGCCGAACCATTTTTTAGCAAGTCGGTTGTAAGTGCCATCCTTTTCTAATTCATCTAAAGCTGTATTGATGTGTTTCATCATTTCTTTTTGTCCTTTATTGACGGCAATACCATATGGCTGATTGGTGAAGGTACCACCAGTTAATTTGTAGCCAGAATTATCATGCAAGATACCAGCTAAAATACCGTTGTCTGTGACGAAAGCATCCCCTTGGTCCGCCTTTAATGCAGCGAATGCTTGACCATAATCGTCAAATTGTAAAATCTCTGCTTTTGACGCAAATTTGTGCACGGCGTCGGCTGCCGTAGTTCCTTTAACGATGAGTACTCGTTTATTATTTAAGTCATTGACATTGTGAATTTTACTGTTTTTAGCAACCATGATCGATTGACCAGCAGGGAAGTATGGCTTGCTGAAGTCAACCTGCTTTTTACGCTCTGGCGTAATTGTCATGGCGGCGATCACGGCGTCGACGTTTTTATTTTTTAATAATTGAATTTTTGTGTTAGCAGTTGTCGTAACAAAGTTAGCTTTAGCTTTTTTGCCAAACATTTTATGCGTTAAAGCTTCAGCAAGATCAAATTCAAAGCCGCGAATCTTGCCGTCTTTAATATTCATTGAACCAAATAGTGGCGTATCCGCCTTTACTCCCCAATTGATTGTCTTGGTTTGCTTAACCGCCTGGTAGACATTTTCATTTTTCTTCTGACCGCATGCAGATAGTGTGATAGTAAGTAAAGCAATTAAAAAAGTTAAGTAGAATTTCTTTCTATTCATATACCTCCACCTTGTCTGTATATTGATTTTTTAATTATAGCAGACGGTTCTTTTTTTAATGAAAGATATTTTCATTTTAAATTATTTCTTAAAATTTATTTGACGATAGTCCACCTGTGTACTAATATACTTCAGTACATGCAGAGACTAACTACAGAGGTGAGGAAATGGAGATTAGTGATACAGAAAAACTTAATTTATCAATCGTTCACGGAAGTCGAGGCTATGACTATTGGGATCAAACCCATGGAATGACTAGTTACTTAAGTATGATTTTATATGAGTTAACCATTCGTAAGAAGTTAACCCAAAAGCAATTAGTCGATTTAACGGATTTGCCCAAACAGTCAATCAACAAGGGGATTAAACAGTTAACTGAATCGGGTTATTTATCGATGACAGTTGACCCCCAAGACAAGCGAGTCCGCTTTTGTGAATTAACGCCAGCTGGTGAAAAATTTGCCCAAGAAAAATTGAATTCTTTATTTGAGATTGAAGACAAAACGGCAAAAAAGCTGGGTAAGGAAAAAATGAAGCAACTCACTGCTTTAAATGAGGAATGGAGTAATACTTTTTGGCATTTCTTAACTGAAGAAAGGAGTAATTAATGCAGACTTTTAAAATCTTAATGTCGTACTTTAAACGCTATAAAAAAGATGTTTTTGCGGCTTTTGTAGCGATTATCGTATCGGCTTTTGCGACACTTTATCAACCACGTTTACTTGAAAATATTCAGCGTGCGATCATGGCTGATCAAAAGCAATTAGTCATTCGCGACGGGATTATCTTAATTGTTTTAGGAATTGTGTCGATCATTTCAGGTGTTTTTAATGTTTACTACGCTGCTCGTATCGCCCAGGGTGTAACGAGTGACTTGCGTGAAGACACATATGCTAAGATTCAAAGCTTTTCTTTTGGTAATATCGAAAAGTTCTCAGCGGGATCACTTACTACACGACTTATTAACGATATGAACCAGATCATGAACATGGTTATGCAGCTTTTCATGCAGCTGCTCAGAATGCCGATCTTAATCGTCGGTTCGTTCATTTTCTGTATTGTCATCATTCCACGTTACTGGTGGGCAACAGTTGTGATGGTTGTCTTGATCATGGGGTTTGGTACTTACGTATTACGCAAAATGAACAGTTTGTTTGAAAAGTTCCAAAATACCATGGATAAAATTTCTGGCCAAGCACAAGAAACTTTACAAGGTGTACGTGTGGTTAAGTCATTTAACCAAGGTCCACAAGAAATTAAGAAGTTCGATAAGACTTCAGATCGTTTAAACAACTACAACATTGTCATTGGTTACTGGTTCTCCGCAATTATGCCAGCCTTCCAGTTAATTGCTTACTTGGTAATTACCTTGGTAGTTTACTTAATCGGTCGCAGCATTGCACAACACCCAACTGACGTTGCCGTAGTTAGTCCTTTTGTTAACTACATTTTGACTCTTCTTTGGACCATCATGATTGCTGGTATGACCATGATGCAATTTGCCAGAGGTAACATTTCTCTTGGCCGTATTAAAGAAGTGCTTGATACTGAACCAGACGTTAAGTTCGTTACTGAAGGTTCAACAAAGCCTTTGAAGGGTAGTGTTGAATTTGACCACGTTTCCTTCACTTATCCTGATGGTGACGATGAAACTTTGAAGAATATCTCATTCAAAGTTAAACCAGGCGAAATGGTTGGTATCGTCGGTGCTACTGGTTCAGGCAAGTCTACTTTGGCTCAATTGATTGCCAGACTTTATGACCCAACTAAGGGTGAAATCAAGATCGGTGGTCAAAACGTTAAGGACGTAACTGAAGACGCCTTGCGTAGCACCGTTTCATTCGTCTTGCAGCGTGCTGTTTTATTCTCAGGAACGATCGCATCCAACTTGCGCCAAGGTAAATCACATGCACATTTACATGAATTGCAACGTGCTGCCAACATGGCGCAAGCTTCGGAATTTATTGAACGTTATAACGACTCATATGATCACGAAGTTGAGGAACGTTCTGCCAACTTCTCTGGTGGTCAAAAGCAGAGATTATCAATTGCTCGTGGGTTGATCGCCAAATCACCAATTTTGATTTTGGACGACTCAACTTCAGCCCTTGATGCTGAATCCGAAAAAAAGGTTCAACAAGCCTTAGAACATGAATTGCCTTATACCACAACCTTCATCATCGCAGAAAAGATCGTCTCAGTCGTTCATGCAGATACTATTTTGGTTTTAGACGATGGTAAGCTGGTTGCGCAAGGAACTCACGAAGAGTTACTTAAGACTTCACCTGTTTACCAAGAAATCTTCAAGACACAAAAAGGCAAGAAAGGGGTGGAATAATGGGAGACACAAGAAAAGCAATCAAGTACTTTGTTAAATATTTAAAGCCCTACTGGAAAGGCATCACTATTGTTGTTGTTCTTTCATTAGTTTCAAGTGGTGCACAGGTTATCGCACCAACTTTCTTGGGTAGAGCCGTAACTGATTTGACTACATACTTATCCGATTTAAGAAAAGGGACTGCTAGTTTAAATACTTTCTATGGTGCATTATGGTCAATGTTGATTTTCTATGTGCTTAGTCAAGTAGCCATCTTTATTGCTTGGATGGTCATGTCTAAGTTCAACGCAGATTCAACCAACGACATGCGTGAAAATCTTTTTGCTAAGTTCCAAAGAATGCTCGTGCGTTACTTTGATACGCACCAAGACGGTAAGCTGCTTTCACTCTTTACTTCTGACCTGGACAACATTTTCAACGCGATGAACAACGCAATTTTTGAAATTATTTCCCAGGGAATCATGTTTATTGGAACAATCGTGGTTATGTTCATGATTAACGCTCAACTTGCTTGGACAACGATTGCCATCACGCCATTAATTTTGATTGTTAGTGTTTTAATCATGAAAAAGGCTCGCGTCTATCTTGATAAGCAACAAGATGAAATCGGGGATTTGAATGGTTACATCACTGAGCAAATCAATGGTGAAAAGGTAATTATCACCAACAACTTGCGTAAAGAATCCATTGGCGGTTTTAAGACTTACAACAACCGCGTAAGAAACGCTATGTTCAAGGGACAATTCTACTCAGGTATTTTGTTCCCATTAATGAACGGTTTGAACTTGCTTAACTTGGCGATTGTTATTGCCATGGGTGCTTGGATGATTATTTCAGGCCAAGTATCACAAGCAATTGGTCTTGGTTTAATCGTAACTTTCGTTGAATACTCACAAACTTACTTCCAACCATTAACGCAAATTACTTCAATCTACTCTATGATCCAACTTGCTTTAACTGGTGCAAGAAGACTTGCGACAGTTGAAGAGCAAAAAGATGAAGATGCTGTGCCAAATGGTAAGCAAATTCACGGCTTAAAGAATGGCGTTAAGCTTGAAGACGTTCACTTTGGCTATGACAAGAACAAAGAAATCTTGCACGGCGTAAATATTTCCGTAGATAAAGGACAATCTGTGGCCTTGGTTGGACCAACCGGTTCAGGTAAAACTACTATCATGAATTTGCTTAACCGTTTCTATGATGTCAATTCCGGTAAGGTAACCTTTGATGGTACCGACGTGCATGATATTCAATTGAAGTCACTTCGTGATAACGTTGGAATCGTGCTCCAAGATTCTGTTTTGTTTAGTGGTACGATTGCCGACAATATCCGTTACGGTAAGCCGGATGCTTCAATGGATGAAGTGATTTCTGCAACTAAGCAGGCTAATATTCACGATTTTATCGAAAGTTTGCCTGACGGCTATAACACTGAAGTAAACGACAGCAGTTCAGTCTTTTCAACTGGTCAAAAGCAGCTAGTTTCAATTGCGAGAACAATTTTGACAGATCCAGACTTCTTGATCTTGGATGAAGCTACTTCAAACGTTGATACTGTGACTGAAGAAAAGATCCAAAAGGCGATGGACGCTGTGATTGCAGGTAGAACTAGTTTCGTGATTGCACACCGTTTGAAGACAATTTTGAATTCCAACAAGATTGTCGTCTTGAAGGACGGTAACGTCATCGAAGAAGGCAGTCACGATCAACTTTTGAAGGAAAAAGGATTTTACTACAAACTTTACACTGACCAGACATCATTTAGTTAAAGTGGTATACTAAAACTAGTTGAATAGTTAGTCACTAGGGGTGCTTGAATAAGCTGAGAAATACCCTTTGAACTTGAACAAGATAATGCTTGCGATAAGGAAAGTGTAAATTAAAGATAGATTATTAATGTACTCCTACTGGCTAGAATAGTTAGTTAGGAGTATTTTTTATGTTTACACGTTCATCGAAATGGAATGTTAAGTCGATTATTTTAGTAGCCTTGATTGGGATCATCATGGGGGTTATCTACACCTATGGTTTCAACAATGTGTATAACTTGGTTAAGTTGAGTTTCTTGCCAACGGGTTATGCACCAGTTGTGGATAATATTTTTACTGGATTGTGGTACATGGCAGCACCTCTTGCAATGTATTTTGTTCCAACAGTAGGTTCCGGTACGATTGGTGAATTAATCGCTGCTACGGTAGAAATGGCAATCGGTGGCCAATGGGGCGCACTCACCATCTTGGAAGGCTTGATTCAAGGTGCTACCAATGAGATCGGCTTTTTCCCTAAGAAGTCCCGTTATGAAAGATTTTCTTGGGCTAGCGTTTTAACTGGTGCTTTCTTTGCCAACCTCGGTGGTTTTATCCCATCATATTTCATCTTTGGCTGGAGCCACTACCGTCCAAGTTTGCAAATCTTGATGTTTATCACCAGTATGATTTCTGCTTTATTATTTGATGGTGTCTTGGTAAAATTAATTACCAACTTGTTTGATAAGGCTTTAGCTCCAAAAACAGAATAAAAAATTAATTAATTCAATAATTTTAGTCCTAGAAAAAATGCTATTATGGCAATATTCCTAGGACTTTTTTACAGAAAAATAAATAAAATAAGATCTGTTACTTTACATTTAGGATGATCGTGCGTATATTAAACTATATATGAGCAAATTATTTACAAAAATTAATAGTGTATATATTTAAAAGCATATATTAATAACATAACATTGATAATCTATTGGAAATAAAATGCGGAGTAGATTGAATAATTTGCTTCAAAAGAATAATGAGATAATTCGTTTTTCTAAATGAGAAGTGAAGAAAGGAGAAGTATAAATTTCTGTGGAGCTAGAGATAATTTAGCTTTATCCGTGTTTTATACATTTGACAGACATGCTATTTAACAAACATGCTGAAACTAAGCAACGTTTTGGAATCCGTAAGTTAACTATTGGTGCAACTTCGGTTTTGTTATCTACTTTATTTTTGACTATTAATAATAGTCAAAAAGTTCAAGCCGCAACAGCTGAGAATGGTTCTAGTACTACTAATAGTAACAATTATCTAGAACAAAAAGATAGCAAATCTACAAGTAATCAGAATGTAACTGACCCAAGCGCAGGTAATGCTCAAAATTCTTCACCAAATCAAAATCGGGGGGATACAGCAGATACTACTAACGGAGTAGAAAAGACCTCTGCAACTTCAGATACAGCTGAAAATACTGCAAAAAATACTGCAACTACTGATTTAGATGGCAAAACGGCTAATGAAGCAGCAATTAATAAAGAAGTTACTGATAAGCCTTTAAAAGATGATGGACAGGATAAAGCTAAAGCTGCAGTCGAGAAAGTGGCAGCAGCCAATATGAAATTTGCTGCCAAGCCACCTGCAAGCCCGTCAACCCCAGTCTTATCGCAAGATAGTCATGATAAGAACATGAGTCTTTCGATCAATAGTGCTGAATTATCTAATAAAACTTATGATCCTGAAGTAATCACATTAAATGCAACTAATGTCCATGCTGGTGATAAGATTGTTATCAAAGTAAAAAAGGGATCGGCTTATGACTTGAAAGGCGAGAACCTACCAGTTGGAACTGTTACTTTTCATGATAAAGATGATTATCGAGTATATGAATTAAATATTACTGCTACTGGCGGAAAACTTGCATATAAAATTATTGCTACTAAATATAATAACTATTGGGGTCAGCCATCACCTATGCCAGATACAGGTGTGACCGATAAAGATATCCAGTGGTCAATTAATGGCCAAGATCAAGCACCATTATCATTTAAGCAAACCATTATTCCTCAATTAACAGCAGATACGGTATATATTGCTAGTTCAAATGGTTTAGCATATGGTGCACCAAGTAATACAATAAAACAAGTTATTCCTAACCAGGACTACAACTTTGGTTATATTTTGAGAGAAAACAATGGTATCACTCAAGACGGCAGTTTTCCATCAATGAATATTCATAGTGCAGTTAACTATGGTTCAACTATTACTATTCCGGTTCCTGAAAATTTTTTACTAAACCATGATGCAACAATTAAGGCAAATACCGAGTTAGGTCTAATTGATAAAGGAAATGCAGATTCACAAATTACCATTACACAAGCTGGAATTGGACAGGATATTATTATTACTGTTCCTAAAGGTAAAGGTCAGCAAGGTCCTATGGAGCACAGGCTTATGCATTGACTGGTAAGTTTGTTTATGACAAGGACAAATTACCAGAACATGACACAACAGTAGCAGCAAAAGGCCATAGTTTCGTTGACCAGACCTATACTGCCGATGGTCAAAAAATTCACGCAGATGGTGGAATATTTAAAGCAACCATTGCAGGTAGTGATGATCATCCAGAAATCGGTAGTCTGGATATTTCTGCTAAGGGAGCAATAAACTCAAATGAGCTAGTGTTAGATTCTAACCCGACCAATGATCCAAAGGTTGTAAATTGGTTTGCATATAAAAATAATAATGATGATATTAAAGATGCAAAAATTCAGCTTGATTTGGCAGATGGATTACATGTAACTGGAATAAAAACACCAAAAGATTTAGGCACAATATACAATAATATTGGTAATATCAAGAGCTATACATACGAAATAACTTTGACTAATGGAAAAAAAGTTACTGGTACTGTGACTGCAGGCGAAACTGTTTCCTCAACTGATAATGTCGGTATTAGAAGTATTATCTTTACACCTGATACTAAAACTATTGGTAGAAATACTAAAACAGATGGTCTTCCAAATGTTGGTAAAATTTCAGATCAAACCGCCAATTTATCACAGAATCTGTTTATTGCTTATGGTAATTTAAATGATACTTATGATGATGGTACTACTAAAGTAAAAGTAGATGATAAATTAACCTCTTCAATTACTATATTTGGGAGCAATTTTAAATCAAAACCAGATGGAACTAAAGTTGTGTCATACACAGCTAGTGGTACACAAACTATAATTGATTCTTCAAAATTTACTGCATCTCTAGGAACTTGGACTTATCAGCCTCATACTAATCCAGGACAGCAAAATGCAGGTGAAATTGCATTAAGTGGTGGAGGCAGTGGCAATTATAGCTATATTTATGAACCAATCTTTTACTATGTTGTTCCAGGCAATGCTGTCTTTAGTGGAAATTCTGTTGATCGTTTAAATAAAAATGGTAATCAAAGTCCTTCCCCAATTGTTACCTCTTATTTGGTTAATGGTCATCAAATAGTTAAGGTTGACTATACGGGAACAAATTATCAATATAATACCGCAACAGGAGCTAACGACTCACTTCACTTAGATAATGCAAATAATCAAACAGGCAAAACTTTACCTTGGGAAGTATATATATATAGTAAAGATATTAAAATTGTAACTAGTGGGGCCAAGGGACAATTCTTAACTGCTTCAGATGCTGAAAAATCTGGCTCAAGTTTAAAATTAGATCCTAACAAGTTCTACTATATAGGTGGAGGTAATTGGACTACTGCTACAGCTTCAGCGATGGTAATGGCTGATTCTGCTAACGGTAATAAGAATAATGGGTTATATTTCCAACAGGCTAGCTCAGATGATAAAGGCACAAATCAAATGAGCTTTAGGGTTAATGTTGTTAACTATGACACACAAAGTGATTTACGTGATGCAGTTGGTTTTGTTAATTTACCAACTATAGGCTATAACAATTCTACTTTGAATTTTTCATTAAGTGGTCCAGTTGATGCTAATGATCAAACAGTCTTATATTCAACTACTACAACTGATCTTCCAACAGACTTACACACGAAAACTCCTTCAACTGACCATTTCTTAACTGAAGAACAAGTAAAAGAAAAAATTGCTAAAGGTGAAATGTCATGGTCTGATATTAAGTCAATCGCTATTAAATATGATACAGTTAAAGCAAATACTGCAACTAAAGATATTTATATCCATGGTATTGATAAAAATATTGCGCAAGATGCTGGAAAAGTAGGTAAGCTTGCTTGGGGACTATATGGTGGTAATGGGATGGTACCATTAGTTAATAAGAATGCTTCTACGATCACAGTATCAGGCACTTCCACTATAGATGTCCGTCTTCATTACAAAGATCCTCATGAAAAAGATCAATATATTAATGTACCGTCAATGTCAAAAACATATAAAGATAATGACAATGACCATCCAATGAACGAATCTGATTTTAGTAGTATTCCGACTGAGTTGATTCCTAAGGGATATGAACTAGTTTTAAAAGATGGTCAAGCCGTTAAATCAATCATTAATAATGGCGGCAAGACCTGGACTACTGATGCTCCAGATGGTTCAGCTCAATTTGGTAAAACAGTTATCTACAACTTTGATCATGACACCGTTCAATTTGAATTAACACCTAAGATTGATAAAGCAACTCAATCTATTAAACATGTAGTTCACTTTGTTACTAATGATTCAAGTGCACATCAGCTTTTGATGATCAAGCCGTAGATGTTACAGTAACGCAAGCTACTAATGAAGTAACTGGTCAAAAGACTTATGCTGCTTCATACATGAAAGATGGAAAAGAAGTTGGTTTATCAGTAACAAAACTTGATGATGGTCAGATTTCTATTACATTCCCAGCAGCAACTATTCCAAGTTCTAAAGAATATTACGTAGTAGATAATACTGAAGATCAAGCTAGTGCATTGACTCATACTTTTACTTTTACTGCAAATAGTAATTCAACTATTGAAAATACTGTCAAATACGCACCAGTCAAGCAAGAATTGCAGGTGCAAGTTTACGATGACGATTCTGAAACTCCTAAAAAAGCCTTAGATACCCAAGACACTGGCGCTAAAGTTGACTTTATTGGTAACTCTAATGCAGCATTCCCAAGTGATTTGCAAACTAACCTTAATAAGCTTAAGACTTACTATGAAGCTAAGCACTATATCGTAACTTTACCATTAGCTAGTGGCAGTTTTGATGATACTGATAATGGCCCAGGTAAAGATAATGACGTTCAAGTTCTAGAAGTTCACTTGAAGCACGCTAAGGATGTTAAGACCGAATCTATCAAGGTAGTAAGAGAAGTTACTTACTCAGTTGATAGCAAATCACCAGACGCACCTAAAGCACCTGATGCTAAGGTAGATACTTTTGACGGAGTCTTCTCAAGAACAGTAACCACTGACAAGGTCAATACCAATGTTACTAAGTCAGATTGGTCAGGCACTTACACTTCTGTTGGTGTAACAAGTCCAAAGCTTGCAGACGGCTACCACCCAGACAAGGAAGTTGCTGCTAAGGCTACAATTTCTGCTGACTTCTTAAAGAATGCTGGCGAAGATGAAATTGCTAAGTTGATGAGTGACGGCCTAAAGGTGTCAGACGAGGTTGTTTACTCAGCAGATAAGCAAACCGTCAAGATTCGCGTTTACGACGATACGACTGACAGCGAATTGAGTCCAGTGACTGCTAAGAGCGAGCTTGAAGGCCAAGGCAAGAATGTTGAAATTAGCCTAGATGGTTTGACTAATAGTGATATTCCGGCTGAATTTAGCGACAATATTAACCTTTTGAAGTCATACTACGAATCAAAGGGCTACAAGTTTGTATCAAATACTGACATCCCTGCTAAATTCGACGCAACAAGCAACGGTACTGGTCAAACTGACAGCACCCCGCAATACGTTGACATTCACTTAGAACATGCCCTTAGCTTAGAAAAGGAAACTAAGACTGTTACTCGCAAGATCAACTACTACGATAAAAATCAAAACAAGTTGATTGGTGATGCTAACCGAAAGGTGACTGAAGCTCAAACTATTGGACAAAAAGTTGACTTTGAACGCTATGCTGTTAGAGACCAGGTAACTAAGCAAATTATCGGTTATGCAACCCCAGACCAAGTAACTACTACTGGCGATCAAACAACTTTGAAGCAAGCAGACGGCTACACTCACACTACTGGCCAGGCTAGTGATGCGACTGCTGGATTTATTATCACTTCAGATAGCAAGACCTTGCCAAGTCAAGTTAACTACGACTTATCTAAGTACGGCTATGAAGCACCAACTACTGCCGATGGCGCAAGCTTTGCTCAAGTTGACGAAGTAACGCCTAAGCCAACTGATGATGATACATTTGTTAATGTTTACTACCGTGAAAAAGTCGTCACTGTAACAGTTGATAATCCGCCGGTAGAAGGCCAAACAGTCCCAGGTACTGATGCTAAGTTCCCAGCAAATGATTGGTCAGCTCAAAAGGCAACTAACACTTCAACTAGAACTATTCATTATGTTTACGATGCAAATACTTTCGTAAATGGAAAAGATGTAAGTGGGCAACCAGTTACAGGCTTGAATGATATTGAACAGACTGTTGTATTCACCCGATCAGCTAAGATTAACTTGGTAACTGGTAAAGTTATTTACCAAGGTGACTGGAAGGCTCACAATTCAACGACAACCAACCAACAAGGTGAAACTATTACAACTGACGGCGGTAATAGCTTTACAGAAGTGGTTTCTCCAAGTTCTAAGAATGGTTATCTAGAACTTAAGGGTTACACGCCTCAACAAGAAGTAGTAAATGCAGCTGAAGTCACTCATGGTGTTAATGCCGGTGATATTTATGTAAAATACGTTGGAAATGATTCATTAGTTCAAATTGAATATGTTGATGAAGATACGAGAGATGCTCTTACTGTTGATAAAAAGACTGGTAAGAGTGGCGAAAAATTCGAATACTCAACTACAGATTTAATTAAAGAATATGAAAAGCAAGGCTATGAATTAGTACATGACGGCTTTACTGCAAACGACGGTAATCACAACAAGGAAACTTTTGATTCATATGATGATGTTCCAAATGGTGAATATCCAGAAACCATTAATCAGAAGTGGACTGTAACGCTCAAGCACAAGACGATTACTGTTACTAGTGAAACACCAAAAGATCCAACGGAAAAGATCACTGATGGTGATTACTCACATGATTATCCGGCAAATGTTGGTCAAAGTGATTTGAACAATACGGTAAGTAGAAACATTTCCTTTATCTTCACTGATAAGCCTGAAGGTGAAAACCAAGCTTTTTCACCAGTGACTCAAGAAGTATCCTACAAGCGGGATGCAACCATTGACTTGGTAAAACTTGCTAAGGGCGATGCTGATGCAGTTTCTTACACTAACTGGGAGCCAAAAGAAGCTGGCAAGGAAAGTTTCGACAACAATCCGGTTCAAGTAGTTAATGGTTATGTAGCTGACTACGTAGTAATACCAAGCCAGGACGTACCAAAAGATGAAAATGGTAAGGCTCAGAATGGTCAAGACATCGTTGTTAAGTACTCACCAGTTGGCAAGATTACCCCAGTTGATAAAGATGGTCATGAAATTCCTGATGCACCAACTCCTAAGTACAACAACGATCCTAACGATCCAACTAAGACTACAACAACCGGTGTTCCTGAAATTCCAGCTATCATGCTGAAGTGCCAAACGTAACACCAGATAATCCACTTGAAAATACTAAGGTAGTTTACGTTAAGAATACGCAGGTCATTGATTTGGTTTATGTTGATACAACAACAAATACAACTTTAACTACTCAAAATGATGTAGCACATGGTGATTCTGGTTCAACGATCCCAACTAGTGTAACCGATACTCTGAATTCAACTATTCAAAGTTACTTAGATAAAGGCTATGTAATTGATCCAGATAAAGTTAGCGGAACAGTTCCTGATACTTTTGACTTTAGTGATCAAACCGCTAATGGTGCAGATAAAGAACATCAGGTTGTAACTGTTTACTTAAAGCATGGTACCGTAACAGTTACTGGTAAAGATCCAAAGACACCTGATGATATCATTCCAGATAGTAATCAGAATTATCCAAGAGGATTAACTGAGACCGATCTTTCTAGAACTATCACTCGTACAATTATCGTTCACTATCCAAGTGGTACAAATCAAGAAATCAAACAGGTGGTTCCTTACACAAGAACGGCAACTGTTGATGCTGTAACTAAGGAAGTAAAATATTCAGCTTGGACAACTAAAAATAGCAATTGGCCTAAATATGTTGCTCCAGTTGTTCCAGGATATACTCCTGATAAGGATATAATCGAATTGACTTACGTTCCGGCTGATGGCAAGGATGTGACAGTTGAAATTAACTACACTGCTGATCCTGAGCCTGATGAACCGGCAACTCCAGTTAAGCCAGGCGAGCCTATTACGCCAGTTACGCCAACTAAACCAGGTAAACAAACTACGCCGGTTAAGCCAATCACGCCAACTAAACCAGGTAAACAAACTACGCCGGTTAAGGCAACCACGCCAACTAAACCAGGTAAACAAACTAAGTCGGTTAAGCCAACTAAGCCTGAAAAGCCAGCTAAGCAGATAAAGCATGAAGTTGTGAAACCTGTTAAAGGAACAAAAGGCAAGCAACTTTATGGTAGTCCTCAAGCTAAAGTTGACAGTAAGGCTGCTCAAAATGTTGTAGACAAAACTAATGGAAATAACGATAAGAAGTTACCACAAACTAATGGTGAAAGTAATTGGCAGCTTTCGCTTCTAGGTGTGGGTGTACTTGCACTTGCATTATTAGTTTTGAAGAAAAAGAGAGACGATGAATAATCGTTAACAAAAAAGACTTACAATTAGTAGATTTTAAGGATTTACTAACAATGTAAGTCTTTTGGCTCTCTGTCAAATCGTATTGATAGAAGTCAACTATAATTTAATAAGGCTCTCTGTCAAATCGTGTTGATAGAAGTCAACTATAATTTAATAATTGGATTAAGCATCAAGCTGCTATGTACCAGCTTGATGCTTTTTCTTTGATAATGGCACCTTTTTCTTCTAACTGAATTCTAGTTATCAAATGAGTAAAATTAGCGTAGCCATAAGCAGTACGCTCAATTTGTTTAATCTTGCGGTTTGTACCTTCAAGACAGCCGTTAGATTCATCAAACTTAGCAGCGTTGAGAATATCATGAAGATTTCGTTTGAAAGTATTCAACGTGGTATGCATCATGTTGCCAACGTGATCTTTGCTTTTGATTAAATCCTTGAGCTTATCGGTATCTCTGTCTCTTAAAGCTTTACTGATATCTTGCATAAGATTGTAGGTGTTCTCAAGCTCGGGACTTAGTCTGAGTCCATCAGCTACAACTTGTTCCTGAGTCAGAGTATCCTTTAGCCTTGGTTGATGGTACGGCTTTACTTTTTCAAGATCCTCAAATGGTTTGAGATACAGTTTCCAATAATATTTAAGCAGGTTATATTCTTTGGCGCCTTTCTTGTGCTTCTTCATTTCTTGAATACGGCAAGAATTAAAAGAACGATTGAGCATTTGAACGATATGGAAACGGTCAAGAATTACTTGAGCATTAGGAAAAAGCTCCTTAGCCATGATGTCATAGTAGTAATTAAGATCCATAGTTACAGTTTTGACCTTGTTTCTTACCGTAAGAGGAAAACGTTTGAAGTAGTTGATGATATCTTTCTTAAGTCTGGTAGGCAGCACTTTAACTATTTTATGAGTATGACCATCAATAGCGATAAAGTGCAGCTGTCTGCCAACGCCTCTGAATTCATCAAAGGCTAAGTATTCTGGCAGCCAATCGATATCTTCAACGGTAGAGTAACCGTATCGCTCCAATACGCGCTGTACAGTGTTGGTTGAGGTCGAAGTTTGTCTGGCAATGCTTTTCATGGACCAATCTTCAGTTAGAGAACCAATAATTTTACGTTTAGTGGCATTAGAGATACAGCAGTATTTTTCTACTAATTCCGTTTCAGCCATTGAATTCATATGACAATCGCGACAAATAACTCGCTGCTTGGCTACTCTGATAAAGACAGGCAAGCTAGCATCTAAAGCAGGATAGCGCACATTAGAATATAAATGACCATTGTGGACGATATTAGTTGAGCCACAATTAAGACATTGATCTAGATGAGCTACTGCATGGTAAAACTTTGCATCGCGATTACGATACTTTCCAATTGAAATATCCAAGAATTCTAACAGTGGGTCTTTAATATTCAGAGAAAATTTAATACAATCATTGTATGAGGACATAAGCAAAACACCTTAATTTCTAAAGAGTGGTATCAAAGGATTTTATGTAGTGAGGCTTATGCCTCTTTTTTCTACCAAAAAATCCCATTGATAGAATATCATAGAAATCTATCAACAGGATTTATCATAGAGCCAGTCTTTTTTCTAGCGTAAGCGTCAAAAACTTAAGTATCTTTTTTAGCTCTCACTTTTCGGTTATCCTTGTCTCATAAAACTTAAGGAGGCAAAGATAATGCTTGAAAAAGAACGTCCAATCATAGCTTTAGATCAGTAAGCGTCAAATAAAATAGTGTACTTAAAAAACCGTCCCAGTTACTGTTATACTGAGACGGTTATTTAAGTTCTTTTATTTACAATTTATCTGGATCTTCTCTTGCCACGGTAAATAAGCTTCAAGGGTTTCCGAATCCAGAATCTCTTCATTCGGTAATTTCTGAAGCAAATAG
>NZ_BALU01000016.1 GCF_000615285.1 Lactobacillus kitasatonis DSM 16761 = JCM 1039 | reverse complement strand
ACGCAGTTTTGTCCGCTAATTTGAGACAAAACTGCAAAAGTGTATTTTTTTATTGAAGAAAGCATTGCTCTACAAGTTTATCTCCGTATAATTTCAAATATCAAAAGTTGTATGGAGGAAAATATGGGAAAAATTCTTGTAGGCTTTGCTTTCTTTTGTTTTTTATTCTTTGCCCAAGGGGCAAGAAACGTGCAAGCCGCCATTATGGACGTTAGCGATAATTTTGTTTCGCTTAATGTTGATAAAAAAGCGGCCTGGTACAACGATGAATTTGTTCATGTGCGAGCCAAATTTAGTGATAGAAGGCTAGCTTTTACTGCTAACAGCATAATGGAGATTACGTGGGAAAAAGCAGGTAGTGCATCGCTTCAAGGAATTAAGGAAAAGAATAGACTGGTAATTCAGGACGAAGCAGGTGAAGACCATGAGGTCGGTCAATATGTTGTTAATAAAGATGGGGTAATCATTTCTTTCAATAATGAAATAGAGGATTTTGAAAATGTAACTGGTCAAGTTGATTTTGATCTGCAAGTTAAAAATAAATCCGAAAAAAGAGAATACCCAATTGTATATGCAGGCGATTTAACTAAAAATTTGCACGTAGGAGGACAAAACGAGCCTGTAGAAGAGATTGGCTCAGTTAATATTAATGGAATTTACGATCAAGACAACATTTCCTGGGAAATCAATATCGATCCAGACAAGGCAGAATATGATCAAATTGAAGTAGAAAATACTATTCCCGAGCTTAGTTTTAGATGGAAAATCTTTGAAGATTAAAGTTGCAAATCATGAGATTAAATTAGACAAAAATAGTTTGCAAGCTGATAGCAACAATCTAAAGCTGACTTTGGATGGTGAAAAATATCACGGCCCCGTTAGCATCAGCTATAACACTCAAGTTAAAGATTTTGCTGCACTCGGTGCTATAAATCAGGTAGCTGTACGTTATCAATCAAATGACAACAAAACGATTAAAACAATTAGTAAAAATATTTATGGAGGAAAAATTCAAGATGAAGAAATTACAAGCATTTTTGGCAAACTTCTCAAGATGCAAGAGACTGGAAAGAAGAATACAGAGGGGGATAGATATGGGGAAAAAGTTACGCGAATTAGCAGGACAAACAGAAATGAGATGTTGATGGCTCGAAGAGCTGATGGAAGCAGAGAAGAAAAATCAGACCCTGAATCAAGATATAAAAAATTAAAGCTTCCAGTAGCAGGCTTAACAGGCTTTGATAATAAGCCAACTACAATTAGTACACCTAAAGCAACTACAGTTAAACGTAGTAATAATGATTCTAAAACTGTTGCAGACAAAATTTTAGATGATGATGACTTAAAAGAAACTAGTCTCAAAAAGAGAAATAGACACAGATCACGAACATCTTCAGCTAGCTTACCTAAATCTGGTGAATCTGCCACAATTGTTTTGTCAATTACAGGTTTATTTATGCTAATTATGGGTGCCCTTACATTGGGTTTAAAAAAGGAAAAGTAGATAATCAATAAAATCTATATTTTCGATAGCCAAATTACTCTCTTTCACTTATTATGGATATATAACTTTGTATATTGAAAGAGAAATATAAAGATGCCATACACTATTTCTGAAATTATTGTTTTATTTTTTACATATTCTTTTATTGGCTGGCTATGGGAAACAATATATTGTTCAATTAAGGATCATCATTTTGATTATCGTGGATTCCTGTTTGGCCCATATTGTCCAGTTTATGGATTCGCGGTCACTACAGTTTTAATCTGTACCAAAGATGTTCAATATAATATCTTCTTGCTGTTTATTGTCGGAATAATCGTCGCGACAGCGCTTGAATATGTTGCTAGTTTATTCCTTGAAAAAGCCTTTCATCTTAAATTGTGGGATTATTCAAAACTTTGGGGTAATCTCCAAGGACGTGTAGCTCCAGCTATCTCCTTATTCTGGGGCTTTGGAGTAATTATATTAGTTAAATTTATCCAACCGTTTATTCAAAAGATTATCAATCTTGAAGAAAGAGAGACGCATGGTTGGCTGGCCGTCGGAATCACAATAGTCATGGGAATTGATACTATCTTAACTGTAATCAGTGTAGAAAGATTCCACATGACAACCAAGATGTGGGACAATCACATCAATCAATTTATTGAACGTGTTAGATCTAGAGTAGAAAGCAGAATGGCTGAGAAAGGTAAGCTTAAGGTTGGTGATTGGCATCACTCAGTTATTCAGCACTACGACGAATTAAAACCAAATCGTTTAAGTTGGAATCAAAAACGTATGCTTAAGAGCTTCCCTAAATTAAGAGTTTTGGATGCACCTAAGTTTATGAAAATAAAGAAAGCAATTCTTGAAAAAGAAAATCGCTCAAACAAAAACACCGCTGCCTAATCCGGCAACGGTGTTTTTTTAGCCATTAATACGGTTCTTTTCTCGCACTTTGCTTTTTATTTCGGTGTAACCATCAAGTACATTTGCGTAGCGTCCTAAGATGAAAAGGTAATCGGAAAGGCGATTCATGTACTCCAAATCGCAATCGTCTAATTTTTGTTCATTTAAACTCAACTTGACTAAAGACCTTTCGGCACGTCTAGCAACGGTTCTAGCATATTGTAAGTTAGCACCCGTAACCTTGCCACCAGGCAAGATAAATTCAGGAATAGTGGGTATTTTAGGAGTTAATTCATTAATGCGGTCTTCTAACTGTGTGACATTTTTCTCACTAATTTCATGATGATGCTTAACGACAATATCGGCTTGCAGTTGGTATAAATTACGCTGAACGTTTTCCAGTTCTTCACGTAATTCCCGGCAATTCTTTGATAAGTTGGCGATCACTACACCAAGGTATGATTGAAGCTCATCCACATTGCCCAATGCTTCAATTTGCAGATCATATTTGGGCACCATTTTACCAGTAACCTGCTTGGTTAACCCTTTGTCACCAACTTTAGTGTAGATTTTGATTGTCATTAGATTATCCTCCGTTGATAGGCTTTAAGTGCTTGGGTGATTGGTTTATATAAAACAAAGTAGAAGGCAAAGTTGCCAAT
This sequence comes from Lactobacillus kitasatonis DSM 16761 = JCM 1039, assembly GCF_000615285.1. GTDB lineage: Bacteria > Bacillota > Bacilli > Lactobacillales > Lactobacillaceae > Lactobacillus > Lactobacillus kitasatonis. The sequence goes on along the minus strand of NZ_BALU01000016.1, from coordinate 24,959 downwards.
TGCATGGTAGGTATCAAAGGCGAAGCTAGAAACAAGGTAAGCGATGAAAGCAGGCAAACCACCGAAAATAGTCATCCCCAGGTCGACTAAAAAGCCGTATTCCCAACCTAAAAAGGTGGCCAAAGCTACCTGTAACCAAAAGTGATTTTGCAGTGGCGTAACTTTGTTTAAAAAGGCCACAGTTAATACACAACCAGCATAAGCTAAGATTTGGGGAATAGTCCAAATGCCGAATCCCAAATAAATATTAGAAATCAACATTGTCAAAGCAGCTAAAGTGATACCTGAGCCGATACCCAAATAAAGAGTAACAATCATCAAGATATCAGTTACTGGTTGTACGTTGGGAATAGGAATAATTTTGAAGATACGCAAGACCACGCACATTGCTGTAAGCATGGCCAGTAATGCGATTTGTCTGATTTGCAGCCGCTCAGTAACCATAAATTACTTCACCTTGTCTAGAGTAAATTTAACTTTATCTTTGTTAGCAACTGCTTGTTTGTCGGCACCTTTGGTTGCCCATTTGCCGTTAATTGTGTAAGTCCAATAAATCTTTTTCTTAGGGTTTTGCTTTTTACCATCGATTGAAGTAATAAAGCCCTTAGTTTCTTGCACTTTCCATGCTTTCTTAAGACCGGTAATTACCTTGGCCTTTTTCTTAGGAATCTTAACGGATTTATCACTTACGGTTTTCTTGCCTTGTTTCAAGGTGTAGTTAACCGTAATTTGATTGTTAGAGCTCTTTTTGGCAGTGGATGAACTATTATTTGAGCATCCCGTCAAAAATAAAGTTAAAAATGCAACGATTGTAAATAATAAACTAAATTTGTGTTTGTTCTTCATTTTTATCTCTTAATAAATTACTTGATTGGGCAAGCTCCGCCTTCACAGTCGGTTTGTCCTACAATTTCTAATCCCTTTTGATCATCATTTTGCTTTGCAAATACTTCTTCAACATCATCAGTAATCAAAGCAGCTCTTTCTTTATAGGTCTTCTTGTCAATTGGTTCTTTTGGAGCTTGCTTGAGTGAACCACCGTAGTAAGGAAGAAGTGAAGTTGATTTGATAGTGTGTCTGTATTGGTGAAGAAGTGGAGCAATTTCGTCACTTTCATCTGATTGGAAGGTGATGGTGCAGCTGACGGCATTGTCAGACCAGTATGTTTGCAAGAATGCTTGGGTCGCGAATTGTTCCGCGATTGAAACCGTTCCGGCAGAAGCAAAGTTTTTACTATCGGCGTGAGCAGCCCGTAATGGAAATTCAACGCAAATAGTGTTCTTAGTGTAAATATCTGGTTCAGTATGATAGCCGCATTCTCTTAATGCTGGAAGCAATGGATCACTAGCCTGGAAACGAATTCTCTGAATCAAATAACCAGCATAGTGGAAGTGCATCCCTTCTGACACACCAGCCAATTTAGCCACCGTACCAGATGGTTTAACTGTGGTGTGCTTAATTGATGGGTGGGTGCCTAATTCCTTGCTGTAGGCCTTATCTGCGTTGACTACAGCCTTGTATAAGCCATCCACTCTTTCAACTGCCTGTGAATCATAGATCGGTTTCTTAATCTTTTCACCAGTTTCTGCATCAACGGCATCTTCAAAGCCAGTGACTACTCTGTGGCCCAAGTCATTAAGCAGCCAGTCTTGAATACCAGACATTGAAATACCGATTCTGCGGTTCTTTTGAATAATCTTACGTGAAACTTCCCAGTCATAGTGACTAAAGGTAACTCTCTTAGCAAAACGAGTAGCTAAGGCGAAGGCCTCCTTTAAGTCCCAGCCTTGCATTTCAGCGATGTATGGGAAGACCTCAAACAAGTTGCATGGCTCACCATTTGCCAAAGAAATTTCACCACAAGGATTAGTACCTTCAACGTCATCGTCAATTCCTGGTTGATAGCCATCAACAATACGACCATAGTTGCGTGACAAATCTAAGTTAACGATACCAGGCTCGCCATTATGCAAAATGCCGTCAGCAATTGGACCATAATTATTAAACTTAGAATTAATGGCCACACTGTTGTTAGAAGCCCAACGGTGGTGATAAAGCTTTTTCTTATCCTGCTTCATCTTGATAAAGTCTTGGTCGTCGCTAGAGCCAAGTGCAAGCTCAGCTGAACGACGAACGTTGCCGGCAACAACTGTTTTACCAATCAAGTTACAAATGTCAGTCGCATCAACAGCAGTCAAGTTTTTACCTGCGCGGGCATTAATGACGTTGTTGATATCGATAAACATTTCAACTAAAGGCATTGGACCTGAAGCAGTACCGCCGAAGCCATGGATCTTGGCACCGTATGGACGAATGTCAGTAATGTCCAAAACTAATTTGGTCTTTCGATCAGGATTGGTTTGGTTAAAGTGCATATCAATTAAACGGGCATTGGCAAGAACCCAGCCTTCACGAGTATCAGGCAATCTGTAGTAAATCACGTCGTCTTGATCTGGATTTTGCTTTTTCCATTCGTCTTTATCAACGGCGCCAACCTTGATTGAGGCATTGTGTGACTTACTGCCTTTATCGATTACAACAGTTAAATCGATTTTGTTATCAACCTTAGGAATTTGCTTAATGTTGTCGTTAACAACTGAAAAACCAACGCCGCCGCCTTTCATCAATTGATCGAATAGGAAGGAGAAAGGCATGGAGACAGCTTTTTCTCTCTTATCAACGTAAGAAGGCACGATGTGACTGTCGCCATATTCTTGAGGACGAATAGCGATGAACCAGCAGTTGTTTAATGAATCGCCAGTCCGTTTTTGATAATCGGTTCCTGAAATCCAAAGGTTACGACCTGAAGGGGTAGCTGATAAGCCATAAACTAAACGGAATAATCGTTTAGCTTCATTGGTCAATTCGCTGATAACTTTTTTAGAGGGAGAGTCTTTTAGACGTGGATCAAGGTTGATGTTACCTTCGATCACACGCTTAACTGTCTCATCCCAGTTTTCTGAACGATCTTGATCAGGAAGCCAACGGGCATAAGTTCTCTTATAGGTTACCCAGCCAAGTTCACCCCAGTGAGGTTTGATTTCATGTTTCACTTGATCAATAAAGTTTTGATCTAGTTCAATTCTAGTAGATGGCATGTTTTTCACTCCTAAAAGATTATTATTGTTTCACAAAAACACATTATGTATGAGTACATATCTAAATGTACCACAATATCTTGTGGCTTGTAGAAAATAATCGCGGATAGCATTGATTTGTAAACTGCAAATCCCATCAGAATAGGGCTAATAAATTAGAAAAAATTTTAGATAAAATGTGGTATAGCTTTAGAAAGCAAAAAATATAGAAAATTATCATGTTACAATCAAAAATAATGGAAAAAGCGAGGTTTGATTCATGAATACAACTTGGCAAAAATTTAAAGACAATGTGCCATTGCGTAGAGTTGTCGTATTTTTGTTAATCGTAGCTTGTTTGTACGAGATGCGGGCAATGATGAATACGATTCTGTTAACATTTATTTTTACTTACGTAATCGTGCACCTGATTCGTTTAGTACAGCGTTACATTCCTAAGATGCCGACAGGGATAATAGTTGTCGTCATGTATCTGATAATTCTGGCGCTATTGTATTTCGTTATAACGGTTTACTTACCCATGCTGGTGGTGCAAATCAGTAAGATGGTGAAGTCCGTTATGGCATTTTATGAAAGCGATGAATCGTTGCGTTTGATGTCGTACGTAACGCGTTACATTAGTAAAGGTGAGTTGATTGAACAGGCAAAGCACGCTATGACTTTTGCCTTTCACACTGCTACTAATATCGGCACGCTGACGGTTGCTACATTTATGTCGCTAATCTTGAGTTTCTTTTACACGATTGAATTAAAGAAGATGAAGGAATTTTCTAGTCTATTCGTTAAAAGCGGTTATTTGAAGTGGCTTTTTGAAGATATTCGCTATTTCGGTAAGAAGTTTACCAATACCTTTGGTGTAGTGCTCGAGGCCCAATTCTTTATTGCGATTTGTAACACAGCTTTGACAATGATCGGTTTGGCTATAATGAAAATGCCACAGATTGTCGCCTTAGGTTTGATGGTCTTCATTTTGAGTTTGGTTCCAGTTGCTGGTGTAATCATTTCACTGATTCCGCTAAGTATTGTGGGCTACTCAGTAGGCGGCATTCGCTACGTGATTTATATTTTCATCATGATCATGATTATTCACGCCGTTGAAGCCTATGTCTTAAATCCTAAGTTCATGGCCAGCAAGACTGAATTACCAATTTTCTACACATTCTTGGTTTTGCTTGTGGCAGAACATTTCTGGGGCACCTGGGGCTTGATCGTAGGTGTGCCAATCTTTACTTTCTTCTTGGATGTTTTAGGCATTAAGCCAACTAAAAAGAGTAAGAAGAAGGCAGTTCTAAAATGAGATTATTACTGACAGGCGATAGCATCATCGCACGCAATGAAGCAAAGAAGAGCCGCATATTAACTGGAATTTAAAAAAGATGTTGCCTGACGTAGAAATTGAAAATACTGCAGTGTCGGGGAGTAATTCAGGTGCGTTTTTTGCAAGACTTAATGAATTAGTTTTGAGCGTGAAAAAGTGCGATAACTTGGTAATTTTACTTGGGACTAATGATCTGGCAACGCATAAGCAGGTACCGTTAACACAATTTAAGCAAAATATGGAATTGATTTGTTCAGCGATAATTTGTGCATATTATCCGCCACATGTTTTGCTTGTTTCGCCACCCGCCGTTGATGAGGAAAAGCAGCTTGTGCGCGATAATGCTTTGGTGGGAAAATATGCTGAGGCGGTAGAGAAAGTCGCAAAAGAATATCATTTTAGATATGCTGATTTGTGCCAAGCGATGTTGGATGCAGGAGATATCAAGAAGATAGCTCAAGGGATGAAAAATGATGGCCTGCACTTTGGGGATGCAGGCTATGAAATACTAGCTAAATTGATTGTTGAAAATTTAAAGAGTATGTAAAAAAGAGGCCTTCTGGCCTCTTTATTTTTTATCTAAATTACCTTATTGCCGCAAAGATCAATCCACCTATGGCTACTAAAGCAAGAATGGAATAAGTAAATATGCGCAAAATACAAAAATCAATCCGGCCACGAGTAAAAAGCCGAAAATTTTGATTAAGCCAATCCCCAACTTGAAGAAAAGCCAAATCAAGAAAATTGTTAACAAAAGTGAAAGCATAATTCATACCTCCATAATCTATGAGAACATTTTACTACCAAGATAGAAGCAGAGAGTAGATTAAGTATTCCAATTTTAGAAAAAATAAAGAAACGTTTGTGAAATTAAGTTACCGTTAACAGAACAAATCATGTTGAAAGCTCTTTCTGAAATCGATATCATTAAAAACATGAAAGCGATTTATATGAGGGGAGAAAAGTAACTTGGAGCAAGAAAAATCAGGGTTACCAACGCTAGCCGCATCCACAATTTGGATGATTAGCTTGGGTTATTTAGGTGTACAAATTGCATTTACTTTGGAAACTTCTCAAATGAGTAGAATTTTCCAAACTTTAGGGGCTGATCCAACAAAATTAGGTTGGTTCTTCATTTTGCCACCACTTGCAGGATTGGTGGTACAGCCAGGAATCGGGTCTTTATCAGACCGTACTTGGATTTCTAAGATTGGTAGAAGATTACCTTATTTGTTAATCGGGATGATCTTCGCCGTAATCACAATGGTCATTTTGCCAAATGTTGGTAGTTTTGGCTTAGGATATGGATCCTTAGAAGCACTTATTTTCGGTGCTGTCGCAATTGCCGTATTGGACGTTGCTTCTAACATGGCCATGCAGCCATTTAAGATGATGATCGGTGATATGGTTAACGATGAACAAAAATCATATGCTTACGGAATTCAAAGTATGCTTTCCAACTTTGGTGCTGTAATTGCCGCATTTTTCCCATTCTTGTTAACTAGTTTTGGTGTTGCTAACACTGCTAAAAAGGGTGTGGTACCACAATCAGTTGTCATTTCATTTTATGTAGGTGCAGCTGTTTTGGTAATCACGTCATTGTTCACTATCTTCAGAGTTCACGAATATGATCCAGAAACTTATGCTCGTTACCACGGCATTAAGGAATCAGATAACACAGAAGGTGGCGGCTGGATTGAACTTTTAAAGAAAGCCCCAAAGGTTTTCTGGCAAGTTTCATTAGTTCAGTTCTTCTGCTGGATTTCATTCCAATACCTTTCAACTTACGCAACTGGCGCGATTGCTCAAAATGTATGGCACACAACCAACGCATCTTCAGCTGGCTATCAAGTTGCCGGCAACTGGTTCGGTGTTTTAACTGCTGTTCAATCTATTGCAGCCGTAATTTGGTCATACGTTTTGGCTAGGGTGCCAAATGACCACCACAAGATGGGTTACGGTGTAAGTTTGCTCTTAGGTGCAATTGGCTACACTTCAATCTTCTTAATTCATTCACAAATGTTGTTGATTCTTTCATTCATTTTGATTGGAATCAGCTGGGCCGGAATGAACACTTATCCATTGACTATGGTATCGAATGCTTTATCAGGTAAACACATGGGAACCTACTTAGGTTTGTTCAACTGTTCAATTTGTTTACCACAAATTATTGCTTCACTCCTTAGTTTCATTATTTTCCCAATGGTAGGTAACTCAATGCCAACCATGATGCTTATCACTGGTATTTCAGGATTCTTAGCTGCTTTATCAGTTATGGGTATTAAAGAAACTTACGTAAAATAATTTAGACCAAAAGAAAAATGCATGAAGTCAAAATTTGGCTTCGTGCATTTTTTATGTATTCATTTAGTTAGAATATTGTTTAATTTATTAATCTTTAACAACATCCTTAGTGTTCAACCATTGGTTGCTACTGATCTTAACAATCTTTTTACCATTAGTCTTCTTAACATCTTTAGCGGTGAAAGTTGAACCATTGAAACTGTCTTAGCAGTCTTTTTACCATTTGCGTTTAAAACAGCAACCTTTTGGTTCTTAGTATCTTTAATAGTAACGAAGATCTTGTCGCCTTTCTTGATAGCTGGGTTAGTAGGAGCAACTTCTGCGACACCCAACTTTGGAGCAGTGAAGCTAGCAGCTTCGGTAACTGAAGCACTAACACCTAACAAACTCATTGAAGCAACTGTGACTGAAACAATCTTAACTAATTTCTTTGCGTCTAACATAATGAATACCTCTAATTTCTATATCACTTAAACTCGTTGGAACTTTTCGTTCCCTCATTCCTTACGCTTTTATTGTATAACAAATGTTATTAAATTCAAGGGATAATTCAAAAATTTTTGGAAAATAAAAACAGCTGTCTATATTAGATAGCTGTTTTCTTAGTATAAGTCCGTTTATTATGATCTCAAGTCCTATTTTAATCAGGGTTGAGGCGATTGCATAGTGCTTATTTTACGGAACAAATCAATAAAAATGACTAATCAGTAAAGTATTGCAAAATGTCTTCTTCAGTTAATTTTTTCTTTTCTTCGCCTTTGACATCTAGAACGATTTTGCCGCTGTTTAAAATCACCATGCGATTGCCATATTTAATGGCATCTTTTAATTGGTGGGTGATCATGATACAGGTTAATTTTTCTTCACGTACAACCTTGTCGGTTAATTCTAGCAAATCACGGCTGGTATTAGGGTCAAGGGCTGCCGTGTGTTCGTCTAATAGTAACAACTCTGGTCTTTTGATTGTCGCCATTAAAAAGCTAAGCGTTTGGCGTTGACCACCTGATAGATTTCCGACGAAAGTATTTAGTCGTTCATTCAATCCGTTAGGGAGTTGAGCGGTTTCCTTTTCAAATTCTTTCATGTGTTTATCTAACCCTCTAAGGCGTAAACCACGATGTTGACCTCGTTTGGTAGCCAGAAGCAAGTTTTCAGCAACCGTCATTCTAGGAGCAGTACCCATCTTAGGATCTTGAAAAACTTGAGCAATATATTTAGCTCGCTTTACTTCAGATAAAGAAGTTAAGTCGCGATCTTTTAAAATAACTTTCCCAGTAGTGGGAAAAATTGAACCGTTGATGATATTTAAAAGAGTAGATTTACCAGCACCATTGGTCCCAAGTAAAGTGACAAAGTCGCCATCTTCTAATTTTAAATTGATGTTTTTGAGAATTTGTTTTTCTTCGTTTGTGCCTTCATTGACTGTAGTCGTAATATTTTGTAAATCTAAAATTGTACTCATGGCTTGGCAACTCCTTTTTTCAATAATTTACGTACGTGAAATTTTTTCTCAAATAATGGCAACATCATGCAGATGGCTAGGATGATTGCGGAAATCAATCTGAAGTCGTTGGTGCTGAAACCAAGTTGAAGAACTAGTAACAAGATCAAACGGTAGATGATACTGCCGATGATGATAGCAATTAAACGGGCAGTTAAAGTTAGATTATTACCATAAACAACTTCACCGATGATAATTGCGGCAAGGCCGATAACCATTGTACCGATACCCATGTTAACGTCGGCGTAACCACCATTTTGTGCTAACAAACCGCCGGCTAAACCGATTAAACCGTTGGAAAGCATCAAGCCTAAGATCTTCATGTTGTCAGTGTTAATGCCAAGTGAACGAGCCATTTTTTCATTATCACCAGTTGCAATGAAACCTTGACCAAGATCAGTATTCAAAAAGACTGCTAACAAAAGAATAATCAGTACTGCAAAGAATAAACCAACGACGATAGTAGGGAAATTAGTAGGCAACTTTTGTAAAAACTTCTCGTTAAGCAAAGTAGCTTTGTTGAGTAAACCGACGTTTGCTTTACCTAAAATTCGCAAGTTAACTGAGTAGACACCGGTCATAGTTAAAATGCCGGCAAGTAAAACTGGAATTTTACCTTTGGTGTAAAGGAGACCAGTTACTAATCCTGTAAGCATCCCGCCTAAAAATGAAAGGATAGTAGCAAGTACTGGATCAACGCCATGCACTAAAGCACTAACGCAGATCGCTGCACCAAAAGGAAACGTTCCTTCAACTGTCATGTCAGGGAAATTTAAAATTCTAAAAGTAAGAAACAGACCTAAGGCTAAGACTCCCCATAAGAGACCTTGCCCGATAGTTGATGTAATAAGACTCATTTGATGATCCGTCCTTTCTTTTGTGCAGCTTTGATTACGCTGTCTGGAATATGAATATTTAATTCGTTTGCGGCTTTTTGATTAATTACAGTTTCGTAGCTGGTAACTCTTCTAACAGGAGTATCTGCTGGATTCTTGCCCTTTAGAATTTGACCAGCCATTTGACCGGTTAAAACACCCATGTCGAATTGACTAACACATCTAGTGGCAAGACCACCTGACTTAACCATGGTATCGGCAGCTGGGAAAACAGGAATCTTGGCTTCATTAGTTGCCTTAAGTAAGGCCGCAATTCCTGAAGCCACGGTATTGTCGGTTGGTACATATACTGCTTGAACTTTGCCTGCCATAGTTTGTGCAACTTGTTCAATATCGTTAGTTGAAGTGATTGTGTATGGACGAACTGTGAGACCTTCTTTTTCAGCTAAGCTCCTAAATTCGCGGTATTCAGATGCGGATGAATCATCACTTGAAGTGTAGACAACGCCGATTCTTTTAGCTTTAGGTAAAATCGCCCGCAACAATTTTAATTGAGCTGGAATAGGCTGACGATCTTGAACCCCGGTAACTTTACCACCAGGATGGTTCAGGCTTTTAACTAAATGTGTTCCTAAAGGATCACTAACTGCACCCATGATTACTGGCGTGTTGCCTGATTCGTTAGCCAAGGATTGAACGGCCGGTGTCGCAATGCCAATTGCGACCGCTGCATTTCTTTGATTAAAACGATCGCTCATTGATTTTAAGTTGCTTTGATCACCTTGAGCATTTTGAAAATCAATTTGAATATTTTTACCTTCACGATAGCCTTCATCCTCAAGTCCCTTGATGATACCGCGGTGAATTTGATCTAAAGCTGGGTGGCTCATTGTTTGTAAAATACCCACGACTCTTTCTTTTTGAGCTGCGGTTTGCTTATTTAATTCCACTACAAATGCGGCAATTAAAAAGGTGAAGAGAGCAATAATTGTTCCGATTAATCTTTTCATTTTTCCGACTCCCATAAACAAAAAAGGACATTTCCGTTTTACGGGAAATGTCCAAAACAAAACCCGCACGTTTATTAAATCCGTGCGGGCTACTTTTTTTCATGAAGATTTATACCAGCACAGATGCGAAAAGTATCTGAGTCGCATCTGTGCTCTTAATAAGCGTGCAGAAACAACTCTAGTGCTGGAATTGCCAACGATTGATTACTACATCCTTAAACATGGTTAAATCTTCCTTTCATTCAAATTACTTGTTGTCACAAATTTTAAAGAGTTATTAAAAAGATGTCAATCACTTTTTTCATTTAATTTTTTAAAACTGATATAATTGGTTTTCGAGAAAACAAGGAAAGGACTAACTACATTGCGCTATAAACAAATTATTTTTGACGTTGATGATACTATTATTGATTTTGCGGCAACTGAAAATTTTGCTTTGCATAGTCTTTTTAATGCACATCATTGGCCACTATCGCAAGAACTTCAGCGCCAGTACCATGCTTACAATCAGGGATTATGGCGCAGACTTGAACAAGGTGAATTAACTTATGAACAGTTGAGTGAAATGACTTTCCACGATTTTATCAAGGAACATTTTGGGATTGAAATTGATGGTAAAAAAGCCATGGACGAATATCGCTCATACTTTGGTGAAGCGCATAAGCTTTTGCCAGGTGTAAAAGATACTTTGAAGTTTGCCAAGAAGCAGGGCTATAAATTAACTATTTTGAGTAACGGTGAAAAATTTATGCAAAATCACCGTTTGGAATTAGCTGGCGTAAAACAATATTTCGATTTAATTGTTACTTCAGAAGAAGCGCATTATTCCAAGCCAAATCCTCATGCTTTTGACTATTTCTTCAGTCGAACTGAGATTGGCCCCGATGAAACTGTCTTCTTTGGTGATGGTCTGCAATCTGATATTTTAGGTGCGGAAGAATATGGCTTTGACAGTATCTGGTACAATCACCGCCACCGTAAAAATACCCTGCATTTGCATCCAATTTTTGAAGTAGAGAATTATCCCGAATTTGTTAAATTAATGCAGAATGATTTTCAAAAGAAGTATTAATTGAATTAAAGCGATAGGTATCTTATCTTTGAGATAAGATATTTTTTTATTTTAAGGTGAAATATGAAGAAAATTACAACAGGAATTATTGCTCACGTTGACGCGGGCAAGACAACTCTTTCTGAAGCTTTGCTGTATCGGGCAGGCAACATTAGAAATTTGGGGAGAGTGGATAATGGGGATGCGTTTTTAGATACCCAACAACTTGAGAAAAAGCGCGGTATTACTATTTTTTCTCATGAAGCCAAATTGACTACGGATGTTGCGGAAATTACTTTATTGGATACGCCAGGACACGTCGATTTTGCTTTTCAGACCGAAGAAGTGCTAAGCGTTTTAGATTATGCGATTTTGGTTATTTCAGCAACTGATGGTGTGACCAGCTATGCCAAAACGTTGTGGAATTTGCTTGAGAAAAATAATGTGCCAGTTTTTATTTTTGTAAATAAAATCGATATTGCGGGTACAGATAAAGATCAGGCGTTAGCTGATATTCAAAAGAATTTAAGTGAAAATTGCTTGGACTTTAGCCAAGAAAATCAAGATTTCTATGAAAATGTAGCTTCAGCTGATGATAAGTTGTTGGAAAAATATCTGAATGGTGAAAAAATCGCAGATTCTGATATTCAAGATTTAATTGCACAAAGAAAAATTTATCCTGTTTATTTTGGCTCTGCATTGAAATTAACTGGAATCACAGAATTTTTAGCAGGCTTTGATAAGTGGACTAAGGAAAAAGAATATGCTTCTGATTTTTCTGCTAGATGCTTTAAGATTTCTCACGATAAAAATGGGGAACGTCTCAGTTGGATAAAAATTTTAGGCGGTAGTTTAAAGGCTAAAACTGAATTAGCAGATGAAAAAATTAATCAGCTGCGTGAATACAACGGTGAAAAATTTACGACAGTCGTTGAAGCAAAAGCTGGTGACATTGTAGCTGCTACTGGACTAACTAAAACTTATCCAGGGCAAGGCTTTGGTGCAAAAGATGCAAATGAAGCCAGTCTAAAGCCAGTTTTAACTTACAGGCTTAATCCACTTGATGAAGATATTCATGCTTGTTTAACGGCCTTAAAAAAGCTAGAAGATGAAAATCCACAACTTCATGTAACTTGGTCAGAACATTTGCAAGAATTGCGCGTTCAGGTGATGGGGAAAATTCAACTTGAAATTTTGAAGCAACTTTTACAGGAACGCTTTAACTTAACCGTTGATTTTGAACAGGGCAGTATTTTATACAAAGAAACTATCGCTCAGCCAGTTGAAGGTGTAGGCCACTTTGAACCGTTGCGCCACTACGCTGAGGTGCACCTTTTGCTTGAACCGGGTGAAAGAAATAGTGGTGTAGTTTTCGAAAATAAATGCAGTTTAGAAGTTTTGACTAAAAATTGGCAACACCAAATCATGACTGCTCTTAAATCAAAAGAGCATCTTGGCGTTTTAATAGGTACACCAATTACAGACGTAAAAATCACTTTACTTGGTGGTAAGGGGAGTATCGTCCACTCAGTTGGTGGTGACTTTAGAGAAGCAACTTATCGTGCAGTGCGCCAAGGCTTGATGGAATTAAAAGAGCGGAATCAATTGATTTTACTTGAACCATGGTATGATTTTCGCCTTGAAGTTAGTCAAAAACATGTTGGTCGTGCCCTAAATGATATTCAAAGAATGAGTGGCGAATTTAACACACCAGAAAATAAAGGCGACCGCACTATTATCGAAGGTTCAGCTCCTGTTAGTGAAATGCAGGATTATGCGGCGCAAGTACGTAGTTACACGCATGGTGACGGGATTTTTGAATGTGTAGTCAAAGACTATTTGCCATGTCACAATGCGGCAGAAATTATTGCACAATATGATTATGATCCTGTTTCAGATTTGGATAACACGCCAAACTCGGTCTTTTGTTCACATGGTGCAGGTCATACTGTAACTTGGGATAAAGTGCCAGAGACAGCGCATTTTCCATATACGTATCCCTTAAAATAAAACTTCTTGCATGAAGTGAAATATATGATTACCTGTGAAAGAAATTTCATTTTTACTGAAAAATAATGAAACAAAAGCGCTTACATAGTAACATAAAGGTATTGGAAAGGTGATACACATGACTACAATACCCTTTAAAGCCGTAGCTGTTGATATGGATGGTACTTTTTTAACAGAAAAAAAGACCTTTGATCATGAGCTATTTGGTAAAATTTTGAAAAAGCTACAAGCAAATAACATCCCCTTCATTTCAGCAACAGGTAATCAATTAATTCGTTCACATGAATACTTTCAAGAATTCACTAGTGGAATTGATTACGTATCTGAAAATGGTGCAATTCTAGAAGCCGATGGCAAAGTAATCAAAAGAACTGCGCTTGACTATGATATTGCTCAAAAACTACTCAACTTTATTCAAACTGAATATCCAGAAGCAATTATCATGGTTAGTGCAGAACATCATTGTTACATCTTGAAGAGCATGGATAAGGTAACTAAAGACGATATTCGAATTTATTATCGTAAGGTAGAAGAAATCGATAAATTTACTGATATCGATCCAAGCGATGCTATTTTGAAGGTTTGTCTGACTGCCAATGATGAATTGGCTACGATTATTCAAGATCGTTTCAATGAAAAGTATGGCGATTACGTTCGCGGCACTAGCAGCGGCAATATGACGATCGATTTGGTACACAAAGGCATCAACAAAGCTAAAGGTGTAGCTGATATGCTTAAGTACTATCATATTGATCAAAAAGATTTAATTGCCTTTGGTGATGGTGAAAATGATATTGGTATGCTTAAGGCGTGTGGTTATAGTTATGCCATGGCGAATGCCAATGAAAAAGCCAAAGCTGTTGCTAAATACGAAGCACCATCAAATGATGAAAATGGTGTACTTAAAGTATTGGCTAAATATTTGGATGTTGAATAAAAATAAAAAAGCCGTTTTTACGGCTTTTTAGTTTTATCTTAAATTAAATTCCAATCTTACTGGATTGTGATCGGCGTAGCGATAATCAGTATTGATGTTGGTAGCTTGACCTTAATATTTTTCGAAATAATAAAACCATCGCCGACCGTTTGGTAATTAACCCTAGGACGATACTTCATATCGGTTGATCTAACTGTAGCTACACGTTCACGGTTAGTAGCTTTAACCATGATGAAGTCCTTAGGTAGCATTTTTTGATCTAAGACGGATACCCAACTAGGAATTTTTTCTTGGTGGTCAAAGTGGGTGAGCATATCGCGACCCAATGCATGGTTGAAGTCTCCACCAACGATGACGTAATTGCCAGCTCTATATTCAGCTTCGATTACTTTGGAAAGGATCTTCATTTGTGCTTTCCGCATTTTACCACCCTTGTCATAGGCTGACATGTGGCTGTTGATGACGATTAATTCTTTTCCGCCTTTGATAGGGTAATGCATAACTGTGAAGCAACGATCAAGATCCGTGAATTTAGAAATGAATGCGGACGAAACAGGAAACTTTCTTCTGATTGCACTTTGCATGTGATATTTACTCATGCTGAGCAAGCCTGATTGAACGCTGCCGTGTGGGTCATAAAGTGGCCAGGCAAGATAAGCTGAATGAAAGTTGTTGGCAAAAACATGATCATAATTTTTAAAAGCATGTTCAACTAAATTGACTTGATTGACGTAGTGACTACGTGTTGAGTGAGTATCGATTTCTTGAAAGAGCATAAAGTCAGGATTCTGTTTTTTCATGGTCTTAATAACGCCATCAGTCGAATCAAGAACAGATTGCTTAGAAAACGCGGTACCGCGGGTACCTTGCATTTTTTTGCCGTTCTTAAGTTCACCTTTGTCCATAAAAAAATCAAAATTATGATTATATGCACCAAAGCCGACATTATAAGTGATAATAGAATATAGATGATACAAACTTAGCTTTTTAGCCTGATTGTTTTTTACTGTTAATTTGCGGTTGTCAGGGATGCGGTAATAGTGCATTTGCATGTAGCCAACATAACCGATAATCACTACAAGCAAAATACCGATTAAGCTGAGCAAACCAATCCCAATTCGTTTTAGTATTTTTATTTTTAATCTCTAGGAGAAAACGATGATTACAGTATATTTAGTTCGTCACGGACAAACTTTCTTTAATTATTTCCATAAAATTCAAGGTAGATGTGATTCTCCACTAACCCCGTTAGGAATTGCACAAGCAGAGGCTACACGTGATTATTTAAAAGAAAAACACGTGCACTTTGATTATGCCTTTTCTTCAAGCTCTGAAAGAGCGAGTGATACGTTGGAAATTATAACGGAACACAAGATGCCATTCAAGCGCGATAAGGGATTAAAAGAGTATGCCTTTGGTCGCTACGAAGCTCATGATGAAAGTTTGAATCCTAAACCGCCTTACGGAGATTTCTTTAAACAATTTGGCGGTGAAACTCAAGACGAAGTAAGTGAGCGAATGGATAAAACAATTCGTAGATTGTTAAATGATATTCCAGATGGTAAAAATGTGTTAATTGTCTCACATGGTGGGGCTTTGATGAACTTTTTAAGAAAAACATTGAACAGCCTGCATCCCTTAGGCAAATTGCATTATCACAATTGCGGCATCGTTGTTTTGAATTATGATGGACAAAACTTTACTTTGAAATCTGTAGCTAGTCCCGCTGATGACGTACCTGATAGCTACAATGACAATTTATAAGTACAAAAAAATCTCAGCCCAATTGAGCTGAGATTTTTTATTAATTCTAATCTATTTTTAGAACTTGTTCTTGTCCAAAGCAACTGGAGAATCTGGCTTTTCGCCGTTGATTAACTTCAAGTTGTTGTCAAATGCCTTAACAACCATGTTGCGTACAGCGTGAGTGGTGTAGAAGGCAGTGTGTGGAGTTACCAATACGTTTGGACGATCAATTAAGTCTGCCAAACGCTTGTCTGGGAATTCCTTACCTTCCCAATCCTTGTTAAATACACCAACTTCGCCTTCGTAAGTATCCATAACGAAGCCGAAGATCTTGCCTGAGTCCAAACCACGGATAACTGCGTCAGTGTCAACAAGTGGACCACGTGAGCAGTTTACAATTACAACGCCGTCTTTCATTTCTGCGATTGACTTGTCGTTGATCATGTGAACGTTAGCTGGTACATCTGGTACGTGAAGTGAAATTACATCAGCTTGCTTGTA
This sequence comes from Lactobacillus kitasatonis DSM 16761 = JCM 1039, assembly GCF_000615285.1. Taxonomy (GTDB): domain Bacteria; phylum Bacillota; class Bacilli; order Lactobacillales; family Lactobacillaceae; genus Lactobacillus; species Lactobacillus kitasatonis. Next base: position 8,647 of record NZ_BALU01000016.1, on the reverse strand, counting down.
CAAATCGTCAAGTGAGTCAACGTAGTAACCCTTCTTTTCAAGTTCTGGGTTCTTGAAGATATCGTAAGCAATAACCTTTGCGCCGAAACCTTCCATAATTCTCATAAATACTTGACCAATGTGACCAGTACCAACAACACCGACAACTTGGTCACGAACTTCACGGCCGATAGTTGGTGCCCAACGTAAATCACGTTTAGCCATCTTTTCGTCCATGCGCTTGTCTTGACGTAATACACGTGCAGCTTGAATAGCAGCATGTTCAGCAATAGCGTCTGGTGAGTAAACTGGAACATTAGTAATTTCGAAGCCTAATTCCTTAGCCTTGTCCATGTCAATGTTGTCGACACCAACGTTACGTAATGACATCTTAGTTACGCCAGCATCTGCCAATGCTTGAAGAGTATCAGCGGTGTAGTCTAATTGTTGGTAAACAACAACACCATCTGCACCTTTAGCAAGCTTTGCAGTTTCAGGAGTCAAAAGCTTATCAGTGTAATCAACATCGATATCCTTGTGAGCTTCCTTCCATTCGTTCAAGAATGGTTCTTCGTCTTTACGAATAGCGTAAGCAAAAATCTTTGTCATAAATTTAAACCTCCGTAAAATTTATTAGTATGACCAATCCTCATTATACACTTCCACTTGTTCAACAAAACACAAAAAAGCTTATTTTTTGCAGAAAATTTTAAAAATTTCAAATAAATAGAAGTAAATATAGGCCTTAAAATAGTTCTATACACAGCAATTGTTTAAGGATTTATTAAAGGGAAAAATAATACAGTGACATTATGTCATGCAGCTGGTATTATAAACTCATAACAAAAATACAACGCAACAAATAGAGATAAATTGCAAGAAGGTAACAAATCTTCTAATTCCTTATTAATACATCCTTTATTAACTCATACATTGGGAAGCTTGAGCGATCGTCCCCTATGTGGTCGCAAGAGCGAATGTTGATAAAAAGCCCATTCCCTTTTTTGCGAAGGTGAAGAATCGAGTCCCCTGCATATCTCAAGCGTTGAACCTTTTTGTTAACCTTGATGATTCATTTTCGCAACATTAGTGATAAGTAGGCTAATGTAAAAAAATCTCGTTATTCTCATTCAACACAACTCCCTTAAAGGGCTGGTTTAGATTAGTCATCTGAGCCAGTCCTTCTCTTTTTCGGCTATAATTAGCATGAGTAGAAAAAAAGGAGAAAAAAGCAATGATTTTAATTTCATGGAATATCGATTCACTTAATGCGGCCTTGACTGGAACATCAGCAAGAGCTGAGGAAACTCGTCAAGTTTTGGATAAGATTCATGATGCAAATCCAGATGTAATTGCAATTCAAGAAACTAAATTGCGTGCAACGGGTCCAACTAAAAAACATCAAAAAGTACTTGCAGAAAAATTCCCTGAATATGATTATGTTTGGCGTTCTTCAGAAGAGCTGCAAGAAAAGGCTATGCTGGAACAATGTATCTTTATAAAAAAGAATTGACGCCTAAAGCTTCATATCCAGTAATTGGTGCACCAGATACGATGGATGCCGAAGGTAGAATCATCACGCTTGAATTTGATAAATTCTTTGTAACACAAGTTTATACGCCTAATTCAGGTAGTGGCTTGAAGCGTTTAGCTGATCGTCAAGTTTGGGATGAAAAATACACTGAGTACTTACAAAAGCTAGATCAAGAAAAGCCAGTTTTGGCAAGCGGTGACTACAACTGTGCTCATACCGAAATCGACTTGAAACATCCTGAAAATAATCACCACTCAGCTGGCTTTACTGATGAAGAAAGAGTGGACTTTACCAATTTGTTAAATGCTGGTTTTACCGACACATTTAGAAAAGTTCACGGTGATATTAAAGACGTTTATTCTTGGTGGGCTCAACGTGTGAGAACCGCTAAGGCCAACAACTCTGGCTGGAGAATCGACTATTGGCTTGTATCTAATCGTATTGCTGATAAGGTAGTTTGTTCAGAAATGATCGATACTGGAAAAAGAGCAGACCACTGCCCAATTTTGCTTGAAATTAACCTATAAATTAATCAAAACACTAGTATAATTACTTTCGAAAAAATATTTTTTGAAAAGTAAAGGTTAATTTTTTGAATAACGAGAAAAAAGAAGATTGGGCCCTGGAGCAGGACTTGAAATGCAATCGTCTGACTACATTCAAGCTATTTGCGATGACTAGCTAAATGGTTATTTCTGTTGACGAACTAGCTCCATTTGGTAAAACTGGTGCTACTGCGCTATTTTTCTACCTAAAATCAAGTATTATCAGTAATTTTCTTAATTAATTTATATTCTATTTAATGAGAATATTGGTACAAATAGAGTTAGATTAGTCAAAATAGAAAATATTGTAATATTAGAAAGTAACACAAATAAACCTATGAGTATTGTAGTTTTTTCATAGGTTGCTATACTAAAGATGATTATTTGATTTCAACTAAAGTCTTTGGTTTTTGGTGGCTATGTTGTAGTCATATAATTGATTATGTTTTATTAAAGCAAAGAGCGTGCGTATCAGTTTATGCACGGATGCGATGGCAATCTTCTTGTAGCCTGGGCTATGAGAAGATTGCTTTTTTATTTTGTATCACTGGCATGAAAAATGGCAAAATCAATAAACTTAAAGCATTCGTTTTAAAAGACGAGTGCTTTTTTAGTAGAATAAAAACGAGGTGAAAAACATGACAGTGATGCGGGATGCAATTTTAAACGGGTTTGAGGATGAAAAATATCCTGGCAGTGAACTGTTAGGTCCAAGAATTTTAGGTAATGATGCACAAGAAAAAATCTGGTTTACTTTGCGCGAAGAATTATATAGCTGCAAAAGTTTTACCTGGGCGGTAGCTTTTATCACGCAGGATATGTTAGTGCCGCTTAAGGTAGTCTTGGCGGATTTAGCTAATCAAGGCGTTTCGGGCACGATCATTACAGGCGATTATCTTAGCTTTAACGATCCGCGTGTTTTTGAAGAACTGCAAAAGATACCTAATTTAAAAATTAGAATTGCGACAAATACCGGCTTTCATGCTAAGGGCTATTTATTTGAACATGGCGATTATCAAACTATTGTTGTAGGTAGTGCCAACTTTACTAGATCAGCATTGCTTAGCAATTATGAGTGGGCACTGAAGGTTAGTTCAAATAAGCAGGCAAATTTAACTAAGCAATTTGCCAAAAAGATCGTATTGCTTAAGCAAAATAGTTTTGCGATAACTAGTGAATGGCTAGAAGAATATAAAGAGAACTGGACTAAGCCAAAAGAGACTGTTGTCCGTAAAAACGTCGAAAAGATTACGCCAAATCAAATGCAACAAGCGGCTCTAAAGAATTTAAATGCGCTGGTTGCAAATGGCGAAAAACGCGGGCTAGTAGTTTCGGCAACAGGGACTGGTAAAACGTATTTAGGTGCGTTTGCCGTAAAAGACTTTAAGCCTAAGAAGTTCTTATATGTTGTGCACCGCCAGCAGATTGCTAAAAAATCACTCGAAAGTTTTTATAAAGTAATTGGTAGCTCAAGAAAAGATTATGGTTTGCTTAGTGGCGATCATCATGATGTGAATAGAAAGTATGTCTTTGCGACCGTGCAGACTTTAAGTCAGCCAGATGTTTTAGCCAGTTTGGCCGAAGATGAATTTGATTATATTTTGATTGATGAGGCACATAGAGCAGCGGCACCTAGTTATCAAAAAATATTAGCGCACTTTAAACCTGAATTCTTATTAGGGATGACGGCTACGCCTGAGCGAATGGATGAACAAAATGTGTATCAAATTTTTGATTATAATTTGGCCTATGAAATTCGGTTGCGGGATGCACTAGAAGAAAAGATGCTGGCGCCATTTCATTATGTTGGTGTGCAGGACTACGAAGTAGCTGGTCAAACAATCGATGAAACAACTGGCTTACGCTACTTAGTTTCGGAGCAGCGCGTGGACTATGTTTTAAAAGAAATCGAATATTACGGCTATTGCGGTGATCATGCCAAGGGATTGGTATTTTGTAGTGGACAAGATGAAGCAAAAGAACTAGCCATTTTATTTTCCAAAAAGGGTCATCCAGCAGTTGCTTTGACTAATGAAGATAGCGAAAAACGTCGTAGCGAAGTTATTGCTGAACTGGTTAATGGAAAAATCGAATATATTATTGCCGTTGATTTGTTTAATGAAGGTATCGACATCCCATCTTTGAATCAAATCATTATGTTGCGCAACACGCAGTCGAGTATTGTATTTACGCAACAGCTAGGCAGAGGCCTTAGAAAATATCCCGGTAAAAATTTCGTGACGGTATTAGATTTTATTGGTAATTACAAAAATAATTATTTGATTCCAATTGCTTTAAATCAGGATACTTCGCGTGATAAGGATCGTGCTAAAAGAGAAACGCGTTTGCCAAGTCTGATCGATGTGTCGACGATTAACTTTAGTAAAGTTGCCTCAGAAAAGATCTTGACATCACTAGATCAAGTGAAACTCGATGGTCTGCGTGAATTGCGTCAAAGTTATCAAGAATTAAAGAATAAGATTGGTCGGACTCCACTTTTATTTAATTTTTATCAATATGGTTCAGTTTCACCGTTAGTTTTTGCGAATAATCATGGCTTAGACAACTATGCGACATTTTTACGCAAGATGGGTGAATCTGTTGAACTAAGCAAGTATGAAAATCAGGTGTTAACTTTTCTCACTAAGGAATTGTTAAACGGTAAAAGAATTCATGAATTGTTTTTGTTAGATCTGCTTTTAAAGAATGGTAAAGTGAAGCAAGAAGATTACGTAAGTCGATTGCAAAAGCGTGGATATGCCAATAAAGCCGTATTAGGTTCAGTCGAAGATATCTTGTCTTTGTCATTTTTCGATGTTAAGCAAGGTAAGACAACGAAAAAAGCACAATATGGCGATTTGCCAATAATTGAGCATAGTAATTTATTAGATTATAAACTGAATGAAAAAATAGGTGCTGCACTTAGACAGAATGAATGGTTTAAGCGATTAGTTGTTGATGTAATTAAAACAGGTTTGAAACTGAATGAATCATACGACAATATGCATCAATTTACCTTGTATCAACAATATGATCGCAAGGATGCTTGTCGTTTACTGAATTGGCCAAAAGATGTTTCCGCTCCAATGTATGGTTATCGCGTGGGCGAACATGATACGCCGATTTTCATCACTTATGAGAAAAGCGATGATCAGAAGCGGAACGCGATTTATGATAATACGCTAGAAAATGGGCGGAGTTTGCGCTGGTACACAAGAGTTCCGCGTCACTTGAATTCAGAAGAAGTGCAGCGTTTGCTGCATACTGGGGGGATGCATATCCATCTGTTTGTTAAAAGAAGCGATGCAGAGGGCAAGCAGTTCTTTTATTTAGGTGAGGCCAAGATTGATCCATCTTCAGTTAAAGAAGAATTGATTGGTGCGAAAAAGAAACCGGCGGTAGGGATGAACCTGATCTTTGAACAGCCGCTTACTAGCGAAATGTACACATATTTATTCGCATAAGAAAAACAGCTTTCTGGAATAGAAAGCTGTTTTTGGTTTAGTTAGCTGTAAATGTGTTAGGTCTAACACGGTTTAGAATTTGCAGGCCCATTTGCTTTTGTGCATTTTCGTCACCTGAAGTTTGGTTCAAGAACATGATCAAACCATTACGGTTGTCAGTCGTCATTTGGAACCACATGCCGAAGTGAGTACCGGTTAAATTACCATAAGCAGATTTAATTTCATCGTTGTCGATATTATCAATATATACACCACCAGAATAGTTGTTAGACATGCTGTCTAAGTGTGTTAAATAGTGGAAATCTGATTTGCTTAAAATAGTGCCGTTAGTTAAACCGACTTGAATCTTGTAGTAATCCATTGGCGTGGTGAACATATTGCCTGCACCAGGAAGCTGTGATGCTAAAGATCTTTTTACGTATTCAGGATCTTGATAGTTTTTGCCATTATCCAAAGTGTAGGAGATAGGATCTGTTTTACCACTAGGGATGTCTTGATATAGGTAAGTATTGGTTAAACCTAATTTGTTGACGATGCGGCTGTTAAAGTTTTCTTCATATGATTGGCCGCTGACTTTTCTAATAATGCCAGCAAGTAAAATATAGTTCGTATTATTGTAAGAATAAGTTCCGGGAGTACCAGGATCAGAAGCGTTGGCGTTGTTTACTGTCCAATTAATGGCATCTTCTTCAGAACTGTCATTACCACGGTCGGTTTCAGTACCTGTTGCAGTAATACCTGAAGTGTGGGTCATCAATTGTCCCAATGTGATATTGTCGGCATTTTTAAGATTAGGATACCAACGTGATATTTTAGTGTTTTGCGTAAAACGCTCACTCGTATGCCATTTTTCATTCATTAATTGAATAACCATAGCTGCGGTGACTATCTTTTGCAAAGAACCAGTTGGATAAACTACTTGTTCATTTCCGTTGCCGATCTTTTTGCCGTACCAAGCCCAACCATAACTGATTTGTTGTGGACGACCATTTTTGATAATTACAGCACTGCCGCGACTATTGTTTTGAGCAAAAACGTTACGTACAAAACTGCGCATTTCTGTTCTGGAATATGTGCTAGCTTGAACGGTGGTTGCTGTTTTAGCACTAACTGCAGGTGCTGCAATGCCTAATAAAGTAACAGCAGCCATCCCGATAATTGTTTTCTTTAAAATTTTGAGGGCCTCCCTTAAACATGTCTAGTCTCCATTTTAGCGCGATACTTGGTCCATACAAGTTCAAAATTATTAAGAAAATGTAAACCAAAAGATTTACTTATTGGCTTGAGTGAATAATCTACTTAGACTCTCACGTAAATATGGATCATGTGCATAGAGATAAGTGCCTTTAATACCACGTTTAAATAATACGTTTAATGAATTCATCACCATTTTTTGCTCGTATTTTACTTTGGCTTGAGAATCAGTCAGATCATTACGTTTTTTAAACATCTCAGTGTCAGTGATCTTGTCGAGATTAACCTGCAATCGGTTAGTATGTGGAACTTGGCTGATTGGTGGGCCAATAATGATACCAGCATAATTTAAGTCAAAGCCTTGGCAGGTATAAATAGAGCCTACTTCATTAATGGTTTCAGGAATCTCGGCCCATGGAGTTGAAGTGTAATTGTATTGATCCCACGGCATTTTAAAGTTGCCTTCTCTAATATAGTGTTTTCCGCCATCTAAGGTTGAAGGATAGCCAGATGTAGAAAGAATTCTTGCTAAGCCTTCTTTTTGATTTCTTTTGACAATCTCTTGTCGCATTTTTTCGGCATTAGTAAAAATACGAAAATCATAATTTTGCCACATTGTTTTATCAAGAGGCTGCAGAGTTCCATGAGTAAAAGCATCAAACCAGTTAATCAAATTATCTGGCGCCGCCATCCTAAACTGATGATGCAAAATATATTCTTCATGAGCGTAGCGATGTGTGATTTGCTCCAGACGATCTTTAGTCCAAAAACTTTTCATGCGCAATACTTGGTATTCGTCAAAAACAAGTACAACAATTTTGGCTCGCTTAATAATTTCTTCAAGCTGATTATTATGATAGAAGTTATTGTAGTGATCAGGCTGCGACAAAAGCAGGTGGGCCTCATCAATTACTACAATATCTGCAGTTTGTTTCTTTTTATCTAATTGATTAATAAATGAAGTTGGCCGCATATAATCTTTTTTATAAAGTTCTTTTAGTGGGCCAGCAATTTGCTTGTAGACTTTAAGCAGCTCAGGGTGATTTACTAAAAAGTAATTTTGCGTACCTGAAAAAGGTTGAGTGTTGTTGCGACTTAATTTTTGAATCTGATCAAATAATGATGAAAGAATTACGCTTTTGCCAGTACCAGCATCACCATAAATGATAAAAACGGCTGGTAAATTCTTATTTTGCAAATGCGTAGCTGAAAAATTGATAATTCGTTTGATTAGATCGTTTTGTTCATCAGTTAATGGATGATTAGGCGACAATTTTTGATATGCTTGATTATTCACAGTTTATTCACTTCCAAAATATCTATTATAATTAGTAAAAATATTAACAACACAAGGTGATTTTATGACAGCACAAAATATTATTCATGATCAACTATTCTTAAGCCAGAAGTCTACCAGTGCCAATCGTGCAGATTTGAAAATCGCGGAAGACTTGCGCGACACGCTTTTAGCTAATAGAGACAAGGCCGCAGGGTTAGCTGCTAATATGATTGGAAAAAATAAAAGAATTATTGCCTTTTATGTAGGGCCACTTCCATTAGTTATGCTTAATCCGCGAATTATAAGAAGAAGCGGAGAGTATTTAACTTCAGAGGGATGTTTATCATTAAATGGTGAGCGAAAGACAAAACGCTATAAGACAATTACGGTAACGTATCAAAACATGAGTCTTGAAACTAAGGCACAAGAATTCACAGGCTTCATTGCTGAAGTAATTCAACATGAAATAGACCATTGTGAGGGAATTTTGATATAAAATAAACTTTTTTGAAAAATGTTTCCATAGTATAGTTCGGATAATAGCTAATAAAAATCCTATCACTAATTTTAACGGTAGGATTTTTATTAGTTTATGTGAAATGAGTAAGTTGCAATATGTAAAAGTAAATTGTAATACGAACGAAGAGGTAGA
>NZ_BALU01000017.1 GCF_000615285.1 Lactobacillus kitasatonis DSM 16761 = JCM 1039 | reverse complement strand
ATCATCATCACCCTTAGGATTCAAAATTTCTACAAAAGAATCACCATGATGCAAATCCCAGCGGTGATTTTCGCCTCCAATTAATACAGTATTAGCTACTATATTTCCATCAATATTACTGGATCCGCCATCTAATACAGCATTTGGTGCTAAAATGCTTCCGGAAACAGTATGTTCAATATTAACCTTAGATAAGTCATTACCAAAATTCCATAGTACTTGATTTAAATAATTATGTGATTCATCATTATTGATTTTTTGATCATTGGCGTCATATACTTCGAGTGTAGAAGCTACATCTAGTTGTTTAATACCGTTTGTTTTAATATTGATAATAACTACAGGAGTTCCTTTAACGCCATCTGTACTTCTAATTTTCGTAATTCCTTTAACTACAATAGGACGATCAGCTTTTAAATCATTTGCATCCAAATTAACATAAACAGCATTATTTTTATCTGCCTCAGCATTGGCAACATCTATATAGCGATTGTTTTCATTTGTAAAGTTGACCACAACTCCATGAGTATTTTCTTTGTTGTCACTAAATTCCTTACTTCTCTTAGTAAGTTCATCGAATTCAGCATCAATATTGATATACTTTTTATTTGAAGTAATATCGCTTTCTTTTCTTAAATTGTCATTCTTTAAATGATCTACATATGTCCCATTAATCTTAACTCTATTACCATCGACAGATACATCATGATCATTACCAAGAATTACTATTTCTTTTCTTTCTTGCCCATTATTGCTACTGTCAAAATTCTCTGAGCTAACCTGCTCAATTTTATCAACATAATTGATATCTTCTTCAGTTAAATTATGACTATCTTTATTGTCTCTAGCTCTCGTACCGGTTCTATGTCCATAATCATTCATGGTTTCAGTAGCAATATTGCTATTAAAATCTGCATTTATTGTCGTATGTTTAGCAAATACACCAAACATGCCAGCAAGACCCAAGGCATTATTTTCATGTTGTTCCTTAGCTACTTTACCAATAGTAGTTTCGTTGCCGTTTCCATCTTTGACTTTAGTATTATCTTCATAAATACTAGATTGTTCAGTAACTGATTTAGTATCAGTATTGTTATCTCCAGCTTCTGGGTTAGAAGTTACTTGATGTTGTGATTGAGAACCACCCTTGTTTTGATCACCTTGTTGTCCACTATCACTTATGGGAGCACTAGCACCAAGCTTAGTTTCATCATCACCTGGTTTACCAGCTGTACCAGTAGTTTTTGCTTCAGTTAAAGCAGCACCACTTTGACCAGCTGCAGCCTGAACAGGACTTACAAATACATTCAATCCCATTAATAAAGTAGTAGTTCCCGCCATTAAAGTCTTCAAGTTAGTCTTCTCAGTCATTTTTCTTCTTTACAACTCCCAATATAAAAAACTGCAACGAAAAATGCATAGGCTAGTCAATTTCTATACATTTGATTAGTTATACAATTTTAAGTCACTAATTCTTTATTTCTTTTTCTCTTATAATTTTTGATTATTAATAGACTACTGTTTTTTAAGGAGTCAAATTCAATAATGATCATATATGCACATAACTTACGTTCTCTAATTATTATTTTATCTTAACATGCTATAAAATTACTTATGTTTTATTAAGATGCAGCAATGCCAGTTCTTTTGAAGGCTATTTTTTGGCTTTTCTATACGATATATATATCAGCATTAATTTTAAATTAATTTTTGTGCGTTTTTTAAATAAATTAAAAAATTGGTCCATACTTTTAAATTATTCAAAAAAATATCGTTATTTTTGCATTCATTTATCCTTATAGTACGCCACTTTCAATCATTTTCTTGTAATTATTACTATCTTTGTATAGACAAAAAGACGGAAAGAAATAACATCTTTCCGTCTTTATTAGATTATTTTACGATTATCTATTGCTTATTAATCTTTTACTTCTTTAATCGCATCGATGATAGTACCATCACGATATTCAACTAAAGCTACAGTACGGTCTGTGTATTCGAGTGGCTTAGGTGTACCCACTTGCTTCTCAGCCATCTTTTGCAAGTCTTTGATATCTAAGATATTAAGACCTGGAACCTTACTGAAGGCCTCTACGAGGTCCTTACGGGAAGGATTAATGGCAATACCACGTTCAGTTACCAAAACATCGATTGATGAACCTGGTGTAACAATAGTTTCAACGCTAGGAACAACAGTTGCATTTCTACCACGAACAAGTGGAGCGGTAATAATAGTCATCTTAGCACCTGCAGCGGCGTCTTGGTGACCACCTACGGCACCACGGATAACACCATCAGAACCAGTCATAACGTTAACGTTGAAGTCCGTATCGATTTGCAAAGCTGACAATATTGAAACGTCAAGGTTATTTACAACAGCACCCTTGTTATGTGGATCAGCGTACCATGAAGCATCAATTTCTTGTTGGTTCTTGTTGTTGGCCATAGATGCAGCAGCACCCTTATCGAAGTCCTGTACGTCCATAACCTTGCTTACTAATCCTTCTTCAAGAAGGTCAGTTGTTGGCTTAGTAATACCACCCAAAGCAAATGAAGCGGTAATACCATCCTTGATCATACTTTGACGCAAGTAACGAGTTACAGCTAGTGCTGCACCACCTGAACCAGTTTGGAAGCTAAAGCCTTGCTTATAGTATGGTGAGTTAACGATTACTTGGTTAACCATTTGAGCAATCTTTAATTCCTTAGGGTCCTTAGTGAAACGAGTAGCACCTGAACCGATCTTGTCAGGATCACCTACTTTATCAACCTTGACTACATAGTCAACTTGGTCTTGCTTAATTGAAGCAGGAGTATTTGGATAGTCAACAATGTTGTCAGTCAAAAGAACAACCTTGTTTGCGTATTGAGCATCCATCAAAGCGTAACCAAGTGAGCCAAATACGGCATCCCCATCTTGACCATTTGCGTTACCTGCAGGATCTGATACAGGAACACCTAAGAAGGCAACATCAATCTTAATTTCACCCTCTTCGATTGAACGAGCACGGTTACCGTGTGAACGTAAGATTACAGGGTTCTTCAAACCACCGTGTGAAACAAAGTCACCTAATGAGCCACGCATACCTGAAGAAGTAATGTTAGTAATTACGCCCTTCTTAATAGCTTCGATTACCTTGTCGTTCATAACACCAGTAAGTGAACTTGGAGCTAAAGCTAAATCCTTGTAGCCCATCTTGATGATCTTGTCCATTACCATGTTGAAGACATAGTCACCATTTCTAAAGTGGTGGTGGAATGAGATAGTCATGCCATCTTTCAAGTTATTCTTAATGACGTCATCAAGTGAATCAACAACCTTGTTTTGACCAGTAGTAACTCTTACCTTTGGTGCAACACGTTGAACTTCTGGGTGACCAATTTCAGTAGTTTCAAATGGCTTTAAACCCATCTTTTTCATTAAATCGTCTGGTAATTCGCGTTTAACTTTATTCTCCAATGTAGTTACCTTCTTCATCAATCAAGTTAGAAGCCTTTGCAGTTTCAAGGACACGAGTTGCCTTTTCAACAACAGGCTTATCGACCATTTTACCGTTAAGTGAAATTACGCCGCTACCTTTAGCCTTAGCTTCACGAATAGCATTTTGTACGTTCTTAGCTTGTTCAATTTCTTCCTTAGTTGGGTTGAAGACTTTGTTAACCATTTCGATTTGACGTGGGTTAACCAAACTCTTACCGTCGTAACCCAATTCATGAATGTAGTTAGTTTCACGGTAGAAGCCTTCAGTATCTTTCATGTTTGAAAAGACAGTATCGAAGGCATAAACATCAGCTGCACGAGCTGCTTGCAAAACCATGTTACGAGCAAATTCAAGCTCGCGACCATCTGGATAACGGTGAGTGTGCATGTCAGCAGTATAGTCTTCACCTGAAACAGCCAAGCCCATCATAAGTGGTGTAGCAGTAGCAATTTCTGGTGCGTTAAGTACACCCTTAGCACTTTCAATAGCGGCCATAACACCGATTGAACCTTTTTCGATGCCATATTCGCCTTCCCAGTGTTCGATATCCTTAACCAATTTTTGAATCATAGCTGCTGATTCAGTCTTTGGCAAACGAATTACATCAACACCAGCCTTAACCATGGCACGAACATCTTCATCGTAAAATGGCGTATCTTGACCATTTACTCTAACTACGATTTCACTGCCACCAAAGTCAACAGTCTTAATTGCTTCGTAAACCAACATTCTAGCAGCATCTTTTTCGGTCAAAGATACTGAGTCTTCAAGGTCCAACATAATTGAGTCTGCACCATAAATACCGGCATCCTTGATCATGGCTGGGTTGTTACCTGGTACAAACATCATAGTTCTACGCAAACGATTCTTAACGTAAGTCATTAGAGCACCTCCAAATCTGGCTTGTCTTGCGTTTCAGTTGCACGTTGAGCAGCTGCTAAAGTACGAGCCTTGATTACACAGTCAAGCGCACCTTTGTCGGTTGCCTTAACCTTAGCATCCTTAAGACCATACTTTTCCAAAGTTTCAGTAATCACTTTTCTGATTTGATCACCATATGCTTTTTCAACTTCTGATTCCAAATCAATTTCGATACCGTTAGAACCCTTTGAAATCATGATTTGAATGTCAGAACTTTCAAGTGTTCCAGCTACAGCAGTAGTTTTAATTTCCATTAATGTTCATTCCTTTCTCAATTCTGCTTTGCAATTCGTCCATGTTCTGCTTGATAAACTCATAAGTAGCTTCCGGAACAAATTTATTAATCTCTTTTAGATTGCCTACTTTAATTAATTGTCTAACCTTAGTTGCAGTGACAACTTCGCCATCTTTTTCTAGGCGTTTAACAACGATTACTTCAATATCAGGGCCTAATTCATGAGCCAAGCTGATGTTATAGTAATGAGTTGTCTTTGAAAATGGCTCCTTGCCGATGTAGCGCCGAGTGATGTTTAAGGCAGGTGCAATTTGATCCTTAAAGACCTTAGCATCAACTGCAGTTTGAACACCGATTAAATCATCAGGCGTCTTCAAGAAATAAGCTGGGAAAGTTGCTGGTGAAACCATGTAGTCACTACCAGAAACAACTTTGACATTACTAAATTCCTTGGTACCCTCTTTGACTAACTTCATCCGTTCATCGAAGTTAAAGAGTGAGACATCGTTTGCAACTACGAAAACATATACCAAGTCGTTTTCTTCACTAGCCATTTTTACTAGATGTTTGTGACCTAGAGTAAATGGATTAGCATTCATCACAATTGCAGCAATTTTTTTATTTGCTTGATCTTCAACTCTTGGCAAATCATGCAAGTAGTCTTGGATATCAGGCGTACCATTTTCAAGAAATGCTGCCTGGTCAGTCTTAGCCAAAAGATTGAAGTGCAAGTGTTCGAAACTTTCTGCATACTTTGCTTTAGTAAAAACAAAGGAGTGGAAAATCTTTTCTTGCGTTAAGTAGTTCATCAAACTGGTGACTACTTTGTTGAAGCGAGTCCCTTGCTCGGCATCGTCATTTTTAACGCCGATGTACTTCAAAACGTTGCCACTAACACTACCAGTTCCCACTAAATTACCATCTTCGTCAACTAACCCAATTGTGTGATCAATCACATTAACTTCTCGCTCGCTAAAATCATGCAAGCCTAGAGAAGTTAGCAGTTGTTCCCACTTTTTTCTAGTTGAGGAGTCGTTTAAAAATAAATCAACGACTTTATCCATAAACATGCCACCTTACTAAGCATTAATAACAAGTAATTATTTTCACAAATTCAGTGTACTCCCAAATTTTGATTATTTCAATTTAATAGTTAGTTTTTTAAATTTTTCAAAAAATCAGCAATTATTTCATAAGTTTTTTCTGGTTGTTCGGCTTGTGGTAAATGTCCGCATTCCGGGATAATCGCTGTTTTTACATGATCATTTAAGAACTTAACTGCCTTAGTAAATTCAGGATTAAAGAATGGTGATTTTGCTCCAGCAATAACAAGCATTGGAACTGGCGTATCCATGATAATATCGCGCCAGTCTTGTTCTGCATGGTCAACTAAGCACTTATAGTTTTCTTCAGAATCATAAGGAAAATCTTGATATTCCCTTTTAGCTGAATTAAACATTTCGTCATCAATGTGGTGATAAAAAGCCTTGCCAAAATCAAACTTTAACATTTCAGGATAATTGTCCCAGTCTAAATCCTTAAAGCCATATTTCCAGTTTTTATCGGCAATCATTTTTGGCGATTGATCCAAGTCGATCATTGCCTTAAGTCTGCCTTTGCCATAAATAGACAAATAAGCCCAAATATTAGCCGCGCCCATTGAATTACCGATTGCAATTACATCATTCAGATCAAGTTTAACCAGCAACTCTTCTAAGTCTGCTGCATGACGGCTAATGCGCTGTCCGCGATATGTCCGTTCAGATTGCCCCTGATTTCTCGGATCAAGCATGATAAAACGATATTGATCATTAAATAGTTTGATCAACTTGGACCACATTTGACTAGAACCACCGATACCAGGAATACCTACTATTGTTGGCTTATCTTTTTCACCAGTATCGCTATAATGTAAAGTCACATTATCATTTGTTTTAAATTCCATTTTTCTTACTTTCTATTACACAAAAAGGCAACCTGGTTCCCCCAGATTACCTTTATTTTTACCAAACGCCAATAACTTTCATCCATAAAGTACCAACAATACCAAAGATCAAGATGTAAATGATACCCAAAACAAAGTTCATCTTCCACCAGTCACTTTGTTTGACATAGCCCGTAGTAGCCAAAATAGAAGCCGGACCGTTAGCATAGTGAGTAGTTGATGCGTTGATTGCGCCAGTGAAAGCCAAAAGCATTGCTGAAAGACCAATTGGTGCACCCATAGCTGTTGCCACAGTTAAGAATGGCAAGTACAAAGCAGTCATGTGTGCAGTACCACTAGCAAAGAAGTAGTGAGTGTAGAACATTAATAGAACTAATACTACTAATACCCAGCCCCAACTAACACCGTGAACTTCATTTTGAATAAATTTAGCGAACCAACCAATAAAGCCGTAAGAAATAAGCTTGCTGGCCATAAAGATCAAGATTGAAAGCCAAATCAAAATGTTCCAAGCACCAGTTTCGTGCAAGGCATCTTCCATACTCAAAACACCAGTGATCAGCAAAATTGTTACAGCCAAAAATGCTACAAATGCTGAATCAAGTTGTGGGATTTGGAAGAAGCCTGACAAAACCCAGAGCAAAATAGCTAAGCAAAAGACTGCAGCCATAATCTTTTCTGGTTCAGACATTGGACCCATTTTCTTTAATTGATCATTAGCCCAATCTTTAGCATTAGGTGTTTCTTTAACCTCAGGTGGAAACATCTTGTAGATAACGATTGGGATAATCAAAGTAGCTACCAGAACAGGTACGAGAGCTGCAAAGAACCAGCTAACCCAACTCATTTGATAGCCTTTTTGTGCAGCCATTTGTTGGGCAACCAAGTTTGGAGCCGCACCAGTAATGAATAAAGCGGTTGACAAAATGTTGGCATGAAATGCAGTAAAGTCAAGATAAGCACCGATCTTTTTTCTTGATGGATCGTGTGGCTTTGAATCATAACTCTTAGAAATTGATTCAACTACTGGCCAAGTAACGCCACCAGTACGAGCACTGTTTGATGGAATCAAAGCACCCATAATTAATTCCAAACCGGTAATCGCATAACCGATACCGATTGACTTTTTACCAAATTTCTTAATCATAAGATATGCCACACGGTTACCTAAACCTGTCTTACTGATACCGTGAGCCATAATGAAAGCCATCGCAATTAACCAGGCAGCTGAGTTACCAAATGAACTCAAAATACCGGTTTGAACTACGACACCTTTGGAGTTAACTACATCTTTAACTGGAGCAAGTCCAACTAAGACGGTAACAACCATACCTAAAAGCGTTGTACCACCAATTGGTAACGGCTTTGTGATACATCCCACAATAGTCGCAACGAATACGGCAAACATTTCCCAGGCTTGAGCATTTAATCCGCTAGGCCGCCAAGGAGTGATTAGCCACAACACAATTCCCACTACTAAAGGCCAAATAAAGCCTTTGTAGTTTACTTTTTCTAAATGTTTCATTTTTTCTTCCCCTGCTTAGCTATATAAACTAAATTTTAAAAATGAATGTTTTCACATAGTATTATATACTTTTTATTTTATTTTTAAACATTTTTCAAATAAATATCGATTTTTTGGTATTTTGTAAAATTATATCAATTTGTGAAAATAGTTCATAAATAATTCGTTATTTTTACATAAGCAAAAGAAAAAAGCCTAGTTTGGCTAGGCTTTAAAGTATATTAACCAATGTTGTCCCATGGCTTTAAGTCGATTGCTGGACCTTCTGCCAACTTAACTTGTTCATCAGTTAAGAATTCTTTTCTAACTACGACATCGTAAACGTAATCTTCAAACCAAGGTTGACTCATTTCATAAAAGCCCTTATGACCATACTTGTCACCCCAAGAGTTTTCAACCTTCCACTTACGGATATGACCGTGATCTTCGTCAACGCCAACTAAAGTCATATCGTGAGTTGCAAAGCCTTCGCCTGTAGCTAAACGATCAGCCTTGCTCATCTTAGTATCAACGCCAAACAATTTGTCAGTTTGGTAAAGTTCGGTATCAAGATAACCGGTCTTTCTTTCCATTTGCTTCAAGACATCGTTACCAAAGATTACGGCATCCCCAGACTTAAGTTGAGCTACAGCAGCTTGAGCCAAGTATTCAATTGGCACGTTCAAGAACTTAATTTGATCGCCACCATCAACGTTGTCGTAAAGTGGCATGTGGTAAAGCTTATTAAATTCGTGGTTAGGGCAGTTTGATAAAACTACATAATCATCAAACTTAAAGTCCTTGAAATACTTTTGTACGAATTCACGAGGAGTTAAATCTCTTTCCAAATGGTACTTCTTATCGTCATCGCGGTATTCCAAGTCGAATTTCTTTGGTGGTTCACCCAAAGCAACAGATACCATGCGATAAACTTCATTCAAAAAGTGCTTCTTAGCTTTTTCAAGTTCATCTTTGGAACTACCTTCATTTACAAGTTTACGTAAAGCAATAGCATCTTTTCTTTCCTTACGTGCCAAGGAATCAATTAAACCTGTAGTGTTATTTGAGTTAAAACTTTCAGGCATTGCATATGAAGGTACAACACCATACTTTTTAACCAAGTTAATAGCCATGCTCCAAAGACCGCCATCTTCACCAGCAAAACCTAACCATGATTGAACTTCACGATCATTAATTGGCTTATCGGCCAAGCGAATCATCGCATTATAAAAAGCATTAGCACGTTCAATCTTGTCCCAGAAAAAGTTATAAGCTTGTGAGAAAGTAAAATCCTTTACCTTGTTTTTCTTACCAAAATAATGACGCAAAACATTCAGTGTAGCAAATTCCCAGCAACGGCCAGAATGCTTTTGGTCGGTTACACCACCTACATCAAGTTCAGTTGAAAATACATGGTTCAAACGTTCTGAAACACGATCATTAAATGATGCTTCAAGAAGTCCGCTACGACGGGCAGCACGTGAAGCAACTTGATTTTTGCTATTAGAATTGAAATCAGCAGAAAAATCTGCAATTTCTTGATCAGAAATAACTGTCATATTTTACCTCGTTAGTCTCTAATTTTTTATTAATTCTTTAATCATAATAATACATTCTTTTGCATTAACTAGCAAGCAAAAAAGCGTTCAGTAAATCTGAACGCCTTTGTTGTATATCTATATCAATATCGACTAATTAAAGTTCAATACCTGATAATACTTCTTGCATCTTGTCAGCTGAGTTAATCATCTTAGCATTTTCAGCATCTGAAAGCTTAGTTTCAATAACCTTTTCAATACCATCACCGTTAATAACAGCTGGAGTACCTAAGTAAAGGTCATGCTTAATGCCGTATTCACCGTTGATTGGTGCTGATAATGGCAAGCAAATTGAACGGTTGTCCAAAATAGCACTAACAATTTGAGTAAGCATCATAGCAACACCGTAGAATGTAGCACCCTTGTTGGCAATAATCTTGCCACCCTTCTTGCGGACATCAGTTTCAATTCCGCTTAATACATCATCGTTGATTTCTGAGTAGTCACGAAGTGGCTTACCATCAACGCTTGATTCATCGAAGTTTTCAAAACTAGTGTCACCGTGTTCACCTAAAACCATTGAGTTAACTTTAGCAACTGGAACATTAAGCTTCTTAGCAAGTTCAACGCGAAGACGCATTGAATCAAGCGAAGTACCAGTACCAATTACACGGTTCTTAGGGAAGCCTGACAATTTTTGAGTTAAGGTAGTCAAAATATCTACTGGGTTAGCTGAAACAACGAATACACCCTTGAAGCCTGAGTCAACGATTGGCTTTACAATACTCTTCAAGATCTTAACGTTCTTAGCTACCAAATCAAGTCTAGTTTCACCTGGTTTACGAGGAACACCAGCAGTAATTACACAAACATCAGCATCTCCAGCGTCGCTGTATTCAGCTGGGTGAATGTTAGTTTGACCCATAAATGGAGTAATATCTTCAAGGTCCATTGAGTCACCAACGGGACGATCTTTAGCTACATCGCAAATTGCCAATTCATCAACAGTAGCGTTTTGCAATAAGTCATTTGCAAAAGTTGAGCCTACGGCACCATCACCAACAAGAAATACTTTTCTACTCATAAGTTATATTAGTCCTTTCATAAACGTAATTTCTTTTACATGTTCCATTATACACTAAGCGCTTACATTAGGCACTGTTTATTAATTAATTACGTTAACATTTTCACAATTTTAACATTTCCAACAAAAAAGAAGCAAATTAATTGCTTCTTTTTTGTGTAATAGTTATTTATGTTCTCTGGCATACTTAGCCATTTGAATACCAGCTTGACGACCAAAGATAACTGTTTCAGCGATTGAGTTACCACCAATACGGTTGTTGCCGTGAAGTCCACCTGAAACTTCACCAGCTGCATAAAGACCTTTAATTACGTTACCGTTGGTATCCAATACTTGAGTTTCGGTGTTGATATGAATTCCGCCCATAGTATAGTGAATAGCTGGGTGAATGTGAATAGCGTAGTAAGGTCCACGATTAATTTCACGATCCATACCAGTAGTTCTGTCAAATTCCTTATCCTTGTGGTTTTCAACGGCCTTGTTCCACTCATCTACTGTGGAAGCTAAGTTTTCTGGATCAACATCAATTTCTTTAGCTAAGTCAGCCAAAGTGCTGCCCTTCTTAACCAAGCCAATGTGGTCATAAAATTCTACAGCTGCAAAATGAGCACGAACACCTGAATCGAAGACCAAGTATGCACCGTCTTCGTTTAAACCAGTAATCGCACTTGAAACAATTTTACGAGTGTTTAATTCGTTAACAAAACGCTTGCCGGCCTTGTTAACCAAAATAGCACCTTCACCACGTAAACCTTCACCGATTAAGTAAACGTGTGGGTTATCAGTATCTGCAGTTGGGTGAACTTGAATAAAGTTCATTTGCATCAATTGCGCACCAATTTCTTTAGCAAGCTTAATCCCATCGCCAGTAGCACCTGATTGGTTGGTAGTCTTGTAGTCAACTAAATCTGGACGATACTTCTTGATGATTTCTTTAGAAGCGCCAAAGCCACCAGTAGCAAGCAAAATTGCCTTAGCCTTAATTGTTTTAACGCCTTTATCAGTTTCAACTTCTACGCCGTTAACATTGCCATTCTTGTCTTGCAACAATTTAGTTACTTTAGCACCAGTAAAGATATCTACACTGGCTTGTTTAACTTGGTTAGTTAAACGTGAAGTCAAATAAAAGCCAACTGGTTCCATTGAACCTGGACGGTGAGCTCTCTTTACGCTCATACCCCCGGTAATGGTTAAATCAGTCAAACGAACACCGTATTTCATTAACCAGCTAATTGCAAGTGCTGAGTGGTTAACAAAGTATTTAAGCATGGCACGGTCATTCAATAAACCGCCACCCTTTAAAGTTTCTTCATAAAAGTCACGGTTGTTGTCGATGATACCTTCATCAAGTTGGACCAATGATTCAGATGCGTTCATACCACTGGAAGCACGGCTAGTGTTACCACCAGTTTTACCGTTCTTTTCCAAAATAACAACGTTCAAGCCAAGTTCACGAGCTTGAAGTGCAGCTGTTAAACCAGTACCACCTGAACCAACAATTATTGCATCATATTTATTCTTTAATTCTTTATTATTTGGCATAAGTATCCCCTATTATTCTTCTGGTGTGGACTTATCTACATTAGTCATCTTCATGTAGTCCATCCATTCATCGTATTGTTTTTCGGTGACCTTGCCACTCTTTAATGCAGCTTCTTTCAAAGTTGTACCTTCTCTTTGTGCAGCTTGAGCAATCTTAGCAGCAGCATGGTAACCAATATGTGGTGATAAAGCGGTAACTGTCATTAATGAATTTTCAAGAAGGTCATCCATTCTTTCTTCATTAACAGTTAAGCCATGAATCATTCTATCAGCAAAACCAGTAATTGTACCAGTTAAAATATCACAAGAATCAAGGAATGATGCAATCATCACAGTCTTGAAGACGTTCATTTCAAAGTTACCTTGACTTGAAGCAAAAGTAATTGTGGTGTCGTTACCAAATACTTTAGCAGCAGCCATAGTTACAGCTTCAGCTTGGGTTGGATTTACCTTACCTGGCATAATTGATGAACCTGGTTCGTTAGCAGGAATGTTTAATTCACCGTAACCAGCTCTTGGACCTGATGCCAAGAATCTAATATCTTGGGCAATCTTGAACATGTCAGCAGCTAAAGTCTTAAGTGCACCATGCATGACATTAAGGCCAGAGTGGTGAGCCAAGCCCCAGAACTTGTTGGTCTTAACTTTGAATTCATGACCATAAACTTCTGATAATTTTCCAGCAATCTTTTCGGTCATACCAGGTGCTGCATTCAAACCAGTACCTACGGCAGTACCACCAATAGCTAATTCATAAAGGGTTGGCTTTAATTCTTGAATGTATGACAAGTCATGTTTTAAAGCTGAAATGTAGCCTGAAACTTCTTGGCCAAAAGTCAAAGGAGTTGCGTCTTGTAAGTGGGTACGACCAACCTTAACAGTCTTCCAGTACTTCTTTTCTTTTACTACTAATTCATCAATTAAGTGTTGAATAGCTGGTTCAAGTTTATCAAGTGCTTCAACAGCAACGATGTTCATTGCTGTTGGGAAAGTATCGTTTGAAGATTGACCACGGTTAACATCATCATTTGGCAAAATATCCAAACCTGGGTGCAACTTGTTAGCCAAGTTAGCAACAACTTCGTTTACGTTCATGTTGCTTTGCGTACCTGAACCGGTTTGCAAAACGTGAAGTGGGAAGGCTTTTCTTAAATCTTCATCATTCAAAGCTAAAAGATGATCAATTGCATCTTCAATTGCTTCACCTTTTTCCTTTGGTTCATCCCCAACTTCCACATTTGATTCGGCAGCAGCTTTCTTCAAATGTAAAAATGCACGGATGATTTGCAATGGCATTAATTCACCACTTGGGAAGTTATTGCGACTTCTTTCTGTTTGTGGACCCCACAAGGCATCCTTAGGAATTTTTACAGGACCAATGGTGTCACTTTCAATACGATAGTTTTCTTCGCTCATTATTATTTTTCCTCCTTACATAAGCATAAGGTTTTTGTTAGATTTAAATCACCTTTTATGATACCTGTAAAGGCTTTCTTTTTCAATTAAAGAAAAAAGATCTAGGACAGCCTAGATCTTTAATTTGAATATTTCTACCTATTTTGATGATTCATCTTTTTAGCAAAGAAGTCACCGACAATTTGAACAATGAAAATCAAAACGATGACTAAGATAGTGGCAACTAAAGTAACGTCATTGTTGAAACGGTTGTAACCGTATGAAATAGCTGTGTTACCTAAACCACCGGCACCGATGGCACCAGCCATTGCAGTCAAACCGATCAATGAAATAATTGTTACGGTTGAAACACGGATCAATTCTGAACGTGATTCACGAAGGTAAACATCAAAGATAATGTCTGAAACAGTTGCACCTAAACTTTGTGCTGCTTCTACTTTACCAGTGTCGACACTTTCAAGAGCAACTTGTACCTGACGAGCGTAGAATGGGAAGACACCTAAAGTAAGTGGAACCAAGGCAGCCTTCATACCGATTTGCGTACCAACGATCTTTTGCGTAACTGGTGCTACAAAGGCAAGCAAGATTACGAATGGGATAGCTCTAAAAATTGAAACAATCTTATCGCAAACGTTATACCAGAACTTGTTTGGACGAATACCATCTTCTTTAGTGACTACAAGCAAGACACCAAAGATGATTCCGAGAATGCCACCGAAGATTGTGGCCCAAAAAGTCATAAATAATGTTTGGAAGATACTAGTTCCCCATCCGGCGTCTCCGCCCCAGCCGAGTTGTACGACATTTGGACAAACTTTTTCAAACCAACTAATCATCTAAATTCCCCTTTTCATCCAATCTAGTCAAAGTAACGTTTTGCTTCTCTAAGAATTCTCTAGCTTGCTTCTGCTTTTCGGCATCCCCTTTTACTAAAACAACCAAAGTACCGATTGCTTCGCCATTCAGCAGTTCCACGTTGCCGTAAAGCATTGAAACTTCTACTCCAATCTGACGGTAAAGTTCAATAATGATGGACTTAGTAACATTGGCAATGCTGTAAACCAGTTGATATACCTCTTCATTTGCTTCTAGCTTGCCAAGGTTCAAGGCCTCTAAAGTTTGAATTGCTTCAAGGCCACCTCCAACAAAGCGTTTAGTCAATTCCTTCTTAGGATGCAAGAAGACTTGACGCAAATTGCCTTTTTCAATCATCTTACCGTGTTCCATTACAGCAACCTTATTACAGATCTTCTTAACGGCATCCATTTCGTGGGTGATTAAAACCACAGTCAAACCTAATTGCTTATTGAGTCGCTTCAATAGATCCAAAATTTGTTGTGTATTTTGTGGATCAAGTGCACTAGTAGCTTCATCAGAGATCAAGATATCAGGGTGGTTAGCTAAAGCACGAGCAATAGCTACTCTTTGTTGCTGACCACCTGATAATTCAACTGGATAAAAGTTAGCCTTATCTCTCAAATCAACTAAATCAAGCAATTCTAATGAACGTTTTTCTAATTCTTCATCGGAAAGTTTTGCATGCTTTAATGCAAAAGCAACATTTTCCAAAACCGTGGTTTCATTTAATAGGTTGAAACCTTGGAAAATCATGCCGATTTTTCGACGTTCTAATTGTAATTGCTTGTTAGAAATTACTTGCTTACCATCTTTAACAAAGTCTATATCGTTTACCTTGATATCTCCCTTGCTGGGATGCTGCAGGAGGTTAATCGTTCTAACTAAGGTTGACTTGCCAGCACCGGAAAAACCGACAACTCCATAAATATCGCCTTTTTCAACGTGCAAAGTTACATCGTTAACTGCTTTAACAACTTTGCCCTTTTTTGGTGAAAAATCTACATCAATATGATCTAATTGGATAATACTCATTCTGACTCCTCCTACTTAATCTTGATATCCCAAGCAGCAATTTGTGAATTACCGTAGTAGTGCTTAATCAACTTCTTAGTCTTTTCAGTTTGGTATGCCTTAACTACATCTTTATAAATCTGGTTGTTTTCTTGTCCCTTTTTAGCACAGATAACGTTAATCCATTGCTTAGAATCTTTGTTAACCGGTTCAATGTAAATAGTTTGTTTATCACCCAAGCCTGCTGGACTAGCGTAATCGTTGTTAACTACTGATGCATCAACTGAGTTAATTACTCGACCGGTTTGTTCAGCACCAACTTCTTTAATCTTGAAGTTACGTGGATTCTTGGTAATATCAGCAACAGTGACAAGTGTCTTTCCTTTTCTCAAATCGATCAAACCAGCGTTTTTAAGAACGAACAATGCTCTAGATTCATTAGTGGCATCGTTTGGAATAGCAATAGTTGCACCATTTGGCAATTGAGACAACTTCTTGTATTTCTTAGAGTACAAACGAATTGGTGCGATATAAGTTCTACCGATTGAAACTACGCCACCACCATTTGACTTATTCCATGCTTTAAGGAAGGCGTAGTGTTGAAAGGCGTTTAAATCAACGTCGCCAGATTTTAAAGCTTTGTTTGGTTGGTTATAATCGGTAAAGTTCTTTATTTTAATCGTAATGCCATAATCGTCTTTGGCTGTTTGGGCTACACTCTTCCAAATAGCCGCATCTTGTTTACTTTGAGAAACAACCCCAACAGTTACCGTCTTAGATTGCGTCTTGCTTGGAATTCCTGGTCCAAAACTGAACCAACCTGCAACAACAATCAATACCCCAATAATCGTCCAAATAATTGTATTTCTCCGTCTACGCTTACGCATGAAACTCAACTCCTAGTTAATGAAAATAAAAAAAGCATCCATCCTGAAAAGGACGAATGCTCGTGTTACCACCTTTAATTCATTTATCACTCACGCGACAAATCTCATTAGCTATCAAATTAATAGCCTGCATTGTTAACGGGTGCAAATCCGCTGATAGCTAAATGTCACTACCAGTCATCGTTCCAAGCCCATATTCGCTAAGTCTTATTTGCCAACTTTCACCACAATGTTGGCTCTCTTTATAAACAAGATGCTAGTTACTCAGCCCTTCAAGATGTTTGATTCATAATTTGTTATAACACAAGTTATCATCATTTTTTAATCTAGTCAACATATTTTTTAATTATTTTTCTGAATAATCGGTTTTATTTTATAATGTGGTTATATCTTATAATTTAATAATTGCTAAGGAGAAAGAAATGAAGAAAAATCATTTTCGTAGTTTTGCTCTCTCATTAGTTGCAGCAGTCGAATTAATTTCCTTTGCCTATACTAATGTCTCACGCAATAACCAAACCGTTTACGCTGTTTCAGATAAGTCGCTGGCTAATCTGAAGTTCCATAAACAAGAAATTGTTACAGTTGACCACAATGAGCCACGCTTTTCTAAGAGTACGTTATCTAAGAAAAATGGTCCATGGCAAAAATACAGCAACTTGGATTACCTAAACAGAGCTCATGCTGCTAATGCCCTTTTGAATAAGAGATTGATGCCACATAGTCAACGTACTGCTTTAACTTGGGATCCAACTGGCTGGCACAATAAGCGCATTGCTAGTGGTTGGCTTTACAACCGGTGCCACTTAATCGGTTACCAATTAACTGGTCAAAATAATAATCCACGCAACCTAATTACTGGTACACGTGAATTAAACGATCCAGACATGCTCAAGTATGAAAACGAAGTTGCCGATTATTTGAAGGATTCATCAAGTAACTATATTCGATACAGAGTTACACCAATTTTCAAAGGTAATGACTTGTTAGCAAACGGTGTTGAAATGGAAGCTAAATCAATCGGCAGCAATGCTGTTGATTTCAATGTTTATATTTTCAATGAGCAACCTGGCGTAATCTTAAACTACAGAGATGGTACTAGTCGCGTTAAACATGATTCAAGTACGATTGCTGAACATGTAAAAGCTAGAGGCCATCATGTGACTAAAGCAAGAACCATTCATAACATTAAACACAAGATTTCTACTGCAAATTACCGTATAATTGGTAACAAACGCAGCAAGATTTATCATGTTGCCAGTGGTGAAAACTATCATATGAGTTCAGCCAATGCAGTTTACTTTCCTTCAGAAGCTGCTGCTAGACGTGCTGGTTATCGTAAATCATTAAGATAATGAAAAAGAGTTATCTGCTTTTTTAAACAGATAGCTCTTATTTTTTTATTGAACGCTCTTGCGCCCGCGTTGATAAGCTTCATGCAGTTCCGCAAAAGTCATATTCTTGCCCTTTTGATCAAAGACAACCAATACTTCTTGCACACCATCCAAAATTCTTGATAACCAGCGGAAAATTGTAGTTGCCGCACAGAACAAGACAAATAGAATGAACATTGCCTTATCAGAAATCATGGTCAGTGAGAACAGATTGTGTAAGAAGATAATCGCTAAAACTAACCCGGCGAATGATCCAATCATTACGCATAAACGGAATTTATTTAATGGAGCTGAAATGTGGTAAAGTACCATCATTCCCACTGTCACCAATAAAAGTGTTGCCGTTGTACCTACATCATTATGATCAAGCGATATATAGCCGCCTGCAACCACCAAAATACTTACCGCCAGCATATCGGTTACCCCACCAGGGATTGCTCTTGCCAAAATATTAGGAATAAATTGTCCGCGAATTCTATTGTGATTACTTTCTAGAGCCAACAAGAATGATGGCAAGCCAATGGTGAAGGCAGAAATCAAGGTAATCTGTGATGGCTGTAATGGATAATCAATAACCATTACGAGTGAGAAGATAGCCATCAAAAATGAGAAGATATTCTTTACCAAGAACAAACTGGCTGAACGCTGAATGTTATTAACTACGCGTCGACCTTCATTTACCACCTTAGGCATTCTAGCAAAATTTGAATCAAGCAATACTACTTGAGAGGCTTGAACAGCCGCACTGTTACCGGATGCCATCGCAATTGAACAGTCTGCTTTCTTCATTGCCAAAATATCGTTAACACCATCACCAGTCATAGCAACGGTATTGCCTAAGTTTTGCAAAGCTTTAACAAACTTACGCTTTTGTTCTGGCTTAACTCGACCAAAGACACTGTAGTTCTTCACTGCATCTTCATAACCATCATCAGGTATTTCCTGTGCATCAATATATTTATCAGAATTTTTAATACCAGCTTGCTTAGCAACTCTTGAGACAGTTACAGGGTTATCACCTGAGATAACCTTAATTTCTACACCCTGTTTAGCAAAGTATTCAAAGGTTGCTTTAGCTTCTTTTCTTATTGGGTTAGACAAGAGAATATAGCCGTTAACTTCAACTGGTTTAGATAATTTAGAATCGTCTTCAGTTAAAACACCTGGATAATTGGCTACGATTAAAACGCGATAACCAGTTGCGGCATATTGTTCAAATTCATCCTTATACTGATCGAACTGGTCACGCAAAACCATTTCTGGTGCGCCAATTAAAAGTGTATGATTGTCAAAAATTACGCCGCTATATTTATTAACTGAAGTAAATGGCAGAATACCGCTGGCTGTTTTACCAGTATTTTCAGTGAAATGCTCGTGAACAGCCTTCATTGTCGCATTATCTGCCGGCATGCTAACAGCAAAATCACCTATGAGTTGGTCTAAGTTGTTTCCTTTAAAGTCTTTAGAAGCAACTGCTTTTTCTACGCTCATCTTTGGCTCGGTAATCGTACCTGTTTTATCAACACAAAGTACATTAACTCGAGCTAAAGTTTCAACACTCTTCATATCGTGGAGCATTACCTGCTTCCGTGCTAAACGAACTGCAGAAAGTGCTAATGCAATAGTCGTCAAAAGGTACAAGCCTTCTGGAATCATACCGATAATCGCAGCTTCCATGGAAACGATACTACGGTATAAAGGCATGTGGTTGACAAAGAAGCTCATCGAGAACAGTGCTATTCCCAGGGGAATAATGATAATGCCGACCCATTTAATCAATTTGTTAATTGAGCGAACCATTTCTGACTGTTCACTGCTGCCCATGGCTTTAGCTTTAATCGTCAGCTTAGAAATGTAGCTTTCCTTACCCACTTTTTCTAGTTGCATATAAGCAGAGCCCGAAACTACAAAGGAGCCAGACATTAGCTGATCGCCAACATCTTTAGTAATTTCATCAGATTCACCGGTTAAAAGAGATTCATTAACTCTGATGTTGCCTTTGACAACTTGGCCGTCGGCAGGAATCTGATCCCCTGTTTTAAGTAAAATCAGATCTCCTTTAACTAGTTTCTCAATTGGGACTTTTTCTTCTTTACCATCACGTAATGCCACGATCTCTGTTGCATTCATGACGTTCAATTTGCTTAAGATCTTTTTAGCACGGATTTCCTGAACAATACCAATTACCGTGTTTAACACAATAACTGGCAAGAAGGTCAAATCCTTATATGCGCCAACTAAGACTAGCAAAATTGAGAGTACCAAGAAAATCAAGTTAAAGTAAGTAAACAAGTTTTCTCGGATGATTTGTTTATTTGTTTTAAATTGATCATCAACGGCTTTATTGATTTCACCAGCTTGAATCCGCTGTTCAACCTGGCTACTAGTTAAGCCTGTTTCTAAATTTGTTTTTTCTTCACTCATTTTTATTACCCGGTAAATAAATAGTTAATATATTCCATTATAACCAAGAATAAAAAAGGCTCGCAAATCTGCGAGCTTATTTTAGTGTTTTCTTATATAAGTCAAAAAAGTATAGGGATATTTATTCTTGCTATCGGCATCGTGATGCTCTTGATGCACTAAATCAAACTGTGAGTAATCAATCTCTGGCATAACTGTATCTGCTTTAAAGATGCCCTCAATTTCAGTTTTTTCAAGGATATCAACCTGATCAAGCAAGGCTTTAAAAATTGATACGCCACCAATCGCACATATCTTTTCACTTTGATGATTGGAAAGATATTCATTCATTTCATCGATTGATGTCAAAATCTCTACCTGGTTATTATCTTTCCATTTACTTTTCAATTCTTCATTGTGGGTCAAAACAATGTGCTTTCGTCCTGGCAATAACTTGGGTAAGCTAGCAAAAGTTTTCCTACCCATTAAAATTGGATGATCCATTGTCTTTTCTTTAAAATGCTTTAAGTCAGCTGGTAAATGCCAAGGCAAGTGCCCATCTACGCCAATTTGCCTTTTTTCATCTTCTGCCCATACATATTCGATCACTTTTATCACCTAAACTGCAACTGGGGCCTTAATCGTACCGTGGTGCTTATAATCTACTACCTTAATATCTTTCATCTCAAAGTCTTCAATATGCTTTTTCTCAGGATTTAGCCAGAGCTTTGGTGAATCATAAGGCGTCCGTGACAACAATTCTTTTACTTGGTTAAAGTGGTTGCGGTAAATGTGTGCATCCCCCAGAGTATGAATAAATTCACCCACTTCAAATCCAGTTTCACGCGCAATCATATTAAGCAAAAGTGCATATGAAGCGATGTTAAATGGTACGCCCAAGAACATATCTCCACTTCTTTGATAAAGTTGAACACTAATCTTTCCATCAACCACATAAAATTGGAACATTGCATGACATGGAGGAAGTGCACTTGTTGGCACATCTTCAGGATTCCATGCAGTAACAATCATTCTACGTGAATCAGGCGTTTCTTTAATTTGCTTGATTACATTAGCAATCTGATCGATAAAACCACCATCGCGCTTTTGCCAATGACGCCATTGTGCACCGTATACATCGCCTAAATTGCCATACTTTTTAGCAAAGTCTTCATCATTGAGAAGTCTTTGATCAAATTTTTTCATCTCTGCTTGGTAGACCTTATTAAATTCCGGATCACTTTGACTACGCAAACCAAAATCGGTCATATCTGGGCCTTGATATTCATCACTGGTTACCCAATTTTTAAAAGCCCATTCGTCCCAGATATGATTATTATGTTCTAGCAAAAAGCGAATGTTAGTATCGCCACGCAAGAACCAAAGAAGTTCGCTTTTAATTAAACCAAATGGAACTTTTTTAGTCGTTAATAATGGAAAACCTTTGGACAAATCAAACCGCATTTGCGCACCAAAATAACTTCTGGTACCTGTACCAGTACGATCACTTTTATCATGGCCTTCAGTCATAATTTTTTGCAAAAGATCCAAATATGGTTGTTCAAGAATTGCCATTTTTTACACACCTTTCAAGTATTTCATCTTGTTTAAGATACCATAGATCTGGTGTATTTTATAATGCAAACTACAATATTTAGTATTTTAAGCAAAAATAAAAAAGATGAAATTAATCATCTTTCCTACTAATTTTTCTTAAATTCACCCTTATGTCTGATCAAGTAAACAACTGTTGCCACTACTAAAACCAATGCACCAACAATGACTGAAATTCTCGTATCAGGATTGATAAACATAAAGAGCACAATTACGAGTAGCATCGCAAAAGCAAAGTAGTTTGAGAATGGATAAAGCGGCAATTTAAATGGGTGGGTGGTCATCTTATCCTTATTATTTCTTCTAAATCTAAGTTCTGCTAAAAGAATTACAAACCATGGAATCATTCCCGGCAAAACAGATGAACTGAACACGATAACAAACAGGTCTGAAGCAGAATGATTAAACTGTGACGCAATCACATTTAAAACAAAACCGATAAAGATACCGCCAGAAATACCCATAATCGCACGGTCAGGCACAATTCTCTTAGAAATATGCTTGAAAGGACTAGGTGCTTCACCATTATGAGAAAGTTTAAACAGCATTCTACTTGATGAATAAATTCCTGAGTTGGCACCAGACAAAGCTGCAGTTAAAACAACAAAGTTAATAATTGAAGCAGCTGCGGTAATTCCTACTTTGGCAAAAGTAGTTACAAATGGCGAGCCAAGCTACTCAATTTATTCCATGGATAAATAGTTACAATAACAAAGATCGCACCTACATAGAAAATCAAGATTCTAAGTAAAACTGACTTAACGCTTTTAACGATAGCTTCTTGCGGATGAGCAACTTCCCCAGCAGAAATACCTAAAAGTTCAATTCCTTCATATGAACCAACGATAATTGACATTGAGAAGAAGAACCCTTTAACACCGCCAGTAAAGAAACCACCATGAGCCCATAAATTGCTGAAGCCAGTTGGCTTACCGCCATTACCGACACCAAAGAAAATGACGATAAAGCCTAGAATAATCATCAAAATAATAGTAATTACTTTGATCATGGCAAACCAAAATTCTAGCGAAGCATAAGCCCTGGCACTAGCCAAGTTTGCTAAAAGCAGAAATGCAATAATGATGATACCTGACCACAAAGCACTAATATTCGGCCACCAGTATTTCAAATATTCCGTTGCAGCCACAACTTCTGACATACCAACAACGATATATTCAAAAACATTGGCCCATTCAGCTAAATATCCAGCAATTGGGTGGACATATTCTGTTGCATAGTCCGCAAATGAACCGGTTCCTGGATTGATATAAAGCATTTCCCCGAGTGCTCGCATAACAATATACAAAATCAAGCCAACAAACATGTATGCCAGTAGTACTGAAGGACCAGTCCATTTAATAGTTGACGTAGACCCCATAAACAAGCCGACACCGATTGCACCACCGAGGGAAATCATTTCCATCTGACCAGCAGTCATTGTACGGCGCAACTGAGGTGCGCTATTCTTTTTACTCATAACTCAACTCCAAAAAATCAATTCTATCCTTAAACATATTCTTAGATAACTTTAATTTTATTACTGGTTATTTGTCAAGGATAAATGTAGAAAAGTAAGTTTAGTTGTAATTATTTCTGCACCCTGTTTTTGACTATTTAAGATAATAGGTTATAATAATTAAAGTTATGGAGTGTTGGCAGAGTGGTAATGCACCGGACTCGAAATCCGGCGAACCAAGTATTCCTTGGCGCGCAGGTTCAAATCCTGTACACTCCTTAATTTTTGACAAAAAAACTAAAAGCCTATACACTGAACCTGTTCAGATCAGATATATAGACTTTGTCGATGTCGTTAGTTGCCACTACTAACGACTTTTTTTATAGGCTAAGCTGATCTTTTGAAGAATATCATTCAAAAATTCAGCTGGGACCGTACATCTATATTCACAAGCTCCTGCCGGTGAACTTGAATCAATAGTACGTTCATGATCTAACTCTACTTTGCCATGAATAGGTAAATCATCTGGCAATTCAATATGTAGCGGAAAATCTTTTTCATTACTGGTAATAGCAACCACTTTAATCATTCCACCACACATCATGTTAAAATCGTCATTTTAAACGATTAGAGCCGGACGATATCCACTTTGCTCATGGCCTTTTGTAGGGTTAAAATTCATCATGATTTAAGGCCTTCTTATAATCTTGCAAGCACCTGACCTCCTTCTAGGTGCCTTAAAGCAAAGTTAAAATACTTCTCGTCCGACTGGTTCTCCCCAGTCTTCTTCTTTTGATTTATCTGAATTTTGTTTTTTCCAATCAGCCCAATATTTTTTATAATCGAAGCCTTTAAAAAGCTCCTTCAAATCTTTAGGTTCTTTTTGTTTCTTTAAAATAATCTCATTTTGCTCATTAACAATGATTTCAAATTTTGTTGGTAACTCACTAACTGCTATATAAAACATAGAAATATGTAGAAGAATACGAATTTCCCACATATCAGAAAGATATATTTTTCCTTTCTTTGTTTCATTTACTGTCGTCTTCACTAGTATTCTGATATTCCACTTGGGAGTAATCACATTGACTAGCTCTTACAGCTTAAGGACCTAGCCAGCCCTGTTTATTTTCTTTATTTTGCCAAAGCTAAAAGATTTAAAACCGCATTTTCATCT
>NZ_BALU01000018.1 GCF_000615285.1 Lactobacillus kitasatonis DSM 16761 = JCM 1039 | reverse complement strand
AATTCTAATTAAGAGATGACCAAAATTTCTATAGCCATAAGCAGTACGTTCAATTTGTTTAATCTTACGGTTAACTCCTTCAAGACAGCCATTAGAATAATTTCGTTTAAAAGTTAATAGGGTTTGATACATTTGTTTACCAACAGTTTGTTTTGAATGAAGTAGATGGATAACTTTCTTTTCATCGTTATTCTGAATAGCAACCATAAAGTCCTGCATAACCCAATAAGTATTTTCTAAGGTTTGGTCACAATCTAAACCATCTAGACAAATGAAGTGAAGCTTTTTACCTACACCTTTGAATTCATCAAAAGCTAAGTGTTTAGGTAGATGATCAAAATCATCATAGAACTTAGAAGAGCAGAAAGTATTTTTCGCTTAGAAGTGTTAGAGATATAGCAGCCTTTATTAATAAGATTAGATTGAGCCATTGATCTTTTAAGGCAAGTATTGCATAAAACGCGCTGCTTTTTAAGTCTGATGATAACTGGATAGCTAGCATCAGCAGTAATAAAGCGTACGTTAGAAGTATAATGGCCATTATGCTTAAGGTTAGATAAGGACAATGAGGCTGAATAAGTTCTGCTAGATAGAGATTATGATACTTACCGTTAATCTATTTTTTAAAATAATCAGAAAAAATAATATTAGGGTCTTCAATATTGAGATGAAATTTAATACTCTCGTTAAGAGAGGACATAGCAAAAACTCCAAGAAAACTTAATTGAAATGGATGAAGAAGGATTTGAAGTTAAGAGAGGCTATGACCTCTTTTTTTATGCAATAAAAAATCCTGTCGACAGAATATCATAAATATTCATCAACAGGAAAAATTATACAGCCATTAAATACTGCTAGTCTTACTTTATCTTATTTAGAACTGATTGCAATTTAGTAGTAAGCATGTCAATAGCGACATCATTTTCTCCGCCTTCTGGCACAATAATGTCTGCATAACGCTTAGTTGGTTCGATAAATTGGTTGTACATTGGCTTAACTGTGCCTAAGTATTGATTGATAACTGAATCAAGTGAACGACCACGTTCCTTCATGTCACGTTCAAGACGACGGATAAAACGAATGTCGTCATCAGTATCAACGTAAACCTTGATATCCATTAAGTTACGGATGTCTTCGTTAAATAAAACTAAGATACCTTCTAGAATAATGATGTCGGCAGGTTCAACATGAATGGTTTCATCACTTCTTGTGTGAGCAGTGAAATCATAAGTTGGCATTTCAATTGGCTTTCTGTGCATCAATTGATTAAGTTGTGCTTCAAGCAGTGGCATATCAAAAGCGTCAGGGTGATCGTAGTTGATCTTCATTCTTTCTTCCATTGATACGCCGGTGTTGTCTTTGTAGTATGAGTCCTGCGTCATGATCATGATACGGTCATGGTCGGTATCATTAATGTTGTCTGCAATTTCGTGGGCAATAGTAGTTTTGCCACTTCCTGAACCACCAGCAATTCCGATAATAACGGGTTTTTCAAGTTTTCCCATGTCAAGCTCCTTTATTTTTCTATACATCATTAAATATTTTAAAGCATTTTCCGAATATTAACAGCAAAATTTTGCATTAAAAACGGATTCATTCTCAAATAAGCAAATATTACTTGCTTTTTTAAGCAAAATACTGTTAAATACATATAAAGAAATTAAAAAGCTATGAAAAAGAAGAGTAGATAGTCCATTCTTACAGTGAATTGGCGTTAGTGCGAAGCCAGTAGACCCTGAATTATTGAATAACACTTTTAGCAGCTCACCGAACTAACAATTCTTATAGTAGGTTGAGACGTCTCCGGTACGTTACCACGCCGGTAAAGCATGATTGTGCTTTATGAGGAGGTCTATTTTTGATAGACAATTTGGGTGGTACCGCGGAAAGCTTTCGTCCCTACGCATGGATGAAGGCTTTTTTTATACTCAAAAGAGCCATAGTCATTTCTTGGAACAAATTCGTAAAAAGCTAAATTGAGATTGCTTTCATTTGACAAGTAAAAGATATTTTTGCTCAAAAGCGAATAAAAATAGCAAATTTATGTACAAATGTATCATTTTAGCTTGAATATAGGTTTAGTTTTGCCTTAAAAAAAGGTAGAATAATATTATTAAAAAAATGGAGGAAAGATAGAAACCATGACAGCAATTATTGAATTTAAGCATGTTGACAAATACTACGGAAAACTTCATGCATTGAAAGATATTAACTTGAAAATTGATGAAGGCCAAGTGGTTTCAATTATTGGTCCATCAGGCTCTGGTAAGAGTACTTTAATTAGAACAATGAACGGCTTAGAACCAATCAACAGTGGACAACTTATTGTGACTGGTCATGACTTAGCCGATAAAAAGACAGACATTAACAAGATTCGTAAAAACGTCGGCATGGTGTTCCAACACTTCAATCTTTACAACAACCACACTGTACTTGAAAATGTTATGCTCGCTCCTAAGATCGTTTTGAAGCGTCCAGACGACGAAAACCGTAAGATTGCCATGCAATACCTTGAAAGAGTAGGTATGGCTGATAAGATAAATTCTTACCCACGTCAATTGTCAGGTGGTCAACAACAACGTGTTGCCATCGCTAGATCACTTGCCATGGATCCAAAAGTTATTTTGTTTGACGAACCAACTAGTGCCTTGGACCCAGAAATGATCGAGGATGTTCTTGAAGTTATGCGCTATGTTGCTGAACAAGGTATCACTATGGTTGTGGTTACTCACGAAATGGGCTTTGCTAGAAAAGTAAGTAATCGTTTGATCTTCTTTGATCAAGGTCACATTTTGGAAGACCGTGATCCAGGTGAATTCTTCGATCATCCAAATACTGAACGTGCACGTCAATTCTTAAGCAAGATTATTTCTAAGGACTAAGGTGCGCGCCATGAAAAAATTAAGAAAATTTCTTTTCTTACCTTTATTAGTGCTGCTGGCTTTCACTTTATCAGCCTGTGGCCATAAGAATCAGAATGTTTACCAAAAGGTAGAAGCAAATAAACATATTGTTTGGGGCGTTAGAGCAGATACCAGATTGTTTGGTTTGACCAACGTTAAAACTGGTAAGATCGAAGGCTTTGAAATGGACCTAGCTAAGGCTTTAACTAAGCAAATGTTAGGTAAAAAGGGTACTGCAAGTTTTGTTACTACTACTGCCAACACTAGAATTCCACTCCTTAAAAACGGTAACGTGGATGCAGTTTTAGCTACTATGACTATTACGCCAGAGCGTGCTAAGCAAGTAACCTTCAGTAAGCCATACTTCCCAGCTGGTTCATCTTTGCTTGTGCCAAACAATAGTAAAATTACCAATGTTAAAGATTTGAATGATAAAACTGTACTTGCCGTAAAAGGAACTACTGCAGTTGATGATGTGCATAAGTCAGCACCAAAGGCACGTGTGCTTCAATACGATGACTATGGTCAAGCAATGTCAGCACTTAAGGCTAACCAAGGTGTGGCTTTGACTACTGATAACGGACTTCTTGCTGGTATTGCCCAAGAAAACAAGGGCTACAAGTTAGTCGGCGGTGTTTATAGTGATGCTCCTTATGGTATCGCTGTTGACAAGGGTCAAACTGACATGGCAAATCACATTGACAAGGCTCTTAAGCAGCTTCAAGCAAATGGTACTTACAACCGTTTGATCAAGAAGTGGTTCGCAGGAATTCCTGGTTTTAGTCTTAAGGGGGTATTGAAATAATGTGGCAAATTATTACCAATAACTGGGGCGCTTTTTTGACAGGTTTTTGGAATACTATTTTATGTAGTATCGTAGCCTTGGTATTCAGTTTGATTTTGGGTGTGTTCTTCGCTTTGCTTGAAGTAGCTCCGCCAAAATTTGGCCGCGTGATTGCTAAGATTTACATCGCAATTTTCCGTAACATTCCATTGCTGGTTATCGTAATGATCTTTTACTTGATCGTTCCGCGTTACATCGTTAAGTTGTCAGGTTTCCAAGCCGGTACAATTGGTTTAACACTTTATACTTCAGCCTTTATCGCTGAAACAGTGCGTGCCGGTATTAACTCAATCGGTGAAGGTCAAATGGAAGGTGCCCGTTCAAACGGTATGACTTATGTGCAAGCAATGCGTTACGTTATCTTGCCTCAAGCCATGAAGATCGTGATCCCACCACTTGGCAACCAGTTCGTTAACTTGGTTAAGAACTCTTCAGTTTTAGCCTTCGTTGCTGGTTTTGACTTGATGTATCAAGCACAATTGATCGCATTTTCAACTTTCCAAACCATTGATACATATATTATCGTAGGTCTTTTCTACTTGATCTTGACTTTGCCACTCAGCTACTACATGCGTCATCTAGAAAAGAAATTGGCTAAATAGGAAGGGGATAGAAAATGGAAACTTTTATTCATGCATATTCATGGGTCGATACCCGCTTCTTATTACAAGGTCTTTGGGTAACGATTTATGTATCACTTATTTCAATTGCGCTTAGTTTTGTAGTGGGTCTGATCTTAGGTTTGATCCGCTACATGAAGATTAAATATCTTTCAGCAATCGTTGGCTTTATCATTGATATTATCCGTAACTTGCCATTGCTTTTGATCATCTTCTTTACTTACTTTGGTTTGCCACAATTAGGTATTGTCACGAATCCAACGTCGGCTTCGATTGCGGCCTTGGTAATCTTCGAAGGTGCAATGTTGGCCGAAATCGTTCGTTCAGGTATCGGCTCAGTTGATCCAGGTCAAATGGAAGGTGCCCGTTCAAACGGTATGTCTTATGGCCAAGCAATGTATCACGTTGTCATGCCACAAGCTTTGCACAACATGATTCCTGCACTTTTGTCACAGTTCGTATCACTGGTTAAGGATACTTCACTTGCAACAATTATCGTGTTGCCAGAACTTCTTTATCACGCACAAATCATCTACAGTCAAAATACGACTTACTTAATTCCAATGTACGTAATTATTGCGGTAATGTACTTCATCGTCTGCTTCTGCTTGTCACAAGTAGCCAACTACTTGCAAACGAAGTACAACAATTAGTGGTTATAATCTTATTCAAAAAAACTAACTCATGCTACTATGGTGGTAAGGGTTAGTTTTTTTATTAGGAAAAATATTATGGGCGTAAATGAACAATTAAGCGACCGTGAACGGGTCGAATTAACTAAAAAATCTTATGAACATTTGCAGCTAGGCGATAATATAACGATTGGTGGACATCATATCGGTGTTGTTTGCCGAGTGGAACACGTTAAAGACGGGATGAGTGCGTTTGTCATTAGTAATCCTAATGAGATCACGATTTTGTTTAAGGGATCTTATGGTATCAAAAAGGGTACGCCGCAGACTTGGCGTGATGAATGGTTCAAGACGAATATTCCTATTTTGAAGGCGATGCTGTCACAGGAAAGACGAATTCCTAGTCAGTTGAAGACAGCTAGTAAGTTTTTGAATCATGTGATTAACCAATTTAGAGGAAGCAGATTCTATATTTATGGCCATTCACTGGGGTCAATTAATGCACAGTTTGCCTTGGCTAATTGTATGCATCCAGAGGCGATAGCAGCAGCTTATTTGTATGAGGGTACTAATATTTGGTTGCTCCTTACACCGAAGGAGAGGAGACGCGTAGCACAGATGCGCGAGCGAATTTTTAACTATGTCGATATTTATGATCCGGTGACTTTAGGGATTACGGAAACACACCATATGGTTGGTAAGTTATGCTATGTCGATAGCGAGCCGATGCAGCCGATTAAGCAGCACATGTGGGGTGGATACCAGTTTAATCCAGATGGTAGCTTGAAGTTGCGTAAGATTGACCAGGCGTTTTTGGTAGAAAGCCGCAGTGAGCATAAGCTGCTTAGCCGGTCGGGTGAATTGACGGACTTTATCGAAAAGATCAGCTCTAGCGATGAGATTAAGAAAATGGCGACGGAAAAGATAGATGAGTTGACGAAGCGTTATCTAGATCATAAGAGTCTGGTGAAGTTGGCTGAACTATTTAAGAATGAATTGTTAAAGGATGAAGATAAGTGAAACTAGATGAATTAGCAGCAAAGCAAGTAATTAATGATGAAGTGATTGATCATTTCGATGAGGATTTTTATGGCGACTTCTATGATTTCTTCGTGAACTTTATGAAGTTTAAGGAATTGACGGGGCAAATGAAGAAGGACCCTGATGAGGTGGAGTTTGTCTTTTATTTGAAGAACGATGATGATCATTATGGTTATAAGTTGGTCTTTGACCATGATTTGCGGTTTTTACCGGAGAAGTCGGATATTAGTGCTGCAGTGCTTGAAGTAGAGTCGGTGGAAGATTTTGAGAAGAGTAGGGATGCGGCGATTAAGGAGTTTGCACAGAAGTTTAGTGCGGAGAATCAGCATGATTTGATTCAGAATTTTAATGTGGAGATTGGTAAGCTCTTTGATCAGTATGATTTGGGTAAGGATAATACTTGCTATGTGTTGAGGTAGAAAATATTTCCCAGTAGTGGGAATTTTGCAGACTAAATTTGGATTTAATGGTTTAATTTAAAGTGGGCTTTGAGTGAATAATTCAGAGTCCGATATTCTGACCACATAAAAAAGGGCATCCCTTCTTTCCTTTGGGGGATGTCCTTTTAATTATCTAAATTAGTCTATCTTTATTGCTTCCAAGAAGCGTCAAGCTTAGCCTTACCAGTCTTAATATCACTGGTCCAGTTTTGGCCCTTGCTTGCCTTAGCAAGATAGTTTGCATATTTGCGTTAACTTGGTCGTAAGCAGTAATTGAGTTCTTAGTTACAGGTAAGAAGTAAAGCTTCTTTGAAGTCTTAGACAAAATTGCAGGAATCTTGCTGTTCTTAGCTTGTTGGTAAGCTGAATCGTTCAAAGCGGCAGTGTTAACTGGCATGTAACCAGTTTGCTTTGCCCAGTAAAGTTGTGATGACTTAGAAGTCAAGAACTTAAGGTACTTGAATGCGGCAGCCTTTTGCATTGCGCTAGCCTTCTTGAACATGTAGATGTCAGTACCTTGTTGTACGTTCATTTGACTTGGACGAGCAGCTACGCCGTAAACGTAACCCTTCTTAAGACCTTGCTTAAGGTAGGCTTCGTTAGCAGTTGAACCGATGAACATGGCAACTTGACCATTGTTAAATGGAGTTGACATGTACTTTTGTGTACCAGCTTGCATGAAGTAGCCAGCCTTAACACCATTTGCGTAGTAGTTAATAGTCTTAACAGAATCCTTAGCCGCAAAGTTCAAGTTCTTGTTGAAGTCCTTGCCGTAAGTTTCCTTCATTTGCATCATGTAGTAGTTGTTAAGTGCGTCAAAGCCCATACCACGTACCTTGTGGTGACTCTTACGGTAGATTTCAGCTGATGCACTAGCAAGTTGACTCATGTTGCTTGGTACCTTTACGCCATACTTATCAAGCAAAGTTTTGTTGTAAAACAAAACTTCAACTGATTTGTTAAATGGTACACCGTATTGAGTACCGCCAATGTTGGCACCATCCCAAAGTGCCTTCTTAATTCCACTGTTCTTGTATGAGCCCCAGCCAACAGACTTGTTGTTAACGTATGGAGTTAAGTTAACAAGCATGTTGTTCTTAGCTGCGTTGTAAAGCCAACCTGGGTAAGCTTGTGTAATAGTTGGTAAGTCCTTTGGTGATTGCAAACCTGAAACAAGCTTTGATTGCAAGTCAGAGTAGTTACCACCTTGGCTTTGCAACTTAATAGTGATGTTAGGGTTCTTCTTTTCGAAGTCCTTAGTCAACTTTTGCAAAGCGCTTTGTGAAGTTCCAGTTAATGAGTACCAAAAGTTAACAGTAGTCTTCCTGTTAATCTTGGTAGGGATCTTTGTAGAACTTGAACTAGAGTTACTATTATTATTTGAACAAGCACTAAGGCCAACTAAGCCAAGTGCTGCTGCACTAACGAGTGCTAGCTTTTTGTAGAATTTCATTCTCTTTTTGCCTCTCAATATTTCTTTCCTTCAAGTAGAAGTTTACCATAATCATACGTACTATTCATAGACAAATTCGATTTAATGTTCTTAAATTGATAATAGAGAAAATAGATATCAAGATGAGAATTAGTAGTTAATTTAGCAGGTGAAAATTATGGATAAGAATCCTTTAGTTTATGAATATTCAATCGGTAAGCGTAAGCCTTATGACTACGATTACGGCAATCGTCAAGGTAACCAAAGTGCTGGCTGTCCCTTCTGTGATGTGCGTCATTTAGTTAATATTTTCGATAAAGATGGCGACAAAATCTGGCTTAAAAACAAGTACCCAACTTTGAAGGATACCGATCAAACTATTTTAATCGAATCAAGCGACCACCAAGGTGATATTTCTACTTATACACGTGAAGACAATCAAGAATTGATGAAGTTTGCTTTGAAATGTTTCCAAAAGATGTACAAGTCAGGCAGATACAAGAGTGTGTTATGGTACAAGAACTTCGGTCCAAAATCCGATGGTTCTTTGACGCACCCACACATGCAGATCGTTGGCCTTTACCATAAAGATGGCTATAACGACATTGAACCTGATAACTTTAAAGGCTTTGAAGTGGGTAGGTCTGGTTCAGTTGAAATGAATTTATCCGCTTATCCTGTGCAAGGCTACCAAGAAGTGAACATTTTGACAAAGGACAACACTAACTTGGATACCTGGGCTGACTTGATTCAAAAGGGTACGCAATATGTTCGTTCAGTTTTGTCACACGGTGTGGATTCCTACAACTTGTTCTTCTACCCAATCAATGACGGTGAAGGTACCTGCTGCAAGATTATTCCTCGTTTCTATGCTTCACCATATTTTGTTGGCTACAAGATTTCGCAAGTCGATGACTCCGATACTTTGAAGTGGGAAGCCGAGCGTCTTAAGGGCTTTGTAAACGGCGGTATTTTACATTAGGATTTCAAAGAACGTGTTTGAATTATTGAATGCGTTTTTTGTTATAATAAATGAGATTAAATACATTTCTAAGAAGAGGGATGCTCATGAAGAAGATTGTAGTTATTGGATCAAGCAATGTGGATACTACATTGCACGTAAAGGATTTTCCAAAACCTGGTGAAACTATTACTGCTACAGACATTACTACTGCTGGTGGTGGTAAGGGTGCTAACCAAGCCATTGCCGCAGCTAAGAGTGGCGCAGAGACTTACTTTATCAACCGTGTAGGTGAAGACAGCGAAGGCGGCTATATTACTCATCAATTGAAGAGTTACGGTGTCGACACTACTTACGTTCAAACCACGATGGGTGCTAAGACCGGTCATGCTTACATTACTTTAAATGAAGCTGGCCAAAACGATATCATTATCGATCATGGTGCCAACTATGAACTGACTGTTGAAGATCTTAAGGCAGCTGGCGATTTAATTAATAATTGGGACTGCATTATTGCGCAATTTGAAACGCCAATTGATGTTACTACTGCAGCCTTCAAGATGGCCAAAAAAGCAGGCAAGATTACTATTTTGAATCCTGCTCCTGCAATTGATAAGATTCCAGATGAATTATTGAAATACACTGATATCATCATGCCTAATGAAACTGAAAGTGCTAAGATCACAGGTATTCCAATTAAGGATAAGTCTACTTTGGCTACCAACGCTGAAAAGTTGCACTTGCTTGGCGTAAAGAACGTCATTATTACTTATGGTGATAAGGGTGCATATATTTCTACACCAGATGTTGAAACATTAGTACCAGCTTATAAAGTAGAAGCAACCGATACTACTGGTGCCGGCGACACCTTTATCGGTTACTTTGCAAGTAACTTGGATGCCGATATGTCTAACTTTGAAGAAGCTGCTAAGATTGCTAGCCGTGCTTCATCAATTGCTGTGCAACGGTTGGGTGCACAACCATCAATTCCTACTGAACAAGAAGTTAAGCAAGCAATGGAGGATGAGGAATAATGGATAAGATTGAACAAGATCGTTTGAAAAAAGAAGTTGCCGAAAAAGCAGCCGACATGGTAAAGAGCGGGATGATCTTAGGTGTTGGTACTGGATCTACTGTCGCATTTTTCATTGATGCTTTGGGCAAACGCAAGGATGAAGATGGCTTAAAACTTAAAGCTATCGTTACTACCAGTAACAGAAGCAAGAAGCAACTTGAAGGCTTAGGCTTTAAAGTTAGTGAACTTGCGGACATCGATCAAGCCGATTTGACTGTTGATGGCTCAGACCGTGTTGCCGACAACCTTGATGGTATCAAGGGCGGCGGCGGTGCTTTAACCCTTGAAAAGAACGTTGCCGTCAACTCAAAGAAGATCGTTTGGATCGTTGATGAATCTAAGTTGGTTCACCGTTTGAGCGGATTCCCTCTTCCTGTTGAAGTATTACCAATCTCTTGTGAGCAAAACTTCAGACGCTTTGAACAAGAAGGCTTGAAGCCACAATGGCGGATGGATGGCGACAAGCGTTACATCACTCACTACGGTAATTACATTATTGATTTGGCTGCCGATCCTGTTCCGGCACCACATGGTTTAGCCGATTATCTTGACCACACCGTTGGTGTAGTTGAACATGGCCTATTCCTTGATATGTGTGATGAAGTAATCATTGCCCATAGCGATGGCACAATTGAAGATAAAATTAAATAATAATTTTTAACAAAAAATGGTTAAAGTTAACTATTTTTTATTTATAGAGGATTATTAGACATGAATAAAATTACTAAAAAGCAAAAGATGAGTTTTGCGGGATTGTTGATTGCCATAGGTATTGTGTATGGCGATATTGGAACAAGTCCATTATATGTAATGAAATCAATTGTGACTGAAAATGGCGGGATTGCCAACGTTAATCGAGAATTGATCGTTGGTTCAATCTCGTTAATTCTTTGGACAGTAACTTTGTTGACTACTGTTAAATATGTCATGATTGCTATGAAGGCAACTAATCATGGCGAAGGAGGAATCTTCTCTCTTTATGCTTTAGTTAGAAACAAAGCCAAATGGCTGGTCATCCCGGCTCTGATTGGTGGTGCAGCTCTGCTTGCCGATGGTACTTTAACACCAGCAGTGACCGTTACCACTTCGATTGAAGGGTTAAAGAATATGCGCTTTGGTGATGTGATTCCGGTTCCTTCTCAAGAAGTTGTAATTATGATTACTGTCATCATTTTGGTAATTTTATTCTCAATTCAGAGGATGGGAACCAGCGTTATTGGTAAAACATTTGGTCCAATTATGCTGATATGGTTTACCTTTTTAGGAGTAGTTGGCATTGCTAACTTGAGCCATGACTGGAGTCTTTTGGAAGCGATTAATCCCATTCATGCTATTCGAATTTTGTTTAGTCCAGCTAATAAAGTAGGGATTCTAATTTTGGGTTCTGTCTTCTTGGCTACTACTGGTGCTGAAGCGTTATATTCGGATGTCGGACACGTAGGTA
Organism: Lactobacillus kitasatonis DSM 16761 = JCM 1039; assembly: GCF_000615285.1. Taxonomy (GTDB): domain Bacteria; phylum Bacillota; class Bacilli; order Lactobacillales; family Lactobacillaceae; genus Lactobacillus; species Lactobacillus kitasatonis. The sequence goes on along the minus strand of NZ_BALU01000018.1, from coordinate 11,040 downwards.
AAGCGAATATTATAGGCTCTTGGCCATATATATTTGTTTGTCTTTCATTAAACTACCTAGGCCAAGGTGCTTGGATTTTGCATAATGTTAGCTATCATGCTGGTAATGGTGACTTCAATCCATTCTTTGAAGTTGTTCCTAACAATTTGCGTCTTTTTGCCATTGCCTTGGCTACGATCGCAGCTATCATTGCTTCCCAGGCATTGATTACTGGATCGTTTACTTTGGTTGCTGAGGCCAGCAGTCTAAAGTTTTTACCAAGAATGAATATTATTTATCCTTCAACTGAAAAAGGACAAATTTATATTCCATCGATTAACAAAATGATCTGTGTGGTAACTGTAGCAGTTGTGTTCTTATTCAGAACTTCACACCACATGGAAGCAGCATATGGTTTGGCAATTACTGTCACTATGTTGATGACTACAATATTATTGTTTGAATACTTGGGTAAAAAAGGCAAACCGCTTTACTTACGCGTGATCTTTTTGATTGCATTTGCTTTTATTGAAGGGATGTTCTTAATCTCCAGTTTGACTAAATTCTTACACGGCGGTTACGTAACTGTTTTAATTGCTGGCTTTATCTTGGCAATCATGTATGTTTGGTTTTATGGAAATAAGATTCGTGACAAGCGTGAATCACGCAATGCCTACGTTCGTCTTGACGAATACACCGACATGTTGACTAATTTGAGTCACGATGAAGATTACCCTACCTACGCAACTAACTTGGTTTACATGGCCAACGTTAAGTACAACAAGTTCATTAAACGTGAAATCTTGTACTCAATTTTGGATAAACGTCCAAAGCGTGCGAAGGCTTACTGGTTCGTCACTGTTAACGTAACAAACGAACCATATACTGCAGAATATGCAGTAAATACGTACGGTACTAAGAACGTAATCAACGTTCAGCTTTATCTAGGTTTTAGAAAGCAAACTAGCGTTAACGTCTACTTACGGCAAATTGTTCATGAATTGATTGCAGATGGTACTATTGAGGCTCAACCACAAAGATTCACTACTACTCCTGGTAGAGATGTAGGTGACTTCTCCTTCGTCATTGTTAATGATGTAATTAGTCCGTTAACTAAATTGACTGGTTATGAGAAGTTTATGGTCGAGGCTAGAGTTTGGCTGCAAAATTTATCTTCTAACCCGGCTTCTTGGTTTGGTTTAGAGTATGCAGATACTGTGGTAGAACGAGTACCATTGATCTTAGGCAATCATCAAGAAAGCTATATTAAGCGAATTAAACCTAAGAAACAAACTAAAAAGTAAATGAAAAAAGTCTAGCCAAGCTAGGCTTTTTTTAGATTAGATCGAACCACTTTTTTTATTGGTTGGTTTTTTGTATCATTAAGGTAATGAGTAAGCTTAGAAGAGGTAAATTTCATGAACAAAAAACCTTTAATTATTAGTACCGATCCAGGAATCGATGACATCGCTGCAATGGCCATCAGCCTTTTTGCAGACAAACTCGATGTTCGAATGATCGTTCCAACCTGGGGAAATGTCCAACTTGAATATACTTTGCAAAATACTTTAAATTTAGAAAAGTTTTTGCATACTAAGGTTCCTGTAGTGGTGGGTGCCAATCAACCATTAGTCGCACCAATGATTAGTGCCGCATCAGTACACGGCAAGACTGGCATTGCCGGCTTTGATTTTGAAGAAGCAGATCGCAGTTTGGTTAAGCCTGGCCTTGCCGCAACTGTGATGGCCGAAGAAATTAAAAATAGTCCAGAAAAAGTGACTTTACTCGGTATTGGACCTTTGACTGATTTTGCTTTGCTTTTTAAGCAATATCCTGAAGTAAAAGACAATATTGAACAAATTGTCATCATGGGTGGAAACATTGGCCGTGGTAATCACAGTCCACTTGCCGAATACAATATTGCAGGTGATCCTGAAGCAGCACAAGTAGTGTTCCACAGTGATTTACCTATTAAGGTTGCCCCACTTGAAATTGGTAACAAGGCGCATCTTTTGCCTGAACAAATGGCCAAGGTAAAGGAATGCGGTGAAGTCGGCAATATGCTTTATTCACTCTTTTCACACATTCATGAACCAGATGGCGATCCCCGCATCAAGATTTATGACCCAACTGCAGTGGGCATTTTGCTTCATCCCGAAATGTTTACTATGAGAAAAGCCAACGTTGAAATTGAACTTCGTGGCCAATTTACTTACGGTGCAAGTGTCATCAACTTCATGGATCAAGAGCATGCAAATGCGGAAATTGCGACCGATGTTGATTTAGAGAAATTTGCAAAATGGTTTATCGATAGTATTGAAAAAGCTGATCAAGGAAGAGAATAATGACGAATTACGTTTATCGGACAATAATGCAGGATATAAAACAGAATATTTTAAATAATAAATATGATGGGATGCGGATTCCCGATGAGCGTAGTTTAGCAGACCACTATGGCGTAAGCCGTTCATCGATGAAGCGAGCCTTGGAACTTTTGGCGCAACAAGGAATCGTCTTTAAAAAGCGAGGGAGTGGTACCTTTATCAATCCGCTTTATTTAAAGAACCAAGCGATGTTCCGTTATGATGGTTCGAACTTGGGGATCACTGACAGTTTTAAGGTGCCTGGTAAAAAGCAACAGATTAAGTTGCTCGATTTTCATGTGATTAACGCGACCAAAGAAATTGCGGAAGATCTGTTTATCAATGAGAATGACTTTGTGTATGAATTCAAGCGTCTGCGTCTTTTAGATGAGCAGCCATTTTTGATTGAAACAGGCTATTTGCCAATCAAGATTATGCCAGAGCTGAAGCCGGAAACTTTGCAGAGTTCATTGTTCAATTATTTAGAAGATGAACAAAACAAGACTGTTACTAAGGCATTCTTGAACATCACGGTTGAGCCATCAAGCAAGACAGATCAAGAACAATTGCATTTAAAGGCAACAGAGCCGGTTGGTGTGATGGATGGTATCTTTTTCTTGGATGATGGTACGCCGTTTGAAGTTTCAAATATGCGTGTGCATTATCACTACATGAATTTCAATACTTTCGTAAATTTGGGTAAGTAAAAAAGTTGAGTAGTTTTTACTCAACTTTTTTAGTTAGGTGGAGAGACTAATGTGTATGTTAAATGTAGGGCAAGCATTAAAAAATGAGAGACTGGCGCAAAATAAAACGCAACGTGAGTGGATAAGAGATATTCATATCTCTGTGTCTCGGTACTCTGAAATTGAAAACGGCATTATTAAAAATGGTAAAAAAGCAGATATAGGTAGTGAACAACTTATTTGGCTTCTTGAAAGCAATAATGTCGATATAAGAGAGTTTTTTTCAAATTTGCCAAAAGGCGCTACTTCAACTGAAAAGTTATCTTCAGAATTATCACAGTCCTTTAACGATGGGGATGCCAAAAGGGCAGACGAGTTAAGAAAAAAGATACTTATGAATTCAGGGGCTTCATTAAGTTTAAAATATAGGGCTATTTTAATAGCAGCTGAATTAAAAGATCATATGGCATCATTAGATCAAAATACAATAGATAAAATTAGTAATTATTTGTACAGATCAAATGATTGGGTTAAAAATAAAGAAGCTTTGATATTATTTGGTAATTCTATGCCGAGAATGAATTCAACCGTTTTAAAACGACGAATGAAACAAGTAATTAAAGAATATGCAGATATTAATAAATTCTCTGATGATGTACGGCGTCGTATTTCTACTATCTGTGTAAATTATGTGTTTAATGCAATTTTCGTTTATAAAACAGATGTATGTGTTCGAGAATCACTTGATTTAATAAAAAGTCTTCCAGCTAATGATATTTATGGTTTAAAGAAAATGGTTGGGCAATATTATTTAGATTACTTGAATGGTGATCAAAAACATATAGCAGAATTAAAAGATTTGCTTGAAAGATGTGGGTATTCATTTTTAGCTAACCATCTCGACTTCGATATATCGAAATAATTTTATGAGATAAAAATAGCAATGTAAAATTGCAGTAAAGTTAGTTCACTTAATCTTTTGGAGAATAATGTTCGTGAGAAATGTAAAAAATAACCAAAAATTATATCAATTGTTTACTGCAGATGCATTATCGGAAATTGGTGATGTTTTCTATTACGTTGCTTTAATTACATATGCTAGTCAATTAGCTAATTCTTCATTAGCTATTTCTTTAGTTACTACATTTGAATTTATTCCGCCTGTATTTTCTATCATAATAGGTCCAATTGCAGATAAATTATGTAATAAAACTAAGGTATCAATGATTGTAAATATCTTACAGTGTACTTTATATCTGATTAATGGACTAATATTTTTGAAATTTCAGGAATGGACTTTGTTTGGGTTATGCTTAACCATAAATTTTATTTCAGATACCCTGGGAATAATTACACAAGAAATGGAACCGATAATCTTAAAAAAATTGTCACCACAGATATCTTATGAAAAGAAATATGGTTGGCTAAGTGCAGTAGCACAGTCATTTTCAATTGGTGGTAAGTTCTTAGGTGGTGTTCTTTTAACAGTAATGAATAATCATTATATTTTTATGAGCTTTATAAATGCTGCAACTTTTGGTTGCGCAGCTGTTGCTATGGCACTAATTGGGAATGTCATTATCAAAAAAGAAACCAAAAATGATGAAGATGAAAAAAACTGTGCCTTAGAAGGAATAAGGTTTTTAAAAGACAATACCAAAGTAAGATTTATTGCAGTTTTGCTATCTAATATAAATATTGTGTTAGCTCCCATTTTACCGATAGCGTATATTTTATTAGCAGATAAAGAAATGTATTCACCTGTTAATTATTCAATGTCGGTGTCGTTATTAACAGCGATAGATTCACTGGCTAGTATTTTAGGACCGACTTTTGGTCTCAGATTATTTAAGGGTAAAAAAGCATTAATTAATTCAGTAATGGTGGGAAGCATATTTTCTGCAATTTTTTGTTTAAGTATTTTTACCCGAAATATTTATGTATTGATGTTAACTCTATTTTTGGCTTCATTTTTTATAGGTGCTACTATTCCACTTCTATTTGGTGGTGTCATAAAGAATGTACCAGAATCCAAGATAGGAAGTGTTAATGGAGTGATTGATACTTTGTTGGCAATTACTCCGCCACTCTCCACCTTTATTTTTTCATCATCGGTGCAATATGTATCAGCATTCGTTAATATAGCGATTTTAAGTGTTTTTAGCGTTTGTCTTATTTTAATAATCGTTAAAAACAAGGGAAATTTATTTTGATAGAAATGTATAGAGAAGATTGTATTTATAAAAAGGAAAATCAAAAATGCCATATCAAGAAAAAATAATTAAAACAGTTATGCCAGCTAAAAGGCTGAAAAGTATCCTTGAAAAATATCTTAAACCTACGGATAGTATTGAAGTTCATACATCTCTTAGCGCATTTGGTTATATTCCGGGTGGTGAACAGAGTGTAGTAAGGGTTTTAAAAGAAGTTGTAAATCAAGGGAATATTATTATGGCTGCTCAAACAGCTGATATTGGTGATCCAATTGAGTGGGAAGATCCACCAGCAACTTCTGAAGCACGAAAAGAGATTATGGAGAATATGCCGGCTTTTGATAAAGAAACGACACCTATCCACTATATCGGTAAAACACCTGAATACTTTAGAACCAGCAAAGATGTAAAGAGATCCAATCATCCACTTTATTCAATGTGTGCCTGGGGTAAAGATGCAGATAAAATAGCACGTGTACGAGATAGTTATGATTATCCCTTTGGCCTAAATAGTTCCGTAGCAGATTTGTACAATCTTGATGGAAAAGTTGTCATGTTAGGGACAAATTACGAGAGTTGTACTTCACTTCATTTAGCTGATTCTACGATTGGTCGTCCGAATTTAACAGAAAAGGCGCCAATTAAAGGTGAAGATGGTAAAACAAAATGGATTACTTTTAAAAACGTTGACGATTTGGATAAATATGATGACTTTAATGATTTTGGTAGTTATTTTGAAGAAAAATACCCAGATTTAGTAGTCAAAGTACCAATTTTAAAAGGATATATTCGAATTATTCCAGTAAAACTTTTGATTGATGAAGCTCGAAAGTATTACACCAAAAAGGATAAAGAAATGGCTGAAGAAGCTAATAAATAATATGGCAAATAAAAAGTTGAGTTTTTCGCTCAACTTTTTTTATTTATTCAAGTAACTATCTAGCACTTCCAAAACGCCATCGTCGTTATTAGAAGGAGCTTCATATTTAGCGATCTTCTTGATTTCCGGATCACCGTTTGCCATTGCGTAGCTGTAACCGGCAAGTTTAAGCATTTCGATGTCGTTCATGCCATCGCCGAAGGCAATCAACTTGCTAGGTTTAACGCCGAAGTAACGCAAGAAGTATTTAAGCGCGCTACCTTTATTTACGCTGTATGGCACGATATCGAGCAAACCAAAACCACTTGAAGTACAGTGAACTTTTTCAGTGTGGTGTTTGTTAAATTCTCTTTCAAGTTCTGCCGAGAAGTCTTTTTTATAGCTCAAAGTAATCTTGGTAACTTGACCATTAGGCGAAACGGTTGAAAGTAGGTCATTAACTTCAACACATTCTGGATAGTAGAAGCTCATTTTTTGCTTAAAGTCAGGGGATGCATTAACTGTTGTGTATGAATTATCAACACCAGTAACAATAACTGAACTTTCTGGATAATGTTCTTGGATAAAGTGAATTAAATCAACTGTTGTCTTATAAGTAATCAGGTGAGTGCTGATAATATTGTTGTCTTGCAATAAAAGCGAGCCATTATCTGCGATTATGTCGATTCTAGTTAAAAAGCCTGCGAAATCTTTACGCAGTCTGGTATAAGGCCGACCACTTGAAACGATAAAGTGGCCACCTTGATCTCTTAACTGGTTTAGAATGCGGTCAAATCTTTTGTGATCAAAAGTTTGATTATCGCGCATGAAAGTACCGTCCATATCGACAGCAACAACTTTGAAGGGAAGTTTATTCACATATATTCGTCCTTTGTAAAAAATCTATATCTTTCGAATCTTATTATAAGGCAAAACTTTAGCTAATTCGATTTAAAAACTAAGCGCTATCAATTTCTAAAAGAAAAAATCTCGAAATTCACATAAGAACCTCGAGATTTTTTAGTCTGCCCGACCGTTTATTGGGGGATTCATCTTTTTGATCTAGGACAGAGCTAATTTCTATAAATCTTAAACGAATTGCTCGGCAGAATCAATCGGACTTAAGTAAACGTAAGAAAGATTTACATATTTTGTAGATTCCGTTAATTTTTTCATGATTGCTTCTTGTTCGCTGCTTAAACGCAAGTGACGTGAAGCAACTCTGGCTTGAATGTACATCACTAATTTGCCGGTGTATTCAAGCGGGTGATCGTTTTTGTCGAATTTATTAATTACGAGACCGATTACGTCTCTGATTTGACGATAGCGATCAATATTCATTTCATTATAAATATCGCTGAAAAAACTGTTGTAGAATTTCTTGAGTTCTTGATAAATTTCTTTTGTGTTGGGTTGGCTTGATTTAAAGAGACTGAACATAATAATTACTCCTTTAATACTGGTATGATTTGCGTTCTTGAATTGAAATGCTGCTTAACTTCATCAGATAAAGGCGTGTCGGTAATTAAAACATCGACCTTATCTAATGGAATTGACATGTACGGAGAAGTAGAATGATTCGTGAATTTGTACTTTTCAGCCACCAAGACGATTTGTTTTGCTCGACTAGCTGTTGCACGTACAATTTCGGCATCCGCCATTGATGATGTATAAACGCCATCGGCGTCAATTTTAGAACCACCAATAAAAGCAGTGTTGAAACGAATTCTTCTAATTGTCTCAAGGGCAGCCTCTGAATAAATGTAGCGCTGTTGTTTATTAATCACGCCGCCCAGAAGTCTAACGGATGGAAATTCACTAGTCAGTAAACTCAAAGCATTATCGATTGAATTTGTTACTACTTGGATATCCATCCCGTTAAGCATGGGACAAAGCTGCTTGAGCGTGGTAGAAGGACCGATAAAATCACATTGACCAGGATGGATGAACCTTTTTGCCATCTTGGCCATTTTTAATTTCACGGGAGATTGAACTTGATTTCTAGCTAGAAAATCAGGTACGTCATTTTGACTAATTTCCATTATCCCGCCGTGGATTCTGACTGCTTGACCTGTAGTGGCTAAGTGAATTACATCTCGGCGAGCCGTATCAAAAGATACACCGAACTTTTTAGCGATTTCTTTAGTTGATACTTGGTGCTCTTTTTTGAGCATCTTTTTTATTTGAACTAATCTTTCTTCTTGAATCATTTCGTATCTCCATAAAGTAAGTTAACATGACTGACTAAAATTGTAATTGTTTAATCAGCATTTTATATTTGTTTATCAGTGTTTGTCAGCATTCAATAGCTGAAACACTTATATTAAATGATGAAAATGCTGCTATTGCAAGCTTTGTGGCGTATTGATTTAAATCTAAATACTTATTTAAAATGGTAGGGCCCAATTTGCAAATTAGTTGATATTTATTAGGAAATTGGTATTATGGAGATATAAGGAAAAAGATCAATCAAGAGTAATTTAATGTGCTTAAAGGAGATAAAATGACAGTTAATTATGATTCAAAAGATTACTTAAAGAGCGTCGACGCATACTGGCGCGCTGCCAATTATTTATCAGTTGGACAATTATTCTTAATGAAGAATCCACTACTTAAGAAACCTTTGACAGCTGAAGACGTTAAGCCCAAGCCAATTGGTCACTGGGGTACCATTGCTCCACAAAACTTTATTTATGCTCACTTAAACCGTGTCCTTAAGAAATACAATTTGGACATGTTCTACATTGAAGGTTCAGGTCACGGTGGCCAAGTAATGGTTTCTAACTCATACCTTGATGGTTCATACACTGAACGTTATCCAGAAATTACCCAAGACGAAAAGGGTATGGCTAAGTTGTTCAAACGCTTCAGTTTTCCAGGTGGTGTTGCTTCTCACGCTGCTCCTGAAACACCAGGCTCAATCCACGAAGGTGGGGAATTAGGTTACTCACTTTCACACGGTGTTGGTGCTGTTTTGGATAACCCAGACATAATTGCTGCTGTTGAAATCGGTGACGGTGAAGCTGAAACTGGCCCGCTTGCAGCAAGTTGGTTCAGTGACAAGTTCATCAACCCAATTAAAGATGGTGCTGTTTTACCGATCCTTCAAATCAACGGCTTCAAGATTTCTAACCCAACTATCGTTTCACGCATGAGTGATGAAGAATTAACCGAATACTTCCGTGGTATGGGTTGGGATCCACACTTTGTTTCAGTATTTAAGGGTGGCCGTTTCGATGGTGAAAAGGATCCAATGCAAGTCCACGAAGAAATGGCTAAGACCATGGACGAAGTAATCGAAGAAATCAAGGCCATTCAAAAGCATGCTCGTGAAAATAACGATGCAAGTTTGCCACACTGGCCATTGATCATCTTCCAATGCCCAAAAGGTTGGACTGGTCCAAAGAAGGATCTTGATGGTAACCCAATTGAAAACTCATTTAGAGCACACCAAATTCCAATTCCTGTCTCACAAGGTGATATGAAGCATGCCGACATGTTGACTGATTGGCTTGAAAGCTACAAGCCTGAAGAATTATTCAACGAAGATGGTTCACCTAAGGAAATTGTTACTGAAAACACTGCTGAAGGCGACCACCGTATGGCAATGAACCCAATCACTAATGGTGGTAAGGATCCTAAGCGTTTGAACTTGCCAGACTACCGCGACTTTGCTCTTAAGTTTGACAAGCCAGGTTCAATGGAAGCTCAAGACATGGTTGAATGGGCTAAATACTTAGATGAAGTTGCTAAGTTTAACCCAACCACTTTCCGCGGCTTTGGTCCTGATGAATCTAAGTCAAACCGTTTGTTCCAACTTTTGGATAACCAAAAGCGTCAATGGGAACCAGGAATCCACGAACCAAATGATGAAAACCTGGCTCCAAGTGGTCGTGTGATCGATTCACAATTATCAGAACACCAAGATGAAGGCTTCCTTGAAGGCTACGTATTAACTGGTCGTCATGGTTTCTTCGCAACTTACGAAGCATTTGGTCGTGTAGTAGACTCAATGCTTACACAACACATGAAGTGGCTTAGAAAAGCTAAGGAACAATACTGGCGTCATGATTACCCATCACTTAACTTTGTTGCTACCTCAACTGTGTTCCAACAAGACCACAACGGTTACACTCACCAAGATCCAGGTATTTTGACTCACTTATACGAAAAGAATCGTCCAGATTTGATTCATGAATACTTGCCATCAGATACTAATACTTTGCTTGCTGTTGGTGACAAGGCCTTTAAGGATCGTGAATGCATCAACGTTTTGGTAACTTCAAAGCAACCACGTCCACAATGGTTCTCAATTGAAGAAGCTCAAAAGTTGGTTGACAAGGGCTTAGGCTACATTGACTGGGCTTCAACCGATAAGGGTGCTAAGCCTGATGTTGTCTTTGCTTCAACTGAAACTGAACCAACTATTGAAACTTTGGCAGCAATTGACATTTTGCACGACAAGTTCCCAGATCTTAAAATCCGTTACATCAACGTTGTAGATGTTATGAAGTTAATGTCATCAAAGGACAACAAGAATGCTATTTCTGATGAAGAATTTGACCGCTTATTCCCAAAGGATGTTCCAGTAATCTTTGCATGGCATGGCTACAAGAGCATGATGCAATCTATTTGGTTCGCTCGCAAGCGTTACAACGTTCACATCCACTGCTACGAAGAAAATGGTGACATTACCACTCCATTTGACATGCGTGTCTTGAATCACCTTGACAGATTTGACCTTGCAAAGGACGCTGTTGAAAGTGTTGATAAGTTAAAGGGTAAGAACGCTGACTTCATTAGTCACATGGATGACTTACTTGAAAAGCACCACCAATACATTCGTGATAATGGTAAGGATATGCCAGAAGTTACTGAATGGAAATGGAAGGGCTTGAAGTAATTTCTAAATAAGAATAAAAAAGACCTATACTAAAAAT
>NZ_BALU01000019.1 GCF_000615285.1 Lactobacillus kitasatonis DSM 16761 = JCM 1039 | reverse complement strand
AAAATATAAATCCTCGGCTTTTTAAATCCTCGATTTAAGATTGAGTACCTTAAAACTATTGATTAATTTCTGCAATGCGGGTGATGGCTCCGTATCTGCTTTGGTAGCAATAAAGAATTGAATATAGATTAAATTTTCGTCGATTGGCAATAGATTGATTGGAGTTTGCCGCATTTTAGTTAAAATGCTGGCTGAAGAAATGGTCAAACCTACACCTCGCAGGGATAACTCGGTTGCTGTGACGATACTTTTGCTTTCTAAAACAATATTAGGTTTAATATGAAACTTTTGGAAAAGTCCATTAACTTGATGGCGGATAGCTGACTCAGAGGCGCTTAAGACCATAGAGGCTTGCAAAACTTCCTTTAGGTCCAGACTACTTGGTTCCAGAATAAACTTGCCAGGTTGGAAATAAGACGAGTTCTGAGGAATAACTACGTAGTACTGCTCACCATCTTTAACCGAATAAGTTAAATCACGTGAGATAGTTTTGGGTGTTTGACCAATGTAACAATCAATGTCACCGTTGAGTAAGCTAGTTTCACTTTTACGGGGCGAATTCTCAAATAATTGAATCTCAACCGTAGGATTTTCTTTTAAGAAATCTGGAAGAAGCCGAGGCAACAAGAAAGTACCTAAACTTTCTAAGATACCTAACTTGATAATTTCCTTATTTGGCTGCGTAAATGGTGCAAGTTCCCGCTCAAGTTGCTGATCATTGTAAGAAATGTTTTCTAGATATTTGTAGTAAATCATCCCAGCTTCTGTTAGAGAAAAAGGTACATGATCGCGATTGATAATTTGCGTACCAAGTCGTTTCTCTATTCTTTTAATTAATTGGGTCAAATAAGGCTGGGAAATATATAATTCGCGGGCGGCTTTTGTGAAATTATTTTCCTTTAGTAATACATCAAGGTAGTGCAATAATGCTTCGGGATCGTTCATATAAATACCTCCAATAATAAAATTATTATAACTCATTAGCTAGAAAACTATTTCCTTTAACGCTGATTCCTTATTAAAATAAAGAAGAAAGCCTTTACAAAAAGGGGAGATTTTTATGGCTATGAAACCAGGTACATATGATGTAAAAGCAAAGGGGCATGGCTCAAGCTACATGCCTATGCAGGTCAAATTATCTGAAGACAAAATTGAAAACATTAGTGTCGACGCAAGCGGCGAAACTAAGGGCGTTGCGGATGAAGTATTCAATCGCTTGCCAAAATTAATTGTCGACAACCAAACCTTAAATGTTGATGCAGTTAGTGGAGCTACCATCTCTAGTCACGGCGTAATTGATGGGGTTGCGGAAGCAATTACTGAAGCTGGTGGTGATGCCGAAGAATGGAAGAAGCGCGCTAACCCTACTAAGGCGCATGCCACAAAAGATGAAGAATACACAACTGATGTAGTAGTTATCGGTGCTGGTGGTGCTGGTTTAGCTGCAGCTGCTCGTAGTATTCAACATGGCCGCAAAGTTATCGTACTTGAAAAATTCCCACAAATTGGTGGTAATACAACTCGTGCCGGTGGTCCAATGAACGCGGCAGAACCTGAATGGCAAAAGAAGTTCAAGGCTTTGGCTGGTGAAAAGGAAGATCTGGAAAAATTGGCCGCAACACCAATTGAAAAGATTGATCCAGAATATCGTCCTGACTTTGAAGCTTTACAAAAACAAATTAAGGAATACGTTGATTCAGGTGCAAATTATCTATTTGATTCAAAATTATTGCATGAAATTCAAACCTACGTTGGTGGTAAACGTACTGATTTGAACGGAAATGAAATTCACGGTACTTATGCTTTAGTAAAAGAATTGGTTGATAATGCACTCGATTCAGTCAAATGGCTTAAGAAGCTTGGTGTAAAGTTTGACGATAGCCAAGTAACAATGCCAGTTGGTGCTTTGTGGCGTAGAGGTCACAAGCCAGTTGAACCAATGGGTTATGCTTACATCCACGTTTTAGGCGACCGGGTAAAGGATCATGGCGCAACTGTTTTAACAGAAACTCGCGCTAAGCACTTGCTTGTAGATAATGATCGAGTAGTTGGCGTTGTTGCCGAAAAGAGCGATGGTTCTAAGGTTACCGTTCATGCTAAATCAGTTATCTTAACTTCAGGTGGTTTTGGTGCCAACATGAAAATGGTCCAAAAGTACAATACTTATTGGAAGCACATTGATGGCGACATGCCAACAACTAACTCTCCAGCGATTACTGGTGATGGTATCGGTTTAGGTAAAGAGATTGGCGCAGATTTGGTCGGTATGGGTTTTATTCAATTGATGCCTGTATCTGATCCCAAGACTGGTGAATTATTCACTGGTTTGCAGACGCCACCTGAGAACTACATTATGGTGAATAAAGAGGGTAAACGTTTCGTAAATGAATTTGCGGAACGTGATACCTTAGCTAAGGCCGCAATTGCCAACGGAGGACTCTTCTATTTGATCGCTGACGATAAAATTAAGGCTACTGCCTATAACACTACCCAAGAGTCAATTGACGCTCAGGTGAAGGCGGGAACGCTTTTCAGAGCAGATACTTTGGCTGACCTTGCTAAGCAAATTGGCATGAAACCAGAAGTGCTTGAAGATACGATCAAGAAGTACAATTCTTACGTTGATGCTGGTGAAGACCCAGAATTTGGCAAGAGTGCTTCAACTTAAAGTGTGAAGTTGCTCCGTTCTACGCTACGCCACGTAAGCCAGCCATTCACCATACAATGGGTGGACTTAAGATCGATACTAAGGCTCGCGTTATTAACAAAGATGGCGACGTAATCAAGGGCCTTTACGCTGCGGGTGAAGTTGCGGGTGGTATTCATGCCGGCAACCGTTTGGGTGGTAATTCACTTGCTGATATCTTTACCTTTGGTAAAATCGCAGCCAATACTGCTTTTGAAGAAAATAATTAGATAGATTACTAAAAATAGAAAGTGCCTAGGAGCAATTCCTAGACACTTTTTTAATGGATTTATTTTTTTGGATCAAAATTTTGGTTTAGTTAAAAGTACCAACTTTGTTGGCGTGAACTAAAACTTTTGCCCCGTGTGGGGATGTATTAGTTAAATCAAAACTTACGTCTCGTCCTGCGCACATGCCGTGATGTTCGCCGTTAACCCAGTGTGAGTTGTTGGTTACATCGTAGACTACGCCGTTTACGGCAATATAAGCTGGACGACCGTTTTTGCCGTCATAATTTGACAGAGTTTCTTTAGTGAATTTTTTCATATAGAAGAAGCTCCTTTCTAGAGTAATACTACATTAGCCTAATGGTAACACAGTGTCACTTTTGAAAGAAGCATTCTAAATTTTCTTATATCTTTTTTATGAAAGATGGCCGCGCCATCCGGCAATATCCCAGTCTAAGAAGTCATAATTCAATTTCTTGCCATAGATTTTTTCATAGGCGGCTACTTTTTGCTTGTAATCTTGTTCCATCATGTGATGCGCGTTTTCGTTAGCACTCAAAGAAACATCAGGGTAAATAGGTTTTAAAACATGCACGATGTACTTGGTTTCGTAGAAATTGGTATCTTTCTTTTCAACCTTAGGTAAATCCTTGATTTCGACAAAAGTAGAAATAACCGGCACATTTTGTTTAGCAGCAAAGTAGTAGGCACCGCGTTGCAACTTACGAGGCTTGCGGTAGTTCCACCACATTTCTTGTTCAGGGTAAATCAAAACCCAGTTGTTTTGGTCCAAGGCTTTACTTAAATGCTTTGGAAATTCGTTGGCAATGTAGCTAGGGCTTTGAACCAAAGGAATGGTGCCGACATAGTTCATTAAATAGCGGAAAAAGCCGGGCAACATAAGGTTAGTGTCCTCAATTACAATTGAAAGCTGACGGTGCATTTTGTCAGCGAGCAATTTGATTGGGAGCGAATCGATTTGGTTGTAGTGGTTGGTAGTAACGATAGCGCCACCGATAGGCAAATTGTTTAAATTTTCTAAGCCTTTAAATTCGGTTGAACCAGCCAAGGTTTTAGCTAAAGTATCATAAAGCACATGTCCAATACGATTGTTAACCTTGCTAGAAAGAGTTTTACGGTTTTCCCAATAATTGTTAACTAGCTTCAAACGTTCATCAAGTGACATTTGTGGGTCGCCGATTTCAACTTTAGCCGTAAAATCGCGGTCGTTAGCAGCTTTTTTGATATTTTTGATTACTGCTTCTCGATTATCGCCAAAAATCATAATTTAACCGCCTCGCGTTCCTTAACTTTGGCCCAATTGTTAGGGTCTTTTTCTGTCTTATCTTCCTTTAAAAGCATGTGGTTAAGCTTTTGACGATCAGCTGCACGTTGCTCATCGGTGTAGTTATCAAGTTCAGCCTTTAATTCATCATAAAACTTAGTTTCCTTAGCGCTTTGCCAGAAGTAATCTTCATATTGAATACCTGTGAAATGCCATGGCTTGAAGAAAGGGTTATAGTGAATCAAACCAGGATTTTCGATTGGTTCGGTATTTTCATTAGGCATAGCATCCCAACGTGGATCAAGGTGGAGAATGTTGCCTTCACCCATTTCGTTCAAGTAATCTTGGTCAGGTACGATACAGTCAAAGTGGTATTTTTCAAGCAGTTCCATAAAGTGGTCGATAAAGAGCTTGTCGCGGAATTGCTTAGCGTTCATTACGAGCATCCCTGAATTGATGTATTTCTTAGGATCGAGTGCCAAAACATCTTTGATGTACTTCACCATCTTAGGCACAAATTGAATTGAAGAGTCGGTGCAAGCACCAAATAAATTATTGCCAAGATCTATGTTGTAAAGCTTAGCAATATCATCATTTACAACAGTGTCACTATCGATGTAAATTGCCTTGTCGTATTGCGTAAACAATTCAGGAATAAACAAGCGATAGAAAATTGACACGGTGAAGAAGTCGGCACGTAAGAAGTTTTCCTTTCGGTTTTGAATCGGCTTCACCAACTTGTCGTCAATATGGAAAAACTTTACGTGTACATTTTCATTGCCGAGATCGCTTAAATCTTTTTTATGCTCATCAGATAGATCTTGGCTTAAGAAATACACGGTGTAGTCTGTATCAAGGCTGGCATGTTTAACTAAAGAATTAAGTGATACTGCAGCGTATTTAGTGAAGTCGTCGCTAATGCTGTAAAAAACTGGTACTGTCATAAATTTTCCTTTATTAGTCAATCTTAACGGATTCGTGCTTTTTGACCTTAGCCCAGGTGTTAGGCTCATCGACAATCATGTCAACTTTCTTAGCCATCAATTCAAGATCGGTGCGGGCCTTTTTACGGTCTTCATTGGTAAAGTCCGCAAGTTGCTGCTTTAATTCGTCATAGTAAGGCGTGGTCTTGGCAACATCCCAGAAGTAGTGGGCGTATTGCACATCTTCGAAGTGCCATGGTTTGAAGAATAAGTTGTAGTGCACGATCTTAGGATTTTCGATTTCGGGGATGCTTTCGTTAGGCATTGCGTCCCATTCCTTAGGTAAGTGGTAGATCTTGTCTTCGCAAATTTCGTTCATGTAAGCTTGATCTGGATCGACGTTGTCGAAGTGGTACTTGCCCATGAGGTAGTAGAACTTGTCGACGAAGTGCTTGTCACGGAAGGCCTTCATGTTAAACAAAATAACACCGTTGTTGATGTACTTTTCGGCAGGTAAAATGCCTTGACATTCCTTGATATATTTTTGCAAAAGTGGCATGTAGCGAATAGACAAATCAGGACAGCTGGCAAACATGTTGTCGCCGATTTCGGTGTCGTATAAATCTGCAATATCCGCACAAATGATGGTATCAGCATCTAGGTAAACTGCCTTGTCGTATTGTGGGAATAATTCAGGGATGAACAGACGATAGAAGATAGACATGGTGAAAAATTGGGCACGTAAGTAGTTTTCTTTAGTCTTGTGAATTGGCTTAACCATGTCGTCGTCAATGTGGAAGACGTGGACATGAATGTTGTCGGTTGACATGTCTTCCAAGCTCTTTTTGTGTTCATCAGAAATTTCTTGAACCAAAAGAGTGATGGTGTAGTCCTTCTTAGGATCAGCATGATCAATTAATGATTGAATTGAAACAAATGCATATGGTGTGTAGTTATCACTGATAGTGTAAAAAACAGGGATAGTTTTCAAAATGGTTCCTCCAAGTATTATTCTTTCAAGTTATCGCGAATTTTGAGATATTCGTTGAGCATATCGTCGTATTCATGTAGATGCAGTACGCTGTGCACACGAGCTACGTCCCATGCTTAACTGTTTGGGTATGGAAGTAGGGCCAGAAACGAAAACTAGTGGTGAAGTGTTGAATCTTGGTATCTTTTTGCAGGCGATATTGTTCGTTGTAGCGACGAGGTACGACACGCTTTGCAACGGCCAGTTTGTTAATTGCGGACTGGTCAGGCAGGAACATCTTCTTGGTTTGCATCATGTCTCTGACTTTAGCAAAAAGACCAGTTTGCTTGATCTTAGTCATGTTCAAAAGCAAGACACCAGAGTTTAGGTAGTCAAAGACGCGCTTAGTTTTGACATTGTGGAAGAAGAATCTGCCCCAGTAGTCGAGCACGCCGACGAGTTCGATACCCTTGATATTTTGCTTGTAAAAAGCAGTGATGTCGCCGCGAATAACGATATCGTCATCTAGGTAAAGAATGCGGTCAGGGATCTGTGGTAATTCATCCGCAAATAGGCGCAACATGGCATAAGGCGTAAAACGCGTATTCATGTTAGCTATAGGTGGCTGCTTGATAAATAGATCAGTGCAGTCGATCAACTCCAGCGTATTTTTAGGGTTTGCTTTAACTAATAAGGAACGGATATAGTCTGCGGCATGTTCAGAGAAGGGATGATATTTGCGTTCATCGCTGTGAGCTTCCATGGTTAAAATGTAGAGGTGCAGCTCTTTAGCACCAGAGTTCTTTAATAGAGATAGTGTGGAGATTAAAACGCCGTCTTCTGCGTTTTCGTCCCCGCAAAAAAGTATGTTCATAATTACTCCTGTTTAGTAGTATTCGAATTTACTAATCTGTATATTCTATATGATACCATGTAGAATTCATTTTTCTGAATGGAGGGCTGAAGTCGATGAAAATTTCAGAGGCTTTGAGGAAAGAACGACAAGACAGAAACTTAAAGCAAAAAGATATGATTAAACATCTAGCTATCTCTAAATCACATTATTCGCAGATAGAGCATGGAAAGCATCGTATTTATGCTGATAATTTATTAAAAATGTTAGCTGATAATAATATTGATTATCAGCATTTCTTTGATGAAGTGGCTCCTAGATATGGATTTAGAAATGAAAATTCTGAATTACAAAAAGAAATGTCCCAAGCCTTTTATGAAGCTGATTTAAAAAAGGCAGAGATATTAAAAGATAAAATTTTCCAATTGAATATAAATTACATGCATTACTAATAGTGGCTGAATTGAAAAAAACTAAATTAGATGCGAAAACACAGAAAGAAATTCTACAGTTAATGTTCTCCCAGAATGATTGGACTAAGAATAGGGATGCACTTCGCATTTTTGGTAATGCTATGAAGTATTTTGATAAAAGTGTACGTAGAACATTAATGCAATCAGTACTGAGAACGTATAAAAATATTAATAATTTCTCGGATAGAGAAATAATAAGAATTGCTACGATTTGTGTTAATTATCTATTTAATATCGATGATAAGCATGATTTTCAGGATAAAGAAGTTGAGCAAATATTCTTGTTACTCAAAAGTTTAGAACCAATTCCAGCTTTTTTAATGTATAAACTATTGGGTAAATTTTATTTAGCAGTATCTAAAGGTCAAAAAGAAGATGCCGAGGAGATAAAAAATGTTTTAAGAATGACTGGATATACTGAGGTAGCACAAAGATTAGAAATTTAGTTTTCTGTAGAAAATTTTTCTGACAATATTAGTATTCTGCTTATAATAAAAAGTGAAGAATGTCATTGGAAATTGTCCTCAATAGAGAGAATAGGAGGGTATTATGTCTACTCCAGGATGGATTTGCGTGGCATTGCTGATAATAGGCATCGCCGTTTCAGCAACGCCAGCGTATAAAAATTATCGTGTATGGTTATGGCGAAAGTGGGGCTATTTCAATGTTGCTGTACCAATATTGATTATGCTGGTTGCTAATATATACGCGTGCTTTCAAGATGGCGCTGTAGTTATTATGACTATACTTATCCCATTGGATGTTGTTGCTGTCGTTGCAGCGATTTTTACGTATTTTCAGATACGCAAAACGAAAAAATAAGGCTAACATGAAAATATTTTAGATATAAAATATAGGCGTAAAAAGAAAGGTGAGTTAAAACAATGAAATCAGGAAAGATTTTAACAACTTTATTTGCTGCAGCTTCAGTTGCTACATTACTTGGTGCTGCTCCAGTTACAGTTAATGCCGCAAGTAGTAATTCTGGTTCAGCTACGACCAGTACTAAAAAGTCACCTAAGCTTGTGATCCAGAATACGCCTAAACTCAGTAAATGGGGCTATGTTGTAAATGTTAATTTTTCAGCTCAACCTATTTATGTTGGTAAGTCAAACTATGCAAAGCTTGTAAATAATCCGCTTTTTAAAGGAACTAGAACTGTTAGTCCCAAGAAAATCAAGAATGTTAGATTTAAAGTTGAGAAAGTCATGCATTTTAAGGGCGTAAGTGGTTCTCCAGAGTATTTTGTAACCTCTAAGGATCATAAATATAATGGTTGGACTCCGAGTGCTGGTTTGCAATACTATGCTATAAATAGTAAGCCTCTTCAGAAAGTAATTAAGTCATTGAAGAAAATAGAAGGAAGAAGTCCTATCAAACAAAATGGAAAATTTACTTCAAAGGGTACAATTACTGATCGTAAATGGCTTGCTAAGAATGAGCATGATTATGCCCTAGCAGTCAAAGCAGCTAAAAAGTTGAAAGGTAATCAACGGAAATTTGTTTTAGGATCTTTAAAACAAATGAAACAAGATGGTGTTCTGCGTAATGTCATGATGGAAAAGAAAGACAACATTTTGTTATGGAGCGTTAATTAGGTAATTAAAACTCTTAAAGACAAACTAATAAGGTTAAGAAGCAAAAACGTTTCTTAACCTTATTTTTTGATATATTGGCAATATTTATAATCACTAAGCTTAGCTCGGTCAATTAATGTCTTTTGAATTTCATCGTGGAGCTTATTTTGGGCTTCCTTACGGCTTAAAGTTTGATCCGGGTAAAATGGTCCGTCGATATAAACAACTGCGCGAGGGCGCTTCCCAAAGCGTCTTTTATGGTAGGTTTTGGTCATAACGAAACTTGGCGCGTTCAGTTGAACAGGAAAGTGCATGCTGGTTGCATCAAATGGACGAATCTTCGTGTAGTAGGGCCAAACGTGGGCCTCTGGGTAGATTAGGACTTCGCCTTTTTTATCCTTGATTACGGTCTGGATGGCCTTGATTAGCTTGACTGACTGCTTTAGGTCTTTACCGACGGGAAGACCACCGTAGCGCACTAGGTATTTACCAATGAAGGGGATGCCCCAGTTTGCTTGGCCCGCGATGGCGTAGAAATTCTTAATGGGAAAAATGGTAAGGGATGTAAAAACATCGCCCATTGGTCTGGTGTGGTTGCCGTAGACGAAGTAGCCACCATCGACTTGCTTTAGTTTTTCTTTGCCGATGACCTTAACGTTGTCGAAAAAGCGGAAGACGATCCAGCCAAAACCAGCCGCAAGAGGACGAGCGATTGCTGACCAAATTTTTGCCCCGCGAGAATTGGGCAAAATTACGTAGTCATCTGGTAAGCTAAAATTTTGATCGTGGCTGTCGACCACGTCATCGGTAGTTTTGTGATAATAGTAAATTCGTTTCATTCGTGTTCTTTCAAGATAGTTATAAGTTAATCTTATCATGAAAAATATTAAGCGAAAAATCGATGCATCAGGCAAAAATTTTTGTGCAATAATATTCTTGAATTCATGAATAAAGGGGTAATTAAGTATGAAACTTAACAAAAAAATGTTGTTTTCTTCTGCTGTTATTGCGGGACTTCTCTTAAGCGTTGCGCCTGCTACTGTTCAAGCTGCAAGTACTGCTAGCAATGCACCTAAAACCACAAATGTTAATCCGAAGGCCGTAATTGAAAATGACCCTAAGTTAACTAAACAAGGCTACGTTTTAAGAATTAAGAATTCAAAAGATGCAGATCCTATTTATGTGGGCAAAAACAACTACAAATATGCTTTAACGCATTATGAAACCTTCAAGGGCAAGACAATTAGTCCAGCTAAGGTCCAAAATGTTAAATTTAGAGTTGAAAAGGTAGTAAGATTCCACGGCAAAATTAGTGGTGCTCCATTATACTTAGTAGTTTCTAAGGATAAGAAGTACAGCTGCTGGACTACGCAAGCAATGCTTCAATATTATTACTTCAATAGCAAGGGGATGCGCGGAGTAGTAAATCCATTGAAGAGAATTGCCAATAGAAGCGCTGATAAGAATATTATTAGTCTAAAGAATAAACAAAATAAACGCGACTTTAATGCAGCGATGAAGGCTGCTAATAAGCTTAAGGGTAGTCAGAAGAAGTTTGTTGTAAATTCTTTGAAGCAACTTAAGAAAGATAACAATATTGGCGTTGAGGGCGACAATTTGCTTTTGTTTGGTCTTTAAAATAAAAAAATACATTAAAAGAATATAGAAAAACTGGTGCATCTAAGCCATGAGGCTAGGAGTATCAGTTTTTTGTTATATTAGGTCGTCATTGTCTTTGAAAAGTTGCTTGGTTGCGGTGGTCATTCTTTCGGGGATGCCATAGTTCTGCATAAAGGTTCCTGGTTCTTGAATGTAGTCACCATTTTTGCAGGAATAGTCGTAAATAATCTTAAGAGAAAATAGATCTGCTTCCTCTTCTTCTGAGTTTTGCCCTGAAAAACTAGGCCAATAGGCGATACCTGAATCACCTAACATTAAGTGACCAATTTCGTGGCCAATGATAAAAGGCAATTGATTAGGATTATGCCAATTAGTATTGATTACCATTTTATGAGCATTCTTAAATGAAAGTGCTGGGTCGTATGGCTCTCCTTTAACCAAGATGTATGAAAGACCGTGCTTAAAAGCATAATTGAGTAAGTACTCAATTAACTCTTCTTTGCCTAAGTTTCTCATTTCTTGTCTGCACGACCTTCCTTAATGTCATCTTCCATTAGTCCTCGAATCATATTGAGATATCTCTCAGGAACGTTGTAACCATGATATGAATAAGGCTTTTCTTCGTCTAGTGGAATAGAAGTTGGTTGTCCTTTTGTAGGTATAGGGGTAGGATCATCAGTTTTACCTTTTAGGTAATCGATTGAAGTATTTAGTACTTCAGCTACGGCCTCTAAGGCATCACCACCAGGCCTTTTATTCTTCCAATTATAGATAGAATTAGTACCCAATCCAGCCTTGTCATTCACTTCACGTAAGTTCATTTTATATTTTTTCGCTAATTCTTTAGTACGCTCTAATTCAATCATGGCAAGCATTCTCCACGTATTTCAAAATATTAAATAAGTATTTTTACTAAAAATGTGTTGACAATATTAGTCTTTAGACGTAGTATAAGAACTGTCAACGAGATATGAAAGAAATAAGAAAAAGCCTAGAAACACGTGTGCAAGTAAGAAAGGAATCATGTGCTCAAGGTTATTTCTTATACCATTATATTAGTATAAATACTAATATTAGTCAACAGATATTAGTATTAAGTTGATAAATTTTCTATAAAGAGGTGGTGCTAATGACTGTGCAATAAGGAAAAAGAGAGGTGAAGAAGAAATCATGGATATTCATGATTACGTTGAACTAATAGCTCTAGCGTTTTGGGTTATTAGTGTTGTAAGTGTCGGTATCTTGAGTCATGTTCACTTTAAGAACAAAAGGCTGGAGCAGTTTCGTATTACTGCCGATGATCTGATGAAAAGTTACGTTGGTTTGTACAACAAAGAAAGCTTGGCCAACGATCAAAAAATTAATCGGATTGTCAATGCAGTAGTGGACGGACTGGAAGCAAAAGGTTTTAAAGTGGAAGACCAAGATGTAAAGGATATTTTTGCGAAGGTCGCAAAAATTATTAATGAGAATTCTTCCAAATAGGAAGATAGAAATTTTTTCGGAGGTTTTATTATGGTAGATATTAGTAAAATGTATGATTTAGAGGGATTACACAGGGTTGTAGTTCAAAAAGGTAATGTAGGTGGAAAGTATATTTATGCATTACAACTTTTAACACAAGGGACTGATGCAGTTGTATACCGCGCAAGTAAGGGTGAAAAATTTAAGAAAGGTGCAGGTACGGAACGTGTATATCTGTATGGTCCTAAAACTGCAGGTATTGATCCAAAACAAACTGCTGGTGGTCATACTCAGACTTGGGAATATGCAGGAACTGCAAAACAAGGAAATGATAATGCAGAATGGTTTATTGGAACAAAGAGTAAATATGATTCACAAAGCAAGATTTATTGGGATACACAAATTGCTAGAATTCCTTTTGGCAAACATGCTAAGTTAAATACTAAACTGCCTAGAATTTCTAATTTGAACCAAGCAGGTAGAAAATTTGGTTTGGGTTATGATGGCGGTACTATGGTTAGATCTGAAGCGGCCGTATCTCCATCACCAAATTACAGTTATTTCTTAATTGCAACTGTAGATAGTGCAGGAACGGGTTATTTCTCTGTTTATAATTTAACTGACGTCAATAATGCATTAAATTCGCACGGCACAAGTGATGTGAGCCTTAAAAATGATGAATTAGCTAATCTATGTCTAAGATCATTTAAGATTGAGGGTTTTGTAACTGATATTGGTTCAATTCAAGGTTATGATATTGATGATAATCTAAATATTTATATTTCAAGCGAAGCACATCCTAATGAAAAAACTCATATTGAATCAAAAACAAGAAAAATTGTTAAAATTCCATGGGGTGCGACTGATCCATCTCAATGGGATGTTAAAAATTTAGACGGTTATAGTGAATTAGATGAAGCAGGATATGCGACTGAATTTGAAGGGATTCAAGTAAATGGAGAAAATGATCTTTATTTAACAGTTGCATATCATAGCAAGTCTAACTATACTACAGAGAAAAATAAAATTTTTAGAGTAATTTGGTAGAAATAATAATTTTTAAAAGAATTTAGAAACTAATAAAACCTATTAAATCTTGGCTTTATAGACCTTGATTTAACAGGTTTTTTATTTTATGCAAAATTTAATACGCTAATAATGCATTAGATAGATCATAGATCTTAAACTTTTATTCCCAGAGAGCAAGTTTAAATGGATTGGAAATAATAGTATGTCTAGGATTTTTCTTTATTTCCATAGAGTAAACCCAATATTCTGTACCTTTTATATGATAAGAAAAGTAGCTGTCATTACCTAAAATATCATATTCATCACTAATAAATTTTGATCCAGTTTTTAGAATCTTGGAAGTTTGTTTACCATTTGAGTCTGTAGCATATACATATTTATCATTTCCCACAGGGGTTCCAATAGTTAGTGTTTCATAGTTAGTATAAAGTTTTTTATTATTTATCTTTGTTACATTAATACTCTTTACATATTTATTAATTCCGATTCGATAATATTCTTGTCCTTTAATAACTTTATATGGAAGCCAGCGAACTATAACTGATGGATATTTGGAATTATTTGAATTTTTCTGATATAGAACCTTGAGTGTATAATATCTCTTCACGGAATTTGTTTTTTGCAATTTCCCTGGAGCAGTAACAGCCTTATTCTTCTTAAGGTAATTGCCTTTACCACGTAAACGTTGACCTTTGTTGTTGTATACATAGGAGTTGCTGTTTAAATACAGCTTCACAGTATTGGCTGCCTTAACTGGGCTGGAATTCATGCCTAGTGAAACGATGCCCAAAAAGACAGTAATGAGAATGGTAAATATTGTTCTATTCTTTTTCATGTATTAACACCTCATTAATATTCTTGAATGCTAATACAATTATAGTCCATTTTCATTTATGTCCATATTGATTGACTTAAAAATTGGGGGGAGATAATAGAAGTATCAGCGAGATATTAACAGAAAGATGATTAAAATGAAGAAGAATAAACTTATCTTGGCTTCAGTTGCAGCATTAATGGCTGTAAGCCCAGTGCTTTCATTCGGCTCACAAGTTCACACAGTTCAAGCTACAGATAATTCTGTCAGAAAGACAGTTATGCATAATTCAATTGCTTATGATAAAGATGGCAATTCAACAGGTCGAAAATATATTACCTGTGGATCAATTTATGTTGATCCAACCCCTGTAACTATTAATGGCAATCAATATTACAAAATTTCAGGCAAAGATCAATACGTTAGAGTAACTAACATTGATGGTGTAAGACGTAGAGTAACCCACAATGCTTATATTTACCGTACTTCCACTCAAAGAACACCTTACGGTATGACTGCAAGCAGTAAGAAATGGAAGTTATACAAAGGCGAAATAGTAACTACTTATGGTGGCTACTACACTTTTAAGAATGGCAAGCACTACTTCAAGGTGGGCGGTCCAAGAAAGCAATATGTAAGAACTGCTAACTTAGGTCCAGTTATCGGAACTAATACTTCTACAAGTTCTAATAATTCGTCAAACACCACAATCAATAATACCCAACCAGTTGGTAAATATGAAACCACTGTAACAGTAACTACTCCATACACTTATCTTTTTACAGAAGTTCCAGGTAAAATCCAAGTCCAACGTACTAATGAACGTGTTAAAAAAGGTGATAAGTTTGTGGTAGACCGTTTAGAGCAAGGGACACGTGCTGGTACTGGGCAAGACGGTGATGACGATAATGAGCTAGCAATTTATCATATTAAGGGGACGGATTACTGGATTTATAATAATGATGTTCAAGCAACTAAGCAATTATCAGTTCAGAGCTATAACAAAACAGACAAATCATTAATTACTATGGATCAACCAGTTGAAGTCTACAATGCAGATGGTACTTCTCAAAATATTAGAATTAAGAAGAACGATTCGGCATGGAGAGTTGATAGTTTATCATACATTTGGGTAGCCAAGGAAAATAAGGCTGAACTATTCTATCGTTTACATTTGAATGGTGAATATAGAAGCGTTTATCGCTTAATAAACAATGGTAACTATGTTTCCGATCGTGTTCCAATTAAAAATGCATACGTAAAAGCAAGTGAAGTTAAAGTTGATCCAAATGGTTTGAAATTAACACCATCAAACACTGTCGCTGAAGCAGAGGCTGCTGCGAAGAAGTAAGATATATAAATAAAATCCTGTCCATTAGGGCAGGATTTTTTGCTATAAATGATTTCAGTGTATACTTCAGATATGTAAAAGAGAGGCAGAAAAAAATAATGATAAAAGTTAGAAATTCTCGTGATTTACCTGTTACTGACAATCCTTTTCATAATCATGGAAACTTTGAAAAAGTATGGAAGATACAATGGCGATGATTCTGGATTCGTGGATGCTGAAGTCGATGATAATGAAATTCAAAGCAAATAGAAAAGTGTCTGGGAAGAAACTCGATTTTTAGCCCGGATATAAAAACACAGAAATTCATTATTTTTAGTGAATTCCTGTGTTTTTTGTTTTTGAAATGAAAATTCGAAGGCTTTACCTTCTTGTTGGCTCCATATTTTTTTAGATTCATCGTCATGAACATGATACCGACATCCGTTTCGACTTTCTTTTTGCCTCTTAAATGCGTTCTGCGCATACCAAATACACTCTTCATGTGCCCAAAAATTGGCTCCATATCTGACTTGCGACAGCCATAGATGCGTTTGCCTTCTTCGCTTTGAAGAGTCTCTTTTGCTTTTTCTTTTAAATACTGCCAGTTAGGGTTGTAGCGAATCTGTCTTTGTCGACCTGTTTTGGTTTTAGCCAATTGGGTCAGTTCTTCAGTTAGCTGGAACTCATCAGTTTCATAAATTTTGAAGTTTCTGACCATGCCAGTAGATTGATCTTTTCTTTGACTATAATATTTGAAGTTGAAGCGGACTCCTGATTTATCTACGTAATAGTCTTCTTCGTTATAGTACCAGTTGTCGACCTTTGATGGATCTTTCTTATATTTTCGCGTTTGTTCTTTTTCGTATTGTGTATACGGAATCTGATAGTTCTTATCTGAATAATTCTCTTCCAGAATCGAGTAATTGTATTCACTGCCATAGCCCGCATCGGCCACAATATTTTGAAACTTATCGAGAATTCCTCTGGACTTCATTTGGTCTAGAAATGGTTCGAATGTTCTAAAGTCAGTCGGATTAGGAAACAGGGCAAAATCAACTATATATTGATTAGTAGTCGCTGCCTGAATATTGTAGCCTGGCTTTAGCTGCCCGTTTTTCATATGATCTTCTTTCATATGCATGAAGGTGGCATCATGATCTGTTTTAGAGTAGCTGTTACGGCCAGCAAAGATCTCTTCAGCTTCTTCGTACTTTTTAGCACGCGGAATAAAATCTTTTCTGAGTTTATGTGCGATCTTCTTTAATTCACGGCGCTTGGCCTTATTCTTTGATCCGCCTGGAATGGCTTTAGGTTCTCGATCAATTTTCTCGGTCAGCTTCTCAACTTCTTTTTCCGTTTCTTGAGCCAGAATCTCTAAGCCTTGACTAGTTTGGGCTTCTTCTTCGGCCATGGCTTTGACTACTTCTTTATTGATCAGTTCTTCATATAAAGCAGACACGTCTTCCTTTAACTTGGCATGATACTTCTCAATAGCTTTTCGCCAGACAAAAGTGTACCTGTTGGCGTCCGCTTCAATCTTAGTACCATCGATAAAAACTGCATTTTCACGGATTAATCCCTCATCTTCTAATAATGAAGTAAAGTAGACAAAGCACTGCTTAATTACCTTATTGGT
>NZ_BALU01000020.1 GCF_000615285.1 Lactobacillus kitasatonis DSM 16761 = JCM 1039 | reverse complement strand
CCACTTCTGTTTTTGTATCCCCTAATCGCCAATCACATTCTTAACGCTAAAGAATCTATATCTATAGTCGTTCGAATTTTACTCAAATTTCACCCATTTTTCGCCAAAAAATTTTTCAATTTTTTTCAAAATAAACAAAAAAGTTCACGATCTCCTGATCGTGAACTCGTTTAAATACCATATCTACGATGAATTTCGCGTTTTTGGTCTCTTTCTTTAATTGTCTGACGTTTGTCGTATTCCTTTTTACCTTGACCTACGCCAATTAAAACTTTAGCAAAACCATGCTTTAAATAAACCTTTAAAGGAATAATGCAATACCACGCTCAGCTTGTGCTTTTGCCAAACGGTTAATTTCTTTTTTATGCAAAAGAAGTCGACGACTTCTAAGTGGTTCATGGTTGTAGCGATTACCTTGCTTATATTCACTAATATGCACGTTCTCTAAAAAAGCTGAGCTATTAATAATCTGAACGTAACCATCACGCAAATTTATACGGCGGGCACGCACAGACTTAATTTCTGTCCCAGTTAAAGCAATACCAGCTTCATAAGTATCTTTAATGAAATAATCATGGCGTGCTTTTTTATTCTGTGCAATTAAGTTTTCGTCTTTTTCTTTTTTCATTAAGGTCACTCCTTAATGTTTAAAATTTCTTTGGTTTCTTCTATTTCCACGTCCATGGCTTCTACGGTCTCCACGACTATTATAGTTTTCGCCACCACGATGGCCGTGATCATTGTGGAAACCTCTATTACCACGACGACGGTTATTCATCCCTCTGTCACGATGTTTTTTCTTAGGTGCATTAGGATCATAAACTTCAAAGTCCAATTGATGCTGTTCAACGTTAGCATTAATAAGGGTAACCTTAATAGGCATCCCTATCTTGTATTGTTTATGCGTACCGCGACCGGTTAAAGTCAAAGACTTCTCGTTAAAGCTGTAGAAGTCATCTGTTAAGTTAGAAATATGTATCAAGCCCTCAACAGTATTAGGGAGTTGAATAAACATACCAAAACTAGTAACAGAAGATACTACGGCATCGAAGTGTTCTCCTACTTGATCTGCCATGTATTCTGTCATCTTCAGATCGTTTACTTCACGTTCAGTATCAATTGAACGTCTTTCTTGAGTAGAAGTTTGTTCAGCAACATCTGGTAAATAACCAGCAAAGTGCTTTTGAATATCCTCACCAGTACCTTTTTCTTGGTATGCGTGGATCATTCTGTGCACCATCAAGTCAGAGTATCTTCTAATTGGTGAAGTAAAGTGGGTGTAATATTTTGCTGCAAGGCCGAAGTGTCCCAAAGCTTCTTCAGAGTATCTGGCTTGCTTTAAACTACGAAGCATCATCATTTGCACAACAGCTTCTTCAGGCGTACCAGTTGTCTTGGATACTACTTTTTGTAAGTCTAATGGCTTAACATTTTCTGGATCTGCATGAATATTTAAGCCAAATGCACTACAGAATTCAAAGAAGTTTCTAATTCTTTCAGAATCTGGAGTTTCGTGAACACGATATAAGAATGGAACTTGTTTCTTGTAGAAATCTTCTGCAACAGTTTCATTAGCCATTAACATGAAAGATTCGATCATCTTTTCGGCTGTTCCACGTTCATGAAGAACGATGTCTGTTGGCTTGCTTGATCATCGACAATAATTTTTGCTTCTGGTTCTTCAAAGTCAATAGCACCACGTGCATGACGTTGCTTGTATAAAATAGCATGCAAATCAGCCATTTCTTCAAGCATCGGACGTAACTTCACGTATTTATCTTCCAAGCCGTCCATGTCACCCTTCAAAGTTTGGTTAACCTTGTTATAAGTCATACGGCCATGTGAGCGCATAACAGCAGGATAAATCTTGTAGCCTACTCTCTTACCTTCAGGTGTAATTTCCATGTCACAAGATAAGACAAGACGGTCTACGCCTTCATTTAAGGAACAGATACCATTTGAAAGTCTAAATGGCAACATTGGTATAACTCGATCGACTAAGTAAGTACTGTTGCCGCGAGCAAAAGCTTCTTCATTTAAAGGCGTATTTTCAGTTACATAGTGTGATACGTCCGCAATATGAACACCTAAATGGTAGTTACCGTTAGGAAGTTTCCATAAAACTACAGCATCATCGAAGTCTTTTGAGTCATCCCCGTCGATAGTTACAGCAGGTTGATCAGTAATATCTACTCTGCCCTTTTTCTCTTCTTCAGTAACATGGTCTGGGATTGCATTAGCTTGTGCCATGGCATCTTCAGGCCAATCAGTTCTTACATCATGGGCTGAAACGATTGACATGATATCAACGCCAGGATCGTTTTTATTACCAATAATCTTGATAACAGCACCTGTCATTGATTCAGGATTATCTTTATCAGGGTAGTCCTTGATTGATACTTTAACCATGTCGCCCATTTGTGGCATTAAGCCATTTTCAGACAAGTAAACACGGTATTTGTGCAACTTCTTATTATTGCTCAAAGCATACCCGATAAAATGACTGACTTTTCTTTGTTCATCAGTCAATGGGTGAAATTCACCAACTAAACTTTCAAGGCCACGTTCAAGAATTTCTTCAATTTGTCCTTCTGGGCCCTTACCATTCCAGGGGTTGCCACCGGCTGTGATCTTAACCTTTACTCGGTCACCATCAACAGCGTATTTAGTATAATCAGCGGCGATAAAGACATCATCAGCTTCTTCATCATCAAGTTTTACAAAACCGAAGCCTTTATCGTTAGCTCTAAAGTTTCCTTCAACGATGGTATCTTCTTGAGCTAATTGATATTGTCCTTTACCATCTGTAATAATCTTCTTTTCATGCTCTAAAAATGAAAGAGCTTTAATTAATTCAGTAAAATTACCTAATCTATCACGACGTGCTTCTCGTTCAATTTGATCTACACGAAATTGTTTTTGTGGATTATGGCGAAAAATTTCTAAAACACCGGCCAAAATTTTTTCGTTTTGTGCCATGTAATTAATCTCCGATCTTTATTATTTAATATAAAAAAAGCCTCCCCATCATACTGATCGGGAGGTACAAAATTTATTTTGAAGACATGTAAGCTAGAATAATAGCAAAGACGAAAAAGAATACCAATAAAACTGAGGTTACTTTTTCCATAAATGCTTCAAAACCACGTTTTTTGGTTTGACCACTAAAAACGGCTCCGCCAGATAAGGCGTTTAATGCATCTTGTTGTTTTTGTGGCTGCATCATTGTTGCAATAACGATTAAAATTGAAACAATGATTAGTAGCGTCATAATTAAATTATACAATGCGCTGCCTCCAATACACACATACGATTTACTTATCAATTCTATCACAAACTGCTATTTTTTGCAGTTATTTTTTCAACTCAGGAGCATCCGTCTTGAAATCTTTCTGAGTTGTCTTCTTATGATTCTTGTACCAAAGCGAAGTCTTGCTTGGATCATCATAAAGACGTTTCAAAGATGGTGCCTTATTATAATCATAATCTTTTGGTTTTACTTTAGTAAACCATTTTGGACGATAGAACCGTAACAAATTACCATTGATTACACGATCAGACAAAGACAGTTGTGTAGTAACCTGGTTAGAAATTGATGTAAGTTTTGTCTTTAGTTTCTTATCAGGTTTAATTTCTTCCCCAGTCTTTGTGTCGTAATAATCGCTGCCTACTTTAGAATATTCTGGCGTAATAAAGTCACCATTTCTTTGAGCAACAATTTGAGGGGTATGCTTACTCAACAGATCATAGCCAAATTGAATAGTTCCCTTGTCGTTTACGCCAAGCAAATTAAGCAGTGTTGGTAAAACATCAATTTCGCCGCCATAAGTATGGTTAATACCACCCTTAAGACCCTTCATATGGAACATCAATGGAACTCTTTGGAATTGCAAGTTATCAAAATCATTAAATGACTTCTTCTTAAGCAATTCAGCACTTGCTTTGTGGTGGTTGCCAGAAATTCCGTAGTGGTCACCATAAAGCATAATCAGAGTGTTCTTATCAAGGCCGGTTTTCTTCATCCAACGCATCAATTCACCAATTGCCTGATCAAGATAGTGCGCTGTTTGAACATAACCATCAACGGTTTCATCCCCCGTATTGGTTTTATCAATAGTTTGATTCTTCTTATCAAGCTGGTATGGATAGTGGTTCGTTACCGTAATCATCTTTAAATAAAATGGTTGTGGTAAACGTTCAATATACTTGATTGATTGGTCAAAGAAGATCTTATCCTTTAAACCGTAGCCAATGTAATAACTTGGCTTGTTTTTATAAAACGAAAGCGGTATAAAGTATTGATAGCCAAATGACTTATAAGCGTTGTTTCTGTTCCAGAATGAGCCGGCACCCCCGTGCATTACAGCAGTGTATAACCTGCTTCTTGGTGCAAAATTGCTGGAGCACTTTCAAAGGTATTAGAAGTACCGTAAGTGGACATTGCAGAACCTGATTGTAAACCAAACAATGAGTTTTCAAGCATCATTTCTGCATCGGAAGTCTTACCTTGTCCTACTTGATTAAAGAAATTGTCAAAACTAATAGTATCTTTTTGATGATAAAGCTTATTCAAGTTAGGCGTTACTTCTTTGCCCTTCCACTTATAACCAATCAAAAATTGCTGGAAACTTTCTAGGTGAATAACTAAAACATTCTTACCTTTAGCTACGCCGGTATATTCAGGATTTGGCTTAACATAATTGGCTTTCAGATAATTTCTAACGGAGCGTAAGTCTGAAACATTAGCCTTAGCCATCTGCGCACTAGTTTGTGCTGTCTTATAACCGTCATAAACGGCATATTCATTGATACCTAAATATTTAACAATGTAGTTATTATCAAAGGTTCTTGTTAAAAGACCTGAACGATCTTTTTGAGCCATCAATAAATTCAAACCCATTAAGCTGACCGCCAAAAGTTCAATCAAGAGATTTACCTTAAGCTTCAAAGGACGAACATCTATCTTGATGACTTTAGTAATCAATAAAGCAATAACTATGGCAATATCGGCAAAAGCCAAGAAGTCACTTGCCAGGGTTATTCCTGCAATACTTTTTCCTAAATTATCTGAAGTTGAGCCTGATGTTTTAATGATTGAAAACGACAGGAAGTTTGAAAACTCACGATAATAAAGAATATTTGAAAAAAGCCACAGCGTCAGTATGAAATCAATTATCAAAATGATCCAATAGGATTTGCGTCCTTTAAAGAATAGTCCAATTCCTAAAAGGAGCATCCCTGAAGGAATAGGATTAATCAAGAGCAAAAACTGCTGCATTGGACCAACTGCACCTAAATTAAACTTGGTCAAATAGATAAAGTACGTTTTCAGCCAAAATAAAACTAAAACGATCGTAAAAAATCCAAGTTTAGTTTGTGTTAGCCATTTAAAAAAAGACTTGATACGTTCCATTGCTCTCTCCTCTCGTTACGGTATTTTATCTTACTACGGATTTGAGCAAGACTCATTTCCTTTAATAAAAATTAATTACTTTCTGTACTTTTTATCCTTTTCGGCTTAAAAATCCAACCGAAAATTCCTAAAATCATACCGAAAAAGTAAGTTGCAAAGCGCCAAACAAACATTGCTAAAATTAAAGCACCATGCGATGAAATAAAAGTAGAAAATAATGTCTGGAAACTATATTCTGCCCCACCTGAAGCACCAGGAATTGGAATAATAGCCATAAACATTATGATCATGATGTTCATCTGCGTGACGCTACTCCATGAACATGGAACATTCAATGCTGTCAGCACCATGAATGGGATTGAGTAAAAGAACAATAACTGCAAAATGGTTAAAACAGATGCAATTACTAACTTATTTTTCTCTTTTTTGAGCTTTTGACTTTCTGCATAGAACGTATCGATTTTCTCTAAAGTAGCTTTACGCCAATTTTCTACACGCTCTTTCTTCATAAACTTGCCCAATAAGTCCATTCCCCAATTAGTCGCTCTCTTAGTAAAACGATAGGTAAACATAATCGCAAGTAAGAAAATGATTGAACTAATATGGATCAGAAAGCCGATTGCAATAAATACGGCTAAGCCGGCAAATTTTGTCATTACCGTATGAAAGCCAAAAATGATTGTGAAAACATAGGCAAAAAAGACAACTATCTGATAAATGATAAATTTCATTAGCAAGATAGAAGTTGAGCTTCCGCCTTCCATACCCATTTGGATCATGGCTGCTAGTTGCGAAGGCTGTCCCCCTGTCGACATCGGCGTAATCGCATTAAACAAAGCTTGAATAATAGGAATACGTAAAAACGACCAGGCCGACCTTTTTGGCTCATTCTTTCGATGTGCCAATGTCGCCAAAATTCCGGCTTCACAAACATAAGATAAAAGCATTAATCCAAACACCATTATCAATGCCCAAATATTGAGGCCATGAGCTGTTCCCAATATTTCAGATAACGGCGTAGACTTTAAGTCCGTATAGAGCACAAAGGCACTGATTGCCAAAACAATCAGAACACCCCATAAATGTTTCTTATTCATTAGTGAATTTGCCCTAATTCTTTACCTAATTTGTATTGCTCATGATAAAATTCATTCCAAATTTTAGCTAATCTTTCTTCTGAATATTCTTGACTAGCCTTTTTGGACAATTCACTGTATTTCTTCAATAATTGTGGATCTTTTACAGCCTTTTGCAGGATTTGGTTCATTTCGCCAAAATCTTTACCACTCATATAATAGCCGTCAATGATTGCCTTATATAAATCGAGGTCACGCAACAAAACTGGCGTGCCACAACTAAAGGCTTCCAAAACAGACATTGGGAACAATTCATCATATGATGGCAAAACAAACAAATCAGCAATGTTTAAATAGTTAACCAATTTAGCACGATCAACTATGCCAGCAAAAGTTAAGTTCTTAGGTGGATTATCTACCATTTGTTTATAGTGGTCATAACCATCTGTGATTTTGCCAAATGAAAAACCTCCAGCCCAAATAAATTGAACATCAGGATTAGTTTCAGCCATTTTAACGAAATCATCGATACCCTTACGTTCTTGAACTTGTCCGTCGCCAAAAACAACAAACTTATCAAGTGGAATACCTAATTCATGACGAAAAGCATTCTTGCTTGCAAGTGATTCTTCGTAAAATTCTTCCTTAGAAACAAAGTTTGGAATGTACTTTACCTTATCGCGATCAATGCCGTGATCAACCAACTTATCAATAAAAATTGGGTTAACTACAACAATTTGATCCATGCGTTGATAGAAGTCAATTACATATTGATAAAAGACTTTTTTAGCAACGCCTGGCAACTTAACAGAACCTTCAAGCGTGTCAGGCAAAAAATGCACATAACCAATTTTTCTACCACGAGCTGGTGAAAAACTATTGACATAGTAAGTTGGATTAATTGTATGGTAGTGCGTTAAGTCACTATTACCATATTTATTAATCGTTACATAAAACTCATCTACTAAACGCGTTCTCAGCAATTTAATCAATTCATTATATGCAGAACCAACTCCTTGGCCCTTAACTGAATCTGCTTGCGAGAACATATTAATTCTAATCATCTACATCCTCTTTTTATAATTCTTCATGCTTAGGTTGATAATTATCAATTGCATATTGATAGAAATTATAGACATCTGTAGCAAATTGATCAGAGGAAATTTTTTGCAATTTATTTTGTAAAACCTCCTGAGGAATTTTTCTACGTCCCTTTTTAAGCAATTCGATAATTTCTTCTTGCATTTCTTTTTGAGTAGTAAAAGTACGACCAAAAATTTCTTTATCAAAAATATTTTCTGTATAGTCAGTATCATAAACTACACATGGAGTACCAGCAGCTAAAGCTTCAATATAAGTAAGCCCTTGAGTTTCTGTATCACTTGCCGAAACAAATAAGTCTGCCATGCGATAATAGTTGCCCACATCACCGTGATCGACATTTCCAGCAAAAATTACGTAATCCTCTAAAGTCAACCGTTCTACTTGATCTTTTAGAACATCAACATCTGGTCCATCACCAGCAATTACAAACTTAACATTTGGAAATTCTTCAATAATATCCGGCATCACATTTAAAATGTGACTGATTTTCTTTTCGGCTGCAATTCTACTCAATGTCAAGATTACTGGCACATCCTCAGCGATGCCTAACTCTTTTCGCACATCACGTTTTGCATCACTATTTATTCCCTGAATATCTACACCAGTAGGAATAACTCTAATAGGAATTTGAACACCATAGCGGTGAAGCAATGCTTCAACTCGACCACTCGGCGCAATACAACCATCCATGTTTTTTAAATAACTTTTTACGAATTGTTTAACATGATATGGTCGAAGCAAGTGACCATTAAGAATATAGTGCAAGTAATCTTCATACATTGTGTGGTATGTATGAATAGCGGGAATATCTAATTGGTGAGCTACATATTTTCCAATAGTTCCTAGTGCAAATTCAGTTTGCGTATGAACAATATCCAAATTTACTTCTTTAGCAACTTTAGTTGCCTCGAATAAACCTCTAAAGGCTATTCTTCTATCGGTAAACGAAACAAATGGTATGCTGCTAAAACGAAAGACATTTGGCTCCACTGTCCCCTTTTTTACATTTGGATCTGTTGTGGTAAAAATAAATACATTATGCCCCTGTCTTTCCAACGCATCTTTTAACGTCTTTATTGAAGTAGCAACGCCACTTATTTGGGGAAAATATGTATCGGTATAAAGACCAATATTCATTTAAATACCTCCATATTTAGCATTATAAAGATTACTCAAACTATGTGCAATTTTAAATACTAAATTAATAACATATCTTAAAAAAAAGCGATCCAAATTAATGGATCGCTTATAAAAGATAGCGGTGATCGGGGTCGAACCGATACGTCCGTAATGGACACCAGATTTTGAGTCTGACGCGTCTGCCAATTCCGCCACACCGCCATAATATTAAATTTTAAATAATCAACTTATTCGGTTGATAAGGCGGAGGTCGGACTCGAACCGACGATTAAGGTTTTGCAGACCTCTGCCTTACCACTTGGCTACACCGCCATAAGTTATAAAATTATTTAGATTGGGATAGCTGGATTCGAACCAGCGCATGTTAGAGTCAAAGTCTAATGCCTTACCACTTGGCTATATCCCAATACTAGGGCGGAATGTGGGATTCGAACCCACGCATGCCGGATCCACAAACCGGTGTGTTAACCCCTTCACCAATTCCGCCATGAAAGTAAACAGGGATAGTAGGAATTGAACCCACATCAGCGGTTTTGGAGACCGATGTACTACCATTATACGATATCCCTATTATGGAGGAGGGTGGATTCGAACCGCCGAACTCAGAGAGAGCGGTTTTACAGACCGCCGCGTTTAGCCACTTCGCTACTCCTCCAGCTTGATGGCGCGGGACGGAATCGAACCGCCGACACAAGGAGCTTCAATCCTTTGCTCTACCAACTGAGCTACCGAGCCATCTTACGGTCCATGTGGGATTTGAACCCACGATCTCCTCCGTGACAGGGAGGCGAGATAAACCACTGCTCCAATGGACCAAATTGCGGGAGCTGGATTTGAACCAACGACCTTCGGGTTATGAGCCCGACGAGCTACCAGACTGCTCCATCCCGCGATAATAATTAAGGAGGATGTGGGATTTGAACCCACGCGCGGCAGAACCGCCTAACGGTTTCAAAACCGTCCCCTTAAGCCACTTGGGTAATCCTCCATTAGCTTAATGCCAAAAAATATTAAACTGGCAAATGACCCGTACGGGATTTGAACCCATGTTACGGCCGTGAAAGGGCCGTGTCTTAACCACTTGACCAACGGGTCATGTCTCTTAATGAAGAGCACCTAATTATAATACCGAATCAAGTTTTAAAAGTCAAGTTCTTTTTTAACTTTCTTTCAAAGCCTGATCTCTTTGGTGACCTCTCAATCACAACGTATTTAATATTAATAGATATGCAGATAAAATGCAAGTATTTTTTCTATTTTTTTGCGAAAAAATGAAAATACGCTGTAATAGAGACATTATGCTGATGTTTTAATATTCTAATACTTCATTTTCGTCAGCATATAATACGTATTAATATCGACCGGAGTCGTTAACTTTAAGTTCATCGAAACAACTTTAACTGTTTTAGCATTATTTTTCTTATCTACTCTCTTCATTGCTTTTTCTCTAAAAGAGTCAACTTGAGGCTGACAAGTACCAAGATAGATAAAACTTTTACCGTCATCATCTGATTTTTTCACAAATAAATGAAAAGTAATTTCTTTATCCTTAAAATTTTTAATCTCTTTGCTTTCTAAATTCCGTGGGTATTTTGAATACATGTTAATAATAGACTGATTTATAAATTGATCTTGGTATGCCAAAGTTTGAGCATCGGCCTTTTTATTGTAAGTTATAAAAATAGCACAATTTTTCTTGTCATAATCAAACTTGTAACCACCAATATTTTGCCCAGGAACAATCTTCTCCCAATTTAACAGACGATTAGCATCCATTCGAGTATATCTTTCATCAATAGTAAAAATCTTTTCAGAATCGTATTTCTTAGAACGAAGTAAACCAGTTCTAATTGCATCCCTAAAAAGTAGATAAAAATTCTGATTTATTAGTTCTTCTCTTATCTTCTTATTCAAAGAATATTTTTTATTTTTATGTTCAACGATGCTTTCACCGCCATAAGTTTCTTTATTAGGCAATGATTTTCTAACAAAATACGATAACGACAATATTGTATCAACTGATTTAAGAATATCATCGGAAATTAGACAATGATTTTTCCTTAAATTATCCAAATATTGCTTCTCTTTTATTTCTTTTTGACTTAATAGCTCATTTAACAGCAGAAGTTCATGCTCTCGTTTACCGTTTGCTAAAACTACAGTCAAAAATTCTAATATTTTATCTTGAAAATTTGATACTTGGTATGCACTCTCGCCCATTTCTTGCAAAAAATGACTATAATTTTTATACTTTTCAGCAATAATCTCACAGTCAATCGATTCTTTTTGCAAATCATACATTAATGGTATTCTACCGAACTTCCGCTTTTCATTCGTATATTCCTCACGCAATTTGCGCTTTAGAGTTAAATTTGAATGATTAATCGATTTATAAATTTGCTCCTTAGCCACATTTGTAAAATTAATCAACGATACACCATAAATCGGTTCTAGATCTAATTTATCCCTAACTCGATCACGATTGTGCGATTTATCTCCCGTTAAAGCTACAGGAATCAAATAATTATTGTCATAATCACCTACAAAATCTATTACAGTTAGATAATCCTTTCCCTTATACTTTCTAAGTCCACGCCCTAATTGCTGCACAAAAACAATACTTGACTGGGTATTTCTTAACAGAACGATTTGATTAATACATGGAATATCTACACCTTCGTTGAATACATCAACAGTAATGAGATATTTAACTTGGCCTTTTTCCAATCTCTTAACTGCTTTTTCTCGTTTACTGATTGAATCAGTTCCTGATATTGCAAGCGATGGACAATCCTT
The DNA here is from genome assembly GCF_000615285.1 of Lactobacillus kitasatonis DSM 16761 = JCM 1039. Taxonomy (GTDB): domain Bacteria; phylum Bacillota; class Bacilli; order Lactobacillales; family Lactobacillaceae; genus Lactobacillus; species Lactobacillus kitasatonis. The sequence continues at coordinate 3,398 of NZ_BALU01000020.1, read as the reverse complement.
TTTCGTTAATTTCTCTGCTAAAATTTCTGCTTCTTTTTTGCGACTACAAAAAATTAGACCATGTAAAATTCGCCCAGAGTACCCATAATAATCTGTCTGTTGCAAAATATAATTTACTCGCTCATCACTTACTAATCGATTCAAGCTAGAAGCACCATTTATCAATTCATTTTGATAAATATAATCTTCAACACCGTAATAGTGAAAAGGACATAGCATATCTTGATCTAAAGCGTTTTGCAGACGTATTTCATAAGCAATATTGTAGTTAAAAAGCTTATAAATATTAAAATCATCAGTTCTTTCAGGTGTAGCAGTCATTCCTAAACAAAATTTAGGTCGAAAGTATTTAAAAATTTTTAATTCCTGAGCTGCTCCTAAATGATGTGCCTCATCAAACAAAATATAATCAAAGGCATCTTTAGCAAATTTCTTTAAATTTTCATCTTTAGCTAGAGTCTGAACCGTCGCAAAAACATACTTAGAATTTAAGCCTTCTTGGTGGTTTCCACTGTAAATACCATAATCAGAATAATTGCCGCCAATAACATTGTAAAAACTCTGCTTAGACTTCTGTAGAATTTGTTCACGATGAACTACATATAAGAATCTTTTCGGCTTAAATGTTCTAACATCAAAAGCACCGAGATATGTTTTCCCCGTTCCAGTTGCAGAAATTATTAATGCTTTATTTTCACCACTTTGCCTGAGACTTTGAATTTCACCCAATGCTTCCTTCTGCATTTTATTAGGCTGTATTTTATTCGAATGTTTATTTTCTGCTATTCCAGATTCAATTAAATTATTTTGATCGTAATGTTTTTGATACTGTGAAAGCCATTGTTCTGTTAAAGGAGTTGCCTTACGCCATTCAGCTTCAATTTGTAGATTAATTTGTTCAGTAATTTCTGCATTATCAAGTGAATTAACATTCAGATTCCATTCATAATTACTAATTAACGCACCCGAAGTTAAATTAGAACTACCGATAATCGCTGAACGATAACCTTCATGTTCAAACAAGTAACCTTTTGCATGAAAAGGCAGTTTTTTATTAGTTTTTGGATCTCTTTCATTGAAAATTCTAGTTTCAATATTAGGAACCTTCATCAAACTTCTAAAGGCTTCTGGCTCATTAAAATAAAGATACGTGGATGTTAAGACCCGTCCATGAATTCCACGTTTTGCTAAGTCAGATAAAACAGTCAAAAAGGAAGTAAAACCTTCCTGCGTTACAAATGCAACCGCAAAGGTAAAAGATTTGCAAGTTGCTAATTCCATCTTTAAAACTCGATAAACGTTATCATTTTGACCATGATTTAGAATAAGCCGAGCAGATAAATTTCCGGTACTTAGAAACTTATCTTTATCAATATAATTATTTAAAACTGTTTTCGTTAAATCATTTTCTAAATCCATCAGAAATTAATATCCTTAAAACTTGTTTTAGCTAATTCTTTAACCAATGGAGCATCGGCAGGAGCCCATTTTAAATTTGCAACTTGATCAGCTGATAGCCATTCAACTTTACTATGAGCAATGAGATCAAAATTATGAGTTAACAATTTAGCAAAGAAGACCGTTAATTCAACTATGCCAAAATCGTACTCATAACTTACTGTTTCGCCAAGCTGTGGTCCAATTTTAACTTCATCATGGAATTCTTCCTCAAGCTCACGTTTAGCTGCTTCTTGAGGCGTCTCACCCTTTTCTATCTTTCCACCAGGGAATTCCCACATACCACCTACTAAACGGTCTGCATTGCGTTTCCCTGCTAAAACTTTATTTTCCTTTTGATCTATAATTGCCACTCCTGCAACTCTGATAATCTTCTTTGCCATTTTATTTCTCCTAAGTTTTTTATTTTATTGTACACTAGCTAACCTTGAGTAAATAAAATGCTAAAATAAAAAAAGATCTAACTTAGATACAAAGTATCATTGTTAGATCATCATGCTTTCTTTATTTTAAGCAACAAAAAAAGCTCAATCCCTGAGCTCTTATATTACGGAGACTGAGAGATTCGAACCCTCGCACCGGAATAACCCGATCTACACCCTTAGCAGGGGCGCCTCTTCAGCCACTTGAGTAAGTCTCCAATGGGCCTAAATGGACTTGAACCATCGACCTCACGCTTATCAGGCGTGCGCTCTAAACCAGCTGAGCTATAGGCCCATGAAAGCGGGTAACGAGAATCGGACTCGCGACTAAAGCTTGGAAGGCTTTCGTTTTACCACTAAACTATACCCGCACCTGATATAAAAAATGAATGGCGCGGGACGGAATCGAACCGCCGACACAAGGAGCTTCAATCCTTTGCTCTACCAACTGAGCTACCGAGCCATCTTACGGTCCATGTGGGATTTGAACCCACGATCTCCTCCGTGACAGGGAGGCGAGATAAACCACTGCTCCAATGGACCAAATTGCGGGAGCTGGATTTGAACCAACGACCTTCGGGTTATGAGCCCGACGAGCTACCAGACTGCTCCATCCCGCGATAATAAATTAAACTATCCGTAATTAATGGACCTTGTAGGACTCGAACCTACGACAGGACGGTTATGAGCCGTCTGCTCTAACCAACTGAGCTAAAGGTCCAAGTTTACAATATAGCGGCGGGGGGGATCGAACCCTCGACCTCCCGGGTATGAACCGGACGCTCTAGCCAGCTGAGCTACACCGCCAAAATGTAACTAATTACCATTAGATACAATCGGGAAAACAGGATTCGAACCTGCGACCCCCTGGTCCCAAACCAGGTGCTCTACCAAACTGAGCCATTTCCCGTTATATGCGCCCTGAAGGATTTGAACCTTCAACCTTCTGATTCGTAGTCAGACACTCTATCCAGTTGCGCTAAGGGCGCATCATCAATGCCGGGGATCGGAGTCGAACCGATACGGTTGAAACCAACCGCGGGATTTTAAGTCCCGTGCGTCTACCAATTCCGCCACTCCGGCGTGTTGATGAAAGCGGAAGACGGGATTCGAACCCGCGACCCCCACCATGGCAAGGTGATGTTCTACCACTGAACTACTTCCGCAAAATATAAATGCCGATTATACGACTTGAACGTACGACCCCCTGTTTACAAGACAGATGCTCTACCAACTGAGCTAAATCGGCAAAATGTCAACATGTGGTTGGCAATACGGGTGGTGGGACTTGAACCCACACGTCCGAAAACACTAGAACCTAAATCTAGCGCGTCTGCCAATTCCGCCACACCCGCAAATATAGGGTCATGAGCCGTGAGGGACTTGAACCCTCGACCCACGGATTAAAAGTCCGTTGCTCTACCAACTGAGCTAACGACTCGATGGAGGATACAGGGCTCGAACCTGTGACCTCCTGCTTGTAAGGCAGATGCTCTCCCAGCTGAGCTAATCCTCCAT
>NZ_BALU01000021.1 GCF_000615285.1 Lactobacillus kitasatonis DSM 16761 = JCM 1039 | reverse complement strand
AATCTTGATCTACATCATATTACTCTTTCACCAAATACTACTGATTTAAATAATTTGTTCGCCAACATGCCAGATGTTGAGAGCATTGACCTAACCGGCTGGCAAACTGACAACGTTAAAAACATGAACTCTATGTTTAAAAATGATCCAAAGCTTACCACGATTAAGGGGCTTGAAAATTGGAACACTAAAAATGTAACTGACATGTCTAACATGTTTGCTGCTTTTAACAATCCAACAACAAATGATTATGATCCCAAGGAGCTTAAGAGCTTAGGACATTTGACTAAGCTTGATTTAAGCAAGTGGGATACTTCCAATGTAACTAACATGAGCTACATGTTTTGCGGACAGACTAATTTAACTAGTTTGGGTGACCTTTCTAAGTGGAAGACTAGCAAAGTAACTAACATGAGCCACATGTTCTATGACTTAGAAAATATTCCAGCGCTTGATTTATCAGACTGGACAACTGATAAGGTAACCGATATGAGTTACATGTTTAGTTACATGAGCAGGATCAAGAATCTTGATTCTATCAGTGATTGGAACACTCACAAAGTGTTCGACATGAGCTACATGTTCAACGGCATGACGGACTTAGAAAGCCTTGATTTGTCTAACTGGGATCCTTCAAGCGTCGGCAACAATACTACTGATCAAAACTACAGTTTAGCTAGAATGTTTTCAGATGATATCAAATTAACTACAGTTGGTGATCTTTCTAAATGGGCTGATAAGACTGGTAATGTTCATGACACCCGTTGGATGTTCTACAACACTCCAAAGCTTGAAAACGTTGATTTGCACGGCTGGAACACTGGTAAGCTTCAAATTGCTGAAGGGATGTTCTGGAAGTCTGGTGCTAAGCACATTAACTTAAACGGTTGGGACTTAAGCGGACTTAAACGTATCACTGGTGCTGGTTATGTTGAAGGTAGTCCAACCCCAGGGAATTCGCAACTTTTGCGTGGCAATGAGCACATGTTCCAAGATTTGGTTAACAAGTCAGTCATTTCAATGAAAGGTATTAAATTACCAAATGCTAAAAATGCTTTTACGGTTATGGACTTCTCAGGTACCAACCCAATTGTCGTAATTGCCAACGGTCAAGGTGGCGCAGCTCTCAATGATTTGTTAGCTGTTAACAACCAAACTTGGGGTAATAAAGTAACTGGTCGTCAAAACTCCGACTTCATTACATATGTCAGAGCTGATGACAACACTAAGCAAATTGGTCACCACGGTTTGAACTTCATCTTCACTAACTTGAAAGATTTGCACGATTACTTCAATAAAGTAACCAATAGGGATGCTGTTAAGGCTGATATGGCCAACGATCCTAACGGCAAGCAACTTGTTCATGATTGGAATGCTCAACACGATGTTGACGGCAATAACATTGTGATGACTGCTCGTCGTGTAAGTCCAGATAGCTCTTACGATCCATACTCAATGGCTATTCACGATGTAGACGGTAAGGGCAACATGCTTGCTGACCTTATGACTAGCAAGTATCAATTGCACATTGCTGCTCCAACCACGACTAAGGAAACCAAAGATCCAACGAGAACGATTATCATTGAAAATCCTGATGGCTCAACTAGTATTGAAAAGCAAACCGTTGAATTTACTCGCAGCGTGACTAAGCACGTTGATGGTACTGAAGAAGATACTCCATGGACACCAGCTAGTGGCAACTGGGATCACTTCGATGTTACACAACACGATGGCTACGATTCATACATTGATGGAGTTGCTGGCACAAGCATTGGTGCAGAAAACATTAATGCAGACACCAGCAATGTAACCATCCATGTGACTTACAAGTCCAACACTCCAGACAATCCAACTCCGGATAATCCTGAACCCGAAAAACCAAAGCCTGAAACTCCTGAAGTTCCAAACACTCCAGATGAGCCAAACGAGCCAGAAAAGCCAACTGTTCAAAATAAGGACAATGATCACAATAAGAGTGACAAATCTGAAAATATTCGTCCACAAGCCGAAGATAAAGCTAAAAATAAGAAGAGTAGCAAGACCCAAAACGCAGGGGCTCACGGTCAAACTGCTCCTCATGCCGCAACCGCTCCTAACAGATTAGTTGCTCCTAAGGGCGATCAACTTGCAACAGGCAAGGGCTTGAAAGAGTTGAGTAATAAACCTGCTTCAGCCGCAAAGGCTAACGCAAATAACAAAGAAACTTTGCCACAAACTGGTGAAGAAAAAGATAACGTAGGTTTACTTGGCTTAGGCTTGCTCGCTCTCGCAGCTTTAGGCTTTGTTGACCGCAAGCGTCGTGATTAGTTAAAAAATTTAAGTCAAAGTATGCAAAAGGCAACCGACTAAACATCGATTGCCTTTTTGCGTCCTATAAATTAACCTTTTTGTCTAAAGAATCTAAACGTGTATGTGTAATACTTGCCAATCTGCACCTTATACTTGTGCGTGTTGACCAGCTTGACTTTGTCCGGACGATACGTGATCGTCGTGGTGTAGCCTTCGCCATAGAACAGCGTCTTGAAGTTGCGCATCTGCGTTGCGCGGTAACGCTTCTTCTTGTTCTTGGTCAAATCCGTGATATAAATCTTCGGCTTGCCCGAGATTCGCTTCGTGGTCGAGTATGACCAAGGCGTGTCCTTGCCGACTAATTCATAGGGGAAGACCTTCGCAGCTGGATAAGCGATGCGTGACTTTACTGGCGCACGCAAGATGTCATCGGCGAACAGGCCATATTCAACTGAATAAAGCATGTCGCTGCTCATGCCGTACGCTGCACCGATTCCCATGCGCGTTGCGCGTGTTGATAAAATTATAGCGCGGTGGCCGATATTGCCGGCACCCGCAATGTTGTTATCTTCGCGTATCAAGTCCGTTACGATCTCGCCGGCTGAGGCGCTATGCGCATCGTCCAAGAAGTTGATGTTGCCTAGCGTAGCGTTCTCGGCGATGCCCCAATCGTTTTCGCTAATGTAGTTGGGACGCAGGTAGTTAAGTAAACCGTGCGCTTGCAAGTTGGCATTCGCGTTGACTGCGGCGAGGGATGCAGCACCGATCTGGGCGCTACGGTTGGCGTCATCAGGATTAGCTTCGCTAGGCAGTCCCACCAAATCACGGTAGTAATTAACGTAATCCATCGTGGTTGAAATGTATGCCGGATTCAAGATGCCTGGTGAAAAAGGATTGGCAAAATTTGGTGCTTGCTGGTAAATGCTGTTGCGGTTGTATTGCGCTTTATCCAAATTCTTGTATTGGCGTTGGAAATACTTAACCTGCTTAGCCTCAGACTTCGAATACTTCGCTGCTTGAACGGGCTGAGCAGTGAATGCAATGCATTCAACCACTGCAACAACGGCCACCAACAAATTGTGTTTTTTCATTATTATTACCTATTATTAACTAGATACTTTTCAAAGCGGCTCTGATCATCAGGCGCAATGTTGGCTTCAATGTGGACGCCGTCTTCTTCGTAGTCCTCGCTCAAAACTTGTGCATTCTCATGCAAGTAGCGAGTTCTTTACCAGCGCTCAAAGGCAAAGTTAATTCAAATTTCTCATAGTTGGAGAATACTCGCTTGGTGATCAAATCTGCCAAAAGCTTAATTGACTTAGGGTCAATTGCGGAATAAAGAATGTCGTTACCTTCAATCTGTGGGTAATTGCGGTCAGTCTTGTCGGCCTTGTTGTAGGCGGTGATCATGGGGATACCCTTGACGCCGATCTCGTCTAAAACGCTCTGTGTCGTGCGAATCATCTGCACCATGTTAGGATCAGATGCATCAACGACGTTGATTAAAAGATCCGCATCCTTAGTCTCTTGCAATGTTGCCTTGAATGATTCAACTAGGTTGTGTGGCAACTTGGAGATAAAACCAACTGTGTCAGACAAAATAAAGCTAAAGTTGTCCTTCAAGTCGATGCGACGTACGCTCGTGTCCAAGGTTGCGAAAAGCATATCCTTAACGAAGACTTGCTTGTCGGCGCCTTCTTTAGAAAATTCGCGGAGCAAACCGTTCATCGTGGTGGACTTGCCGGCGTTGGTGTAGCCGACTAGCGCAACTTTAGGGATGCGGCTTTGGTTACGACGAGCCGACTTGATCTCTTCTTGACTGGCAACGGCCTTAAGTTCCTTCTTAATAGCGGAAATTTGCTTGCCGATTGTCCGACGATTCATTTCCAATTTACTTTCACCGGCACCACGGTTGGCGAAACCACCACCACGCTGCTGATCCAAGTTGTTCTCGGAAGGGTGAAGACGTGGCAACTCATATTGCAATCTGGCGAGTTGCACCTGCAGTTTGGCCTGCTTAGTGCGAGCACGACTGGCAAAAATTTCCAAAATTAATTCAGTTCTGTCGATGACCCGCATCTTGGTTAGCTTCTCAAGGTTACGGATTTGCACTGGGGTTAATTCATCGTTTAAAACTAAGACCTTGGCCTTCAAGCCTTGGGCCATTGTTCTGATTTCGTTAATCTTGCCGACACCGAAGTAAGTCCCGGCAACGATTGATTCTGCGTTTTGGTAACTTTGTCCCACGACCTCCATGTTGTCAGCTTCAGTTAAGTTGGCCAGTTCAGTCATGTAGTAGTCAAAGTTAGGATCGTTTAAGTTCACACCTGCAATGTAGGCTTTAGTTTTTTTAGGTTGATTATCAATCATTCAAACACCTCTTTTTAAATGTGTAGATAAGTTAATTGTATTACAATAGGCAATTAATTGAAAAAATGTGAATTATTGAAACTGTCAAATTTTATGTGTAAATTGATCTTTCCCTTAGATTGATTTTTTAATTTATCTTCTAAAAGTAAGATTCCAAGGTATCTTGAACCTGACCAAAGCCTTTGTGGATTCGATTGAAATATCGATCATTGTAGCTCAATGCTTGGATGCCTATAAATGTGTCCAATGATCGCTCTGTTGGAAATTCAGCTTTAGGCTTAGCTTTACGCTTAACAATATTGTTAAACGATTTAATCATGTTCGTTGAATAGATTGACGGTCTAATCTGCTTTGGATAATTATAAAATACAAGCATATCAGCCTCGATTGCCTTTAAGTTTCTTACCACGTGACTGTATAACTTGCCCCATTTAGCGTAAAAGTCATGCAGTATTTTAACAGCGTTGGCTTTATTAGTCTGTTGATGAATTTGTTTAAAGTCATTCATGACTGCTTCACGATCATCTACTCGGACTTTGGCACAAATATTGCGCATAACATGTACCAGGCAGCGTTGAAAGTGAGCTTTAGGATAAGCTTCTACAAGCGCTTGCTTCATACCAACGACACCATCTGAAAGAAACAGTTCAACTTGCTTTAAGCCCCGGCTTTTCATGTTCTGAAGTATTTCTGTCCAGACTTCGATATTTTCATTTGGAACTATGCAGTAGTCAATAACTTCTTGGCGCCCGTTAGGCTTGATACCAATGGCAATGTAAACAGCTTCACGTTCAAAAGTTTGTCTGCGCAATGGAAGATAAGTCGCATCGAGATAAACACAAAAGAACTTATCGCTTAGGCTGCGTTTATGATAGACTTCGATTTTAGGAACCATTTGTTTAGAAATGTTTGATACCTGTCCGGCACTGTAATGGCTGCCGGACATCTTCTCAATCAAATCAGCTATTTCTCTGGTGGTCACGCCTTTAGAATAAAGTTTGATAACCATGTCTTCTAAGACATCTGAGTGCTGTTTATAATCGGGCAGAGTGTGCTTGGTGAAACTTGCCATTGCGATCTCACGGTACTTGGATTTCAATCTCTCCAAATGGGTATCAATCTTGCGATAATAAGCACCAATTCTAGAATTGCCGGAATTCCAGCTGCTTCTTGCATAAGGGTCATAGCCGAAATAGTGCTTGGGCTATATTTTTGGTAAAACCATTCATGAAAGGGTTCTTCTTTCCGTATTGTTTTTATGTGTTCAAATCAATCATACGGGAAAGGAACTCCTTTTTCTAATATTTAAAGAAATAACTTTAATGAATCATTCATCCTTACACAAACTATTTTACGGTCTCAGAAAATAACATATTAATTTATCTTGAATATTGTTTTTATGTTAGATGGTTTGCTATTCATATAACTATTTAATTTTAAATCTGAAATTGTGTGCTTGCATGCATTAGTGAGACTCTTAAATAATTGGTAAAATTACTTTTTAGTGCTAAGATAGTACCTTTCGTTTATTGTTATTTAAGAAATTCAAATTTGCAGTTTATAGTTTAGTAGTTTAAAACATGATTTTTCATTTAATGATACCTTATTTTTATTTTGAAATTAGAGATATACTAAATAAAGAATAAATGTAATAAGGTGAAGAGAAAGTTTATTAGGATTTAAAGAGATTGTATAAATTTTCTTGTACTAGTTTTCTAAAGGAGTAGCAAGTAATGCTCATATACAGGGTACACATTAAAGGATTTCGTAATTATGAAGATGAAAATATATTTTTAAATTCTAGTTCTTTGATAATTGGATCAAATGATGTTGGAAAAACTAATTTTATCTATGCATTGCGGTTATTGTTTGATCGTAGCCTGAGTGAAAATGATTTAGATTTGTTAGATAGTGATTTTAATGCATATTCACATTCAAATAAGGTAGAAATTACAGCGTATTTAAAAGAAATTGAAGAAGACTGTCTTTTAAGTGAATTTAAAGGCCATATAAAGAATGGAAAATTAATTCTAAGATATATTAAAGAAAAGAATGAAGATTATATTTTACAAGCTGGCTTTTCAGAAGAGACAATGAAAGAATTGCAATCTAGAAGTTATTTGCGAAGATTAAATATGCAATATGTGGATACAAATAGAAATCTGTATGCATATTTAAGAAAAGAAAGACAAAATTTATTATTAATTTCTCAAGAATTGTTGTCTGACGAGGAAAAAAACGATGATAGAACGAAAACAGCAGAGATACAGAAAAATTTAGATAGTATTAATCAGCAAATAAGTTCTTTGAACTACATTAAGGGTGCTTTGAAAAATGTTAATGAACAATTGTCATCTTTATCGGTTGAAAATAAAGATCAGAATGTTCAATTTGTTGCGGGACACAATGATGCTGAAAAAATGCTTTCAGATGTTGCTTTATCTTATTCGAGCGAAGAAGGGCCACTAACGTTGGGTGGGGACGGACGAAATAATCAAATTTATTTAGCTACATGGATAGCTAAACAACAAATAAAAAACACTCCTGATCATGTAACTTTTTATGCTATCGAAGAGCCAGAAGCTCACTTGCATCCCCATCAACAAAGAAAATTAGCGCAATATTTAACTAATAGTCTAAATGGACAAGTAATTGTAACTTCACATTCTCCACAGATCGCACAGGAATTTAAAGCTAAAAACATAATAAGACTATATTTTAAAAATAAGTATACTCATGCTGCATCCGGACCTGAGGATGAACAAATAAAAAATTCCTTTGATGACTTTGGTTATCGTCTTAATGCAATGTCTGCTGAAATATTTTTCTCTTATGGTGTTTTTCTCGTTGAGGGGACTTCAGAAGTTATTTTTTATAAAGCACTAGCTAAAGAAAACAAAATAGATCTAGATAGATTAAATATTTCCATACTGTCAGTAGAGGGTATAGGTTTTAAGTCATATATCAAAGTATGTAAGGCCTTAAATATTCCTTGGGTATTAAGAACAGATAATGATGTATTTAAAAATACTCAAAATGAATCTTATTATGCTGGGATTAATAGAGCAATAGGTATTATTAAAGGTTGTAATTTAAATTATGATGTACCATCTGTGTATCAGAATGAATGTAAAAAATGGAGTGGTAATAGTGTACCATCTGATATTAAGGATAGTAATGATAAAATGCGTGAATCGCTAAAAAATGCAGGAATTTATATGTCTAAAATGGATTTAGAGAATGATTTAGCGAAGAGCAATTTAAATGACACACTAAATGATTATTATGACATTCAAGAATCAGATGTGGCAAAGCTAGTTTCTGAAATGCAAAAAAGAAAAGCAGAAAATATGTTTAAATTTATCCAAAAAGAACATTCCAATCTGGTGAAGTTGCAGAATGATGAATTAATCGAACCAATTTTTGATATCGTAAATAAAGTAAAAAATCAGGTACAACCCAATGGAAAGTAGCAAAGAACAAGAAAAAATAATTCATGATAAAAATAATATAGTTGTTGTGGCAAGACCAGGTTCAGGAAAGACTTATACGATTGTTGAAAAAATAAAATTAATTTTAAAAGATTTGTATAATTATCAAGGAATTATTGCAATATCCTTTACAAATAAGGCAAGTGAAGAGTTAAGAAATAGATGTATTAACGGTGGCTTGTCGTTAAAAAAATCATTTTTTGGTACTATTGATAAATTCTGTTTTTCTCAAATAATTGCTCCGTTTTGTAGTCATTTAAGTGGTAAAATTCAAGAACTTAAAATTCAAAAATTGGAAGACTTTGATAGGTTAAAGAATCTTAATAATAAGGAAGTAGAGAAAATCATAGAAGGATATCTAAAACAGAATATTGTTTTTCTCGAATTATTAGGTGAGACAGCTCTCTATATATTAAAGAATGTACCAGATGCTATAAAATATTTGCGTGCCAGATATAAAGAAATATTTATAGACGAATATCAAGATTGTGGGAGTAGTCAAAATGAATTGTTTTTGTTTCTTGTAAGTCAAGGAATTAAGGGTATGGCAGTTGGTGATTTACACCAAGCTATATATGGATTTGCTGGAAAGTCTTCAGTATATTTAAAAGAACTAATGCAAAATTCTGATTTTAGTCATTATAATCTTTTAGAAAATTTTAGATGCCATCCAAGTATATATCAATATGCGTTATGCTTGTTTGGACAAACCGAAGAGAAACCTGAAAAGGAAAAAAGAGTTTTCAGAATAAGAATTACTGGTGATGAAAGAAACATTGCAAAGGAAATAGAAAAGAATATATCTGTTATAAAAGAAAGATATAATCTAAAGACAACGAGCGGATTTGCTATTTTATGTCGTAGTAATACTACAGCTGATATAGTGAATGAAAGTTTAACCATACCTCATAAAGTATATAAGAGTACAGAATTAGATAAAGATGACTCAGAAGTTGCGCGACTATTTATATATTTGTTAAGAGGATATTTTGATAAAAAAATATATGCAATTGACATTACTGAGAGATTTTTTTCTGAGGAATATGAAAGAAATAAATATAGAAGTCTGTCGAATGCAACACAACAACTATTTGCGTATCCTGCTAATAAGTTAATTGATAATATAACTATATTTTCTGATATTGCTAATATTATATATCCGAAAGTAACAACTAAAGATATGTCAGAAACTCTAAGCAAACTTAAAGATGTACTTAGTGATAAACGTAATTATGAAAATTACATTCCGCCTAAAGATAATGAACTTAGTATAATGACGATTCATAAATCTAAGGGACTAGAATTCGATGTGATTTTTCAAATGGATATGTATAAGTATGTATTTCCACCTGAAAAAGCAGTTTCAGATGAGAATTTATATGAACGATACTTGAATCTACATTATGTAGCAATTACTAGGGCTAAAGCTGCATGTTTTTTGATGGAAGGTACATTAAGACACAATAGTCAAATGGAGTTATGGCCAGCTGAATCATCTGTGTTTTATGATTTACCTGGGTTGGCAGAAAGAAGATATGATATTGATATGAGGTTTAAAAATTAGGTGGCTTCAAGCCTTTACCAACTTGGCCCAATACGGTCGCTACCTCGAAATCTTGAAGAAGCAAGTGGGTAAGTAAGATATAAGATGAATGTAGGAAGCATCCCTGTGGGGTGCTTTTTTTGGTGTGAGCTTTAATAAAAAATGAACCAAAAAACGAAAAGTATAGAATGTGGTTAATAAGATATAAA
>NZ_BALU01000022.1 GCF_000615285.1 Lactobacillus kitasatonis DSM 16761 = JCM 1039 | reverse complement strand
TTAGGATGAGAAAAACGCTTAAGCTTAGGGTAGTTCAATCTAGTCAGACTCTTTTCTATTAATATGTTTACAAGTCGAGTCTAACAAGATTGGACTTTTTTTGTTAATTAAAACGATTTAACTAGCACCACGCGTAAAAAGAATGTAAATAAAGAACACGAAGAAAAATCATTCCAGATAGCAGAACTAGAGTGATTTTCAATACACTTGATTATTTTACGCTTACTCATTATCTACTCAGGGAAGAATGCACATCAATTTGTATTTAATTGGTTAGCATCCCCAGGAACTTTAATCATTGTTGCAACTTTTATTGGTGGTTTTATTCAAGGCGAATCACTAAAAGATATGTTAAAGATCCTTTGGAATGTTATCAAAGGTTTGTGGAAGACAATTATCACGATTTGTTCAATCGTTGCTCTAGCTAAGGTAATGGGCTACTCAGGTATGACATCATCATTATCTGTAACTTTAGTAAGAATTATGGATCCAGTTTACCCATTGATTGCTCCTTTAATTGGTGCATTAGGAACCTTCATTACCGGCACAGATACTTCTGCTAACGTTTTATTTGGTAACTTACAATTATCAGCAGCAAAGACTTTAGACGTAAGTTCAAACTGGGTAGTTGCTTCAAACATGGTTGGTGCAACTGCTGGTAAGATGATCTCACCATAAAGTATCGCTATCGCTTCTGCTTCAATTGGTAAAGAGGGTAGTGAAGGTGTTATCTTGAAGGAAATGCTAGTATGGTGTGGATTATACTTACTAGTAATTTGTGTCTTCTGATATGCAACGGTTTTCTTGTTCAAGGTGCTTTAATTTTTCGAAACTATAAAATCTTGCTAATAATTAAAAAGCCATAAACGCTAGTCTTGAGTAATCATTTACGGCTTTTAATTTTTATATTTTGAATTTTGTAAGCATTTTCTTTCTTGAAAAATCAACTTAATGCTAAAATTTATTTGTCTGAATGATAATAATTTTGGACAAGAATTACTAACTTGGTTAATTTACCTAAATAAGCAAATTATAATCTTAGTATTATTATGATATTTATAAAGGGGTATTTTTATGAGTAAATCAAAAATTGTGATTATCGGTGCATCCCATCCTGGACATGAAGCAGCTATTGAATTAGTTGATCGCTATAAGGACTTAGATGTTCAAGTATTTGAAGCTAGCGATTTTGTTTCATTTATGTCTTGTGGTATGAAGCTATTTCTTGAAGGAAAAACTACTGGACAAGATAATGTTCGCAACTTTGCGCCAGATGATTTCAAGGAGCGCGGCATTAAGTTGCAAAACAATAGTGAAGCAATTGCCGTAAATCCTGAAAATAAGACTGTCACAATTAAAAATACAGTTGATCAAACAACTACTGATGTAAGTTATGACAAGTTGATTTTGACCCCAGGTGTTAACCCACAAAACATTGACGTACCTGGAAATGATCTAGACCATATTTATTTAATGCGTGGCTACAGCTGGGCAAGCAAGATCAATGAAGCACTTAATGATCCATCAATTAAGAAGGTTAGTGTTGTTGGTGCTGGTAATGGTATTTCTGCAGTTGAAGCAGCTCTTAGCCATGGTAAGGAAGTTACTTTAATTGATATTAACGAAGCTCCACTTTCAAATTACTTACCTGAAGAATTTACTGATGTTTTCACTAAGGAACTTACAGATAAGAAAGTCGACTTGTTAATGGACACCAAAGTAACTGGCTTTAAGGGTGACGGCACAGTTGAAGCAATTGTTACTGATAAAGGTGAAGTTGCTACTGATTTAGTAATTATTACTGTAGGTATTAAGGCAAATACTGATTGGCTAAAAGACACGGTTAAGCTTAATAAAGCAGGTTACATCTTAACAGATGAATACTTTAGAACAAACTTACCAGATGTTTATGCAGTTGGTGACGCAATTTGGCCATATTCAATTCCAGCTAATAAAAATATCCCTATTCCTTCAGCAACCGCTTCTAGACATGAAGCACAATATCTTGTAAATCACTTGTTCGAAGAAAAGCCAGCTCGTCCATTCTACGGCTTAGCTGGTGCACAATTATTAGAATTCGGTGATGTTCATGCAGTAGTAACTGGTTTAAACTCAAGAACAGCAAAATTTGCTGGAATTGAAGCCACAACCAGTGTATATGTAGATCATTTACGTCCTGACTTCATCCCAGATGAAGATAACCCATTAGGTTATGTAGCATTGACCTTTGATAAGCTTAACCACCAAATTTTAGGTGGGGCAGTAATGTCTACTTATGATTTAACAGGTCAAGGAAATGTCCTCAGTTTAGCTATTAGCCATAGACTTACTTTAGAAGATCTTGCAGAACAAGATTTCTTCTTCTCACCAAGTTTTGACCGCCAATGGAGTCTACTTAACTTGGCGGCCCAACATGCCTTAGGCTGGGCTAAATTCTAATTTAATGAAAGTAGGTCCCAATATGAAGTATTCAGAAACAAAAGAAAAGTTAAATGAATTAGTCATTAATTTATTGCATATGCACATGATTGTTCGCCGTCACCATTGGTATATGCGCGGCAGTCAATTCTTGAAGTTGCATCCATATCTTGATGACTTAATGGATGAACTAGATGATCAGATTGATGGTCTTGCAGAAAGACTAATTACCATCGATGGTTCACCTGTTGCCACTTTAAGGGAAGTTGTTCAATTAAATAAAATTCCTGGTGAAAAGGGGAGTTGGAACTTCACTAATACACAAAGACTTGAAAAGATCATTTCAGGCTATCGTTATTTAGATAAGCTCTATGAAGAAGCGCTTGAAGCTTCTGATAAAGAAGGAGATTACTCTACTAATGATATTTTGACTGGTTTCCATACTGATCTTGAAAAGCGGCTTTGGATGTTAACGGCTGAACTTGGTCAAGCTCCAGATATTGATGCATAAGTCGTAAATTTAGAGAAAATAGCGAATCTGTAGTGGTTCGCTATTTTTTATGGCAAAAAGCTCTATCACAATTTACGTAAGCAACTGAAATTTGGACTATAATTTCGAGGCTTTTGTTATGTCTAAATTATCTGAACGAGACATTAATTATTTCTGAAACTTGCGAACTCTGTTCGCGGGTGTGTCATTGTTTCATAGCTTCTGCTTTAGTTTTACGCTTTCCTTCAAGTCTTTGTCTGTGTTGCAGGTTTATCCATCATTTGGCCCGACTAGATATCTGTACGCTCACATGAAAAAATTGATAGTCAATTCCTTCATTAATAACGTGATACACAAGAAAAATGCTACCAAATCAGTCAGATTTAGTAGCATTTTTTTAAATTAACTAAAGTAAATTTTAGAAAAGATATTTATTAGGCAAGACAGTTAGGTAATGTTTATTTTACAAAACCTGCACTAAACCAGTTAGTTGCGCTTGGTTTAAGTGACCATCCAGTTACTTTTTTATTAACAGCGGTGATTGAATATGAATTAGTGGTAGGTACAACATAGGCTTCATTGTACATCCATTTTTGCCATTTTCTGAATGCGTCAACACGATACTTATGGTTGAAAGCTTTTTCTGAGTCAATATCAGCTAAAAGCTTACTTTGTACAGGGGAAACAAAACGTGCCATATTATATGGTGCAGCAGCACTATAAAGATCATTAGGAGAAGGTTCACTTGAAAGTGACCAGCCACCTTCAAAGACATCAATTTTTGGATCATCAGATTGAACTGCTTGTACCCAATTGTTAAATTCCATTGGACGACCGCCAACAAACTTAACGTTCAAACCGATTTTCTTCCATTGTTGGATATAATTACGCCATACGGGCTCTGCGGTAGTAGCATTGTTTCTAACAGCTAAATTAATAGTAAGCTTCTTTCCGTTAGGTTGAACTCTGAATTCGCCTTTCTTTTTATATCAGGCTTTATCTAGTAATTGGTTGGCTTTCTTCAAGTTATATGGGTAACCTTTAATTGAACTATCGGAAAAGTCACCAAATTGTTCTGGGATCAAAGTATTAACACGGAATGCTAATCCTTGGTAATAGCGTTTAGCAACAGCATCAATATTCATTGCATAGGCCATTGCTTTACGTAATGCTGGATTATTCATCTTGGCATTCTTATTTTCAACATTCTTTCCTAGCTTCTTATCCCATTTACCCACTTTAAAAGCTAAGTAGTTATAACTAAGTGGAACTTCACCAATAAAGTTAGTATCAGTTGCATTCTTAGTTTGATCCCATTGTGTATTAACCACATCAGCAATATCAAATTTATGACTTTTAATGGCTTGGGTAGCAGAACTGGAGCTGACAACAGATGCAACTACTTTTTTAAAGTTTGGTGTACCACGCCAGTAATAAGGATTACGCTCCCAAGAAACAGATTGACCACGAACAATATTAGATACACGGAATGGTCCAAAAAATAGTGGGGATTTTCTGACCTTGTCACTAGATAAAAGCTTTGAAAAAGGTACATCCTTTAAGTAATGATAGGGCTCAGCACATTCCCAGAAATATCCATTACCTGATTGAAGCATACCAGGCTTCATTTGCTTGAAATGGAGTACGACTTTGCGTCCATTTTCACCATCAGGCATTTCAATTCCAGAAATTTTCTTGCTTTTACCTTCATGATATTCAGCTAAGCCAACAATATCAGCTAAAGATTCAGTATATCTTTGTGATTTAGAGTCTTTATTTGCAATAATTTCATAAGCAAATTCAACGTCTTTAGCAGTCACTTGCTTACCATCTGACCACTTAACTCCTTTTTTCACTTCGATTGTGACAGTCTTAGCTTTCCGATTTAGTTTAAAAGTAGCAGCTCCTTTATTATTAATCTTATATTGATCATCTGTTGAAAATAAAGATTCTAGACCTGGGCTTTGTACCTCACTATCAATTGAAGTATCTGATAATTCTGGTAAGAAAATACCAGTGAATGGACTGTCTGATTCAAGAGCATAGGTTAAAGTTCCTCCTTTTTTAATACTTTTTACAGGAACAGTTTCGCTAAACTTATGATTAGTTTTATTTGCATTACTACTGTTTGTATGTTTGTTATTACCACATGCAACTAAACTTAAAGTTGCTCCAGAAATAAGTGCTAATGCACCAAAATATTTTCTTGCTTTAGTCATGATAAAGCGCACCTCCAAAGAAATTTTATTAAATTATATTTGAATTTTATTATATGATTATTAAAAAAGCAAATGGTTTTGTTTATTTTTGTTAAAAAATATAAATAAAATTAAAAAGATTAGATCTTAGGATACCTAAAACATAATAGAGATAAGTCAGATCAAATTGAACTACTCGAAATATATGCAATAATGAGGAATCTTAGGACTTGCATGATCGTTTCAAATAAGAGTCAGAGCCCTGAACTCTATATAGCAGAATATGCAAGGTGCTAAGGAACATAACGATCGTAAGTTGATAAAAATTAGGAAGGATAAATGAAAGTATTTTTTCACTTTTAGCTTATTATAATGCGGAAAATAGAATACGCATTTTAGTAGGATTTCAAACCGCTTAGAAATGACAATATTAACATATAATGGTGTATTGATGGACAAGCTTTAATTAGCACCAAGAGTACATCTTATTACTACAATTATGATAGTATCAAGACAGTAGAAAAACCATACTCCGATAAAATATCGAAATATGGTTTTAAAAATAGAGTGATCTAAAATATGTCCCAAATTTGGCGTTCGCATCAAATTCGACTGGCCTTAAATTTAAATTAATTATTGAATTTTATTCTTCTGTTGTAACAGCCAAGTTTGGCATAGTTGCAATGTCGTTCATATCAATGTATGACTTTTGACCCTTAATGCCGTATAAAATCAAAGTTTGGTCGCCATTTTTAATAGTCTTAGTGCGGTCAACACTAACTTTGCTGCCAGCAGTTAATTCTTGGCTAACTGTTTTACCTTCGGCATCGTAAACAGGGACTTTAGATTCATTGCTATGCTTATCTAAAGTTACGGTTTGGTATGCGGCATATAATGGTTCATTATTTACGTAACTTACATTAGATACGCGGATATATGCGTTTTTACCGATGCTGTAATATTGGTGGCCCTTAATAGTCTTAGTTGATAAAGCCATCTTTTTGCCATCATTTACTAAGAAACGGTATGCATCACTAGCAGCTGTTTTAATCGAGCCGGTGTAGTTTACAATTTGAGATCTACGCAATAAGACACGCTTAGAGTTCTTAGTTACGCGCTTACCATTTTTGTCGTAAACATATGAATTATTAGCAATATATAAGACGCTCTTGCCGTTTAATGCTGAAATTGCGGAAGTCGGAACGTACTTGTTTTTAGCAATCTTATAAGTATATTCATAGTTGATTAACTTAGGAGCGCCGTAGTATTTAAAAGTAGTGCCGTTCTTAATCTTTTGATTCTTTTGTTTGCCAGCAGCATTGTAGACACCGATTAGATACTATTGTTATTGCCAACAGTAATTGTGCCAGTTGACTTTTTAGTAGCAGCTTGAGCAGTAGTGATTGATGGATTTACAAGTGCAATAGCTGGTGTTGTTAAAGATAATGCGGCAGCAGCTAAGCTGATTGATTTAATGAGTTTCATGGATATTCCTCCCTTGAAAATATCAATATTTTATTTGCTATTATTATATCTTTTTTTGAAAAGAATAGTTTAAATTTACCTTAATTTATAGCTTATAATGTGTGTGGATATGTGAATTGATAAAACTAATGTAGGTGGTTATTTAAAATAATTTGTTTGTAAGATTTTACTGTTGATGTAAGTAAGCTAAGAGAGATTAAGAGGTATTTAATATGAACACTGTGGAATTGAAACAATGGGGTAACTCACTAGCAGTGCGTTTACCTAAAGCTGTTCTAAGTAAAGCAGGAGCTGATTAACTGCTAACAAAAATATGGAAATTTGTAGAATATTATAGAAATATTTGCCATAATATTTATCAGAAAGTTAAACATG
>NZ_BALU01000023.1 GCF_000615285.1 Lactobacillus kitasatonis DSM 16761 = JCM 1039 | reverse complement strand
CGATAGGGAAATTCCATGCTCTGGAGCCTAACAAACGCACAGCATAAAAATCTAAACTTGCTTTTTCAAGTTCTTTTTACTTTTTTGGTGGTGCGAGTTGGGTTAAAGTTAATTAAAAAGGTTTAAAGATGTCTTCGAAGAAATTTGAATTCATTCGAATATATTCAAAGATATTCGAAGATTTTGAAGAAAGAGTTTTGATTATGGGTAAGACAGTTCGTGAGATTGCTGATATATTAGGTACTTCGCCTGATGATCTGATTAAAGAAAAACAAAGAATTAGAGATGAGATTAAACGTCAGAATATTAAAGTTAGTAAGCAAGGAAACAAGTTTTTAATTGATGATTCTGATGTTGAGAAGATAGTTGGTGTACTGCGCCCAAAGATAAATGAAGAATCTTCGAAGAACAATGAAGAGAATGAAGGACTTCTTCGGCAAATAGAAGAGCTTAAGAAGCAGAATGACAAGCTTCGTAAAGATAAAGAAGATAAGAACGAAGAATTAAATCGAATTAGTTCGAAGAAGGATGATGAAATTTCAAAGAAGAATGAAGAAATTCGAAGATTAAACAAGAAGATCGAAAAGTATGCAGATGACTTTAAAGATCTTAACGATAAACAAATGCAATTGAATAATCAGCAACAACAATTGCAGGCAAAAATTCTTGAACAGACTAAACAGTTGAAAGATTCGCAACAAAAGCTGTTGGATACTGCTGAGATGAGCTCTCAGTTGCAAGATAAAGTTGATAAGATTGAAAATGCATCACTTTGGCAACGTATTACTCGTAAGTTTTAGGTTATCGATATTGGTTATATTACTATTGATTTAAATTTGATAAAGTTTTATTAGTTCATGTAAGTAAGGAGTATTTGTAATATGACAAAAAAATCGAAATTAGAGTTTGCGATAGAAGAAATGCAGCATAAGGGGATTGAGACTGCAATAGAACATCTTGCGGGGAGTTATTCTGCAGAACTTGAAACTAGAATGGACAAGCGTAAGAATGAGATGAAGTTGGATAACAAAGAGCATTATTTGGTTTATAGAGTATTAGGTATATCTGCAGAGGAAGGCGATGCCATTGATCTTTATCAAAACGAAGGACGTTTTTTATATAAATATGCTGGCTCGTTTATGGAAGATGCTGCCCACTTGTGTTTTGTTGACAAGTATGGCGTAAATAATGCTAAAAAGGTAAAAATTCCTAACACAATCGGAAAAAGACCTAAACAGTATGAGATAGATTGTCTTGTTAACAGTGATGCTCACGAGATTAAGTGGAGAGATGCTACAACAGATGGCGATCACGTTCTTAAAGAAAATACTCGAATTAAAGTTATTAAGAATGCAGGGTATATACCAATTAGGGTGATGTTTTTCCGACCTAATAGAGAGCAATCGAAGAAAATACAGGATACATTAGAGACACTGTATCATGGCATTGGTGGTAAATACTATGCTGGTGATGCTGCATGGCAATATATTCATAACTACACTGGTGTAAATTTAAAGGAAATACTTGAACGAATTGCTACAGAGAATGAAAGGAAAAAACATTAATGATAGTCAAGCAAGGCGATTGCTTAGTTGAAATGTCCAGATTGAAAACTAATTCTGTAGATCTTATTTATCTTGATCCACCTTTTTTTACTAATAAGCGACATAGATCAACAAGTAAGAGCGATAAGGATATTAGTTTTAATGATAACTGGGACTCTAAAGAGCAGTATATCCAATATATGAGTGAACGTCTAAAAGAAGCTCATAGAGTTTTAAAAGAAACAGGTAATATATTTGTACATTGTGATAATAATGCCTCTTATATATTTAGAGATATTTTGGAGAAAATATTTGGCTCCTCAAATTTTCAAAGTGAAATAATATGGACTTATAAACGCTGGTCTAATTCTAAAAGAGGATTAATTAACGCACACCAAACTATTCTTTTTTACAGCAAAACTAGTAAGTTTAAGTTTAACCGTATCTATACCGATTATTCTCCTACTACTAATGTAGACCAACTTTTACAAGAAAGAGTACGTGACAGTAATAATAAGACAGTTTATAAAAGGGACGACAATGGAAATACAATAGCGCCTAAAGCTAAAAAGGGAGTACCATTATCTAACGTGTGGGATATTCCGTACTTGAATCCTAAAGCTGAGGAAAGAGTAGGATATCCTACTCAAAAGCCTTTAGCATTATTAGAAAGGATTATTCGGTTAGGTTCTGATCCAGGAGATGTTGTACTAGATCCTTTCTGTGGTAGTGGTACTACCCTTGTAGCCGCTAAATTGCTTGACCGTGAATTTATTGGCTTTGATGTGTCAGCGGATGCTATTAATATTACAAATAGTAGGTTAGCAAATCCTATTGAAACTAAATCTCGTTTGTTAAAAAAAGGTGTATCTTCATATATTACTAAAAATGAAATGGTTTTGAATCTACTGCATAGTATTAATGCGAAGCCAGTCTTTAGAAATAAGAGTATTGATGGCATTATTAATGATTTGGATAATGATCAACTTATCCTTGTAAAGATACAAACTAAAAATGAAAGTTTAGAAGAAACAAAAACTTTACTTGCAAGAGCGTTAAACAAAAAGAAATTAAGTAGAGGTCTTATTATACGAACACATAAGGATGAATATTTAGAGACAAGTTTGATGCCATCTTATTCGACTGTGGATATTAAGGTAATAGATAGTTATAATCTTATTATCAAACAATGGCTTTCATAGATAAAAATCTACAAGCAAAAACCGCTTTAGAATAAGATCTAAAGCGGTTTTTATATTATTCTTTTTCTTTTGTATTTACGTCAAAAGCATTTTCAAAATAGCCAAAAATAACAAAAAATGAAACATACTGACTTTGTGAAATTTCGCGGATTTTGAAAAATTACAAAAATAAAAACGCTGATATATCAACGTTTTGACGGCTTATTTTATTGTATACAGCCAGAATTTCACAAACTTACTTTTTGTAAGTTCTATAGCCCCTGCTATGAGCGAACTGCGTCTAATTGGCATTATGTAAAGTAAGAAAAAATAACCCCGTAAGAATTTCTTACGGGGTATTTTTGTGTTCTTTGAACACACTTATCGCTATTTAAATTATATCATTTCATGACTAGAAACAATAGAAAAATTATTACATTCTTGCTTGTTTTGATCGGAAAATCGATACAAAACGATATTTTTAATAAGTCAAAATGTGCCTTTTTTGACGTTTCAAACGTCATTTTTATTAAAATCCTGTAGATATTCTCTGGAAAATTGCTATTTTATGACTACTTGAAAAATACTTTGAAAATGTTAATTTTTCGGCATTTCTGCTTCTATATAAAGCAGAATGAGGATCTTTTTGACTTCTAAAATTTTGTTTTTAGTTGTATATCAAGCTTTTAAGGGTGAGTGGTATTAGTGACTAAATGGTTATAAAGCCTGATATATCAGCATTTTAGAACGTTTTTTAGCATTTTGCTTATTTTTTAGTTAAATCATATAAACGCAATAAATATTTTATTCTTTAGTTGTTAGCTCAACAGGTAAGGAATTGCTAAGTTAGTGCTAACTAGATAAGGAGGATTACTATGGATGATCATAATTTGTTATGGATTTTTGTAGATTTTCATAATGCACTAATAACAACTATTAACGAGGCTTCTTCGCGTTGGGATTTGTCTAAGCTAATGCATGCTTTGAAAGATCATAAATTACGGGGACTGTCATTAAACTGCGCTCGTACAATTAATGATAATCGTGAATTTTTGGCAAAAGACAAGTCAAAATTGATGGAAGCAATAAAGCATGAAACAGATGCTTATGCATTGGTGAGCGGACAGACAACAGAATTTGTTGAACCTGAACAACTGCAGTATTTATTTAAATCCGTTGCAGAAATGCAAATAGCATTGTTGCAGTTCAATGCTGACCATATAGATAGGTAGGAGAATTAGCATGGATAATGTTGACGATGTAATAGATGCTTACAGTCGTTTAATAAGGTCAGCTATTGACGCCCAACTTGGCGATACTGATAACACGTTTAATAATACTGTAGGAATACAGCTAACTAAAAATAAGCTTTTGGTTTGGTTGAACGAACCTTCTACTTTAATCCTTAATATTGACTTAAAAAATAAGTTAGAGCAAATTATTAGTTCTGTATTATACCCGGCATTTGTGGTCAAACATAAACCAGGGCTTACATTAATCCCACGTTTGGAGCAACCTCCAGAATCGGCGAGAGCGTTAGCCTTTGATCTCCATTTTGGGATATATGAAAGACTACGTATAAGTAGTTTAAAAGATACTAATGTATTTTCTAATGGAGCAAAATTGGCGATTGCTTTAATGGATGATTATTATTGGATACCTAGTTTATCGCCTCATGTGGCTATTCAGTCAACTACTAGAGGTGGTAAAACAACATTTTTGCGATATTTGGCTATAAATTGTCATAGCTACTCGATGTTATCGGTAAAAAATGGTGCACTTGATGATGAAAGCAATCCTTTGGTTATTATTGATCCAAAATTAGATCCAGATTTGAGAACAACAACTTTGGAGTTAGATGGGATTTATATTTATCCAGATTTTACCAAGTCGGAAAATAGTTTTATTGATAGCGTGTGTTTACAGTTAAAATCTGTAATTGATCTAATGCAACGGCGAGCATTACGCAAAAAAAAACAGCCCAATGCCAAATTTAAAGATGTTTTTGTATTCATTGACGAAGGAATTTCCATTCCCGCAATGGGTAATACTAACACTAAAACTATACATTTTCGGCTTTTAGATAGGTTACTGCTGATGGGTGCTTCATTTCAGATTCATATTGTAATGGCTTCTCAAAGTTTTTTAGCTGGCACAAATGGGGCTCTAAGTTCTCAAGCAAGACTCGAGTTTGGAGTTAAAGTCTTGCTGGCATCTAGGATAAATACTGAAAATGCTCAATTCTTATTTAAAGAATTAGACAAAGATGCAATCAATAACTTGATTTTGGATGAGGATAATTATGGAACGCTTGGAGTCGGCATTATCACAAATGGTGATGGTAACATTGTCCCTTTTAAAGCACCTTTTGTTGGTGAATTAAGATGAATCAAAATAAAAAAATACAGACTATTTTTGACAATTTTAGTTTTATTAGCAAACAGCCGTTTGAAATTGGCGTAAGCCTCAGTATTGTTGGCTTTGCTTTGTTACTAGGGTTTGTTGGCTTTGATCTATGGCAAAATTCTGGATCAGTATTTGGAATATTTCTTTTAATCTTAAATTTAGTGATTGTTGTTGGTGCGATTATACATATTGCAAATATGCAGGAAGTCCCAAAAGCCTACAGTAGTAAGATATCTGGGCACTTCTTATATAAGAGATCTCTTCAATTAACTAGATTCGTACAAAAAGAATTAGTATCTCAAATTGATGATTCCAAATTCCCTACAGCACGAACGCAGATTCAAAAATATAATAATTCAATTCGATTGTTAAGTTTTGTGGTTGTGTTTGAACGGGAAGCGTATTTGTTTATCAGATTACCTAAAAATGTTAGTGCTAGACGCGATTTAAGGGAGCTAGATGAAATTGCGAATGATTTAGCTTTGGAATTGGGATTAACAAGATCAAGTTTTCAAGATTTCATAAATCATCAAAACCTAGGTTTAGGGTATATCTCAAGATCAAAGTATAAGGTAATGCGATTAAGTTAATAGCTGGCGCCCGCACGCCAAAAGGCGATAGCGAGGCGGCAGCCAGTAAGATTAGAAAGGATAAAAATAATGAGTTTAAAAAGTTTGAGTAGTTTCCAAAAATTTGATGCGGAAGCTTTCTTTGCAGACAAGCAATTTTTATTTACCAAGGCGGAAGAGTGGAGAGAAGGGGAAAATCCCGACACTATGAAGATAGTCGGGACTAAAATTACAGGAGTCATATTTTCTGACTCAACAATTTACCCTAATGATCAAAAAGGTATTAATCAAGGAGAATCCATCACTTTCAAGGTTCGTAAGCCTGTTTCAGCTTTTAATGGCTGGAAAGTTTTTCAAACTACTTTTGTAGCTAATGAATTTGATAAGGTTTCTATATGGGGCGATTTCAGAAATCAGCTTTCTGTAAAAGTTCCATCTCTTCAACCAATTCAAAATTAATCTTTAACTTGATTAACTCAATACTTTAGCACCTAATTTGTCTATGCAAAAAAAGTCTAAAAATGCTATCAAAAATGATCAAGTAGTTAGCGCTTATCACTACGGTGACACAATTGAGATGTCAACTGCTTTGGGCACTAATCCTGTAATGCGCAAGGTTAATAAGGACGAGATGGTTAATATAGTAACTGGTGAGATTAAAACGATTAAGCACGTTGTTAATCGGGCAGACCCCAAAAATTACGAGTCTTTACGTAGTACTTTTAAGCGTTTAAAACGTTTGATTGGTGCAAATTTTGCCGGTGGACTCTCTGAGTTATGGATAACCTTGACGTACAGGGATAGTCCGATGACGGACAGCAAACGCTTATATGATGATTTTAAACGCCTTATCCGTCGCTTGCGTCGTATAACTGGTAAGGATTTGGCATATATTGTTGTTATTGAGCCACAGGCGTCTGGGTCATTACATGCACATTTGTTGCTTAAAACTTGCGACCGATCACGGCTGTACATTGCTAACAGTGATTTGGCAACTGCTTGGGGGCAAGGCTTTGTTAATGTCCGTAGGTTATCAGATGCAGACAACGTAAGTGCCTATGTTATGGCTTATCTTACTGATGTCGATCTAAACAATTTGGATGGTGATCTTAACCATAAGGACAAAACTAAAAAAATCATCAAAGGTGGACGTTTAAGCCTGTATCCGATAGGTATGCAGATTTACAGGCGCTCGCGTAAGGGTATTGTACAGCCAACGCGGATTATAGCCACTAAACAAGATGTCAAAGATGATTTTGATTTGGCAGATAGCGACTATTATAGATCGTTTGACGTCAAAAATGGTGATGATACATACCAGATTAAGACAGAGTATTACTCAATCTCAAAAGCAAAAATAAAAAAAGCACTGTCAAAAATCAACAAAAAATAGTAAAAAAGATGCTGAGATTGTAATTAATAGAGCAATTTCAGCATTTTTTGTGCATGATTGACTTTTAAATACTATGAAACTGCTTTATAATTGAACTAACAATTAAATATTTGAAAGCAATAAAAAAGCCCATTATTGATACGCCAATATCGATAACGGGTCAAGCTCATTGATTACAAAGCCTAATCAACAAGTGATTTTTAACTTTCTTATAGGTATATTCTAGCAAGGTAGATAATATTTTTCAATTAATTAATGATGTTTTCTACGACACTATTGATAGACGTATTAGATATAAGATTAAAAATGATGATTAACACAGCTGTGGTCAATGAATTTGGCTACAGCTTTTTTACTGCTTTGGTTAATCACCATTAGCGGATTAAAATTATTCCTGTTGGGCGCGCAGGTTTAACAAAGGCGCCGGTCCTGTTCGTTTCTTCATTACCAGATGGGCAGGAATCGCAGGGGGTAAGGCTCGGAGCCCCCATTGAAATAAAAAAGAAGTGGGCAGGCAAAATCGGTCTTACATTTAAACTGATGAGCTATTGCATATTGGAGAGTTAGCGCTGGAGTAATCTAGGCATTTGAACTGATGTAGATATGTTAGGAACTGGACAGCCAATGGAGTAAGATTTGACGCATATGGGCATTAATTGAATGTCGGGAGCGATATAGAGTTATCATTATTGATTGCTATGTAGGGATATGCAGACGCATAGATTGATATATCGTAAAGTTCGGTAATGACTTGTGACGGGCGGGCATCGCTGCGGCATAAAGATGTGGAGCTTCCTTATTTTTG
>NZ_BALU01000024.1 GCF_000615285.1 Lactobacillus kitasatonis DSM 16761 = JCM 1039 | reverse complement strand
TACAGTTCCGTTGTTGACTGCATCAGTAACAGCTTTATTAGATTTAGCCTGACCAATAGCTTGCTTAGCGGCCTGAGCATCGGCATCAACTTGGCCCTTAGCAGCTTGTTTCTCACTGTCAGTAATACCGTTAGTCTTATCAATTGCCTGCTTTGCGGCTTCTGCTACGTCATCAATATTTGTTAAAGCTTGCTTCTTAGTATTTGCATCCCCATCCAAAGCATCAACTGCATCTTTTACTGACTTGGTAAGAGCTTTTACTTGGTTAGCTGAATCATTTGCACCTGTTGCTGCTAGAACAGCTTGAGCATTTTGAACCGCAGAATTAAGGTTATCTTGTTTATTGGCACTTGCTTGCAAATAATTATTGGTAGTTTTAGCTTCGTTAGCCTGATTAACAGCGGTTTGCAGATCACTCATTGCTGAGTCGACTGATTGGGCATTGCCAACTGCGGTCTTTAAGCCAGTCAAATCACTTGCGTTGGTAACCGCTTGGTTAGCAGCTGAACGTTGAGCATCATTTAAGTGGGTAAGCCCACTAATGGTTGTTTCTGCAGCTGATAAATTGGTGTCACCATCCAAGCTACTCTTATGGGTATTGATTTGATCGATTAACTTCAGAACAGTTGCATCATCAGCATTTTGACCTGCAGTTTTATCAAGTAAAACGTCGGCTTCGGTACAATCAGTTGCAACAGTTGACTTTGGTGTATCCGAAGCATATTTATAGTTATTAGTATTAGTTAAATCAGCAGTTAAATCTGATAATTTACCCATATCGCCATCAAGCGTCGTAGCCGTGCTGGTTGCTTGATTCATGGTATTTAAATCAGTAGCTTTATCAATTGCTGCTTCAGCTGCTTGCTTTTGGGCGTTATTCAAATGCGTTAAGTTTTCGATCGTAGCATTGGCACCATTGCGATCAATTTTTACATAAATATAGGCATCGTGATCACTTTTTGAAAAAGTACCCTTTAGATTTGGACTAGTACCAACTAATACATATCCTTCTGGAGCCTTAGCGTTAGTAGCATAATCATAAGTATCCCCAATAGTTCCAGTATAAGTTAGAGGATTACCACTAATAGAATTAGTTGCAGGTACACCATCGCTAGGAGCATATTGACTATCGTCTGTATCCTTAGTTACATCGATATAATGAACACGAAGTTGACTTTGACTTCTTTTACCTTCTTCACCAACTTTTTGGTAGTAGTAAACCATGGCACCATCAACATCGTTGATGCGATTATTGTAGGTGTAGCTTTGACCACCTGCCGTAAAGCTCATTGAATCATTGTTATCGTCATGGCCTAAAATTTTACTTGCACTAGCACCAAGAGGTTGTCCCTTGTAATATGCAGTTGCTCTTACAGTACCATTAGTATCAATAACAGTTTGTTTTACATAAACATCATCGGTAATGTATTGCGTATAAGTTTTACCTACCTTATAAGGTGCAATAATACCATCTTCATACGACAAGCCTAGGGTCTTAGGACCGCTTACTAAAGTATAGCCATCAATTTTTGGCGCATCGCCATTAATCTTAAAGCCTTGATAACCATAGCCATTAACCATCAATGGTTGAGCAATATCTTTACCTGTCTCTAGATCAACATATCTTACTGAGGTGGTAGTTTCTTGTGGGATTACACTAGACCAGCCAACAATCTGTTCTTTATAGTTGATACCATTCGTACCATCCAAATCCTTTTCAGTTTTGTCCTTGTATTCAGGATTTAAAATACCTTGATCAAAAATAGGCGTTAAACCATAGCCACCTTGGCTATCGTATTTAAAGTTCTTCAAGACTACAGAGAATGATTCACCATTATAGTTATGGACTTGTAAATTGTAGGTACTACCACCTTTACCACCTTTACCTTTATATTCAATTTCAGGAGCAGTTTCATTTGGAGTTTCTGTTTGTGGCTGAACATTATCAGAATACGTGTGGACTACATAAGTATAGAGGTTTTTATCGCTAGCATCTTGGCCTCTTGCAAATAAAATAATTCGGTGATAATGTTCTGAAAAATCAGCATATCCCGCAAAGAAGTACTTATCTGGATTGTTCTTAATAATACCTGTATCACCAAAAATTACGTTTTCAGCATTACCTGCATAGTCTGTGCCAAGACTGCCAAACCAACTTGGCGCAATTGTCTGATCAATCCAGGTATTTTTACCACCACGATTTTGATAATCACTCATCATTGGGTCAGTTACTTTCGTAACCGTTTGATCTGATTTAGGCAAAGTTGAACTATCACTAGCCGAATTACCAGTTGTGGAAGTAGTTGCTAGTAATTTAGTAAGGAGACTTGCTAAAGTTTTATCAATGGTACTTACTACTTGAGTGTTAGTGGTCTTGTTAGTTGGGTGGCTATTTTCCTTGTTAGTTGTATTAGAGCTAACCTTTGTATTATCAGAATTTTTAGTTGCGGTTTGAGTTGTTTGATTAGCTTTAGTACTTGAGGTTGTCGCAGCTTCTGTAGAATTATTAGCTGTTGCATTGTTACTTGCACTACTTTGTTGAACTTTTCCTGTTGCACTAGCTGCTTTCTGAGTATCAGTTTGCTCAGTAGCTACATCATTGTTTGTTGTAGCTTGGTTGATAGCGTCTTGGGCTTTATCTGCTGCATCAGTAGCTGCTTGGTTCAACTTGTCTTTAGTAGTTTGATCAATATTGGTTGCTCCATTAATTTCGCTATTCTTCTTGTTAAGAGCAGCATCGATGGCCTTATTAGCATCATTTTGACTATCAGGCACTTTCACTGCACCAATTGCATTAATACCCTTAGTTTGTTCAGCAGTTGTCAATACAGCTGCTGAAGTTTGTTGCGAATTACTGTTTGGTGAACTATTGGAAGTTTTAACGCTTTCTATGGTTGCTGCCTTTACAGAATGATTTGTAAAGTTAATTCCAAAAATGGTTACTCCTAATAATACGGAAGCCACACCAACGTTAAGCTTACGTAAACTATAACGCGGTGTCCGCTTAGTTTCTAAAAATTCAAGTCTCTTCATCATTATTTTTGCCCCTGAAGTTTAATAACTAATTGAATATCGATAACTTAATTTCGGTTTTGATAAATAATTAAGGCTGAGCACACCGTTATAATAACATACGTAATGCGTATTAATTAGCATACATCTTTATAAATTGTATACGCGTGGTGCTAGTTATATCGTTTTAGTTAACAAAAAAAAGCCCAATCTTGTTAGACTCGACTTGTAAACATATTAATAGAAAAGAGTCTGACTAGATTGAACTACCCTAAGCTTAAGCGTTTTTCTCATCCAAA
>NZ_BALU01000025.1 GCF_000615285.1 Lactobacillus kitasatonis DSM 16761 = JCM 1039 | reverse complement strand
TAGTACATTGAAAACTGAATATAATCCAAGCAAAAAACCGAGACAATCAAAGAGAACAGATTGTAGAGCGACCGAGAAGAGAATTCTTGAGTAAGGTCAAGTAGAAAAGGGCGCACGGTGAATGCCTAGGCACTAAAAGCCGATGAAGGACGTGACGAACTACGAAAAGCTTCGGGGAGCGGTAAGTACGCAGTGATCCGGAGATGTCCGAATGGGGGAACCCAATGCAGCGATGCATTATTGTATGATGAATAGATAGTCATGCAAAGGAATACGCAGTGAACTGAAACATCTAAGTAGCTGCAGGAAGAGAAAGAAAAATCGATTTCCTTAGTAGCGGCGAGCGAAGAGGAAAGAGCCCAAACCAAGTGATTTATCATTTGGGGTTGTAGGACTGCGATGTAGTAGCGTGAGAGATAGCAGAATTATCTGGGAAGGTAAGCCAGAGAGGGTGAGAGCCCCGTAAGCGAAATTTCAAGCGCGCTTAGCAGAATCCTGAGTAGGCCGGGACACGAGGAATCCCGGTTGAAACCGCGAGGACCATCTCGCAAGGCTAAATACTAATTAGTGACCGATAGTGAACCAGTACCGTGAGGGAAAGGTGAAAAGAACCCCGGAAGGGGAGTGAAAGAGAACCTGAAACCGTGTGTCTACAAGTAGTCAAAGCACATTAAAGTGCAATGGCGTGCCTTTTGTAGAATGAACCGGCGAGTTACGTTAACTAGCGAGGTTAAGTCAGAAAAGACGGAGCCGGAGCGAAAGCGAGTCTGAATAGGGCGAAAAGTTAGTTGACGTAGACCCGAAACCAAGTGACCTACCCATGACCAGGCTGAAGGTGTGGTAAAACGCACTGGAGGGCCGAACCCACGTAAGTTAAAAATTGCGGGGATGAGTTGTGGGTAGCGGTGAAATTCCAAACGAACTTGGAGATAGCTGGTTCTCTCCGAAATAGCTTTAGGGCTAGCCTCGTGGAGAGGATAATGGAGGTAGAGCTCTGTTTGGACTAGGGGCCCGTCAGGGGTTACTGAATCCAGATAAACTGCGAATTCCATATATCCATACACGGGAGTCAGACTGCGAGTGATAAGATCCGTAGTCGAAAGGGAAACAGCCCAGATCACCAGTTAAGGTCCCCAAATCTATGCTAAGTGGAAAAGGATGTGGAGTTGCGTAGACAACTAGGACGTTGGCTCAGAAGCAGCCATCATTCAAAGAGTGCGTAATAGCTCACTAGTCGAGTGGCGCTGCGCCGAAAATTTACCGGGGCTAAGCATAGTACCGAAACTGTGGATGTGTTTTAAAGAGCACGTGGTAGGAGAGCGTTCTAAGTGCGGCGAAGGTTAATCGAGAGAATAATTGGAGCGCTTAGAAGTGAGAATGCCGGTATGAGTAGCGAAAGATAGGTGAGAATCCTATCCGCCGAAAGACTAAGGTTTCCTGGGGCAGGCTCGTCCGCCCAGGGTAAGTCGGGACCTAAGGCAAGGCCGAGAGGCGTAGTCGATGGATAACAGGTAGAGATTCCTGTACTGTGTTCAATCGTTATGAGCGATGGAGGGACGCAGGAGGCGAAACACGCATCGAGCTGGATCGATGTTCAAGCAGCGAGTGCGGTTAAGAGTCAAATGCTTCTAACCAGCAACATGAGCTGTGAAGAGTAGCGAAGTTAAAGTAGCGAAGGTGATGTAGTCACACTGCCAAGAAAAGCTTCTAGCCAGAGAGAACATACCCGTACCGCAAACCGACACAGGTAGTCGAGTGGAGAACACTAAGGTGAGCGAGAGAACTCTCGTTAAGGAACTCGGCAAAATGACCCCGTAACTTCGGAAGAAGGGGTGCTGGCCATGAGAGTGGTTAGCCGCAGTGAATAGGCCCAAACAACTGTTTATCAAAAACACAGGTCTCTGCAAAATCGTAAGATGACGTATAGAGGCTGACACCTGCCCGGTGCTGGAAGGTTAAGAGGAGAGCTTAGCGTAAGCGAAGGTTTGAATTGAAGCCCCAGTAAACGGCGGCCGTAACTATAACGGTCCTAAGGTAGCGAAATTCCTTGTCGGGTAAGTTCCGACCTGCACGAAAGGTGTAATGATTTGGGCACTGTCTCAACGAGAGACTCGGTGAAATTATAATACCCGTGAAGATGCGGGTTACCCGCGACAGGACGGAAAGACCCCATGGAGCTTCACTGTAGCTTGATATTGAGTATCTTTTAAACATGTACAGGATAGGTAGGAGCCAGAGAATGCAGGACGCTAGTCTTGCAGGAGGCAATGTTGGGATACTACCCTTGTTTGAAGGATGCTCTAACCTCGACCTGTAAGCCAGGTCAGGGACAGTGTCAGGTGGGCAGTTTGACTGGGGCGGTCGCCTCCTAAAGTGTAACGGAGGCGCCCAAAGGTTCCCTCAGAATGGTTGGAAATCATTCGCAGAGTGTAAAGGTATAAGGGAGCTTGACTGCGAGAGAGACAACTCGAGCAGGGACGAAAGTCGGGCTTAGTGATCTGGTGGTACCGTATGGAAGGGCCATCACTCAACGGATAAAAGCTACCCTGGGGATAACAGGCTTATCTCCCCCAAGAGTTCACATCGACGGGAGGTTTGGCACCTCGATGTCGGCTCGTCGCATCCTGGGGCTGAAGTCGGTCCCAAGGGTTGGGCTGTTCGCCCATTAAAGCGGCACGCGAGCTGGGTTCAGAACGTCGTGAGACAGTTCGGTCCCTATCCGTCGTGGGCGTAGGAAATTTGAGAGGAGCTGTCCTTAGTACGAGAGGACCGGGATGGACGCACCGCTGGTGTACCAGTTGTCTTGCCAAAGGCATCGCTGGGTAGCTATGTGCGGAAGGGATAAGCGCTGAAAGCATCTAAGTGCGAAGCCCCCCTCAAGATGAGATTTCCTTTGCGTAAGCAGTAAGACACCTCAGAGACGATGAGGTAGATAGGCTGGGAGTGGAAGTTCTGTGAAGAATGGAGCGGACCAGTACTAATCAGTCGAGGACTTGACCAAAGCGAAGCGATCTGAAAAGGTTTTTTGCGAAAGATTATGTTTAGTTTTGAGCGTAGTAGCTCAAAAGAGTACGGTGGCGAAAGCAAGAAGGATACACCTGTTCCCATGCCGAACACAGAAGTTAAGCTTCTTAACGCCGAAAGTAGTTGGTGGGCAACTGCCTGCGAGGAAAGGAAGCTGCCGTGCTC
>NZ_BALU01000026.1 GCF_000615285.1 Lactobacillus kitasatonis DSM 16761 = JCM 1039 | reverse complement strand
TATTCTAATCTCATCAATTTAATGGAGGTTAAGAATATGATCGAAAAACAACAACCCATTGTGGCACTTGGCCACTCTTCTAAACCTAAGAAGGCTCGTCCACCACGCAATAATCTGTTGCTTAGTTTAAAGAAGAATGACTTAGAACTGAACTTCTACAGTAGTTTAGATACTGAAATTATGAATAAGCTGCTTGAGAAAGTCTTGCCATGATTAAGCTCAGTGACTTAGGGCAAGTCTATATCGTTTGCGGCAAGACGGATCTGCGTAAAGGCATTGATGGACTAGCAACTTTAGTCAAAGAACAGTTTGAACTTGATCCTTTTAGCGGCAAAGTCTTCCTCTTTTGCGGCGGAAGCAAGGACCGCTTCAAAGCCCTTTATTGGGACGGACAAGGTTTTTGGCTGTTATACAAAAGATTTGAAAATGGAAAATTGAACTGGCCCAGGAATCAAAATGAAGTTCAAGCTTTATCTTCTGAGCAGGTCGACTGGCTAATGAAGGGCTTCGCAATCAATCCAAAAATAAAGAACACGAAAGCGTGCGAATTCTACTAACACTTGACATCGCACGCTTTTTTGATATTCTTTTAACTAATAAATTTAGGAGGAAGTTTAACTCATGTCACAAGAAAATTTGGAAAAGATTATTGCACAACAAGCAACTACTATTCAAAACTTAACTGATGAAATCAAGCTCCTCCGTGAACAAGTAGCTTACTTAACGCAAAAACGTTATGGCAAATCTTCAGAACAAATGCCTTTAAATGGACAAACAAGTCTCTTTGATGAACCTGATGCTCAAGATGACGGAGAACGTCCCCGACGCCGCCGTTCAGACTATTACTTATAAAAGACAAGCTCACAAACGAAAGCGTGCTGACTTACTAGCTGCCCTTCCAGCTGAAGAGGTTCACCATGAATTAGGCGACAAGCATTGTCCTGATTGTCATCATGAACTGATTGAGATAGGCAAGCAGTCAGTTCGCCAAGAATTATTGTTTATCCCAGCTCAACTTAAAAGGCTAGACCATATCCAACATGCTTACAAATGTAAATATTGCAGTCAAAGAAATTATAGCGACAAGATCATTAAAGCTGCAGTACCTAAAGCTCCCCTAAACCATGGTCTAGGTTCAGCTTCACTCATCGCTCATTCACTTTATCAAAAATATGAAATGAAGGTGCCGGACTATCGCCAAGAAAGCGACTGGAAGAAGATGGGACTAAAAGTTTCAAGACAGATGTTAAATTATTGGGATTTGAAAAGCAGTCAATACTACTTTAAACCAGTGTATGATCTGCTTAAGCAAAAGCTGTTAATGCGGCCAATTTTACATGCCGATGAAACTTATTACACAGTCTTAGAAAGTAAAACAATCAAGACTTACTATTGGGTCTTCCTTTCAGGCAAACATGATCAATACGGGATTACACTCTATCATCATGATCCTTCCCGGAGTGGCAAGGTTGCCTTAAACTTTTTAGGAAACTATCCCGGTTATTTGCACTGTGATATGTGGCAGGCTTATGAGCAATTGCCGAAAGCAACTTTAGTTGGCTGCTGGGCTCATGTTAGAAGAAAGTTTCACGAAGCCGTACCACAACAGGCTTCTGAAAAGTCCCTTGCCCAAAAAGGACTCAACTACTGCAATCGCATGTTTTACTTAGAACAAACCTGGGAGAATTTGAGCAAACAAGAACGTTACCAGCTAAGACAAGCAAAGCTCAAGCCTCTGATGCAAGAGTTCTTCAACTGGTGTGAGAAAAATAAAATCACCGTTTTGCCAGGCTCTAAATTGGGAAGAGCCATTAATTATACCCTCAAGCATCAAGCTACTTTTGAGCATGTCTTGCTTGATGGCAATTTAGAATTATCTAACAATAAGGCCGAACGCGCTGTAAAATCACTCGTCATGGGCCGGAAGAATTGGTTATTTTCTCAAAGTTTTGAGGGTGCTACTGCAAGTGGCTTTATTCTAAGCTTAATTGAAACTGCCAAGAGAAATGGCCTTGATCCTGAAAAGTACTTGAA
>NZ_BALU01000027.1 GCF_000615285.1 Lactobacillus kitasatonis DSM 16761 = JCM 1039 | reverse complement strand
ACAGCTTAAATAAAAGCCGAATGCAAAGGAAATTTAAAAATAAAGAAAAAAAGTACTTGCAAAAGGCAAAAGAAGCTGGTAACATATTTAAATGTCGTCAGGCGAGAGATGAAGAACTCAAGCAGACGACAAAAACAAATTCAAAAAAGTTCTTGACAAGAGCTTGAGAGTTTGATAAGATATAAAAGCCGTCTGGTTTAGCCAGACGGAGGTAGTACTTTGAAAACTGAACAAAGTTTCGCTAAAAGTGTGCGGGTGTAAAAACCCAAACAAAAAGCGAAGTCAATTCGCAAGCAATAAATTTGAGACAAAGATCTTAAATAATCGAAATGAAGTCATTTCAAACTTTTTAAAATGAGAGTTTGATCCTGGCTCAGGACGAACGCTGGCGGCGTGCCTAATACATGCAAGTCGAGCGAGCGGAACCAACAGATTTACTTCGGTAATGACGTTGGGAAAGCGAGCGGCGGATGGGTGAGTAACACGTGGGGAACCTGCCCCTAAGTCTGGGATACCATTTGGAAACAGGTGCTAATACCGGATAAGAAAGCAGATCGCATGATCAGCTTTTAAAAGGCGGCGTAAGCTGTCGCTAAGGGATGGCCCCGCGGTGCATTAGCTAGTTGGTAAGGTAACGGCTTACCAAGGCAACGATGCATAGCCGAGTTGAGAGACTGATCGGCCACATTGGGACTGAGACACGGCCCAAACTCCTACGGGAGGCAGCAGTAGGGAATCTTCCACAATGGACGCAAGTCTGATGGAGCAACGCCGCGTGAGTGAAGAAGGTTTTCGGATCGTAAAGCTCTGTTGTTGGTGAAGAAGGATAGAGGTAGTAACTGGCCTTTATTTGACGGTAATCAACCAGAAAGTCACGGCTAACTACGTGCCAGCAGCCGCGGTAATACGTAGGTGGCAAGCGTTGTCCGGATTTATTGGGCGTAAAGCGAGCGCAGGCGGAAAAATAAGTCTGATGTGAAAGCCCTCGGCTTAACCGAGGAACTGCATCGGAAACTGTTTTTCTTGAGTGCAGAAGAGGAGAGTGGAACTCCATGTGTAGCGGTGGAATGCGTAGATATATGGAAGAACACCAGTGGCGAAGGCGGCTCTCTGGTCTGCAACTGACGCTGAGGCTCGAAAGCATGGGTAGCGAACAGGATTAGATACCCTGGTAGTCCATGCCGTAAACGATGAGTGCTAAGTGTTGGGAGGTTTCCGCCTCTCAGTGCTGCAGCTAACGCATTAAGCACTCCGCCTGGGGAGTACGACCGCAAGGTTGAAACTCAAAGGAATTGACGGGGGCCCGCACAAGCGGTGGAGCATGTGGTTTAATTCGAAGCAACGCGAAGAACCTTACCAGGTCTTGACATCTAGTGCAATCTGTAGAGATACGGAGTTCCTTCGGGGACGCTAAGACAGGTGGTGCATGGCTGTCGTCAGCTCGTGTCGTGAGATGTTGGGTTAAGTCCCGCAACGAGCGCAACCCTTGTTATTAGTTGCCAGCATTAAGTTGGGCACTCTAATGAGACTGCCGGTGACAAACCGGAGGAAGGTGGGGATGACGTCAAGTCATCATGCCCCTTATGACCTGGGCTACACACGTGCTACAATGGGCAGTACAACGAGAAGCAAGCCTGCGAAGGCAAGCGAATCTCTTAAAGCTGTTCTCAGTTCGGACTGCAGTCTGCAACTCGACTGCACGAAGCTGGAATCGCTAGTAATCGCGGATCAGCATGCCGCGGTGAATACGTTCCCGGGCCTTGTACACACCGCCCGTCACACCATGGGAGTCTGCAATGCCCAAAGCCGGTGGCCTAACCTTCGGGAAGGAGCCGTCTAAGGCAGGGCAGATGACTGGGGTGAAGTCGTAACAAGGTAGCCGTAGGAGAACCTGCGGCTGGATCACCTCCTTTCTAAGGAAGCGAAGGATATGGAGAGTAGAAATACTAAGAGAAGTATCCAGAGCAAGCGGAAGCACACTGAGAAACTTTGTTTAGTTTTGAGGGTAGTACC
>NZ_BALU01000028.1 GCF_000615285.1 Lactobacillus kitasatonis DSM 16761 = JCM 1039 | reverse complement strand
CGATCATTCTTGTAGCCACACTCATAACAGACATACTCATTATGTTTGGTACCATGCTTTTTATTGCCCTGCAAAGTGATCTTTTCCTCGCCTTTTTTGACATAACCGCACGCAGCACATCTTTGAGTTGATGGGCATGTTTTATCAGCCAAGATTAATTCTTTGCCATACCAATCACACTTATAAGTTAGTATTCGTCTAAACTTGCTAAAAAGTGATCTCTGCATTCCTTTTGAAGCTACATGCGTCATCATCATTTCTTTGACTGCCAAATCTTCAATTACAATTTGATCGTAATTATTAACAAGCTTAGTAGTAAATTTTTGTAATAGATCGTTTTGAATATTAGCTGCTTTGCGATAATCTCTTTGCAGTTTGGTTCTCACTGCAAAGTAATTATTTGATTTTGTAGCTAACTTACCGTTAACTTCTCTTTTACGTGCCAGCATTCTTTGATAATGCTTAATACGCTTATAAAGCTTTTGCAATTTAGCAGGCAAAATATTGATTTGCCCCTCGGTATAGTTAAAGTGGCCAACATTGACATCAACTGCTGTCTTTTGCTGGGTTTTAGCTTTTAGTTCAATTTCTTCTTCATAAGGAAGAGCCGCATAATAATTATCTTTTTCTTTGAAGACACTTACTACTTTGACTTCATCCATCTTTAGAGCTTCATAGCTTTTTAAATCAAACCAAGACTCTTTTGAAATGCTTCTTGGGCGATCAAGGCGAAGCTTACCATTAACGATCTTAGCTCTATCAGTTTTAAAGCCTTGTCTGGGAGCTTTCTTAGATTTAAAACTAGGTATTCCCCAATCAGGTTGTGACTTATCAAAGAAGTTCTTCCAAGCATTAGCTAAGTCTTTAATCGCTAATTGTAAACATCTGGCAGACAAATCATATTGCCAGTCGGCTTTATTTGCGACTAGTTTATCACGGACTCTGCGTTCGTTAGGACTGGGATTATCTTTTTGGTTTAATGTATGAGCTTCATACATTAATTGCCAAGTTTCTAAGCCTTTATTCCAGCAGTATCGACGATAGTCGCATAGAGCATCAAGATGCTTTTGCATGGTCTTATTAACTTTTAGCTTAACTACTTGTGTCTTGATCGTCATTTAAGTACTCGCCTCTAATCTTTTTCTTGTACTTTCTTAAGCCATATAGTCTGCATGAAAACACATGAATTATACTCATCAGATCATCAACCAGTTCTTTATCAGGACTAGTGTCAATATTATTCAAAACAATTATTTCAGTCCCATGCTTTTTACATAGGTTTTCAAACCAATCATAGCCAAAACGGATAAATCTATCTTTATAAGTAATATAAATTTTATCTATTTTGTTGTTCATTACTTCGTCTAGAAGATTATTCCATTTTTGCCGTTTATAGTTTAAGCCGCTGCCAATATCGCTTATTTCTTCGTCTAATACGATACCTTGTGCATTAGCGTATTGTCGAATATAGCTTAATTGATCTTTTAAGTCATCTTTTTGACCATAAGTTGATACTCTGGCATAAGCAACTTGTTTTTTATTTGAGCTTAGACTATTTTGGCTCAAATATTGATTTATTTGATCTTCTGTATAGAATCTGCGATTAGTAGGAGAGCGCTTAGCTTTAAAAATACCCTTTCGATCCCATGTTTGGAGGGTTCTAGTGGTTATTCCTAAACGATCAGCGACATCTTTAGGTTTTAAAATTGTCATAATATTCACTTC
>NZ_BALU01000029.1 GCF_000615285.1 Lactobacillus kitasatonis DSM 16761 = JCM 1039 | reverse complement strand
TTCAACTGTTCAAGCTACTACTAATGATGCAGGGAATTTAACCTACCCAGCATTACCTGCTGCTGGTGGTCACTTTACTAAGCCAAGCGACTCAAAAGATGCTATTTATGTTAATCCATCTGAACTCTCAAGCCAAGGTATCGCAAAAGCTTTAAAGAATGCACTTGTAAAGGCTAACAAGCTTTCAACTGCACTTGATGTAACTGATGTTCAGAATGTTGGTACTAACAACTATAGCTTTAAGTTAAAGACCAATCATCTCTGGGGTGGCTTAACCGAAGATCAAAGAAAGACTATTATTCAAGGTAATTACTCTACCAGACAGATGCCTACTTCAAATGATGCTGGTACTGAATTAGCGGGTACTTGGTATGTAACTATTACTACAGAACCTGTTAAGGCAGAAGTTGCAGAGCGTATTAAAGATGGCGCATTCTTCGAAGCTAATGATGAAAATGCATATGCAAATGGACAAAACTACTATGCAAATGCTGAAGATTCAAACTTTTCAGCTAAGACTTCATTAAGCGATTTGAAGAAGCGAATTATGAAAGTCGTTTCCTTGAACAATGCTGGTATGACTAGTGAAAAGGCATATGATACTTACGTATGGGGTCATGCAACTACTGATGATAATCTTATTGGTCAATTGACTCGTCAAGGTATCTCAGTTAGTGCTGATAAGACCTTCGACCCAGCTGGCAAAGCATTTCATATTGTAGTTTCAACTAACGGCCTTCCAGATATTACTGTTCATTTCCAAAATACAGGTTATGTTGATCAAGACGCACCTGTCCTTTTGGCAGATTATTCAAATGTTGAAGGTAGCGTAGATGCAAACAAAGTAAACAACCACGTTCGTCCACGTAATTTATCAGCAGTAGTTGATGCCAATGGATATGTTCGTCCATTAATCATTCGCCAACATGATGATGGTACTTTCCAACCAACTGAATGGTTCAGCGCTTGGAATAGCAATAAGAGTAAGGCATTTATCAGTATTACTGCAACAGATAATAATGTAGATTGGACTAAGCCAGGTCTCTACAGTGTAACTATTTCTGCAACCAATGCTGCTGGTAAGACTTCTAAGGCAGTAGTTCCAGTTATCGTATCAGCTAAGAACGGTAATGTTATGACCGTTGTTAAGAACACTAACCTTTACACTGAACAAAATGGTGCAATGGTTCAAGCTAACTTAGTAAGCTACCAAGAAGTTGTAAATCCAGGTCATCAATTAGTTGTTTATGGTGCTCCTGTAACTAAGAAGCTCAATGGCCAAGATGTTCAAATGTACAGAGTATTTGGTCCTAATGAAAACTTCTGGGTACCTGCAGATGCATTGAAGAAC
>NZ_BALU01000030.1 GCF_000615285.1 Lactobacillus kitasatonis DSM 16761 = JCM 1039 | reverse complement strand
CATGGGAGCTGGCAGCCTGAATTCGGAAATTTTTCATGCTTTTCCTGACATGAATTCTAGAATGACTGCTTCAGCCTTCGAACAACAAAAAGCTAAATTAAAGCCTGAATGCTTCAAAGAAATTATGTCAGAGCTTAGTCAGGCAAATAATACACTACAATTATTGGATAATAAGTACTTAGTTGTTGCGATTGATGGCTCTGATTTTGATCAACCTTTTAATCCCGAATCAGAAAATATTTTTCGAGGTAAAGATGGTCGAATATACTGTCAACTTCATGTAAATGCTCTTTATGATGTCTTGAATAAATTATATTTAGACATGGTTATCCAACCCAGACAAAAAATGGATGAACGTGAGGCAGCCTTAACTATGTTAAAGAAATTAGCCCAACAAGAAAAAGATTTCTTAGTCCTGATGGATCGCGGCTATATTAGCTTTAATTTAATTGAAAACTGCAATCGGTTAAAATATTGCCACTATGTTATGCGATCAAAATCCGGAGTTGGTGCTTTTAAAGAAATTATGGCTATGTCGAATCATGAATACGATGTTGACTTATCATGCAGAGTAACTTCGTCACATTATTATTACGTCACCCATAAAGATACAGAAAAGTTTCTTCACATGATTCCTCACAAAAAGCATCATTATAAAGCTGTTCGTTCTAAAAACACTAGAGATCAACGGTGGGATTTTGAGGATATGTGTGATGTTAGATTCAGGGTTTGCAAGTTTAGAATCAATCCACCAGGTTCAGACGACGAGTGGGAAGTACTCATCACCAATTTGGATCGAAATGAATATCCTCTAGCTAGAATAAAAGAGATCTATCACCTTCGTTGGGGAATAGAAACTTCCTTTAGGGAGCTTAAATATGATTTAAGTGGCATCCAGTTTCATTCTAAAAAAGATCAATTTGTTTATATGGAAATATACGCTCATTTTGCAATGTATAACGCTGTGAGCTTATCAGTAATTGCAAGCTCAAAACAGTATACTCAGGGAAAATATCAATATCGAATAGATTTTAAAATGGCCTGTTGTATCTGGCGACGATATTTTAGTATAAGTGATAATTCAGATAAAAGTTTCACACAATTACTGCTGGATATGGCATTTTATTTAACGCCTATTCGAGCAGGAAGAAAAGATAAACGGAATCTAAAAGTTAAATTAGTAGTTGGTTTTCCTTATCGTCTAGCAGCTTGAATTAATTTAAAGCGGCTATCTTATGATGGCTTATTTGTGCTATCAAAAAAAGACATTTATCGAATAAAATAATTCGATAAATGTCTCAAAAAGTGTCATCAGATTAGTCAATGTCTTAACTTAATGACATTG
>NZ_BALU01000031.1 GCF_000615285.1 Lactobacillus kitasatonis DSM 16761 = JCM 1039 | reverse complement strand
TACTGCACAAGCCGCTGTTAATGCATACACTACTGTTAAAAGCGACAACACTGCAGATGCTGGTTCATTAGATGTTAATGTAACAGCTGGTACACAACCAACATTTAACCAAGCTGTTCAAGATGCTTTAACTGAACAAGTTGGTGAATCACTTAACGCAAAAGGTAGTGTTTACCTTTATGATGTACATGCTGGTGAAATTCACGCCAACAAACAAACCGTTACTTTCAAGGTAGCTAACAACAAGAACTGGAAGAACGGTACTATTTCTGCAAATGGTTCAACCTCAAATGGCATGTTCTGGAACAAGAAGACTCAACTTGCTTCTAAGGCTGACTCAGATAACGACGTTATTACTTTCACTGTAACTGTTAACTACAACATTACTGAAAAACCTGCTGTAAGTAATGAAGGTGTTGACTCAAGCGTTTACTTTGCACGTTGGGACGGTCGTGAATTAGCTAACGATGCTACTGTTGTTGCTAACAACGATCAAAACAATGTATTATTCATCAACGGTAAAGGTAACATGCGTTCAAGCGTAACCCTTGCTGAATTAAAGGTTGCTATTGAAAACGTATTGACTTTACGTAATAACAAGAATGAAAAGGCAAGCTGGAGCAAGAACGTTTGGAACAACGCAACTTCAGACGACAACCTTATTTCACAATTACGTCACGCAGGTTTCACTGTAACTGGTTCAGGTGACAAGGCTTCATTTAAGCCAGGTTCAACCCAATTTACTATTAACGTAAAGGCTCTTAACGGTGCTACTGCAAACGTTGTATTCCAAAACTCATACGCTCCTGACACTGTAAGTCCAGTAATTATGGGTAACTACAACGGTTCATGGGAACCAGTTAGAACTCCAGGTGGTTACATTAGACCTATCATCGTTTCACAAAACGATCTTGGCAACAACTCAGCTTGGAACCCATACGACTACTTAAGAGCTGACGCAAACTCATCAACTAAGGCTTGGATCAATGCTGATTACTCAGGCGACAAGGTTGACTTGACTAAGGCTGGCGTTTACAACGTAACTGTTAAGGCTACTAACGCAGCTAACAAGACCACTACTGAAACTGTTCCAGTTATCGTTTCAGACATTAACGGTAAGGTTATGACTGTTGTTAACAACGCACCTGTATACGCAATTAACAACGGTGTTGCAACTCAAGCTACTGGTCTTAAGACCATCCCTACTGGTTCACAAGTTAAGGTATTTGGCTCAGTTGTAACTGCTAAGTTGAACGGCCAAGACACTCAATTCTACAGAATTGTAACTCCAAAGGCTAACTACTTCGTAAGAGCTTCAGATCTTAAGGAT
>NZ_BALU01000032.1 GCF_000615285.1 Lactobacillus kitasatonis DSM 16761 = JCM 1039 | reverse complement strand
CGCCGATTGTAAAATCAAATTGAACACTTTAGAAAAATAAAAAGTCCATTTGGACCTGTTTGATAAAATGTAATTACCACAAAACATTCA
Organism: Lactobacillus kitasatonis DSM 16761 = JCM 1039; assembly: GCF_000615285.1. GTDB lineage: Bacteria > Bacillota > Bacilli > Lactobacillales > Lactobacillaceae > Lactobacillus > Lactobacillus kitasatonis. The sequence continues at coordinate 1,079 of NZ_BALU01000032.1, read as the reverse complement.
GAAACGAGGTCACAAATGGACTCTTTACATTCTATCATGCCTGAGCATCAAAAGGGAAAGCATTTATCATTTGAACAACGGGTTATTATTCAAACTCGCTTGAAGGATGGCCGCTCTATCAGAGCTATCGCTCGTGAGTTGTGCTGTTCGCCTTCTACAATCAGTTACGAAGTTAGACGAGGCACTGTTACTCTTTATCGTGGCAAACAGAAGCGTTACAAGGCTGATCATGGTCAAAGTGTTTATCAGACTAACCGACGCCACTGTGGTCGCAAATCAGACTTCTTGAAGAAATCTGACTTTATCAAGTATGTCAATAAGCATTTCTTTGAAGACAATTGGTCACTTGATGTATGTGCCAATCGCTGCTTGGCTGTGGGTGAATTTAGCAGCGACCAAATAGTCTGCACTAGAACTCTATATAACTATGTAGATCAAGGCTTGTTGGCTATCAGAAACTCTGATTTGCCTGAGAAGTTAAAGCGTAATACTAAAATTCATCGTGTTCATAAGAACAAGAAGAAATTAGGTCGAAGCATTGAAGAACGCCCTAAAGAGATTAATGATCGAAAAGAGTTTGGTCACTGGGAATGCGAACTAGTCTTAGGACATAAGACTAGAGATGATCAAGTACTGCTAACTTTGTCTGAGCGAATGAGCCGTGAGTTTCTAATCTTGCGTATTCCAGACAAGACAGCTGCCAGTGTTATGAGCGCTTTTCAAACTCTACATAAGCAGTATAGTGAGCACTGGAATGAAATCTTCAAGACAATTACAACTGACAATGGTTCAGAGTTTGCGGATCTTTCCAATCTAGAGGAAGTATCTAATACCTTAGATCCATATACTTCTTGCGATAAAGGCACTGTTGAAAGACATAATGGGCTCATTCGCAGATTCATTCCTAAGGGTGATTACATCAATAACTATTCTCTTCAGGAAATCATTGACATTGAAACCTGGTGCAATTCGCTACCAAGAAAAATATTGGCATATCATACACCAGATGAAATCTTTGAAAGAGAATTGGATCATATCTATCAAGCAGCTTAAGTGTTCAATTTATTATTGCAATTTAC
>NZ_BALU01000033.1 GCF_000615285.1 Lactobacillus kitasatonis DSM 16761 = JCM 1039 | reverse complement strand
TTACATTTTGATTTTCGTATAACTAACATGTAAGTGCTAGATGGTATAATTAGATAAAAGTTATCAGAGATTAATTCATCTTAGAAAGGACCAAATCTCATGAAGAAAATTAAAGTTATCGGCGTTGCTGCCGCAGCTTTACTTGCCGTATCTCCATTACTCGCAAGTTCAACTGTCAGCGCAGCAGTTAATTATAATGGCACTTCATATAATGATAATGCAACTGTTAATGTTGGTAACGCATCATTTGCTCACGTTGCCCTAAATGGGCAAGTTGATGTTGATGCTATTCAAAGAGTCTTTGCTACTCCTAACTCATCAGTTTCAGTTAACCTTTCATATATTCAAACTCAAATTGCAGGAACTTACCCAGTTCCAATTACTGTAACTAATGATAGTAATAATTCTTCTACTACAGTAACTATCAACGTAACTGTTGGTGATTCTAATAGTGTTCAATCTATCCAAGGTGATACTGACAGTAATGCTGGTGTTTACCAAATCAATGGCAACAAAGTCGAAGATTCAGGTATTACTCTTCCAGTAGGTACTCCAGTTTCAACTTACGGTACTGTTGAAATCGACGGTACTTCATACACTAGATTAAACAGTTCAAACTCAAACTTAGTTGTTAAGACTGGTTGGTTCACTGGTGCTTACAAGGGCGACGATGATGCAACTAAGACTACTGTCTTCACTATGCACAAAGCACTTATGTATGACAAGAGCGGTAACAAGACTGGCAAAGCATTCAGACAATTCCGTAACATTGATGTTTACTCAAACAAAGTAACCATCAATGGCACCCAATATTACAGAATTTATAATACTTTCTATTACGTAAAGGCTGCAAACATTGATGGTACTAAGCGTATGCTTAAGAAGAATTCATACATCTATCAAACTGGTAGCAAACGTGCTAACAAGAAAGTCCTTAAGAAGGGTTCAACTGTTACAACTTACGGTTCATCCTTCAAGTTTGCTAACGGCAAGCGCTACTACAGAGTTGGTAAAGGTAAGCAATATGTACCTGTTTCAAACTTTCAATAATAATTATTAATATAAATTAAATAAGACTCCGAATTAAATGGTCCGGAGTCTTATTTTTGTGTTCTTTTATTCTAAGTAT
>NZ_BALU01000034.1 GCF_000615285.1 Lactobacillus kitasatonis DSM 16761 = JCM 1039 | reverse complement strand
GCCGCATCTCTCGAAGCGACTTTATTAATTTACCCTATTTTGCCTCCTTATGCAAGTCTACCTCTTCGTTCGTATTAACAAGGATACGCTTGGATGTGTTGTAACTATTTTTTTATTTTTATCCTTTAATTTTTACTAATTTAATCCCCATATTTACCCTTTTTAAGTTTTACTGTTCGGATTCTACTCATTTTTAGGCTAAAATTTCAGCAAAATTTCTTCAATTTTTTCAAAAATTACTCAAAAAGCACACTTTTCTCACCTTTTTTGTGAAAATAGCATGCTTTTTTATATATTATTTCAATTAATCTATAACTTCGAACTTAATTCAAAAAGAGCACAAAACATTAATTCGTCCAATACTGTAATTGCGTTTTACATACTCAATTAAGCTCTAATCATCTATATGAATAATATATTTTGAATTCATATCACATTTTCGCCTTTATCATTACCGAATCAAAAACTTAAATACCCTTTGCAGTAGAAACGACATATCGAAATATATCAGAATACTGTTGGCCTTAATAAAATCCCTTTTTTAATGACCTAGATAGTTGCCTAGCCATATGCAAATCTCATCATGATATCTTTCAGCTAAAATCAATTATCAATTCTCATAACTATAAAACTGAATATCAAAAATAATCACTACGTTCATACTTAAATTTATTTACTTGCTATTCGTTTTAATTTAAATAGAACATGGCAATATATAGCCTTCGAAATTTAAGACTTTATGGATGATATTATACTGAACTTTCTAAATCTAATTAATATCAAGAGCCAGTTAATCGAATATAAAACAAAAAAGGCAACTTCTCCGTAGATAAAACCACGAAAAAATTGTCTAAATGGTAATTATTCATATAAAAATAATGTAATCAC
>NZ_BALU01000035.1 GCF_000615285.1 Lactobacillus kitasatonis DSM 16761 = JCM 1039 | reverse complement strand
AAAACTGCTTTTTTGTCCGCTAATTAATCAAATGCTTATAAAAAAGCCCGCCTTTTTGGTGGACTCTTCCAAATTAATAAAAAAACACAGAAATTCACTAAAAAATAATGAATTTCTGTGTTTTACTATCTGAACTAAAAATTCAGTTTTTTCTATGCAGTTAAAGAATACTTCTAAAATTTATCCAAGACTTAACTTGATGGGTCATTAATTACTCGAAGTTTTTAACTTTAATATATCTATTCTTGGCAATTCGATACATCTGATGACCATTAATATTGAATGGAGCACCATAAGTTCTTACTAAACGCCACTTCTTTAGTAGGAGTTTAATGCCCTTGATGCGAACAACCTTCCCCTTGTGATTATAAACAAATGCATTATGTCTCAGTACTCTCAATGTTCCATCAAAGTTTCCAGACTTGATATATTCATCTTTGCCAGCTACCTTGTAATACTTGATTCCATTGATAACTACAGGGGTCTTATCAACTACAACTGTTATATAAGCTTTAATAAATGGCTTTTTAATTCTTACTCCTTGGTTATCATATAAGTAAGCCGCATGCATTAGGAACTTAGTAATAGTATCTTCAACGCTAGGATTTACTGTTGGCTGTGTACTTGTAGTACTGTTTGATCCATTAGTTGAGTCATTATTATCTGTTGCTTGACTACCTGATGGAAGATTATCTTTGTTGGCATCATCTTTAGTTGCAGAAGTAGTAGGAACCTTAATGTTCTTAATGTTTTCAACACCAGTGTTCTTAGCTGATTCAACATCAGTGACAGTTGATGCCTT